>NZ_CP039865.1:2565000-3229166 GCF_005160265.1 Phreatobacter aquaticus | reverse complement strand
CCGATATCGCCAATTGCGTGCGCGACGCGATGAACGAGCGCATCGGTGAGCTGGAGCGCTGGGGGCGCTAGAAACAACCAACATGTTCTCGTTTTGATCTCACGCCAATCCGTGCCATAAGCACGGCGGAATCAACGGGACCCCATGGCGCGCGCGGCTCAATCCACCTTCGTCTGCCAGTCCTGCGGGGCCACCTATGGCCGCTGGCAGGGCAAGTGCGAGAGCTGCGGCGGCTGGAACACGATTGCCGAGGAGAGCGTGGCGGCGACGGGGGTCGGCGGCGCACCGGTCAAGAGTTCCTCGCGCTCGAAGGGCCGCACCTTCGCGCTGGCCGGCCTTGATGGCGTCAATGACCAGGCCCCCCGCACCGAAACGCAGGTCGGTGAGCTTGACCGCGTGTTCGGCGGCGGCCTCGTCAAGGGTTCGGTGATCCTGATCGGCGGCGATCCCGGCATCGGCAAGTCGACCCTGCTGATCCAGGCCTCCGCCCGTCTCGCCCGGATGGGCCATCGGGTCGTCTATATTTCGGGCGAAGAGGCGGTCGGCCAGGTGCGGCTGCGCGCCGATCGGCTCGGCCTGACCGCCTCCCCCGTGGAACTCGCAGCCGAGACCAATGTCGAGGACATCGTCGCCACCCTGTCGGAAGGGCCTGTGCCGCGCCTCGTGGTGATCGATTCAATCCAGACCATGTGGACCGACAAGGTGGAGAGCGCGCCGGGCACGGTGAGCCAGGTGCGGTCCGCAGCCCAGGTGCTGATCCGTTTCGCCAAGAAGTCGGGCGCGGCCGTCATCCTGGTCGGCCATGTCACCAAGGATGGCCAGATCGCTGGCCCGCGCGTGGTCGAGCATATGGTCGATGCGGTCATGAGCTTCGAGGGCGAAGGCGGCCACCATTTCCGCATCCTGCGCGCCGTGAAGAACCGCTTCGGCCCGACCGACGAGATCGGCGTGTTCGAAATGACCGGCAAGGGCCTGCGCGAGGTGCCCAACCCCTCCGAACTGTTCCTCGCGGGGCGCGATCTCGGCGCGCCCGGCACGGCGGTGTTCGCCGGCATGGAAGGCACAAGGCCTGTTCTGGTGGAAATCCAGGCGCTGGTGGCACCCTCGACACTTGGCACGCCGCGCCGCGCCGTGGTCGGATGGGATCCGGCGCGGCTCTCCATGGTGCTCGCCGTGCTGGATGCCCATTGCGGCGTCCGCCTCGGCAGCCACGACGTCTATCTGAATGTCGCGGGGGGCCTCAGGATTGCCGAGCCCGCCGCCGATCTCGCCGTTGCCGCGGCACTGGTTTCTTCGCTGACCGGCGCGGTCCTGCCGGCGGACTCGGTCTATTTCGGCGAGGTCAGCCTCTCGGGCGCCGTTCGGCCGGTGGCGCAGGCCGCCGCGCGACTGAAGGAAGCCAAGAAGCTCGGCTTCACCAAGGCCGTCGTGCCGGACGTCGCGCGGGGCGAACCGTCCGAGCCGGGTCTGGCGACCCAGGCGGTTACCGGCCTCTCCACCCTGGTCGCCGATATTGCGGCTTCCGGTGTCGGCCGGCCACGCACGAAATCATCGGACGACTAGCCCGCCATCTGGACGCCATGCGGATCGCCGACACATTGTGTGTGGCGTCGAGAGCTTCCGGGGGTTCGGTCGGAGAGATGGGCAATATGAAACGGGTGTTTCTGGCAGGCGTCCTCCTGCTTCTGCCATTGGCGGTCACGGTGGCACTGGTCGTCTGGACGGTGACGCTGGTCTATGGCTTCGTCGGGCCCGGCACCTTCGTCGGCCGTTTCCTGACATCAATCGGTTTCGGTTTTTCCAGCTCCGCGGCCATCGCCTATCTCATCGGCATCGGCGTGATGGTGGCGGTGATCTATCTGCTGGGCCTTGTGGCCACCGTGCTGCAGGAGCGCCTGGAGACCGCACTCGACCAGATCATGCGGCGCATCCCACTGATCGGCACTGTCTATGACCTGTCGCGGCGCTTCGTCTCCATGGTCGACCGCAAGGATGCCGACGGACTGAAGTCGATGAGCCCGGTCTGGGTGTTCTTCGGCGGCGACAAGGGCGCGGCCGTGCTGGCCCTGCTGCCGACGCCGGAGCCGATCATGGTCGGCGAGGAAAGCTATCACGCGATCCTCGTCCCATCGGCACCGGTGCCGATCGGTGGCGGCCTGATCTATGTGCCGGCGAGCTGGGTGGTCCAGGCGGATGTCGGCATGGACCAGCTGATGAGCATCTATGTCACGATGGGTGTGTCATCGCCGAAATCGATCCGGCTCGGGCCGCCGGCCTGAGCGCTGTCACGCCATCTTCCGCTGATCGAGTGCCGGCAGGTACTTGTCCGACCAGATGCGCGAGACCGGGATCTTCGCCGGCAAGCCGAAGCCCTCGACCTGCAGGTCGAGCCCCTTCTGCAGGCGCCCGACATCGACCGGGCCGATGCCGGTGGCTGCCGTCTCCGGCGTCATCACCTGATGCTCCAGAACCCAGCGAAACCGCTCTTCCTCGATATCGGCGCGGATGATCGGGTCGATCTTGGTCAGCACGGCTGCCGCAGCCTTCGGGTCCTTCGCGGCCTCGCGCCAGGATTTCGCCACGGCGCGCAGAAGTGGCGGGATCGCCGCTTCGTTGTCGCGCAGGAACTTGCGGCTCACGAGAATGCCGTTGCCATAGATGTCGAGGCCATGGGCGGCATAGGACATGATGGAAATGTCCTCGCGCTTCACGCCAAGCAGCTTGAGATTGAGCCAGATCGTGGAATCGAAGCCGGTGACGCCATCGACCTCGCGGCGGATGAACGCGGGCTCGCGCATGCGCAGGTCCATGTTGTTGAACTTGACGCTCGCGGGGTCGAGGCCATTGACCTTGAAGAAGACCGGGAACAGGCGATAGCCATTGTCGGTGATCGGTCCACCCAGCGTCTTGCCGACGAGGTCGGCCGGCTTGGTCAGCTTGTCCTTCGACCAGGTGACAACTGACGCTGGTGTCACGCGGAAGATATTGAAGACCGACAGAGGCGCCGCATCGGGCGCCCGGCTGACGAGATCCGGAAGGCCGGTCGTGTCCGCGAAGCTCGCGTCATAGGCACCGGATGCCACACGGGTCAGCGCATCGGAGCCGCTTGCCGGGTCCATGTCGGTGATCTCGATGCCTTCGTCAGCAAAATAGCCGCGGTCGCGACCGAACAGGAAGGCCAGGTTTGAGCCGTTGCGCGGCAGATTCAGCGAGAACCGAACTTTCGTGCGGGTCTGGGCCAAGGCCGGGGCGGCAAGGGCCATGGCCGCGAGAGGCGCGAGGGCGAGGCTTCGGCGCGTGATCATGGCGGCTCCGTGTGCAATGCAACAACGCCGATGATCGCCGCCGCCTGCTTTGGTGGCGAGCCCAAACTTTATGCACATCTTGCGGGATTCTGACGGGGTGACGGACGACCATCGCCCCGCTATAAGCGCGACTGTCGCGCGCACACGACTCGTAGTCAAAGCTGCCCCGGAGCCACCGCCGATGCCGGTCACCTATCTCGACATAGGCCTCGCCGTGATCATGTTGATCTCGGCGCTTCTCGCCATGGTGCGCGGCTTTGTTCGCGAGGTCCTGTCGATTGCAAGCTGGGGTCTGGCGGCTCTCACGACATGGTGGGCCTTTCCGAGGCTCCTGCCGCTGGCCCAGACCCAGATCCCCAACGAGCTCGCCGCCAAGGCTGTGGTCATTGCGGGCGTGTTCCTGACGGTCCTGGTGGTGGTCTCGCTGATCACGATCCGCATTTCGGACGCCATCCTCGATTCCAAGATCGGCGTGCTCGACCGCTCGCTCGGCTTCCTGTTCGGCCTTGCCCGCGGCATGGTCATCGTGGTCGTCGCCTTCGCCTTCTTCACCTGGCTGGTGCCGAACACCAATCGCCCGGACTGGATGACCAAGGCCAAGTCCTTCGTGGTGCTCGACAGCGCCAAGGATTGGCTGATCTCCCAGTTGCCGCAGGACATTGAAGGGTCTGACATCCTCAAGCGCCTCAATCGCGCGCAGCCCGCGACACCGCCCGCCGATGGCACCACGCCGCCGGCCGCGCCGCCAGCGGCCCAGCCGCCGGCACGCCGGCCCTGATCACTCTCCATGCGCGCCTGGCGCGCATGGCCGCCGTGCATGGGGTGGACCGACCTTTCCAACCGACGTATCGGCCCGCATATATCGCGATGGGCCGACGATCGGACCCTTGACCCAGACGAGGACGTCATGACGCGACCCATGGACATCCGCCATCACGAGGCGGACCTGGAGCATGCGTACCAGGAGGTCGATCGTGAGGCCTTCGACGCGGAGGCCGATCGGCTTCACGAGGAATGCGGCGTGTTCGGCGTGTTCGCGCATCCGGATGCCGCGGCCCTGACGGCGCTGGGGCTCCATGCCCTTCAGCATCGCGGTCAGGAAGCAGCCGGCATCGTGTCGTTCGACGGCCAGCGCTTCCACTCGGAGCGCCGCATCGGTCTGGTCGGCGACAATTTCTCCCGCCGCGAGGTGATCGAGCGCCTGCCCGGCGACAACGCCATCGGCCACACCCGCTACTCCACCACTGGCGGCAATATCCTGCGCAATGTGCAGCCGCTGTTCGCTGAGCTTGAGACCGGCGGTTTCGCTGCGTGCCACAACGGCAACCTGACCAACGGCCTGACGCTGCGCCGCCGGCTGATCGCCGATGGTGCGATCTACCAGGCGACCTCGGATACCGAGGTAATCCTGCATCTGGTCGCCCGCTCGCGCCGCAACCGCTTCTCCGACCGGTTCATCGACGCGCTCAGCCAAATCGAAGGCGGCTATGCCTTTGTCGGCATGACCAACAAGAAGCTGATCGGCGCCCGCGATCCCCTCGGCATCCGCCCGCTGGTGATCGGTGAGCTCGACGGCAAATATATCCTGACCTCGGAGACGGTCGCCCTCGACATCATCGGCGCGCGCTTCGTGCGCGAGGTCGCCAATGGCGAAGTGGTGATCATCGACGAGAAGGGCATTGAATCGATCAAGCCCTTCCCGCCCCGCCAGAAGCGGCCGTGCATCTTCGAATATGTCTATTTCGCCCGTCCGGATTCGATCGTCGACGGCAAGAATGTCTATGGCCTGCGCAAGCAGATCGGCTCCAACCTGGCGGCCGAGGCCGGCGTGGAAGCCGATGTGGTGGTGCCTGTGCCCGATTCCGGCGTGCCGGCGGCCATCGGCTATGCCCAGGCCTCCGGCATTCCCTATGAGCTCGGCATCATCCGCAATCACTATGTCGGCCGGACCTTCATCCAGCCGACCCAGTCGGTGCGCGAGCTTGGCGTGCGCATGAAGCATTCCGCCAACAAGGCGGTGATCGAGGGCAAGCGGCTGATCCTGGTCGACGATTCGATCGTGCGCGGCACGACCTCGCGCAAGATCGTGAAGATGATGCGCGATGCCGGCGCGAGGGAAGTGCATTTCCGCATCGCCTCGCCGCCGATCAAGTTCCCGGACTATTACGGCATCGACATGCCCGACCAGGACAAGCTCCTGGCTGCCAAGATGTCGATCGAGGAGATGAAGGACTATCTCGGCGTCGACAGCCTGGCCTTCATCTCGGTCGACGGGCTCTACAGGGCACTTGGCGAGACCGGCCGCAACGCGGCTCTCCCGCAATATACCGACCATTATTTCACCGGCGACTATCCGACCACGATCACCGATCTGATCGGCGAAGGCGCCAAGCAATTGTCGCTGCTCGCCGAAGCGAGCTGAGCCGGAATTCACCTGCCATGACCAACAGGCCACTTGCCGGGCGCATCGCCTGCGTGACGGGCGCGTCCCGCGGCATCGGACGGGCGACCGCGCTGGCGCTCGCCGCCGCAGGCGCTCATGTCGTGGCGCTGGCGCGCACCCAGGGCGGGCTGGAATCCCTCGACGACGAGATCCAGAAACAGGGGGGGCAGCCAGCGACGCTGGTGCCGCTCGACCTGCGCGACGGTGACGGTCTCGACCGTCTCGGCCTCGCCATTCACGAGCGCTGGGGCAAGCTGGACGTCCTGGTGGCCAATGGGGCGATCCTCGGACCGATCTCGCCGCTCGGGCACGTCGCGCCGAAGGAATGGGACCAGATCGTCGGCATCAACCTGACGGCGCAGTGGCGGCTGATCCGCTCGTTCGATCCGCTGCTGCAGGCTGCCGATGCGGCGCGCGCGGTGTTCGTCACCTCAGGCGCGGCCTGGCGCTGCCGTGCCTATTGGGGGCCCTATGCGGCGACAAAGGCGGCGCTCGACGCGCTTGCCCGCACCTACGCCGCCGAGACCGAGACGACGGCCATCCGGGTCAACCTGTTCAATCCCGGCCCGATCCGCACCGCCATGCGCGCGCAGGCCATGCCGGGCGAGGATCCGGAGACGCTCGACAAGCCGGAAGAGCCGGCCCGCGCCATCCTGTCGCTCTGCCTTCCCGAAGTCAGCTTCACCGGCAAGCTGTTCGACTATCCCACCAAGACACTGAAAAGCTTCCAGGAACCGGCCTGAGACTGGCCGGCCAGACACGGGTCATGCAGCCTCGCTGACAGCGTCACCCGAGTCGTAGCGCGCCTGCGCCTTCTGCACCTCGCCGAGATGGGCCTCCGCCCAAATGCGCAGGGCATCGACTGCGGCATGCAAGGTCCGGCCAAGCGGCGTGATCGCATATTCGACCGTGACCGGAACAGTCGCGAAGGCCGTGCGCCTGATCAGGCCATCGCGCTCCAGGCTTTTCAGCGTCTGTGACAGCATCTTCTGCGAGATCCCGTCGATCCGGCGGCGCAACTGATTGAAGCGCTGGGGCTCGTCGTGCAGCAGGATCAGGATCAGAACGGCCCATTTGTCGCCAACACGGTCGAGGACGACTCGTGTCGAGCATTGGGCGTTGAAGACATTCGGCTTGAGCATGGGCGGTTCCTCCAAGGTGACCTCGTGACCAAAAAGTGCCTTCTTTACAGGTCGCTCACCTTATTGCACCTAGTCGCCATCGGTTACTACCACATGGAGACACTCAATGAAAGTTGCCCTGCTCGGCGCCTCCGGCATGATCGGATCGCGCATCCTCGCCGAACTCTCGTCCCGCGGCCATCAGGTCACGGCGCTCGCCCGCAACATCGACAAGATCGCCGTGCTGCCGGGCGTGACCCCGAAGGCCGTGGACGCCTTCGACCGCAAGGCCCTTGCGACCGCCTATGCCGGCCATGATGCGGTGATGTCCTCGGTTCACTATCTCGCCTCCGACGCCGACACCCTGATCGGGGCTGCAAAGGACAGTGGCGTGCCGCGCTATCTGGTCGTCGGCGGTGCCGGCAGCCTGGAGGTTGCGCCCGGCGTGCAGCTCTTCAGCACACCGCAATTCCCCGAAATCTATCTCGCCGAAGCGAAGGCCGGCGGTGTCTTCCTCGACCTCCTGAAGACGGAGGCAAGCCTCAACTGGACCTTCCTGTCGCCCTCGGCTGTGATCAGCCCCGGTGAGCGGACCGGCAAGTTCCGGCTCGGCCTGGACAATCTGCTCGTCGACGGCGCCGGCAACAGCGCCATTTCGGCCGAGGATTTCGCGATCGCTCTGGTGGACGAGTTGGAGACACCCAAGCACAGCCGCAAGCGGTTCACCGTCGGTTACTGAGCCCTTGGCGGTTGGGTCATAGCCGTCGCTTCAGCGAAGCTGCTAAAGTCCCCCTTAGACGCACCATCGCGCCCGCTCACATTGGAGCGGGCGCTGTCATGAAGGGTCCCTCAATGGCTTCCGAAAAGACCCAGATTGTCATCGCGATACCGGCCTATGACCGCAAGCTCTATACCGACTGCGCGGCTTCGCTGATCGCGCTCGACCGCGCACTGCGCGCGGCCAAGATCGAGGCGCGCTTCCTGTTCCTGCCGGGCGACCCCGTGGTGCAGCGGGTGCGCAATCTTGCTGTCGCTGACGTGCTCGGCGACCGCGATGCGACCCACCTGCTCTTCATCGATGCCGATGTGCGATTCCAGCCGGCAACCATCCTGAGATTGATCAAGTTCGGCGAACCGGTCGTGGGCGCCGCCTACCCGAAGAAGTCCTATCCGAACGAACGGACGCAGCGTTTCGCCCCCCGCGATCTCGACGACTTTCATCGCGCGGTCCAGGACTATTCCGTTGTGTTCGACGATCCGAAAGTGATGAGCGGCGAAGCGCTGCCACAAGGTCTCCGGGGAGACTTCGCACCCGTTCAGGCGCTGGGAGCCGGGCTTCTCCTGATCCGCCGGGACGCCTTGCAGGCCCTCAGCGCGTCCTTGCCGGACCTGAAATACCGGCCCGACATCCCGCATTATGTGACGCCGCAGACCGCCGGCCACTTCTACGGATTGTTCGACCCCTTCGTCGACCCGGAGACCAGGACCTTCGTTGCCGAAGACCATGCCTTCTTCCGTCGCTGGCGCGGGCTTGGGCACACCGTCTGGTGCGATCTCGCGGCGTCACTCGACCATGTCGGCAACCACACGTTCTCCGGCAGCCTTGCCGCAACCCTCAAGACACGGCGTGAAGCCCTGAAGAAGGGCAGCTAGCGCCCAAACGGGCAATGCCGCCGGACATGATCCGGCGGCATCGAACGCGCGACAGACTGCAGCTCAGAAACGGTAGCTGACACCCGCGCGCACCACCTCGAAGCGCCCAAGGTTGGAGCGGTAGACGGCGGCATTGTTGCTGATGACGCCAGCCGGAATGTTCAGCTGCTGGGTACCCAACTCGATATGGCGATATTCAAGCCGGGCCGTCCAGTTGCGCGAGAAGGCCCATTCGGCACCCAGGCCGGCCGTCCAGCCGACCGCTGTCCGGTTGAGAGCGAGACTGACCAAACCATCGGCAACGACCGAGCTCTTCAAGCCGCCATAGGCAAGACCGCCTGTTGCGTAGAGCAGGAGGTTCGGCGACACCAGAACACCGAACCGGGCCCGCAAAGAGCCGAGCCAGTCGGCCTGGACACGTGCGACGCCAGCATTCGTGCCCGAAGGGTCGAGTGTTGTGCCGACCGAATATGACAGCAGCGGCGATTGGCTGCGCCGGATGCCTGCCAGATCGAGATCGGTCTCAATGCCGAGAACCAGGCTGTTGAGCTGATAGTTCCAGCCAACATGCGCGCCGCCCACAACGCCGCCCGCTCCGTAGACAGCACCGATGCTCGAACCGCCAGCCACCAGAGTGGGGTCGGCATAGACCTGATTGGAGACCTGCCCCTGCCAGCCATAGCCGAGTTGAACGCCGGCATAGAAACCGGTCCAGCTCATCACGGCGACCGGAGCCGGAGAGCGATTGATCTGCTGGGCAAACGATTCAGACGTCGCGCAGAGGACGCTTGCCGAGACAAGGGCGGACGCCAGGAGAAGGTGCTTCTTCATTCCATATCCTCAATGCAGCTTTATCCAGGCCAAGCGTTCCTGGAGCGACTGAAGAATATCAGAATCGGCGTCAAATACCGTTGCAGCAACGCCACACATCGGCCAGCCTGCAAATTTCACGAAATGGCGTATTGTCTACCGTTGAAACTGCGGGAACGATTGACGCGCCACGTCACTGAATCTTGCGGCCGGTCTCGGCATAAGGATTGTCCGTCTTCTTCAGATGGAAGCGGATCGGCGTTCCCTGCAGGTCAAAGCTCTCGCGCAGCGTGTTGACCATGTAGCGCAGATAGCTCTCCGGCAGCGCCTCGGGACGCGAGCAGAAGGCGACGAAGGTCGGCGGGCGAGTTTTTGCCTGGGTCATGTAGCGCATCTTGATGCGACGACCCGAGACGGCCGGCGGCGGATGGTGATCCGTCGTCTCCTGCAGCCAGCGCACCAGCGTATTGGTCGGAATGCGCTTCTGCCACGGCACGCGCGCCGCGATGATCTCGGTCATCAGGCGATCAAGCCCCTGATCGGTCTGCGCTGACAGGGCCACGACGGGGCAGCCCTTGATCTGCGGGAGCCAATGGTCGGCCTCCTCGCGCAGCTTCGCCGCCTTGCCGCCCTTGTGGGGCACGAGGTCCCATTTGGTGAAGGCGAGCACGACCGCCCTGCCCTCCTTGGCGGCGAGATCAGCAATGCGAAGATCCTGGTCCTCGAAGGGCTTCTCGGCGTCCATGCAGACAACGACGACCTGGGCGAAGCGGATCGCCCTGAGCGCATCGGCCACCGACAGCTTCTCGACCTTGTCGTCGATGCGCGCGCGCTTGCGCAGGCCGGCCGTATCGACCAGGCGGAACTTGCGCCCACCCCAGTCCCAATCGACGGAGATGGCATCACGGGTGATGCCGGCCTCGGGGCCGGTGAGCATGCGCTCTTCCCCGATCAGTGCATTGACCAGCGTGGACTTGCCGGCATTCGGCCGGCCGACAATGGCGACCGAGATCGGCTTGTTCGGATCATCGACGATGTCCTCGCCGGTATCCTCGATCTCTTCCTCGTCGTCATAGACGGGCACCGGCATCAGCGCCGCCAGAGCCTCATAAAGTTCATTGATGCCCTCGCCGTGCTCGGCCGAGAGCGGCACGGGATCGCCGAGACCGAGCCCGAACGACTCGTAGGCACCGGCCATGCCGACCTTGCCCTCGCTCTTGTTGGCAGCAAGGATCACCGGCTTGCCGGAGCGCCGGACGAGATCGGCGAAGACATGATCGGCCGGCGTCAGGCCGACGCGCGCATCGACCATGAACAGGACGGCGTCGCAGAGCCGGATCGCCTCTTCGGTCTGGGCGCGCATGCGCGCTTCCAGCGAGGCGTCCTTGACCTCCTCGAGGCCGGCCGTGTCGATGATCGAGAATTCGAGGTCGCCGAGCCGTGCATCGCCTTCGCGACGGTCGCGGGTCACGCCGGGCCGGTCATCGACCAGCGCGATGCGCTTGCCGACGAGCCGGTTGAAAAGCGTCGACTTGCCGACATTGGGCCGGCCGACGATAGCGAGCGTGAAGGGCATGATGGCGGCCTGGCTGCCTGTCAGTTGGTTGCGGTCGCGGCAGCGGCGCTGCTGCGCCGGCGGCGCGATGTGGGCTGTTCGGCCGGTGCCTGCTGGGCCTCGGGAGCCTGGGCCGGCGGCGGCGAAGAATTGGCCGGCTGGTTGATGCCCTGGTCGATGCCCGGCACGCCGCCGGGGAACACGTCCTCGCGATTGCCGGGAATCGGCGGATTGCGGCGCTCGAACATGGACGGGATGTCCTGCAGCGACTCGCAGCCGCCAAGCGCCACGCCGGCAAGGGCGACGAGGCCGCCACGCAGCAGGAACCGGCGATCGAGACGGAAATGGGTCATGGCTGTGGTCCGTTCGGTTGGTTCAACGGGCGTCATTGCCATCAATTGCCGAGACCGGCAACGATGGTCGCAATCAATTCGGCGCGGCCTCGGACACCCTGCGGCGTCTCGGTATCCAGCTGGATCGCCTGCAGCCAGCGCTCGGCGCCGGCCTTGTCGTTGGCCCGCATCGCAGCGAGCGCCAGCACTTCACGGGCCGAATGGCGATAGGCCTGACCGGGACCGGCGAGCGGCTCCATGCGCTTGATGATGTCGGCCTGGGGGGCGGTATCGACCAGCAGGTAGGCGGCACGGACGCGGGCGACGTCCTGCAGCAACGGCCCGATCGCCGGATCGGCGGCGAGTGCGTCCAGAGCCTTGACGGCGCCATCCTTGTCGCGGACCGCCAGTTCTGTCGCCTGGCGGAAGCGGGAGAGGATGCGATAGCCCGAAGGGGCATCGGCGGCGATGGCGGCGAACTGCTTTTCGGCTTCCGGGCCATCAGTGCGCGAGACCCGCATGGCTGCTTCGAACCGGGCGCCGGCGGCCGCCGATTTCTGTTCCTGTTGCCAGTCATAGAAGCGCCAGCCGCCGACAACGGCGACAACCAGCACGGCGACTGTCAGCATCGACGGCCAGTATTTCGACCAGAGCGCCTCGAACCTGGCGCGCCGCAGGTCCTCTTCAACTTCATCAAAAATGTCGGACATCACTGGATCCAAAAGGCGGCGCACCCCGTCCCTTGGGGGAACGGGGCCGCGATAAGAGGCGCGGAACCTATCAACTCCCCCTATCCGACGCAAACGCGGCGGCAGCGGGGCACAACGGGAAGAAAAACCGCACCCGCCGCGACGGGCTTACCGCAGGATGGCGGGCACCCCGATGAGCAACGGATGCAGCCAAATGGCCATGACCACGGTCGCGACAAGGCCGCCGCCGATGGCGATGGCATCGCCGATGCCCCAGGGCGCGGACGCAGGCTCGACCTTGTCGGGCCGCGACTTCAGCGAAATGCGGCTCGCGACTGCCCAGGCAAGGAAACCGCCGAACAGCAGGATCGACGCCAGATCGCCATTCGCCAGGAGATGCCCCAAGGCCCAGGCCTTGACGCCAACCAGCATGGGGTGTTTCAGCGTCGACTTGATCTTGCCATTCGGCGCATAGGCCGCTGCCAGGCTGATGAAGGCGATTGTGACGAGCAGCGCCGTCACATGCCCAAGGAACCGCGGCGGGTTCCATATCTGCACATAGCCGGCGGCCCGCGCGGCGCCGAAGCCGTAGATGATCAGGGCCAGTCCGGCGAAGGCTGCGAGCGTATAGAGCCCCTTATAGGGTCCGGGCCCCACCTTTCCGATCAAGGCGGCGCGTGGCGCGCGCATCATGGTGAGACCATGCACGCCGAGGAATATCCCCAGGCCGACAATCAAAAACGTCATGATGCTCCCCATCTGCGCCACAATTCAGCGGCAGAGGTTATATCCCTCATACGAACTGGCGACTCGATGACCGTACCACTGGGCCAGTTTGCAACGGAAGCGGTATCGGTTTGTCCCCGTCATCCACCCTCGATCGCATGAGCCATTCTGCCGAAGCGGCCACCGCTGCGGCTCTCGATGGCCGAACGGATTTCCCCGTTCAAGGCTTCGAGGATCGCCTATACGATCCGGAACAGGAGAGAGCTGTCGCTCGTCGCCTGCGCGGTGTCCGATGGCGGCGCCTGATGGTGACCGGGGGCGCTCTCGCCCTTGCCGCCGCAGGAGCCACCGGCCTGACGCTTGCCAGCCGCGATGCCGTCCAGGGCTCGGTACGCACGGAAACGGTCGCGACAACAACCCCCGCCCCCGTCACGGCCCCGATCCTTCAGGTCGGCCCGCAGCCCGCCGCCTCCCCTGATACGCCGCCCGTGCTCTCGTCCGCGAGCTCGACACCGGCCCGGCTGGTGACCCCGCCAGCCAGCGATCCGAACAAGCTGCAGGAGCGGATCGCAACGGCGACGCCCGCCACGCCTGAGCCCCTTGGAGCCGCCCGCGCCTTTTCGCCCCCAACTGACAGCAACGGCACGACGCCGGAGGGTATCCGGCGCATCCCGCTGGCCGCCGGCGGGCGCGCGCTAGTGCCGGCACAGGGCGAACAGCCCGCCTCGCCTGCCGTCGCCGCAGTCGAACCCACCCAGCCCATGGCAGCAACGGCCCCACTGCCGCCGCGTCGGCCGAACAGAGCGCCGTGATCGCTGCCGGCGGAGGTCGGCAGCTGCCGAAACAGGCCCGCCCCTGCCGGGCCATCGCGCGGAAACCAGCGGCCTCTAGCACCTGAGCCCATGCGCTCGGGACCCTGTTCATCATGAGAACCTTTAGCTTCACCATCGCCGGCGGGCTTGCCGGATTGATCGGCGGCTTCGCGCTGGGAATCGGCATCGGATTGCTTGCCGTCGAGCTGTCCCATGCGCCGGATGTCGAGGGCGGAGCGGGAATGATGGTCGTCTTCGTCATCGCGCCGATGGTGGCGCTTGTCTCAGCGCTGATCGGCGCGGTGTGGGCCGGTGTCGCGACCTCGCGCCGCGCCCGGCTCCGCCAGCTGGGTGAGTTGCCTCCTCGCGGCGCCTGGCCGCTCAAAACCCGGATTGCCGTTGGAATCGCGACCGGCCTCATTGTCGGCTATGCTGCGGGCCTCGCACTGATCCAGGCTTTCGACCTCATCCGCGGCTCGCACTTCTACACGACCTATGCCGCAGCCCTCGTCGCCTCGTGGATCCCCGTGCTGGTGGCCCTCGTTAGCGCGGCGCTCGGCGGATGGATCGGCGGGCGCACCCGCCCGCCGACCTCTGTCGCCTAGCGTGCGGCAAGCCGCATCTGGCGCGCGGCCTCGACCATGTTGACCAGCGCCGGCCGCACCTCGGCCCAGCCGCGGGTCTTCAGACCGCAGTCGGGATTGATCCAGATCTGCTCATCGGCGAGCCGCCGGCGCGCAAGCTTCAGGAGATCGACCATCTCGGCCACCGCCGGCACGCGCGGCGAATGAATGTCATAGACGCCGGGGCCGATCTCGTTCGGGTACTGGAAGGTGCGGAACGCATCGAGCAGCTCCATCCGAGAGCGCGAGGTCTCGATCGAGATGACGTCGGCATCCATGGCCGCGATCGCATCGATGATGTCGTTGAACTCGGAATAGCACATGTGGGTGTGGATCTGCGTTTCGTCGCCGACGCCCGAGGCGCAGAGCCGGAAGCACTCCACCGCCCAGTCGAGATAGGCCGGCCATTCCGCACGGCGCAGCGGCAGACCTTCGCGGAGCGCCGCCTCGTCGATCTGGATCATGGCGGCGCCCGCCTGTTCGAGGTCGGACACCTCGTCGCGGATGGCAAGTGCGATCTGCCGGCAGGCCTGACTGCGCGGCACGTCGTCGCGCACGAAGGACCAGTTGAGGATGGTGACCGGGCCGGTGAGCATGCCCTTCATCGGCCGCGTGGTGAGCGACTGGGCATAGCGCCACCAGCCGACTGTTATCGGGGTCGGCCGCGCGACGTCGCCGAACAGGATTGGCGGCCGCACACAACGGGAACCATAGCTCTGCACCCAGCCGTGGCGGGTGAAGGCAAAGCCTGCGAGCTGTTCGCCGAAGTACTGCACCATGTCGTTGCGCTCGAACTCGCCATGGACCAGCACGTCGAGGCCGATCTCCTCCTGCCAGCGCACGGCGCGTTCGGTCTCCTCGCGCAGGAAGCCGTCATAGGCGGCCTGGTCGATGGTGCCCTTGGCATGGGCGGAGCGGGCCTTGCGGACTTCCGCCGTCTGCGGGAACGAGCCGATCGTGGTGGTCGGGAAGGCCGGCAGGCCGAAGCGGCGGCGTTGCTTGCCGGCGCGGATGGCGAAGGCGCTGGCGCGGCTCGCCATGGCGGGCGTGACGGTGGCCAGCCGCGCGGCGACCGCGGCATCGTGGACCTTCGGCGAGATGCGCCGCGCGGCCAGAGCCGCGGCCGATGCCGCAATGGCTTCGCCGACGGCCGCCCGCCCCTCGCAGAGGGCCCGGCCAAGGATCGCCAGTTCCTCCATCTTCTGCACCGAGAAGGCGAGCCAATTGACGAGGTCCGGATCGAGGTCGCGTTCCTGCACCAGATCGACCGGCACGTGCAGCAGCGAGCAGGACGGGGCGATCTGGATATGGTCGGTGCCGCGCCGCGCCACCACCGGTTCCAGCCGGTCGAGAATGGCGCCGAGATCAGCGCGCCAGATGTTGCGGCCGTCGATGATTCCGAGCGACAGGACGAGGCCGCGCGGCGCCTTGGCCAGAACCCGGTCGAGCTGGTCGGGCGCGCGGGCAAGATCGATGTGCAGGCCCGCGACCGGCAGGCCGAAGGCCGTATCGATATTGGCGCCGAGCCCGCCGAAATAGGTCGTCAGCATGATCTTGAGGCCGGGAAGCGCCCGGGCGATCGCCTGGTAGGTCTGCCGGAGCACGGTGGCTTCAGCCTCGGTCAGGTCGAGCGCGAGGCAGGGCTCGTCGATCTGCACCCATTCGGCGCCATTGGCATGGAGACGCCGGAGCATGTCGATATAGGCCGGCAGCAGATCGCCGATCAGTGCCAGCGGCTCGAAGGAGCCGTCCCTGGCCTTGCCGAGCTTGAGGAAGGTGACGGGACCGACAAGGACGGGCCTCGTCTGGTAACCCAGTTCCCTGGCCTCCAGGAACTGGTCCAGCGGCTTGAGGGTGGCGAGCCGGAACTCCTGGCCCCGTTCGAATTCGGGGACCATGTAGTGGTAATTGGTGTCGAACCACTTGGTCATCTCCAGCGCCGGCACGCCCGCTTGATCAGCGTGGCTGGTGGCGCAGCCGCAATCGTCTGTCTTCCCGCCAAGCCGCCCGCGCGCCATGGCGAAATAGGTGTCGAGGGTGACCGGGCCGCCGTCCCAGCCGAACCGGTCAGGGATCGCGCCGACCATGCAGGCGAGATCCAGCATGTGGTCGTAGAGCGAGAAGTCGTTGGACGGGATGACACGGATCCCGAGGGCCTTCTGGCGGGCCCAGTTGGCGATGCGCAGCGCACTCGCCGCCTCCATGAGGGCCGATTGGCTGGATTCGCCGGACCAATAGCGTTCGAGCGCGAGTTTCAGTTCGCGTCGTGGGCCGATGCGCGGCACGCCGAGCGTGGCGGTGGAAAGAGTGGAGTGACGGATGGTCGACATGGCTTTACCCCGATTGATGGGGCGAGGCCTCGATCAGCGCACGCATGCGGGACGACGGCCGGTCGCGCGGACCAGCCGTTGGCAAGCGACACACTGGGACACCCCGCCCGTGGACGTTGATGTCGAGGCAGGTCTCCTGGCTCACGGGTCACGGCCCTCGTCCGGGTCTTCCCAAAACCTGACGGTTCCAGTGACGCTGAATGGACGACGGCTCGCCGCTGACAGTTGCGGGGGCAGCTCCGGCCTTGCCCTGGGGCGCACCGGATTCCCTCTTAGCTTCGGGCAAGCAGGCCCGAAGAACCACGACGCGCTCAGCATGGGGGAAACGGCGGCGATGTCAAGAATGATATAAAGACATGTTTATGTCCTTAATTGCTATATCGTCCACGCTGTCCACAGCCACGACGGATTGACAGTTCAGGCACCCCACCCACTACATATGGGCGTCGAGGTCTTCCGATTCCCGTCGGAAGCTAAGAGGGAATTCGGTGTGGTCCGCTCGCAGCGGGCCAAAGCCGAAGCTGTCCCCGCAACTGTAAGCGGCGAGCTTTCGTCCACTTCGTGTCACTGGGGCCAGGCCCTGGGAAGACCGGACGAGAGCCGCGACCCGCGAGCCAGGAGACCTGCCCCGACGCGACGATCAACCATGGGCGGGGTGTCCCAGAGGTGCGCTTGGACTTGCGGGGGACGGTGTGCCGTCCGCCCGCACGGGCGTTTCCTGTTCCCCCCGCCTGCAACCAGCGCCGGGGCCCAGCCATGTCTCTCGAAGTCCAATCCGAATCGCAGGCCGCGCGGCCTCATCCCGTAACGGCCGGCGGCGCAACGGCCGCCGCGACGCCCGGCTATCAGGTGATCCGGCGCAACGGCCTCGTCACACCGTTCGACCTTGCCAAGATCTCGGTCGCGCTAACCAAGGCCTTCCTGGCGGTGGAAGGCAACAGCGCCGCCGCCTCCCGCCGCGTCCACGACATCGTGGCGGAGCTCTCGGCGCAGATCGCAGCCAGCCTCGCCCGCCGGGCCGATGCAGGCCGCACCTTTCATATCGAGGATATCCAGGACCAGGTGGAACTGGCGCTGATGCGCGGCGAACACCACAAGGTGGCGCGCGCCTATGTGCTCTATCGCGAAGACCGGGCCCGCGAGCGGGCGCGGAGTGCGCCTCCGGCGGCCGTTCTCGCCGAGCCCGCGCCGGTGTTGCGCATGACGGCGGCCGATGGGTCGCTTGTGCCGATCAAGCGCGCGCGGCTCGCCGCCGTGGTCGAGGAAGCCTCTGCCGGCCTCGACGGCGTGTCAGCAACCGCGATCCTGACCGAGACGGGGCGCAATCTCTATGACGGGATCTCGGCCGACGAACTGGCCCAGGCGCCGATCCTGGCGGCCCGCACCTTCATCGAGACCGAGCCGAACTATGCCAAGGCGAGCGCGCGTCTGCTGCTCGACAAGCTGCGCAGCGAGGTCCTGACCTTCATCGATGGCTGCCCCGAGCAGGCGACGCAGGCCGAGATGGCCGGGCGCTACGGCGCCTATTTCCACGCCTATCTCGCCAAGGGCATTGCCGCCGAGCTGATCGACCCGGAGCTGCAGCGCTTCGACCTCGGGCGGATCGCCGCAGCCCTCAAGCCGGAGCGTGACCTGCAATTCGACTATCTCGGCCTGCAGACGCTCTATGATCGCTATTTCCTGCATGTCGAGGGACGCCGCTTCGAGCTGCCGCAGGCCTTTTTCATGCGGGTGGCGATGGGGCTGGCGCTGCGCGAGATCGACCGCGACGCCCGCGCCATCGAATTCTACGACCTGCTCTCCTCCTTTGATTTCATGGCCTCGACGCCGACCCTGTTCAATGCGGGCACGCTGCGCCCGCAGCTCTCCTCCTGCTTCCTGACGACCGTGCCGGACGATCTCGACGGCATCTTCAAGTCGATCCGGGACAATGCCCTGCTCGCCAAATATTCCGGCGGACTCGGCAATGACTGGAGCCGGGTGCGCGGGCTTGGCGCCCACATCAAGGGCACCAATGGCGAGAGCCAGGGTGTGGTGCCGTTCCTGAAGGTCGCCAACGACACGGCGATCGCGGTCAACCAGGGGGGCAAGCGCAAGGGCGCGGTCTGCGCCTATCTCGAGACCTGGCACATCGACATCGAGGAATTCCTCGATCTCAGGAAGAACACCGGCGACGACCGCCGCCGGACCCATGACATGAACACGGCGAACTGGGTGCCGGACCTGTTCATGCAGCGGGTGGCGGAAAACGGCCCGTGGACCCTGTTCTCACCCGACGAGACGCCCGATCTCCACGATCTCTACGGCAAGGCCTTCAAGACGGCGTACGAGGCCTATGAGGCCAAGGCCGCGCGCGGCGAGATGAAGGTCACCCGCGAGGTGCGCGCGGCCGATCTTTGGCGGCGCATGCTGACCATGGTGTTCGAGACCGGTCATCCCTGGATCACCTTCAAGGATCCCTGCAACATCCGCTCGCCGCAGGGCCATGTCGGCGTGGTCCATTCGTCGAACCTCTGCACCGAGATCACCCTCAACACGTCGAACGACGAGGTGGCGGTGTGCAATCTGGGGTCCGTCAACCTCGCCCAGCATGTGACGCCCCGCGGGCTCGACCGGGCCCGGCTGGCGGCGACGGTGAAAACCGCGATGCGCATGCTCGACAATGTGGTCGACATCAATTTCTACACGATCCCCGAGGCGCGCCGCTCCAACCTGAAGCACCGGCCGGTGGGCCTCGGGATCATGGGCTTCCAGGATGCGCTGCAGGCGCTGCGGCTGCCCTATGCCTCGGACGCGGCGGTGCGCTTCGCCGACGAGAGCATGGAGGCGATCGCCTATGAGGCGATCTCGGCTTCGGTGGATCTCGCCGCCGAGCGCGGGCGCTATCCGAGCTTTGCGGGCTCGCTCTGGTCGCGCGGCATCCTGCCGGTCGATTCCATCGAGCTGGTCGCGGAGGCCCGTGGCGGGCTCGATTGCGACCGTTCACAAACCCTCGACTGGGCGGGCTTGCGCCAACGCGTGATGACCATCGGCATGCGCAATTCCAACTGCATGGCGATTGCGCCGACGGCGACCATTTCGAACATCTGCGGCGTCGCCCAGTCGATCGAGCCCGCCTACCAGAACCTGTTCGTCAAATCGAACATGTCCGGCGACTTCACGGTCGTGAATGCGGCGCTGGTCCACGATCTCAAGGCGCGTGGCCTGTGGGACGAGGTGATGGTCTCGGATCTCAAATATTTCGACGGGTCGGTCGGCCAGATCGACCGCATCCCGGACGATCTCAAGGCGCTCTATGCCACCGCCTTCGAGATCGATTCATCCTGGCTGATCGAGGCGGCCGCGCGCCGCCAGAAGTGGATCGACCAGGCGCAGTCGCTCAACCTCTATATCGCCAACCCCTCGGGCAAGAAGCTCGACCAGCTCTATCGGCTCGCCTGGGAGCGGGGGCTGAAGACCACCTATTACCTGCGCTCGCGCTCGGCGACCCATGTGGAGAAATCGACGCTGAAGGGCACCGACGGCAAGCTGAACGCGGTTTCGGCCAGCATTCCGGTTGCGGCCGCCCCGATCGTGCTCGGCGAGGCCTGGGGCCAGGCCTGCGCGGTCGACGATCCGACCTGCGAGGCGTGCCAGTAGCGCCCGTTTCCGAATTCCTGCCCTGAGCCCCTCACCCTAACCCTCTCCCCGCATGCGGGGAGAGGGGACGTCTCCGCCCTCTCTTGCGGACACCCGCTCTGCAGCTGAGACGCTCTGTCTCCCCGCCAAGAGAGATGGTGCCGCTGTTTCCTTCTCCCCGCCTGCGGGGAGAAGGTGCCCCAACGGGGCGGATGAGGGGCCACAGACCCGAACAATCTCTGGAGAACATCGCCATGCTCGACTGGTCCGAACCCGTGTCCGCCCCTGCCCTCCCCCTGCCGCCTGCCGCCCCCGCCGATATCACCGGCCTCGGCACCATCGACCGCTCCGGCGGCCGGGTCTCGGTCGACGAGAAGCGGATGATCAATGCCCGCGCCGATGTGAACCAGCTGCTGCCGATGAAATATCGCTGGGCCTGGGAGAAATATCTCGCCGGCTGCAACAACCACTGGATGCCGACGGAGGTCTCGATGCAGGCCGATATCGCGCTGTGGAAGTCGAAGGATGGGCTCACCGAGGATGAGCAGCGCATGCTGAAGCGCAATCTCGGCTTCTTCGCCGCGTCCGAGAGCCTGGTCGCCAACAACATCGTGCTGGCGATCTACCGCCACCTGACCAATCCGGAATGCCGGCAATATCTGCTGCGCCAAGCCTTCGAGGAGGCGGTCCACACCCACACGTTCCAGTACATCGTGGAGAGCCTTGGCCTCGACGAGGGCGAACTGTTCAACATGTATCGCGAGGTGCCCTCGATCACCGACAAGGCGGCCTGGGCGCTGAAACACACGCAGAACCTCGACGATCCCGCGTTCCAGACCGGCACACCGGCAGCCGATCAGGCCTTCCTGCGCGACCTTGTCGCCTTCTATGTCGTGTTCGAAGGCATGTGGTTCTACACGGGCTTTGCGCAGATCCTGTCGCTCGGCCGGCGCAACAAGATGGTCGGCATTGCCGAGCAATATCAGTACATCCTGCGCGACGAGAGCATCCACCTGAACTTCGGCATCGACGTGATCAACCAGATCAAGGCCGAGAACCCGCACCTGTGGAGCCATGCCTTCCAGGAAGAAGTCAGGACCATGCTCAAGGATGCAGCCGAGCTCGAGGCAGCCTATGGCCGGGACACGATGCCACGCGGGTTCCTCGGTCTCAACGCGGCGCTCTGCGAGCAATATATGCACTTCATCGCCAACCGGCGCTGCGCGCAGCTGGGCCTCGCTCCCGTCTTTGCCGAGACAGAGAACCCGTTCCCCTGGATGTCGGAAGCGATGGACCTGAAGAAGGAGAAGAACTTCTTCGAGACCCGCGTTATCGAATATCAGAACGGCGGTGCGCTCACTTGGGATTGAGCGCCAACAGGCCCATATGAGCGCCAGCATCGTCCAACCGGAACCGACCCATGCAGCGCCTGCGCACGCTTCGCCTTGTTCTCTGGGCCCTTGTCGTCGTGGCGCTGGCCGGCGCCGGTTGGCTCTACTGGGAGGCAAGCCGGGGCCCGGATACCGACCGGGCGCCGACCGGCAACACGTCCAGCATAGGCGGGCCGTTCGAACTGACCGACGAGGACGGCAACCGCTTCTCGTCGGCAACGCTTGCCGGCAAGCCCTTCGCCATCTTCTTCGGCTTCACCCAATGCCCGGACGTCTGCCCGACGACCATGCTGGAAATGGCCAATGTGATGCGGGAGATCGGCGAGCCGGCGCGCGACTTCAAGGTGCTGTTCGTCACCATCGACCCCGAGCGCGACAAGCCTGACATGCTCAAGGCCTATACCGATTCCTTCGATGCCCGGATCATCGGCCTCACCGGCACGGCCGAGGAGATCGCTGCCGTGACGCGCGCCTACCGCGCTGTCTACCGGAAAGTGCCGACCGAGGGCGGCTACACGATGGACCACACGGCCATCGTCTATCTGATGAACCGGCAGGGCCAGCTCACGTCCACCATCGCCTATGGCGAGCCACATGATTCAGCGGCCGACAAGCTCAAGCGGCTGCTGGCCGCGAACTGAGCGGCGTCAGGCGAACAGGCCCGCATAGACGTCCGGCTTGAAGCCCACGGAATAGCGCCCGTCGCGGTCGAGCACGGGGCGCTTGACCAATGTCGGGTGTGCGAGCATCAGCCGGATCGCCGCGTCGCGGTCGATGCCGGCACGCTCAGCCTCGGGAAGCTCCTTGAAGGTCGTGCTCTGGCGGTTGAGCACGGTTTCCCAGCCAAGTGCAGCCACCCAGGCCTCCAGTGTCGGGCGATCCAGGCCTTCGGCGCGAAAGTCGTGAAAGCGGTGGGCGATGTGATGGCTGTCGAGCCAGGTGCGCGCCTTGCGCACGGTATCGCAGGTCTTGATGCCGTAGATAGTGGTGGTCATGGGGCTGCACTCTAGCTGTGTGGTGCCGCGACCTTGAAGCCGGACGCGCTCCGCGACAAGGACCAGCGTGGCGGCCTCAAGGCGCCGAAGAGGCGGAAGAGCCCTGCCTTCGCACCGACATCGATGCGACCTCACTCCGGCATTTACCGTATTAATATTGCATCTTGACTCAAATTTTTGGTATGTTCTTTTTTTGTTCCGATTATTTTACTCCAGCCGCCAGTTACGGACGGGCCTTCGTCCGCTGCGGGCAATGTTGCAGGAGATTAGCATGGGAAAATCTCGGCGGACTCTGGTGACGCGGGTGCTCGCCATCGCGCTCATGACGATAGGCCTTTCCGGCAACAGTCAGGCCCAGCCCGCCCGAGGGCGGATCGCCGAAGCGCTCGACAACATCACGACATTGCTGCGCAGCGGCCGGGTCGGCTACGCAACGATCTGGGACGGCAACATCTATGTTCAGTGCCGCCGACTTCCCGACCGAAGCCTCCGCTGCGAGGCAGCCGGCACATTGCTGCAGCCCTCGCTTCGCCATGTGCTGACCGGCGATCGGCTGGCCGCGCTCGCCCAGGCCAGCTGGGTGCTGGATGCAAGTTTTGGCCATCACGTGCGGGTCTTTGTGCCGAGTGAGCCGACGGACCGAGCCGCGCAGGCCATCCTCGCCGTGCTGCAGGACATTTACGGCGCGGATCCTGCAGCGCTCCAGGTCCAGACGGCCTGGGTTCTCGACATGCCCTGCCCGCCCCGGAATGGCCCCAGCCAGAACCTCGCAGGCCTGGTGAACGACGCGCCGTCGATGCGCCCGACCGCCATTTTCGCCTGTTCTTATGCGGCGGCGGCGCCGCCCCAGACCGTGACGTCGGCCGCCGAACTGGTCGATCTCTACAGCGTGAGCGTCGCAGCCGAGATTCAGCGGCTTCGGATCAACGCGGCGCGCCGGGTTCACACCGTCTTCGACGCCGGCATCGGCTATATCCAATGCATGCCGGAGCGGCAGGCTGCCGCGATCTATTGCGAGGCTCAGTCGGCAGAGAGCTGGCCCGCTCTGGCGGCCATCCTGACGCCTGATCGGCTGGGGCGCCTCAGGCGCGCGGGCTATGCGCCGCCTGGCCGAGGCCCCAACCATTCCCGCAGCTATTCGATCGAGGTCTTCGACGACGTCGCGCTGGCACGTGAGATTCTCACCCTGCTTCACGACGTCTATGGCTACCAGGGCGCTGCGGCCCTGAAGGTCCTGACCGAGTGATCTTGCGGGACTGGCCGATGCTGTTGGTGAGGCCAAGTTCGCTAGCGGTGCAGACGGGAGCGCAGCCGAGGACATTCATGTCGACGGAGACGCCGTGGCGGCCCGGCTATCGATTGGCCTGACGTAACGGCAATCGCCCTTGTCGGACGGTTTGACCCTCGTCCATGATGCGCCAGCACCATCGTTCGTGGTGCCACACCCTACCTGGCACGAGATCCGACATGGATAGCCTCGCATCACCCAAGCCTCCCCTTGTCCTGCGCATAGCGCAGTTTCCGCTGGTTCGGCTGCTCGTGCTCGGCGGAGGCCTGTTCTTCCTGATGGCCGTCCACGGTGGCTTCATGATCAAGCTTGCCGGCATGCCGTGGCTGCGTCTGGCCGTGACGGTCGCCATGGTAGCTGCGGCGCTGGCGATCTATGCCGGTTTCGTCCTGCTGGTGGAACGCCGCGCGGTCGGCGAACTGTCCCTTGCGGCCATGCCGCGCGAACTGGGGATAGGCCTCCTGATCGGCGCCGGCCTCTACACGGCCTGCGTCTTGATCCTGATGCTGCTCGGCATCTACCGGATCGAGGGACTGAACCCCTGGTCCTTCATGCTGCCGGCCGTGGTCATGGCGCTCAGCTCAGGCATTTTCGAGGAACTGGTGTTCCGGGGGGCGCTGTTTCGCATCGTCGAGGAATGGCTCGGCAGCTGGATCTCGCTCGTCGTGTCGTCGCTCGTCTTCGGCATCACCCATCTGATCAATCCGCAGGCCACGCTGCTCGGCGCCCTGTTCATCAGCGTCGAGGCCGGCCTGCTGCTCGCCGCCGCCTACATGGTGACGCGCCGCCTGTGGATGAGCTTCGGGTTCCACATGGCCTGGAACTACACGCAATCCGCTATCTTCTCCGGCATCGTGTCCGGTGGCGTCAGCGAGCCCGGCCTGATCCGGAACACGATCCAGGGGCCTGTCCTGCTGACCGGCGGCAATTTCGGCCTGGAATCCTCGGTGATCGCGTTCCTGCTCTGCACCACCACCGGCGTGGTGCTGCTGGTCATGGCCGTGCGGCGCGGCCATGTGGTGCCGCCCTTCTGGGAGCGCCAGGCTTGAGGGAGCGGCGCTCCCTCACTCCCACTCGATCGTGCCCGGCGGCTTCGACGTCACGTCATAGACGACTCGGTTGATGCCGCGGACTTCGTTGATGATGCGAGTCGCGGCACGGCCGAGGAAGTTCATGTCGAACGGGTAGAAATCGGCGGTCATGCCGTCGACCGAGGTCACGGCGCGCAGCGCGCAGACGTGATCGTAGGTGCGGCCGTCGCCCATCACGCCGACGGTGCGCACGGGCAACAGCACGGCGAAGGCCTGCCAGATGATGTCGTAGAGGCCAGCCTTGCGGATCTCGTCGAGATAGATCGCATCGGCCTTGCGCAGGATGTCGAGCTTTTCCTCCGTGATCTCGCCGGGGCAGCGGATGGCGAGGCCTGGCCCCGGGAATGGGTGGCGGCCAACGAAGCTCTCGGGAAGCCCCAGCTCGCGGCCGAGCGCGCGGACCTCGTCCTTGAACAATTCGCGCAAGGGCTCGACGAGCTTCATGTTCATGCGCTCGGGCAGGCCGCCGACATTGTGGTGGCTCTTGATCGTGACCGAGGGGCCGCCGGTGAACGAGATGCTCTCGATCACGTCGGGATAGAGCGTGCCCTGGGCCAGGAACTCGGCGCCGCCGACAGCCTTGGCCTCCTTCTCGAACACCTCGATGAACAGGCGGCCGATGGTCTTGCGCTTGGTCTCGGGGTCGCTGATCCCGGCGAGCTCGCCGAGGAACAGTTTCGCCGCGTCCACATGGACCAGCGGGATGTTGTAGTGGCCGCGGAACAGGTCAACCACCTCGCGCGCCTCGTCCTGGCGCATCAGGCCATGGTCGACGAAGACGCAGGTGAGCTGGTCGCCGATCGCCTCATGGATCAGCACGGCGGCCACTGAGGAATCGACACCGCCGGAGAGGCCGCAGATCACCTTGCCCTTGCCGACCTGGGCGCGGATCTTGGCGATCATCTCCTGGCGGTAGGCCGCCATGGTCCAGTCGGCCCTGGCGCCGGCGATCTTGCCAACGAAATTCTGGATCAGCTTGGCGCCATCCGGCGTGTGCACCACTTCCGGGTGGAACTGAACGGCGTAGTAATTGCGCTTCTCGTCGGCAATCGCGGCATAGGGCGCATTGTCGGAGGTCGCGACGACCTCGAAGCCCTCAGGCAACCTCGTCACCCGGTCGCCGTGGCTCATCCAGACCTGATGGCGGGTGCCCGGCTCCCAGACGCCGTCGAACAGCTTGGTCGGCTTCTGCACGTCAAGGAAGGCGCGGCCGAACTCGCGGTGGTGGCCGGCTTCCACCTTGCCGCCGAGCTGCTCGGCCATGGTCTGCTCGCCATAGCAGATGCCGAAGACCGGCAGCTTGTCATCGAAGATCAGCTGGGGCGCACGGGGCGAGAAATCTTCCGTCACCGAGGCCGGGCTGCCGGAGAGGATGACACCCTTGGGCTTCAGGCGCTTGTAGGCAGCCTCCGCCGACTGGAAGGGGTGGATCTCGCAATAGACACCGGCTTCGCGCACGCGCCGCGCGATCAGCTGGGTTACCTGCGAACCGAAATCGATGATGAGGATCGTGTCGTGGGTCATGCCTTCGGTTAAGGCCTTGCAAAGCAAGGTGCAACCCCGTCCGTCACGACGTCCCCATGCGGATGCGCGATTGCGCTCGGGCGCGCCTCACTTCACCCGTTCGACGATGGCCAGGAAGAAGCCGTCCGTGCCCGTGCGCCGCGGCGTCAGCTGGATGCCGTAGCCCCCAGGCGAGACGAGATCGTCACGCTCGGAAAGGGTATCCGGCGCCAGTGCCAGGATTTCCTGCGGATCGACCGAGGCGAAGGCGGGATTTGAGGCCAGAAACGCCTTCACCCGCTCGTCGTTCTCGCGCGGCAGGACCGAGCAGGTGACATAGGCAATGCGCCCTCCCCGCTTCACCAGCTTCGCCGCACGGGCCAGCACGAAATCCTGCTCCTTCATGCGCTCGTCGAGCGCACCGGGCCGGACCCGCCACTTGGTGTCGGGATTGCGCCGCCAGGTGCCGACGCCGGTGCAGGGCGCATCAACCAGAACAAGATCGATCTTGTCGGCGAGATCGGCGAGCGGCTCGTCACCGCGCGTTTTCGGGGTGCGCACCTGAACATTGCGGGCGCCGGCGCGGGCCAGCCGGTCGTGGATCGGGGCAAGCCGGCGCGCGTCGGAATCGGTCGCGTAGATCTGGCCGGAATTGTCCATGAGGGCCGCGAGTTCCAGCGTCTTGCCGCCACCGCCAGCGCAGAGATCGACCACCTGCATGTCGGGGCCGACGCCGGTCATGGAGGCGACCAGCTGCGAGCCCTCGTCCTGGATCTCGAACAGGCCTTTGAGGAATTCCGGCGTGACCTGGAGCGTGGGCCCACGGCCGTCGTCGCCATGGCCGAAGCGCAGGCCGGTGGGGGCATGGGGGGTGAGTTCGGGATGGAGATGGGCAAGCTCCGGCACAAGCCGCATGCGCTCGGTCTTCAGCGTGTTGACGCGGATGTCGATCGGCGCGCGGGCCGAAAGCGCCGTCATCTCGGCAACGACCTCGTCACCGAAGGCTGCGGCGAGATCGTCGCTCAGCCAGTCGGGGAAGTCGCCGGCAACCGCCGCGGGAGCCTTCGAGAGATCGAGCTTGTCGAGCGCCTTGGCCTCGGCCGCCGTCAGCGCCTCGGGCGCGAAACGTTCGCCGGTGCAGAGCGCCGCGATCTCGGCGCGCGACTGGCCGCGGGCCAGCGCCAGCGCACCCAGCAGGATGGCGCGCGGGGTCGCCTCGCCCATCACATGGGCGCTGGAGGCCCGCCTGCGCAGGCAATCATAGACGAGGCTCGCAATGGCCGCGCGATCCTTGGATCCGGCGAAGCGATGCGCCAGGCCCCAGTCCTTCAGCGCGTCGGGCGCGGGGCGGCGGCGGGTCTCGATGTCGGAGAGCACCTCGATGGCGGCAGACAGGCGGGCGGACGGCGTCACGGCGGCTCCTTGGAAGGCCGTTCTGGTACGCGCTCAGGGCGCCATTGGGCAAGGGAATCTTGGGTCCGGCGCTCACGCCGCGCGGTGGAAGTCGCCGCCATCGGCAGGCTTTGCCGGCCGGCCGTCGGTCGGGGCCGCCGGCGAGCCCTGAACCCGATTGCGACCGGCGGCCTTCGCCGCATAGAGGGCAGCATCGGCGGAATCGATCGCCGCGCCGAGGTGGGCAGGATCACCGGTTTCACCTGCGCCAATGCCGATGCTCATGGTCACGAGACCGAAGGGCGAACCGGCATGGGGCACGGCCATGCGCTCCAGCGCGCGCCGCATGCGCTCGGCAACGCGCAGGCCGGCCTCGATCGACGCTTCCGGCAGGATGGCAATGAATTCCTCGCCGCCGAAGCGGCCAATGATGTCGGTGCCCTCGCGCACCGCGCTCGCCACGGCCTTCGCCACCAGGGTCAGGCAGCGGTCGCCCTGGAGATGGCCGTACTGGTCGTTGAAGAGCTTGAAATGGTCGACATCGATCATCAGCACCACGAAGCCGCGGCCCGCACCGCCATGCTCGAGCAGGGCAGCGACCCGGGAATCGACTCCGCGCCGATTGGCGAGGCCCGTCAGCGGATCGACATGCGACATGAGCTCAAGTTCGGTGGCCATCTTCTGCAGATGGCGCTGGGCGAGCTGATCCTTGAGCCGCATCAGATAGGCCCGGCGCATGTCGCGCTCGATGCTGTAGCCGGCCAATAATGTCATGCCGGCGCAGACGACGAATCCAAAGGCCGCCATGACGCCCACGGCCGAGGGCATCAGAGGGTGCCACAGGCATATGGCGACGTGCGCCGCGACCGCCACGACCGATTGCACGACGGCATAGCTGAAGGCGGGACGCAGCACGACGTTGCCCAGCATCACACAAATGACGGCGAAATACTGGTAGTGCGCCACGAGCGGATCGCGCGACACTGAGAAGACCGCGAGAACGCCGGCGGTCATCGTCAGGGGAATGCTGGAGATCAGCAGGTTGCGCGCCGTCGGCCCGACCGGCCTTCGGATCAGCGCCATGGCGATCAAGATCCAGGGTGTGACCAAGGCGACATGCAGGACAAGCGCCAGGCTGAACGCATCGCCGGCGAGCAGGTAGTCGCCGACCAGGAACAGATTGTAGATCACCACGGTGCGCAGCATGACGATGCGCAGTGCATGCAAGTGGCGGTTGCCGGTATCGGCCTCGAAACGCGCCTCCACCTCAACGGGGAACATCAGGTCCCAACGCCGCGAGCGCTGGGCGCGCGTGACATCGTCCGCTGATAGGCTCGCCTCGATCATCATCCGTAAGGATATTCCAGGTTGCTGGCCGGCTTGCCGGGAGTTCCAGATTGACCAAGCGGAACGATGCGGAGGAAGCCCTGAACGGATGAATAATCCGGCCGCGGAAAGCCGGTAAATTGGCGCGCATTGAATCCAGAATGGTTGACCAAAGGTCACCCGGATTGCGGACTCGCGAGGTGCCCGCAAACATTCTCGTTGCGCGTTCGAACCTTTTCAGGCGCCGCCGCCACACATGGCCGATGGGGTGACACCAGCCACTGTCTCAAACCCAAGGACCAGACCCATGACTTCCATCAAGACACTCGCTCTCGCCGCAGCCGCTGTTGCCGGCCTCGGCATGTTCGCCTCCACCGACGCAGAGGCCCGCGGCTTCGGCGGGCGCGGCGGCGGGTTCCACGGCGGCGGGTTCCGCGCCGGCGGCTTCCATGGCGGCGGACACCGCCATATTGGCGGCCTCAGGCTCGGCGGCCATCGTCACATCGGCCACCGTCACGGTGGATACTGGCGGGGTGGCCGCTGGTGGCCCTATGCGGTCGGCGTGGGCGTGATCGGCACCGGCGCTGTGATCGCCGCGAGCTGCTACCGCGTCCGGTGGGTGGACACGCCCTATGGCCTTGTCCGCCAGCGGGTCAACATTTGCGACTGATCGGTCTGATCCGAGCCATCGGAACAGAGGCGGCCCTGGTCATTGACCGGGGCCGTTGCTGTTCCGGCGGTCGGAGGGCTGTGTTGGAGGAGGAGGATCGGCCGCCTCGGACAATCAGCAGGTCTCCATGGACACTGATATCTGCCAATTTCTATCGATCTCGCCTGCTCCGGCCGCAGCCTTCTTCCAAATCCACCAGTCCAAATCACACTGATTTTTGAGTATTCCTCGATTTTCTTGCCTGTTATTTTACAAACTATGCTGTTGCACTGCACACATCATGGCTTTCCGTACGTGCGGAGGCTCCGCTTTTTCAAGCTTGCCAGTACGGCACCCGAGGTATCTAATCTTCTCGGGCGGCATCATAATGAGAGTCCTTTCGAGGCAAATGGGAGAAAACGCCATGCTTGGACGTCGATCTTTCCTGACGGCGATAGTTGGTGGCGCGGTGGCGCTTGCCGGGTCGCAAGTGGCGGAGGCTTCGGTCATCGAGACCACGGCACCGACCGGTTCGATGCTGGACGCCCTCAAGGCCATGAGCCCTGGTGCGGCGGGTGAAGCGCCGACGGAGATGCAGCGGCGCGGCGGCTTCCGCGGTGGCGGACGCGGCTTCCGCGGTGGCGGGTTCCGTGGTGGCGGAGGCGGCTTCCGACGGTTCGGCGGTGGACCGCGTTGGGGTGGTGGACCGCGCTGGGGTGGCGGACCGCGCTTCGGTTTCGGCCCTCCGCGGCGTTGCTGGATCAATCGCTGGGGTGAGACTGTCTGCCGGCGCGTCTGGTAATTTCGGACAATTCAGGACGGGAGGGCTGGATCAACCGCCCTCGGTCAATCAGGAACGGCAGCCCTCGGGCTGCCGTTTCGCGTTCTGATGGCGGCTTCAAAAAAATCCGCGATCCCCGCTGAACCTTTTGTCCTGGCCGGGAGACCCATGGAGGACAGGGCGGCCGAGCCGGCAGCCCAACCCGAGCCCAAGGATCACTGCCATGACCTCCATCAAGACGCTTGCTCTCGCTGCCGCCGCCGTCGCCGGCCTCGGCCTGTTCGCCACCACCGATGCGGAAGCCCGTGGCTTCGGCGGACGCGGCGGCGGGTTCCACGGTGGCGGTTTCCGCGCCGGTGGCTTCCATGGCGGCGCCCGCCACTTCGGCGGCCATCATTTCGCGGGCCATCGTCACGGTGGCTACTGGCGCGGTGGCCGCTGGCTGCCCTACGCGGTCGGCGTGGGCGTGATCGGCACCGCGGCCGTCATCGCCGACAGCTGCTACCGCAGCCGCTGGGTCGACACTCCCTACGGCCTCGTTCGCCAGCGCGTGAACATCTGCGACTGATCACCGCCCGCCGTGCATGACCTCCCCTTCCCGACTTGGCTCCGGTCGCAAGACCGGAGCCTTTGTCGTCACAGGGCGGCGATCAGGATTCCGACGAGCATGGCTGCCAGAACCACAACGCCACCGGAGAAGATCGCAAACCGGCGGCGCACATTGTTGGTCCCGATATGCTCGATGGCATGGGCGATCCGGCTTGCCACATAGCCCCAGGCCAGCACCGTCATAACCGGACCAGTGGCGCCGACATGGATCGCCACCATGATCAGGACATAGAACAGAACCGGTGTTTCGAACTGGTTGGAGAAATTGTTCGCGGCCTGCTTGGCACGCTCGGGCCAGGCGGTCGACGACACGGCGACATCTCCCAGCCGGACCTCGCGCGCGCTCAAGGCCTTGAGCCGCAGCCTCCCCATCACGCCGAGCACCGCCAGCGTGAGCGCGATCTGCACCAGCAGCGGCCAGATGAGCGACAAGCCGCCCGCATTCATGGTTCCCATCGGGTCATCCTCCTGCGGCAGTGTGCCTTGGCGGCACAGCCTTAACCTTTTTTAAATGGATCAATAGATTCTGCCTAATTCCATGTATGGTAAGGAGAAGGACGCAATTCTGCGGAACCTTCCGTAGCGGTCTCCCTCTCTGCTGCGGATGAACTGGGGAGAAATGTCATGCGTATTGCCATCAAGACCAGGATCGCCGCGCTTGCGGCGGGCGCTCTGATGATCGGATTGACCGCTGCCGCGCCGACGGCCCGCGCTGCGGAGATCGTTGATCGCTCGGCGATCGTCTCCGATGCGACCCCGCTCGAAATGCAGCGCCGTGGCGGCTTCCGCGCCGGCCCGCGCATCGCCGGCCGTCCGGGCGGTGGTTTCCGGCCCGGTCCGTATCGTGGTGGCCCGCGTCGCGGCAACGGCAATCTCGGTGCTGCCATCGGCATCGGTGCCGCAGCCCTGATCATCGGCGGCGCAGCTGCCGCCGCTTCGCAGCAGCGTCGCGAAGAATACCGCGAGTGCTGGGTCGAGCGCCGCTGGGTCGACGGCCCGTATGGTCCGGAGCGCCGCAACATCCGCGTCTGCAACTGATCTGACGCCATAGGACCGAAGGTCCTTGCTCTTGTCGGCCCCGATCCCCGGATTGGGGCCGATTTGATTCCAGGTGTCGCAGAGCGGTCAAGGAAATACCGGATTCCAGGCTCTCACTGATCCGTATCGCTGCGACCTTCGACCCGGTCGCGCCTGCCGCTATAAGCACCAGCGGCATGAAGGGAGAGACGACAATGACACTCGCCAACAAGCGGAACGGCCTCGCGATCGCCGCAGGCATCCTGGCACTCGGCCTTGGTTCGGTGGGGCCGATGAATGCGGCCCGCGCCAGTGAGGCTCATCCGGCCGCAACGATACCGGCCGCGTCCAGTGAGCCTGTGGAGATGCAGCGCCGAGGTGGCGGCGGCGGATTCCGCGCTGGCGGAGGCGGCGGATTCCGTGGGGGCGCCTTCGCGGGCGGCGGCGGTGGCTTCCGTGCTGGCGGATTTGGAGGCGGCCCGGCGTTCCGGGCAGCGCCTGGCGGGTTCAGGCCGGGCATAGCAAGGCCGGGCTTTGCCGGCCCCGCGCTCGCCGGCACGGGCTTCATTCGCCGGGGCCCCATCGCACCGGGCTTCCGGCCGCCCGGCGGCTGGGTTCGTCCCGGCTTCGTGCGCTATCCGCGCCCGGGCTTCATCTTCTATCCCGGCTACGGCTATTGGTATCCCGGCTACAATTTCTATCCGGGCTATGGCTGGGCCCTGCTGGGCGGCGCGGCCGTTGGAGCAGCAGCGGTTGGCTACGGCGATTGCTGGGTCGAGCGCCGCTGGGTCGACGGTCCCTGGGGACCGGAAGTGCGCCGCGTCCGCATTTGCAACAATTACTGAGCTGAATCTCGGTACAAACGACAATGGCCCGGATCGCTCCGGGCCATTTTTGTGGGTGACGTCAGTGTCCGAGTGCAATCACACCCGGCCGCCATTCGGATAGTTCGGGCTTTCGCGGGTGATGGTCACGTCATGGACGTGGCTCTCGCGCAGGCCGGCGCTGGAAATGCGCACGAACTCGGCCTTGGTGCGCAGTTCCTCGAGGGTCCGGGCGCCGGTATAGCCCATGGCTGCGCGCAAGCCGCCGACCAGCTGGTGGACGACGGTCGAGACCGGGCCCTTGTAGGGCACCTGGCCTTCAATGCCCTCCGGCACCAGCTTCAGCGTATCCTTCACCTCGGCCTGGAAGTAGCGGTCGGCCGAGCCCCGCGCCATGGCGCCCACCGAGCCCATGCCGCGATAGCTCTTGTAGGAGCGGCCCTGCCACAGATAGACCTCGCCTGGCGCCTCGTCGGTGCCGGCAAGAAGTCCGCCGATCATCGCGACTTCGGCGCCAGCAGCCAGCGCCTTGGCGAGATCGCCGGAGAACTTGATGCCGCCATCGGCGATGACCGGTGTGCCGGTCGCCTGCGCCGCCTCGACGCTCTCCATGATGGCGGTGAGCTGGGGTACGCCGACGCCGGCCACCATGCGGGTGGTGCAGATCGTGCCAGGACCGATGCCGACCTTGATGGCGTCGGCGCCGGCATCGATCAGGGCCTTGGTGCCGGAGGCCGTGGCGACATTGCCAGCCACGACCTGGACCTTGTTCGACAGCCGCTTGATGCGCGCGACCTGGTCGAGGACCTTCTGGGAATGGCCATGGGCCGTGTCGACGACGACCAGATCGACGCCCGCATCGATCAGCAATTCGGTGCGCTCATAGCCCTGCTCGCCGACCGTGGTGGCGGCGGCAACGCGCAGGCGACCCTGCTCGTCCTTGCAGGAATTGGGGTTGGCGACCTGCTTTTCCATATCCTTGACGGTGACGAGGCCGACGCAGCGATATTGATCGTCGACAACCACCAGCTTCTCGATGCGGAACTGGTGGAGCAGGCGCTTGGCCTCGTCCTGCACCACGCCCTCGCGGATGGTGATCAGCCGGTCCTTGGTCATCAGTTCGGAGACCGGCTGGTTCGGATGGGTGGCGAAGCGCACGTCGCGGTTGGTGAGAATGCCGACGAGCCGGCCGGCCTTGCCGTCGGGGCCGCGTTCGACCACCGGAAAGCCCGAGAAGCCATGCTTCTTCATCATCGCCTGGGCCTCGGCAAGCGTCGCCTCGGGCGCGATGGTGACCGGGTTCAGCACCATGCCGCTCTCGAAGCGCTTGACCTGGCGAACCTGCTCGGCCTGGGCCTCGGGGTCGAGATTGCGGTGGATGACGCCGATGCCGCCGGCCTGGGCCATGGCGATCGCCATGCGCGCTTCGGTGACCGTGTCCATGGCGGCCGACATGATCGGGATGTTCAGGCTGATGGTGCGGGTGATCCGCGTCTTGGTATCGGCCTCGCCCGGCATGACATCCGACAGACCCGGCCTCAGCAGCACGTCATCGAAGGTCAGGGCTTCGTCGAAAGTCTTCAGAACGGCCATGTGCCAACTCCTGGTGGGTAAAGCGTGGCCAGGCCCTGAAAAAGGTGGAAGGCGCGACTCGGCTTCGAGTTTCGGGTTGACGAAAGTTGCTACCACGGGTCGCCAAGGGCTCCAAGCCGCGATTGTGCATCCAAGACATGATCTCGCTGTGTTGAACGCCTGACCCGATCTCGTGATCGCGTTGAACCTTCCCGATCGCCGGCGCGACACATAGGTGAAACATCCTCGGAGCTTGTCATGCTGCTGTTCGAACCGCGCCTTATCACCTCGTTCTTCGAACCCCGCATGCTGACAACCGCCACCCTCATTGCGGCACCGACACTGATGTTCCTGATAGCCAGCCTGCTTTTCCTTCTGATGACCGGCCGCAGCTCCGCCGCAGAACCGCAGCGGATCGAGATTCGCGGTGGCGAGTCGGTCGAGGTGCCCGGCCCCAACGGCGCGCCCATCACGTTGAAATTCTCGCGCGTCATCAGCGTTGGCCGCTGCGTCGCGCCGGCCAATTGCCAACGGACCAGCGCCCCCGTCGTGGAGATCGAGCAGGTTCAGCCGGCCCGCGGTCAGGCCGCGCGCTTTCGCCTGTCGCCAGCGGCTCACCTCGCGGCGCCCTTCGTGCCGGTGCAGGGTCGTTTCATCGCCTTCGGAGAGCTCGTCACACCGCCGCGTGAACTGACCAGCGCCGGCCGCCCGACACCGCTCGACGGCTATGTTCTGCGTCTGACTGTCACTCCGTAAGGCCTGCCCTTCCGCACGGCACGGCGATGGCCTATGTCACATCCCTCACCCGAGGGGTTCCATGGTCAGTCAGCAACAGGTCGCCCGCGCGCTCGAACTCGTGAAGCTGCCGGCCAGCGGCCAGTCGCTCACGGCATCCGGGCGGCTCTCCGACATCATCGTCAATGACGGCAAGGTGATGGTGGCGATCGCCATCGATCCGACCGAAGCCGCCGCCATGGAGCCGGTGCGTCTTGCCGCGCAATCGGCGATTGGCGGCCTGCCCGGCGTGACCCAGGCGCTGGTGTCGCTGACCGCCGACCGTCCGGATGCCAAGGCCCCCCAGCGGGTGCCGCCTTCGACCCAGCCGCATGTGATACCGGGTCGGCCGAGCCAGCCCCCCTCGCCCAAGGCCACCACCATTCCCGGCGTTGCCCATGTCATCGCGGTCGCCTCCGGCAAGGGCGGTGTCGGCAAGTCGACGACGGCCTGCAACCTCGCTCTAGCGCTCGCCGGTCTCGGCAAGCGTGTCGGCATCCTGGACGCGGATATCTATGGGCCGTCGCTGCCGAAGCTGTTCGGCCTGCATGGCAAGCCGCGCGTGATCTCGGGCCGGACGCTGGCGCCGCTTGAGAATTTCGGCGTCAAGGTCATGTCGATCGGCTTCCTTGTCGAGGAAGAGACGCCGATGATCTGGCGCGGACCGATGGTGATGAGCGCCATCACCCAGATGCTGCGCGAGGTTGCCTGGGGCGATCTCGACGTGCTGGTGGTGGACATGCCGCCCGGCACTGGCGACGCGCAGCTGACCATGGCGCAGGCGACCCCGCTCGCCGGCGCCGTCATCGTCTCGACGCCGCAGGATCTCGCCCTCATTGACGCTCGGCGCGGCGTCGCCATGTTCCGCAAGACCGAAGTGCCGATCCTCGGCATTGTCGAGAACATGAGCTATTTCATCGCTCCCGATACCGGCAATCGCTACGACATCTTCGGCCATGGCGGCGCGAGACGCGAAGCCGAACGCCTCGGCGTGCCGTTCCTCGGCGAAATCCCGCTCGACATGAAGCTGCGCGAGCGTTCCGACAGTGGCCAGCCGATTGTCGCGACCGATCCCGGCAGCCCCAATGCGCTTGTCTATCGCGACATCGCGGCCCAGGTCTGGGCGAGCCTGACCGGTGTCGGTGACGTGACGATCAAGCCGCCGCCGGCCATCGTGATCGAGTGAGCAGCGTGACCGGCCCCCGCATCGTTCCCAATCCGCACGATCCACGGCTCACCGAGCGCGTGACTGGCGTTGATGAGCGTGGCGAGACGATCGAAACGGCAGTCACGGTCGAGCGGCCGCTGACGCTCTACCTGAACGCCCAGGAGATTGTCACGATGATGACGATCGGCGATTACCCTGAATATTTGGCGATCGGCTATCTCTTAAACCAGAACATGCTGAAGCCGACCGATGTGGTCACCGGGGTCGACTATGACGAGGACCTCGAAGTGGTGGTGGTGCGCACCGACACCAACACCAATTTCGAGGAAAAGCTGAAGAAGAGGACCCAGACGTCGGGGTGCGCCCAGGGCACGGCTTTCGGCGACCTGATGGAGGCGCTGGGCGATATCGAACTGCCCAAGACGCCACTCCGGACGTCCTGGCTCTACCGGCTGACCAGCGCCATCAACACCATGCCGTCGCTGTACCTCACGGCCGGCGCGATCCATGGATCGGTGCTCTGCCGCGAGGACGAGCCACTGGTCTATATGGAGGATGTCGGCCGCCACAACGCCGTCGACAAGGTTGCCGGCTGGATGTACCGGCACGGCGAGACCGGCGCCGACAAGATCTTCTACACGACCGGGCGGCTGACCTCGGAAATGGTCATCAAGACGGTGCGGATGGGCATTCCCGTGCTGGTCTCGCGCTCCGGCTTCACAGCCTGGGGTGTGCAGCTTGCGCGCCAATGCGGCCTGACCCTGATCGGGCGGGCAAAGGGCAAGCGGTTCGTGGCGCTGGCCGGCGAGGACCGGATCATCTTCGACCAGGACCTCGCCTATGTCGCCGAGGAAAGTTCGAAGAGCCGGCGCAAAGGTGGCTTCGATGGTGGTTCCGATGATTGAGCCGCCGCCGACCCTGGGCGTGCTGCTGGCCGGCGGCCTCGCGCGCCGCATGGGTGGCGGCGACAAGCCGATGAAGACCGTCGGCGGCCGGACGATCCTCGACCGGGTCGTCGAACGGGTCTCGCCGCAATGCGAGGCGCTAATCGTCAATGCCAATGGCGATCCGCTGCGCTTCGGCTTTCTGGGTCGCCCGGTAGTCGCCGATGATGTGCCGGGCTTTGCGGGACCGCTTGCCGGCATTCTGGCAGCACTCGACTGGACCGCCACACACCGTCCCGACATCCAATGGGTGCTGTCGGTTGCCACCGATGCGCCGTTTCTGCCGCGCGACCTCGTCGCACGCCTGCATGCCGCGCGGCTGGCGGAAGGCAAGGCGCTCGCCTGCGCGAAATCGGGGGATCAGGTTCACCCGGTGATCGGTCTCTGGCCGGTGGCGCTGCGCGAGAACCTGCGCCATGCGCTGGTGGTCGAGGATATCCGCAAGATCGACCGCTGGACCGCCCGCCATGGCTGCGCCGAGGCCGTCTGGCCGGCCGAGCCGTTCGATCCGTTCTTCAATGCCAACAGCCCGGAGGATCTTGCCGAGGCAGACGCCGTGCTGATGCGTCACCACGACGCTTGAACGGTTCCAGCAAAGTGGTAAATTGAAAGAAGAAACAACAGCTTCTGAGGAAGCGTGGGGGAACAGATGAAAGCCATTCTTGCGTCATTCGGCATCGCGATCCTGCTGGCGGCCGGCGCTGGCTTTGTCCTCAACACCGAGCTGCAGACCACTGCCGACGCGCGCTATGTCGGGTCAGGCGCCGTGCTGCGCCATGGCGAAGCCGGCAGCAATCTGGTCGGCAAGGACTGGAGCGGCACCAATCGCGGCGGCGCCAGCCACTGAGCGCGGTCAGCGCAGCAGCGCATAGCTGAGGAAGCCGACGATCGCGCCCGGCTCGATCCGGGTGATGTCTTCGGTCAACTCCACCAGACCATCAGTCTCGGTCAGCGACGTGATGACGCCCGCGCCTTCGCGCGGGTGCTTGTGTGCCTCGACCACGCCATCTGCGCCACGGTTCAGCGACACACGGACATATTCCCGGCGGCCTTCTTTCTTGCGATAGGCAAAACCTGAGCGCACCGGCAGCGCCAGCGGCCGCTCGGGCTTGCCGCCGGCGAGCGCCGTCAGGAACGGCCTGACCACGTGCGCGAATGTGATGAAGACCGCCACCGGATTGCCCGGCAATCCGATGAAGGCCGTGCCCCCAACCACGCCCATCGCCACGGGACGGCCGGGCTTGATCGCCAGCCGCCAGAACGCCAGGCTTCCCTCCTGCTCTACAGCCGCCTTGACGTGATCCTCCTCGCCGGTCGACACGCCGCCGGAGGTGAGGATCAGATCATGATCGGCGGCGGCGCCGGCAAGGGCAGCGGCAACGGCCTCGCGATTGTCCTTCAGGATACCGAGATCTGTGACATCGGCGCCCAGCCTGCGCACCAGGGCTGCGAGCGTGAAGCGGTTGGAATCATAGAGGCTTGAGGGCGGTAGCGCCTGTCCCGGCGAAACCAACTCGTCGCCGGTCGAGAAGATGGCGACCCTGATGGGTCGGCGCACCGTCAGACGATCGATGCCGAGAGCGGCCGCCAGCGCGATTGTCTCGGGCGTCATCCGGCGGCCGGCGGTCAATGCCACCTGGCCCCTGGGGAGATCCTCGCCGGCTGGGCGGCAATTCGCGCCAGGCTTCAGGCCGGTCGGCAAGGTCACGCGGTTGCCATCCAGCCGCACATCCTCCTGCATGAAGACCGTATCGGCGCCATCCGGCATCGGCGCCCCGGTGAAGATGCGCACGGCGGCTCCAGCCGGCACCGAGAAAGCCCCCTCGCCGCCCGCCGCGATGCGCCCGGTGATCGGCATGATCGTCTCGCCACCAGGCTGAAGATCGGCATGGCGCACCGCATAGCCGTCGACGGCGGAGTTGAAGAAGGGTGGCAGATCGACGCCGGCGATCAGATCATGGGCGAGGATGCGGCCATCGGCCTCGACCAGCGAGACGCTCTCGACCTCGGCAATAGGCTTGAGATTGGCGGAAGCGCGCGCCAGCGCCTCCTCGATCGACAGGAGGCCGGGGCCGAAGGCGAAATGATCGGAGGAAAGCTGCGCCATGGTTGGGGCTTAGCACGCGGACGGGCGGGACGGGAATGCTGGTGGGCTCAGGCGCCGATGCGGAGGGTGGCGACCACGTCGGCCAGCGGCCTCGCATGATCGAGGGCGAGATCCGCGACCCGCTCGATCTCGTTCAGGCCGGTGTGAGGCCCTGTCCATTGCGGCGGCAAAACATCGGAGATGAGGGCGCGGACATTCGGCAGGTCGGGGAACAGGAACGGCTTGCCGTTGGCGGCGCGATAGATCTCGATCTTCGGATGGGGCGCCCGCTTGAACCCTTCAACCAGCACCAGATCGACAGGCGAAAGCTTGCCCAGCAGGTCGGCGAGCGGCGGTTCGGGTTCCTGGCGGAGTTCGTGGATCAGCGCGTAGCGGCGCCCCGAGGCCACCAGAACCTCGGACGCGCCGGCTGTCCGGTGCTCGAACGAATCCTTGCCGGGATGATCGATATCGAAAGCATGGTGCGCGTGTTTCAGCGTCGAGACGGTCAGGCCCCGGCCGATCAATGCAGGGATGAGCTTGACCAGCAGGGTCGTCTTGCCCGCTCCGCTCCACCCGGCAAGACCGATGACCTTCATTTCAGATCGTTCCCCGCAGCGGCGCCATGCCAGCGCCCTGCATGTCCTGTAGCGGCAATGCCGCGCAAAAGAAAACGCCCGGCCTGAGCCGGGCGTTGTCACGACGATCGATAAATCAGCTCACTCGGCAGGCTGGCCGAGCGCGCCCGGATTGATGCGGCCCTTGGAGGCCTCCTCCTGGACCCAGAGCGAATGGTGCTCCTTGGCCCAGTTGAGATCGACCTCGCCGGAGGTCATGGCATCGGCCGCGCCTTCCATGCCGACCGAGCCGATATAGATGTGCGCGATCATGATGGCGATGAGCAGCACCGCCACGAGACCATGGACGATGTTCCAGAACTGAAGCGCCAGCACGCCATCGGCGGTTGCCGGGAAGATCAGGAAGAAGCCCGAGACCGACAGCAGGCCGCCGCCGATGATCACCGCCCAGAAGATGCCCTTCTGGCCGGCATTGAACTTCTTCGCCGGAGGATGGACGCCCGGCTTGAGCAATCCACCGCCCTGCTTCAGCCATTCCATGTCGATGCTGTTCGGGATGTTATGGACAACCCAGACCAGGAACATGAAGACCAGGCCCAGCATGAACGGCCAGGCGAGATAGTTGTGGGCATATTTGCCAAGGCTCGCGACCGCATGGAAGCCGCCTTCACCGAAGAGCGGCAGCAGCAGATATTTGCCGAAGGTGATGTTGAGGCCGGTCAGCGCCAGCACCAGGAAGCAGCCCGCCGTCATCCAGTGAACCAGGCGCTCGAACGTGGTGAAGCGCAGGATCCGGATGCCCGCGGGGCCCTTGTGGATCATGATCCGGCCGCGGAACAGGTAGAATGCGACGAGCACGGCCAGCATGCCGAGAATGGCGATGCCGCCGACCCAGTGCATCGTGCCCTGGTGGAACACCCGCCAGGCCTGCCCCTGGGGCTGGATGAGGTTTGCGGCGCGCTGATCGGGAATGGTGATCCGACCCGACAGGGTGGTGCCGGTGCCGGGCGTGCCGGCGCGCAGCGCCTCGAGAAGCTGCTGTTCCTTGACCGACGAAGCGGTCGGGTTCACCGAGGAAGGCTGCTGCGCCAGGACCGGTGCGGAGACCGCAACGGCAAAGGCCAGCAGGACTGCGGCGGCGAGAGACCGAAGCGAGACGCGCATCGGGTGGTCCTCCCTCTTGGGCGCTTTCATGGCGCGCCCGAATTGATGTCGTGTGAGCGGACCGGCGGCAGAGGTTCTGCCACCGGGAGGGACAAAAGCGGTCAGATCGCGATCGTTTCCTTGTAGGCCGTCTGCCAGCCCCAGGCGCCGGAGCCGTAACCGCGCTTCAGCACGCGCTCCTTGTAGATGGTCACGATCATGTCGCTGTCGCCGGCCAGCAGCGCCTTGGTCGAGCACATCTCGGCGCAGAGCGGCAGCTTGCCCTGGGCGAGGCGGTTCGCTCCGTACTGGGCATATTCGGCCACGCTGTTGTCGGCCTCGGGACCACCGGCGCAGTAGGTGCACTTGTCCATCTTGCCGCGCGAGCCGAAATTGCCGACGCGCGGATATTGCGGCGCGCCGAACGGGCAGGCGTAGAAGCAGTAACCGCAGCCGATGCAGGTCTCCTTGGAGTGGAGAACGACGGCGTCGGCCGTGGTGTAGAAGCAGTTGACCGGGCAGACCGCCGCGCAGGGCGCGTCGGTGCAGTGCATGCACGCCATGGAGATGGAGCGCTCGCCGGGCTTGCCGTCATTGATGGTGACGACGCGCCGACGATTGATGCCCCAGGGCACGTCATGCTCGTTCTTGCAGGCGGTGACGCAGGCGTTGCATTCGATGCAGCGGTCGGCGTCGCAGAGGAATTTCATCCGGGCCATGGTTCAGGTCCTCTCTTACGCCGTTGCGATCTGGCAGAGCGTGGCCTTGCCCTCGTGCATGCCGGTCACGGGGTCGTAGCCATAGGTGGTGACGGTGTTGACGCTCTCGCCGAGAACGATCGGATCGGTGCCGGCCGGATAGGCCTTGCGCTGGTCCTGGCCTTGGTACCAGCCGCCGAAGTGGAACGGCATCCAGGCGACGCCCGGGCCGACACGCTCGGTGACCAGCGCCTTGACGCGTGCGCGGCCGCCTTCCGGACCAGACACCCAGACCCAGCCGCCATCCGAGACACCGCGAGCCGAGGCATCGCGGGGATTGATCTCGACGAACATGTCCTGCTGGAGTTCGGCCAGCCACTTGTTCGAGCGGGTTTCCTCGCCGCCGCCCTCATATTCGACCAGACGGCCGGAGGTGAGGATGATCGGGAAGGAGCGGGCAACGCCCTTGTCGACGGCGCCCTTCTGATAGGTCGTGTGCAGGTTCGGCATGCGCAGCGAACGCTCGTCGGCGCGCGCCGGATATTTCGCGACGAGATCGGCGCGTGGCGTGTAGATCGGCTCGCGGTGAACCGGAACCGGATCGGGCAGGTTCCAGGCAATCGCACGGGCCTTGCCGTTGCCGAAGGGGCAGACATTCTTGGCCAGGCAGACGCGCTGGATGCCACCTGAAATGTCGTTGGCCCAGTTGACCGCGCCGGGATTGGCGCCGCCCTGCCGCTCGATCGAGGCCTTCTCGTCGGCGGTCAGATCAGCATCCCAGCCGAGACGCTGGAAGATCGCATAGGTGAATTCCGGGTAGCCATCCTGGATCGGGCTGTCGAGGTTCCAGGAATTCTGCGCCAGCAGGGTTTCACCATTACGCTCGACGCCGAAGCGCGGACGGAAAGCACCGCCGCCGTCCATCATCCGCACATTGGTGTTGTAGAGGATATGCGTGCCGGGATGGCGCAGTTCCGGCTTGCCCCAGCACGGCCAGGGCAACCCGTAGAAGTCACCGCGGATCTCGGCCGGAGCATCGGCCGGCGCGCGCAACGTGACGATGTCGAACTTGTCCTGATTGGCCATATGGGCCTTGATCCGCTCCGGCGACTGGCCGGTATAGCCGGTCGACCAGCCGCCGCGATTGATCTCGCGGAGGATGGATTCGGCCTGCGGCTCGTCGCCGAACTTGCCCTTCACCAGCTGGATGTTCTTGAACATCTGATCAGCGAAGCCGAGCTTCTGGGCGAACTTGTAGATGACCCAGTAGTCGGATGCCGATTCGAAGATCGGTTCGACGATCTTCTCGCCCCACTGGATCGAGCGGTTGGAGGCTGTGCGCGACCCATCGCACTCGAAATTGGTGCAGATCGGCAAGACATATGTGCCGTTCTGGCGGTTTCCGAGCGAGACGAAGTTGGTCGGATGGGGATCGGCGATCACCAGGAGGTCGAGCTTGCCGAGGCCCTCGACCGCGCCGGGAATGCGCGGGATCGTGTTGCCGCCATGGCCGAAGACGAACATGGCCTTGAGGTTGTCCTTCTGGTCGACCTGTTCGGCCGGCAGGAGGGTCGCGTCGAACCAGCGGGTCGACGGCAGGCCAGACACTTCCATGTTCTGCTTGCCGGTGCGGGCGGCACGGCCGCCCTTGGCCGGAACATCGTCGAAGCGCGAGACGAAATAGTCGTAGGGCACGTCCCAGACACGGCCCCAATGGCGCCAGGCGCCTTCGACCAGGCCGTAATAGAGCGGCAGGTTGCCGACATCGAGGCCGAGGTCAGTCGCGCCCTGCACGTTGGTGTGGCCGCGGAAGATGTTGGCGCCGGTGCCGGGCGCGCCGACATTGCCGGTGAGCAGCAGCAGGGTGCAATAGGCGCGGACATTGGCCGTGCCGACCGAGTGCTGGGTCGCACCCATGCACCAGATCAGGGTCGAGGGCTTCTCGGTGGCGAACTGCTTGGCAACCCGCTCAAGCTGCGCGCCGGGGACGCCGGTGACATCCTCAACGGTCTTGGGATCCCACTTCTCGACTTCCTTGAGCGCCTCGCTCATGCCGTAGACGCGCTTGGCGAGGAAGTCCTTGTCCTCCCAGCCGTTCTTGATGATGTGCCACATGATGCCCCAGATGACCGGGATATCGGTGCCGGAGCGGATGCGGACATATTCGGTCGCGTGGGCGGCGGTACGGGTCATGCGCGGATCGATGACGATCATGTTCGCGCGGTTGAGCTCCTTGCCGCTCAGCACGTGCTGGAGCGAGACCGGATGGGCTTCCGCGGGATTGCCACCCATGATGATCATGGTCTTGGCATTGCGGATGTCGTTGTAGGAATTGGTCTGCGCGCCGTAACCCCAGGTGTTGGCAACGCCGGCGACCGTGGTCGAGTGGCAAATGCGGGCCTGGTGGTCGACGTTGTTGGTGCCCCAGAAGGCCGCGAACTTGCGGAACAGATAGGCAGCCTCGTTGGTGAACTTGGCGGAGCCGAGCATGTAGACCGAATCCGCACCGGACTTGCCGCGGATCTCGGTCATCTTGTCGCCGATCTCGTTGAACGCCTGGTCCCACGAGATGCGCTGCCACTGGCCGTTGACGAGCTTCATCGGGTATTTCACCCGGCGCTCGCCATGGACGATCTCGCGGACGGAAGCGCCCTTGGCGCAATGGGTGCCGCGATTGATCGGGCTTTCCCAGGCCGGCTCCTGACCGGTCCAAACGCCGTTCTGCACCTCGGCGCGCACCGTGCAGCCGACCGAGCAATGGGTGCAGATGTTCTTCTTGACGATGGTCGGCACCCCCGGCTGGGGGGCGGAGACGGCGTCAGCCTTGCGCACCGCGCCGAGCGTCAACGCGCCAACGGCAATGGCACCGGCGGCCGTGATGCCGGAACGGGCGAGAAAGGTGCGGCGGTCCATCACCCCGGAGGTGAGGCCAGCAGCGAGCCCGCCGAGACGCGGCCGGGAGGCGTCCGAAGTCCTGCGCTTGATCAGCATGGGGGCGGCCCTCAGTAACGGTTGGTACGATAGAAATTCTGGACTTCAGCCGAATTCGCCTGGTAGCGCGCCTTGACGCGCTCATCGCGGCTTTCGCGGCCCGTGGACTGCGCCTCGGCCGGCTCCGCGGCGACGACGGCGGTCGCGGCAACCGCGGATGCGCCGGTCAGGGCCTTCAGGAACCCACGCCGATCGGCGACGGGGGATGCGCCATTCTTGTCGTTGGTGTCAGCCATTGCCTGTCCTCCCATTCATCGCTTCGCCGGCTCAGCCGGCAAAGGCGAAAGCTTCCGTCTCGATATCCATGAACAGCCGCCCCACCCTGCCGATCGTGGCATAGAGCGGGCGACCCTCGATCGTTTCCAGGTCGGCGAAGAACCGCGCCGCCCATGGCTTCAGATGCGTCTCGAAAAAGGTCTTCTCGTCGGCGTAACCGTCACCGAAGGACCCCAGCGCCAGGCCGGCCATCACGTCGAACAGCAGCGCGATGTGATCCTCAGGCTCCTTGGATTCGTCCTCGCGGACGATGCCGAAGCGGATGAAATCGGCACGTACCTCGGCCAGTGGCCGCTCGTGCAGGAAGCCGGTGAGATAGTAGGACGCGTAGGGCAGAAGTTCGCCACGACCAAGTCCGACGAACAGGTCGAAGAACTGTCGGTTTGCGGCTTCCAGCGTGGTGTCTCTGGCAGCTTCAGCGAGCGCCAGATGGGCAAGCCCCAGCGGCGAGGCATCGCCCTTGAGGTTGCTGACCTCGGCGAGCACGGCGGCGGTGGGCGCCTTGAACAGCAAGAGCGCCAGCAGGCCGTATTCGGCGGCCCGCAGGCGATCCATATCATCGGGCTCGGCGGCAGCCGCCTGTTCGGCCTTGGCCGCTTCCATGGCGGCGGCCAGCGAGGCGCGCATCTCGGGATAGAGATCTGGCCTCAACACACCGCGCGCAACGCCCGAGATCTGCTCGATCGCAATGACGCGCTCAGGAGGCACCTTCTGCCAATTGGAGACCGAGGGCTGGGAAATGCCGAGCGCGCGCGCAAGCGCACCCACGCCGCCGACAGCCTTGATGGCTTCCTGCAATCCCCCGTCCCGAAGCGACTGAGCGCTCATTCTCATCGAACCCTTGCCGTGGCCGGGCGCATTCGCTCTTGGCACACGCACTTTTCCAAACCCAGTCTGGAATAGCTACAAGCTATGTGCCCGAGATGCAATTGGTCATAGCCTCTTCCTCAGTGCGGCAATGCGCTCCCGTGGCGGCGCGACTTTGAGGGCAAAGCGGCTGAATTCACTGACTTTTCTTGCAGTGCAACAGGACCGTGGTCAGCCTTGGCTCTTGCGAAATCCAGCGCGGGCGCGGGTTCTGTCGCGGCCACGGTCATAGGCGTCGGCAATGAGGCTTCTTGTGACGCCAACCCCGCGCGATTTTGCTGCGACGCAGCATCGGCAAGGTCCGCCTTCCGTGTCACGTCATCGTGCTGCGGCAAATTGTCGGAATCACCCGTCATGCGCGAATCCGGGGTGAGTTTCGGCATCGCCTTGTCGAACATGGCGAGCACCTCATTGACCTGATCGGGGCTGGTGATCATCGGACCGAAGCCAGGCGCGCCGCCGGGCGTGTTGTAGTCATAGGCATAGTCCAGCGCTTCACCGACGAAGTCGCGGATCGCCGGATCGATGGTCCACATGCGGCGCAGCGCGGCATTCTTCAGATCGACCGGCACGCCAGCCTGCATGAACCCGGACAGCGACTGGCCGGGCAGCAAGTCCTCGATACGCGGCAGGGCCGCGACGATCTCCTCGACGGATTTCGCGAGATCACTCGCAGGCGCCGGCGGCGGCTCGACGACCTCCGGGGCCTCCGGTTCCGGCTCGCGCTTCAGCCGCGACCAGCGCGAGAGAAACCCTTCATCGCTGCCGCTCATCCCTTGTCCCCCGGTCGCCGCAGATTGGGATGTCCGAGCCCGTAGGTCGGCTCCTGCACATGGCGGTCACGCTTGCGCTTGAAGAAGGTCTGCTCGACGTGATGCTTGTCGAAGAAGGCGCTCAACTCCACCATCACGTCGTGGGGCATGGGCACCGGCTCGACCCGGTCGTCGACGGTATCGGCATAGGCCTCGCCCTCGTAGGGATCGACGGTGACGCCGGCCACACGCCAGATGCCATCGCCGTTGTCGCGGAGCGCCACCCAGACGGACGGCCGTCCCGAGGTGAGGTTGTCGCGGTAATGGGCGGTCTCGCCGGAATGGAACGTCAATTCGGCAGGACCGAGATAATAGCTCTCATGCGGGCCGTCGCGCGCGATCACGGTCCCAGGTTCGACTGCGGGAAGACCCGGCAGGATCGCCTCCGGCGTCCATTCGAAATCGATCCAGGGGTTGTTGAGCTTCCGTTTGACGGCAACAACCCCGACCATCATGTGCTGGACTGCCATCGCCCTCTCCTCAGGCTGCCAGCCGGCCGGCAAGCGGCAGGCCGAGCAGCAGGTTCTGCGGCTTGATGCGCAGGATCATATCATTGTCGAGCGCCATGATCAGGTAGACCGGCTTGCCGCCGACCTTGGCATCCACCTGTCGGGGATCGGCGAAGGTGAGGCTGAACAGGCCGCAGACGCGCGACTGGTCCACCGGATCGACCGGCTCGCCACGCCACAGCCTGTTGCCGATAGCGGTTGCCTCGGCATCGAGGCCGACGAACCATCGCCAGTCGGCATCCTCGATGCGCTCGATCGGCTTCACCTCGGTCTCGACGCCGAGCATATGCGCAAGCCAGGTCTCGATGACCCGCGCCAGCGCGTCGCGCACGCGCGGATTGCCGCCGAGATTCATCACCATCGAGAAGGCGTCCGAGCAGGACCAATAGGTGTCCGCCGTCTCGTCTGTCATCACCTCAAGCTCGGAGGCGGCATCGCCGCCCAGCATGGCGGTGAGCGGGGATGAGTGCATCAGCGCCTTGCGGTCGGCTTCCAGTCCCTCAACCAGTTCGGCATCGGCGAGCAGCAGGGTGTCGTCACGCAGGCTGCCCTTCTGGGTCCGGAAAAAGCACTCGGCGGCTCTCAGAACGAAGGGGTCCTCGCAACCGTCCAGCGCATTGCGCAGGATGAGATGGACCAGCTGGTTGAGGAACAGCGGCGGCACCGAACCCGCGTGGTTGCGGACGATCGCGAGATAGGCTGCCTCCAGGCTCGGATGCGCCATGAGGCGGTCCCGGAAGCCGATCATGAAACCCCAGTTCTCGCGGGCATCCTCGTCCTGGATCGCGCCAATCATGGCGGCCGTCACCGGCCGGCGCGGCTCTGCCATCAGGAGCGCATGAAGCTCGCGCTCCGCATCGCAGGCCTCCTCCGGCGGGATCAACTCTGGCCGGGCGAGATAGGCCAGGATCATCTCATCGCTGACGGCAAGCCCGCCGCCCGCGGTCTTCGTCGTCATGTGGTGGCCCGACGAGACCCAGAATTCCTTGGCCAGACGGGGCGTGTCGGTCATGGCATCGCTCATGGCTTGGGACCCATCATGCCGATGAGGTCCACCCGTTCCTCGGGTGCCTCGTCATCGACCATTTCGTGGAAGGTGAAGGCACGCGCCTGGGCATGCAGGCCATCAGCGCCCAGCGTCCGCTCACGCGGTTTCAGAGTGCGATATTGCTCGTGGATCTCGCCCTTCTCGAACAAGCGGTGCATGGCGACCAGCGTGCCGATGTCGTGATCGGCGAGCGATGCCGCGAAAGCCAGTTCTTCGGCGGCAGCCGCGGTCGCGGCATCGAGCGTCGGCGCTCCGAGATGGCTGTGGATGTGGCGGGCGAGCGCCTCGACCGCTGCGCGGTGCTCGTCTTCCCGGATCTCCTCAACCACCACCAGCGTGGAAAAGCCGAGGCTCTCGACGCCGACGAAGCCAGAGCGGAAAGCAGCGCGGTCCTTTCCCTCCAATTGGTCGATCGGGCGCCCCCAGAACAGGAATGTGCCCGTGACCGCCCATTCGCCAGGCTCGGCCGCAACGGGGAACACGAAGCGATCGGAGGGATCGAGGCGGATGGTGCGGAGCAATCTCACAGCCTGGGCGCTCCGGTCTTCCGGTCGAGCCAGGCGACAGCCTTGAGGCCGTCGAGGAAGATCGAGCGGTGTTCCTCCTCGCCCACAGCCCGGCGCGTCAGCAGGTCGCCATTGGCGTCGAGGCCGCGGCGATCGCCCGGTCGCTCCTTGACGACGCGGCCGAGATAGTCGGCGGCGATCGTCTTGAAGCCCTGGCTCTGCCAGATATCGACCTGCCGCAGGAAGAACCGCGCGAAACTCTCAACGAGATCGGAAGGGCCGACACCGTCGAATCCTTCATCGTCGAGGGCGGCCGCATTTGGCGCCTTGCCCGGCTCGATCATGCCGTCGAAGGTCACGCGGATGACCGCGGAAAAGACCAGCCAAGCCGGTACCGCATCCTCTGCCGTGCCCTTTGGCCAGCCAATCCGGCCGCCACCGACAAGTCCTGCGTCGAAGGTGATCGCGTCGGGAAAGCGGAACGAAACGTCGCGTTCGGGCGGGCAGTGTGCGGCAATCGCCTCGGCTGTGGCATTCATGCCCATGAAGAACGCCTTGCGGGCAACCGCCAGCGGCTCCTCCGGCTCGAGGACGATGGCGTATTCGGCGACGTCGAAACGACGCACCCAGACGAGCGTGCCCGCGCCCTTTTCGGCCGCGATCCGGCAGGCATGAGCAAAGGCATCGCCGGATTCCCGCAGGGGCTCGAGTTCGAAGCCCGGCGGCAAGGTGAGCGTGGATGGCGCCTTGATGGCGATCAGGGGAGACATGGCACCTCGGGCGATGCGACACCGTCGTATCGGCGGTCGCATTGGTTCTTTGGATTGCTTCCAATATATGAGGGAACAGGGTCGCGGGAAGGGGAGCGTGCGGAAGTGCGCTGTCGTGTCCGGAAAAGCCGGCCACTCACCCGGAAGAGGAATGCCATGCAGGCCGGCGGAACCACCTTCGTCTGTTCGTGCGAAGAGACAATGCCGCTGCACGGCGAGACCGTTGCGCGCGCCTGCCTGACCAAGGTCAGGACAGCCGACCAGCTCTGCCGCAAGGAGCTCGACCTGTTCAAGGCGGTGATCGGCCAGGGCGGCGACGTCACCGTTGGCTGCACCCAGGAAGCGCCGCTGTTCCAGGAAACCGCCGAGGAGATGGGTTTTGCCGGCCGGCTGACCTTCGCCAATGTCCGCGAACAGGCGGGCTGGTCCAGCGAGGCGAAGGCCGCCGGACCGAAGACGGCGGCACTTCTGGCCGCGGCGGCGGTCGACATGCCGCCAATCCATCTGGTGACGCTCGAATCGGACGGCGTCGCGCTGGTCTATGGCCGCGATGACCTGGCGCTGGAGGTCGGCCGGCGGCTGGCCGACGCGCTCGACATCACCGTGCTGCTGACGAAGCCCTCGGCCATCATGCCGCCGGCGGTGACCGATTTCCCGGTGGTCAAAGGCACGATCACATCGGCCAAAGGCCATCTCGGCGCCTTCGAGCTCGCCATCGACGATTACGCGCTGGCATCCCCCGCCTCGCGCCGTAACCTCGTCTGGCAGGTGCCGCGCAATGGCGCGAGTTCCAGTTCCGACATCGTCATCGACCTCACGGGTGGTCAGCCGCTGTTTCCAAGCCCGGAGCTGCGTCCCGGCTATCTGCGCGTCGATCCCGGCGATCCGGCCGCCGTCGAGCGGCTGATCGGGGAGGCTCGGGCGCTGGTCGGCACCTTCGACAAGCCGCGCTACATCACCTTCCACGAGGACCTCTGCGCTCATTCGCGCTCGAAGATCACCGGCTGCACCCGCTGCCTCGATCTCTGCCCGACCGGCGCGATCACGCCGAATGGCAATCATGTGGCGATCGACCCGGCCGTCTGCGCCGGCTGCGGCGCCTGTGCCGCCGCCTGTCCGACGGGCGCTGCGAGCTATGCGCTGCCGCCTGTCGAAGCCGTTCTGGCCCGCCTGCGCACGCTCCTCACCACATTCCGGGCTGCCGGCGGGGCCAGGCCGGTCGTTCTCGTCCATGACGAGGACCACGGCCGTCCGCTGATCGATGCCCTGGCGCGGTACGGTGACGGCCTTCCGGCCCATGTCCTGCCGCTCGGCGTCAACGAGATCAGCCAGCTCGGCCCGGAAGCGCTCGCCAGCGCCTTCGCCTATGGGGCGGCCGGCGTACGGTTCCTGGCGCGAGCCCGGCCGAAGCACGATCTCGGTGGGCTGGACGCCGTCGTCGCGACAGCCAACACCATGCTTTCGGGGCTCGGCTATGGCGACGGTCTGGTCGCCATCCTCTCGACCGATGATCCCGATGCCCTGTCGGCGCTGCTGCGCGAGCCTGTTGTGGCGCGTGTCGCCCCGACGCCATCGACGTTCCAGCCGCTCGGCGCCAAGCGCGGACTGCTGGAGCTGTCATTCCGCGAGTTGCACCGGGCAGCGCCCTCCCCCGTCGATGTGGTGGCGCTCGCCAAGGGGGCGCCCTTCGGCAAGGCCGACGTCAATGGGGATGCCTGCACGCTGTGTCTCGCCTGCGTCTCGGCCTGCCCGACCGGTGCTCTCTCGGACAACCCCGACCTGCCGATGCTACGGTTCACCGAGAGCCTCTGCGTCCAGTGCGGCTTGTGCGAACAGACCTGCCCCGAGGACGCGATCAGCCTGAAGCCGCAGGTCGATTTCATCGCCTGGAATGAGCCGAAGCGGGTGGTGAAGCAGGAAGAGCCGTTCCATTGCACGTCGTGCGGCAAGGCCTTCGGCACCAAGTCGACCATCGACCGGATCGCCGCCAAGCTTGAGGGCCACTGGATGTTCACCGGCGCCAATGCGCATCGGCGCGAGGCGCTGTTCATGTGCGAGGATTGCCGGGTGGAGAAGGTCGTCAACGAGAGCTTCGACCCCTATGGCGGCCCCAGCCGGCCGAAGGTCAGGACCGCGGAGGACTATCTGCGCGAGGCGTCCGAGGGCAAGGACACGCTGAACTAGGGCGCACTTGCGCGTGCGATGAAGTCGACCAGCGCCTGCCGGTCTTCGTCATCGCCGAGGGTCTGTTCGGGCATCTTGGTGCCGGGCGTATAGGCATTCGGACCGATTTCGAACAGGCGGGCGATCGTGTCCTTCGTCCAGACGATGTCCATGCCGCGCAGCGCTTCGGAATAGACATAGCCGGGGGCTGTCGCGATCCTGCGACCGATCACGCCATGGAGCGTCGGCCCGGCGCGGTTGCCACCGTCCGGCTCCAGCGTGTGGCAGGCGATGCAGGCCTTGAAGACCTCCGCCCCGCGGTCGCCGGCGTAGCGCGACGGCAGATCGGCCGGGCGCGCCATGATGACCGGGCCCAGATGCTCGCCGGTCGAGACACGCCACCGCCGGATGAGCCGGTCGCCGCCACCGGTGAGCACTTCGTCGCTGCCGGGCCGGAAGGCCAGCGACCAGACCGGCAGGCCGGGACCGACCAGGGTGCGCTCGACCCGCCGGTTGGCCCGGGAGATCAGAGCGACGGCGCCGTTGATGGCGGCAGCGGCCACCATCACGCCATCGGCCGAAACGGCGACGGCGATCAGCGGCGGTCCGCCGAGGGCCATCTCACCGCGCCGCGTGCCGTCCGGACCCATGATGTAGAGCTTGCCATCGGCGGCGCCTGCCAGGATCTCGCCGTCGGGCGCAATCGCCAGCGAGGCAACCGCGACGCCCAGCTCGACCATGCGCGCCTGCGACCCGTCGAGCGGCGTGAACCGCACGCTCATGTCGTGGCTTGCGGTAACGAGCGTGCGGCCGTCCGGCGAGAAAGCGAGTGCCGAGACCGGGCCGCGATGCCCGGAGAGCACCTGAGTCTCGCCGCCCGCAAGCGCCGTCAGGCGCACCGTCGCGTCCCAGGAACTCGATGCCAGGACGCGGCCGTCGGGCGACACAGCAAGGCCGGACACGGCACCAGCATGGCCTTCGAGCGCCCGCTCGGGCTCTGGGCGACCCAGCCGCCAGATGGCAACCCTGCCCTCCTCGCCGCCGGTCGCGAAACGACCCTCGGGCAATACGGCGACCGCATTGACCGGACCATCGTGGAAGCGGAGCACGGCAAGCGCCGCACCGGCCTCGATGCCCCAGAGAATGGCCGAGGTGTCGAAGGAGCCCGACAGGGCGACGGCGCCATCCGCCGTGACAGCCAGCGCCCGCACGGGTCCACCGTGGCCGCGCAGTTCCTGTGCGGAGGCCGGCGCGCCGAGCGTCAGGACGGTGGCCAGCAGTGCGACAACGGAACGGAATGACATGACGAGACAGCCAGGGACCCGAACGATATACGGAGATCGCAGCAGCCAGATCTCCTGCGACAGACAGTCAGGCGCCCAGAATGTCCGACACCGATCTCGACCTGAAGGGGCTGAAATGCCCCCTGCCCGCGCTGAAGACCCGCAAGGCGCTGACCCGCGTCGCCCCGGGCGCGCTGTTGACGGTGACCTGCACCGATCCGATGGCCGCGATCGACATTCCCAATCTCATCCGGGAGACCGGCGACAGCCTGGAATCGCAGGATCGTGATGACACGATTCTGGTGTTCCGCATCCGCAAGAAGGGCCCGAGCCCTCAGATCGCGCCCTGAAGCACGCGGCGCTCGTCGAAATGGCAGGTGAAGGCGCGAAACCCGTGGCGGCCATGGTTGGCAATACCGCGGATCTCGTAACGGCCACCGGGCGTCGCCGCGAGCCGGTCCAGCCGAATGGCGCGGCGGCTGATGCCCATCATCTGGGCTGCGTCGGCGCGGCACCAGCCCTCGGCGGAGATGTGATGGCGGCGATGGCGCGCCTCGGCCGCATCAGGGCTGAGGCCGAGAGCGGCGGTGGCAAGAGCGGCAACCATGACCCATTTCAACATCGACAAAGCTCCTGGGCGCGGCCTGGGCGCGCCCGCATGACCGGACTTCGGCCACTCTGCCATGAGTCCCCTGCTCCTGCCGAGAGCTTCCGGCGTGCAGCCGCCACTTTACGCCGGGGCGTTGCAGCCCCATCCTGCCACACGCGACACGACATGAACGGACAAGCCCGATGGTGAAGCTAGCGGCCGTCGTCTACGGCCCGGATGACGATTGCGATGCCCTGCTGGCGGACTTTGCCCATCGGCTGGCCGCAGGCGGTGTGGCGGTGGCGGGGCTCGTCCAGATCAACGGGATCAACGCCTCCTGCGAGACGCAGGACATGGAGCTCGAGGACCTCGACACGGGCCGACGGATCAACATCTGTCAGGACCTCGGCTCCGGCAGTGTCGGCGCCTGCCGGCTCGACCCGACCGGCCTTGCGGCAGCCGCCGGCGCCTTGCGCGCGGCCATCGACAAGCCGCTGGACCTGGTCGTGATCAACAAGTTCGGCCGCATGGAGGCGGATGGCGGTGGGCTTGCGGGCGAGATCGGTCAGGTGGTCGCCGCCGAACAGCCCTTGGTGATCGGCGTGCCGCAGCGGTTTCTGGAGGCCTGGAACGCCTTTGCCGGTGGACTTGACGTCAAGGTTGCTTGCCAGCGATCCGCCGTTGACGCCTGGTGGCAGTCGGTCGAGGCGTCGGCCCCCGCCGCCTAACCGGCGATCAGATCGGAGCCCAGCGTCTCGAACAGGCTAACATAGAGCTGCGTGCGCGGCACCAGGCAGGAAGCCAGCAGGTGCTCGTAGTGGGTATGCGGCCCGTCACCGATGACGCCGAGGCCGTCGAGGGTCGGCACGCCCAGGGCGCCGGTGAAGTTGCCGTCGCTGCCGCCACCGGCGACGCGCTCGCCCGCCACCTCGAAGCCGAGGTCCCGGGCAAGCCCCGCCGCGTGGTCGTAGAGCTTCTGGATCGCCGGCGTCTTGACGAAGGGCGGCCGGAACAGCCCGAGCGTCACGTCCAACTGGACATCGGGATCGTGCGGCCTCAGCGCCAGCAGCTTCGCCCGCACTTCGGCCTCCGCATCGGCGGTGGGCACGAGCACATAGACGCAGGCCTCACACGAGATCGGCACCATGTTCTCATGGGTGCCGCCCCTGATCGTGCCGACATTCAGCGTGATCGTGCGGTCGTAATCGGTCATCGCCTCGACGGTGAGAACCTGGCGCGCCATCTCGCGGATCGCGCTGCGGCCCTTGGCGTGATAGGCGCCGGCATGGGCGGGCTTGCCGGTGGTCTTGAGGTAGTAGCGCGCGATGCCGTGGCGCGCGACCGTCAGCCGCCCGCCATCGCCCGACGGCTCGGCCACCAGCACGATGGCATGGTTCAGCGCCTCCTGCTCGATCCGCGCCCGCGACGATGGGCTGCCCGCCTCTTCATCGGGAATGAACATGACCGAGACCGGCATGCGCGGCTTGCGGCCGGTGGCATGGAGATGGGCGAGCGCCGATAGGGCGATCGAGTTGCCGCCCTTCATGTCGTAGATGCCCGGGCCGAAGACCTTATCCCCGTTGACGTGCCAGGGAAGGTGGCCCGCCAACGTGCCGACCGGATGGACCGTGTCCATGTGGCCAAGCAGCAGGATGCCCGGTCCCCCGGTCTCGCCGGGCACCCGGCCGATCAGGATATCGGCATAGCCGCCCTCACCCGGAATGCGCTCGATCCTGGCCCCGATCGCCCGCAGCAGCCCCTCGGCATGATCTGCCATCCGGTTGACGGCGGCGACGTCCTGCGTCGGGCTTTCGACCATCACCCATTGGCGGACGGCCTCCAGCAGGCCTTCGGTGGTCAGCTCCTTCATCTGCGTTGCGGTCACGCCGGCAGGACTTTGCCGGGATTCAAAATGTTCTTGGGGTCGAGCGCGTTCTTGATCAGGTGCATGACGTCGATCGCATCGCCGTGCTCGGCACGCATATATTTCATCTTGCCGATGCCGACGCCGTGCTCACCGGTGCAGGTGCCGCCGGCCGCCAGAGTGCGCTCGACCATGCGGTCATAGACCTTCAGCGCCTGGTTCAGTTCGTCCGGATCCTCCGGATCGATCTGCATGCCGAGGTGGAAATTGCCATCCCCGACATGGCCGACAAGGGTCGTCGAGAAACTGTGCTGCGCGGTGTCCCTGCGGGTCTCGCGCAACACGTCGGCAAGCGCCGAGATCGGCACGCAGACATCGGTGCCGAAGCCGACCTTGCCGGGATTTTGCGCGCGGATTGCCCAATGGACATCGTGGCGGGCCTGCCAGAGCTTGGCGCGCTCGTCGGCATCCTTGGACCATTTCCAGTTGGTCGCGCCTTCGCCCTTGGCGAGTTCCTCAACGATTTCCGCCTGTTCGTCGACACTCGACTGGCTGCCGGCGAATTCGAAGAACAGGGTCGGCGTCACCGGCAAGTCGAGCTTGGAATAGGCGTTGACCGCCTCGATGGTGCGGTCGTCGAGCAGTTCCATGCGCGAAATCGGCAGGCCCATCTGAATGGTCTGGATGACGGTGTCGACGGCCGCATCGACGGAGGGGAAGGCGCAGATCGCCGCCGCCATCACCTCGGGGATGCCATAGAGACGCACGGTGACCTCGGTGATGATGCCAAGGGTGCCCTCCGAGCCGACGAAGACGGCGGTGAGGTCATAGCCGGCCGACGACTTCTTGGCCCGCGAGCGGGTCTTGATGATCCGACCATCGGCCAACACCACGGTCAGGCTGACGACATTCTCGCGCATGGTGCCGTAGCGCACCGCATTGGTGCCGGAGGCCCTGGTCGCGGCCATGCCACCGATGGTTGCATCGGCGCCGGGGTCGACAGGAAAAAAAAGTCCGGTGTCGCGGAGATAGGCGTTGAGCTGCTTGCGGGTGACGCCGGCCTGGACCGTGACGTCGAGATCCTCGGCGCGCACGTCGAGGATCTGGTTCATGCCGGTGAGGTCGACCGACACGCCGCCATGGAGCGGAATCAGCGCGCCTTCGAGCGAGGAGCCGGCCCCGAACGGCACGATGGGCACCGAATGGGCGGCGCACAGCTTGACGATTCCGGCCACTTCCTCGGTCGAAAGCACGCGGCAGACCGCGTCGGGCATGTGCATTTCATGGCGCGACTGGTCGCGACCATGCTGGGCGCGGTCAGATTCAGAGGTCGAGACGCGGTCGCCGAGAAGCGCCTTCAGGGCATCCAGCAGGGCGGGCGGAAAGGCTGCGGCAGTCATCGACCAAGGCTCCAGAACGGAAGGGCGAGCATCAAGACATCAAGTGCGGCGAGCGACAACTGCCATTCGGAATGGGCGGCCTTGCGGCGCTCACGGCAGGCGGACATGTCGGCAAGACCAGCGGAGACCGGTCTCCTGCCGCGCGATCTCGACAAGATTGAACCCGGCGGGCCCGTCGCCGTGTCGGCCGGTCGCGGAGGCAGACGGCGCGCCGATTTGCGTGATCGTCCGCCCCTCGCGGACGATCTCCACGCGGCAGGCCTCATGCAGATGCCCATGGAACAGGAGAGAGCACTCTCTCCGGCTCATCAGGTCGATCAGCGCCTCACCATCGCGCAGCCGCTTGAGCCAGGACAACTTCGGCGTGTGGGGCGGATGGTGGACGGCGATGACCGGCAGGTGGCGGCTGCGATCGATGCCGGCGAGCAGGACATCCAGCCGCTCGAGCTGCGCGGCCCCGAGTTCGCCCTCCGCCGAGAACAGCCAGGTCGGCGTGCCCGAGCACAAGGTGACGATGGCGGCTTCGCCGACAAGGTCCAGACGGGGAAAGCTGTCGCGGAGATCGCGCCCGCTGCCGGCCGGCAGCCAGTCTGCCATGAGCGCTCGCGCCCGCACCTCACCGTCTCGGGTGTAGAGGTCGTGGTTGCCGGGCGCCCAGGTGACGCGATCGGCCGGCCCCAGCAGGGCCAGAGCCTCAGCGGCGACACGCCATTCGCTATCGAGCCCCAGCTCGACGAGATCGCCGGTCATCAGCGTGAAGTCGGGCTTCGCGGCCATCGCCTCGGCGGCCGCCTTGAGCCAGAGCGCATTGTCGTGCTGGCCTGGCTGGCGCGCCCAGTTGATCCAGCCAAGCACCGGCTTCAGCGCGAGAGGGCCGGGCACCGGAAAGGGTACCGGCCCCAAATGCAGGTCGGAGATATGGGCAATCAGGGTCACATCGACGACTCAAGCGGCATCATCGGAGGAAAGCCGCGCCACCCTCGCGATGCAACCGATCCCTTCAGCTCAGCACCTGCATGTCGCCGCAGATCGACAGCGCCTGGCCCGAGATGGTGCGGCCGCGCGGCGAACAGAGGAACAGGATCTGGTCGGCGAGCTGGCGGGCGGTGACGAAGGTCTTGAGCGAGGTATAGGTGACGGCCTGGTCCGACATCTCGCGGAACGAGATGCCGCGCGCCTGGGCTTTGGCCTCCAGCACACGGCGGATGCGGTCGCCCTCGACCAGGCCCGGCTGAATGGCGTTGCAGCGGATGCCGAACTCGCCAAGCTCGATGGCCAGCGACTTGGTGAAGCCGACCACCGCCCATTTCGCCGCCGAATAGGGCGAGCGCAGCGCGAAGCCGAAGCGTCCAGCCACCGAGGACAGGTTGATGATGGAGGCGTTGTCGCTCTGCTTCAGGTGCGGCACGGCAAGCCTGACGCAGTTGAACTGGCTGGTGATGCAGATCTCGAGGCAGCGGTCCCAGTCTTCCGGGTTGATCTCCTCGACCCGGCCGGTCGGCCCGGCAATGCCGGCATTGTTGACGAGAACATCGAGGCCGCCGAGCCGCTCCAGCGCGATGTCGAACAGCGCCTTCACTTCGGCACGGTTGGAGACGTCGCAGGGCGTGCAGCTGATCTCCGGGTCGGTGCGGGCAAGCTCCGACATCGCCTCGCGGTCGACATCGCAGACATGGACCTTGGCGCCCTCCTCGACGAAGGCGCGGGCGATTTCGAGGCCGATGCCGTTGGCGCCAGCCGTGACCAGCACGCGCAGGCCCTTGATGCCGAGATCCATGGTCGTCTCCCTCAGGTCTTGTCGGCGGCGCCTTCAGACAGGCCGCCCTTGGCTAGGATGAAGTCGGCCGCGCCAGCGATGTCGCCGGCAATCGCCGCGCGTGTCGCCGGGCCATCGCCGCGCCGGATGGCGGCCAGCGCATCGGCATGGAACCGGACCGCGCCACCGGTCGCGAGGCGCTCGGGATTGGCGCGCAGGTCGAGATTGATCACCGGGCCGACTTTCAGCCAGAGACCGCCGACGATCTCCATCAGGGTCGACAGGCCGGTCGCGGCATAGACGGCGAAATGGAATTCCTTGTTGAGGCGGACCGCCTCGGCGAGATCCGGCGCCGGCGCATGGGACAGGTCGCGGAAGGCACGCTCGGCCGCCGCGATCCGCTCGATATCATCGGGGCCCGCCAAAGCGGCCGCGCGCTCCGCAGCGAAGCCCTCGATCTCGACACGTACCGTGGTGAGCTCGCGGAACTGCGCGGCATCAAGGATCGGCACCCGCACGGCGCGGTTCGGCGTCACTTCCAGCGCCCGGTCGGCGACCAGCCGGCTGACGGCTTCGCGCACCGGCATGATGCTGACGCCCAGAATTTCAGCAGTCGCGCGCAACGACAGCTTCTCGCCCGGCGCGAGCCGGCCGGACATCAAAAGCTCGCGCATGTGCCCGTAAACGCGGTCGCCGAGCGTCAAACGCTCGATGGGGCCAATCGTGGTGAGGGCTTCGGCAAGGCTCATGGCAAAGGGCACGCAACGGAAGGGCTGGACAAAGCCGCGCCTTTGATCAACCATATCTGTGATCACAGATCACGGCAAGCCAAAGGCGCCGTGGGCGAGGAGCGGCCAACGCTCCCGCCGTCATTAGGGACCGACCAAGGAGACGTCGCCATGTCGCAAGGCAAATTCCCGTTCGACCAGAGCCTGAACCGCCGCACCCTGCTGAAGGCCTCCGCAGGCGCGGCGGCGCTTGGCACGCTGGGCGCACCCGCCATCAGCTATGCGCAGTCGGAAGCCATCAAGTTCGGCCATATCACGCCGCGCACGGGGTTCCTCGGCCCGCTCGGCGAATATGCCGTGCAGGCGATCCAGCTCGCTGCGGAAGAAATCAATGCCGCCGGCGGCATCAATGGCCGCAAGGTCGAGCTCGTCATGGACGACAGCCCGAACCCGCAGCAGGCCTCCGCCAAGGCCGAGCGCCTCGTGCAGCGTGACAAGGTCGCCGCCATCATCGGCGAGATCTCGTCGGCCTCCGCCCTCGCCATTGCCCAGGTGGTTCAGCGCGAGAAGGTGCTGTTCATCAACACGGGCGCCAATTCCGATGCGCTCCGCGGCTCGGACTGCCAGAAATTCATGTTCCACATCGAGGCGCAGAACTCGATGTATGTGAAGGCCGTGGGTCGCTCGCTGGTGCGCGACGGCCTGGTCACTGGCAAGAAATGGTATTCGCTGACGGCCGACTATGCTTTCGGCCATGACCTGCTCAATGTCGCCAAGCGCTTCATGAGCGGCGCCAACGCCAACCATGCCGGCGACGACCTGATCCCGACCGACCTCAACGACTTCTCGCCCTTCATGCTGAAGATCCGCGCGGCCCGTCCGGACGTGGTGATCCTCAATCTGGCGGGCACCCAGATCACCAACTTCCTCAAGCAATATGCCGAATTCGGCCTGAACTTCCCGGTCGCCGGTTTCGGCTTCGATACCGCGCTCGCCTGGGGCGCCGGTCCCGGCAACTTCGGCGGCATCTGGCCGGTGGTCTGGCATCACCTGATCGACACGCCGAACACCAAGAAGTTCGTGCAGGCCTTCACCGCTAAGTACCGCCGCCCGCCGGAGAACCAGGCGTGGGGCGACTATTGCTCGCTGAAGGTGATCGCCCAGTCGATGACGGAAACGAAGTCGATCGAGCCGGCCAAGATCGTCGAGCATTTCGAGAAGGGCGCGAAATTCGACCTTCTGAAGACCCGCGAGGGCTATTTCCGCGCCCGCGACCACCAGATGATGATGGAGATGTATGCCATCACCGCCCTGCCCCAGGCGCAGGTGAAGAACCAGTGGGACATCTTCTCGTCGTCGCCGGCAGTGCCGGGTCCGAACGAGAGCCTGGAGGCGATCGCCGCCACCGAGGCGGAGAACTCCTGCACGTTCAAGGCGTGACGTACTGATCGAGCAGGCGGGATGGTCGAAAAGGCCGTTCCGCCGGCTCGCCGCCTCGTCTCTCCGGCGGCGCTCCGCAGCGCTGCCGGAACTCGCTCTGCACATCGCGTTATCCCCGGCCGACTGAGCGCAAGCGAAGGAGGGGAAGGGGATCCAGACTTCCTTGTTTCGCCGAGCGGTAGAATTCCTGGACCCCCTTCCCTCGCCTTTCAGGCTCGCCGGGGGTGACAGTTCCGCACATGACGGAAGCGGCCTTCTGATCGACGAAGGCCGCTTGGACTGACCCTCCCCACCGAAAGCCCCGCCCCTTGTTCGATTTCATCCCGCTCCTGTCCCAGATCCTCAACGGCCTGCTGGTCGGCGCGTATTACCTGATGATCGCGCTCGGGCTGTCGATGATCTTCTCGCTCGGCGGCATCGTGAACCTGGCGCATGGCGCCTTCTATGCCATCGGCGCCTATCTTGCTGTGACGCTTGCCCCGCAGATCGGCTTTGGCGGCGCCATGGTGGTCTCGCCGCTCGCGGTAGCCCTGATCGGCATGGTGGTGGAGCGCTACCTGCTCCGGCGCTTCTACAATGCCGACCCGATCCTTGGCCTCCTGCTCACCTTCGGCCTTGCCATGGTGGCAGAACAGAGCCTGCGCATCCTCTATGGCGCGGCCCCGGTGCCCTTTTCCATACCGCAGGCGCTGCGCGGCCAGGTGTTCATCGGCGACTTCATCTATTCGCGCTACCGGCTGATGATCCTCACCATTGCGGTAGCTTGTGTTGCCGGCCTCTGGCTGCTGCTGACCAAGACCGCTTTCGGCAAGGTTGTGCGGGCGGGCGTGCAGAACCCCGACATGGTCGGCGCGCTCGGCATTTCCCTGAAGCCCTATATGACCGCGGTCGTGATGATCGGTGTGGGGCTTGCGGCCCTTGCAGGCGTGCTGGTGGCCCCCATTGCAGGCGTCCATCCGGCCATGGGCCAGGAGGTCATCACCTTCGCCTTCGTCGTGGTGGTGATCGGCGGCCTCGGCTCGTTCTGGGGCGTGGTGGCGGCAGCCGCCATCGTCGGCATGACGCGCGGCGTTGCCGCCCATTTCTATCCGGCTGCGACGGAGGCCTCCGTCTACCTGCTCATGGTGCTCGTCCTCTTGCTCAGGCCCCGCGGCCTGTTCGGCGAGCGCATTCAGAAATTCGAGTGATCCCGATGCCAGCGGAACTCCGCCCCCTCCTCGCCGCCCTGGCAGCGCTGGTCGTCCTGCCCTTCGCGATGCTGGCGATCGGCCTGACGCTGACGTCCGCCACCGACGTGGTGATCTACGCCATCGCCGCCATGGCGCTGAACATCCTGGTCGGCCATACCGGCCTCGTCTCGTTCGGCCATGGCTGCTTCTTCGGGCTTGGCGCCTATGCGATGGTTCTGGCGCAACGTCATCTCTTCCCGGCGCAATTCCTGCTGCCGGCTCTGTTCGCTGTCGGATTCGTCGCCGTGACCTCGGCGCTGGCGGGCCTGCTGATCCTCAGGCGTCGCGGCGTCTATTTCTCGCTGCTGACGCTGGCGCTGACCGCCATGCTCTACACCGTGTCGTTCCGCTGGACGGAGCTGACCGGCGGCGAGAACGGTCTTGGCGGCGTGGTCCGCCCGGTCTGGCCGGGGCTCGACTTCAACAATGGCTGGCTGTTCTACGCGCTGGTTGCGATCATCGGCTTCGCCATCGTGCTGGTGCTTGCCCGCTTCCACCGCTCGCCGATCGGCACGGTGCTGGTGGCGATCCGCGAGAACGAGGTGCGTGCCCGCTTCGTCGGTTATGACACCGACCGCTACAAGCTGATCGCCTTCACCATTTCGGCGACGCTGACCGGCCTTGCCGGCGTGCTGTCGGCCTTCCACCACCGCTTCACCTCGGCCGATCCGATCGCCATCCAGTTCTCCGGGGAATTGCTGGCCATGGTGGTGATTGGCGGCATGCGCTCGTTCCTCGGGCCGGCGCTGGGCGCGCTGTTCTTCATGCTGTTCCGCGAGTACCTCTCGCTGTTCACCTCAAGCTGGCTCCTGTTCTTCGGCCTCCTGTTCGTCGGCTTCATCGTGTTCTCGCCGACCGGCCTCGTCGGTGTGGCGGAACGCGTGATGCGGCCGTTCCGAAAGGTTGAAGAGACAGACGCGGCCATGTCGGCCAGGCGCGTCGAAGCCGTTGGTCCCGTGCCGCCGGAATTCATCCGCGAGGGCAAGGCGGACGGGCCGGTGCTGGTGTCCGACGGCATCGTCAAGAGCTTCGGCGGCATCCGCGCGGTGCGCGGCGTCTCCTTCCAGGTGCAGGACCGCACGCTCCACGCACTGATCGGCCCGAACGGCGCGGGCAAGACCACGGCGTTTAACCTGATCTCCGGCATGTTCGCGCCCGACAAGGGCTCGGTGCGGCTCGACGGCCGTGAGGTCGGCGGCCTCTCACCCCAGGCGATCACGGCGGCGGGTATCGGGCGCTCGTTCCAGATCACCAACCTGTTCCCGGCGCTGACCATCGAGGAAAACGTGCGCCTCGCGATCCAGGCGCGCCATTCCGGCCGGTTCGGCATCTGGGCGGAGGCGACGGCGCTTCCCGGCATCCAGGCCGACACCACCACGCTGATGCGCTATCTCGGCCTTGCCGGCATCGAGAAGGCGGAGGCGGGTTCGCTGTCCTATGGCGGCCAGCGGCTGGTCGACATGGCACTGGCGCTGGCGACGAGGCCGCGCGTGCTGCTGCTCGACGAGCCGCTGGCGGGCCTCGCGGCCGCCGAGCGCAAGCGCGTCGGCGACATCATCAAGACGATCTCCGGCGACATCCCGGTCCTGCTGGTCGAGCACGACATCGACCGGGTGTTCCAGCTCGCCGACCATGTGACCGTGATGAATGACGGCGAGGTGCTGATTGACGGCTCGGTGGAGGAAGCGCGCTCGTCCGATCGCGTGCAGGCGGTTTATCTCGGGTCCGGCACCCACGCGATCACCGCGAAGGTGCGGGCCTCTGCCGCCACCGAAGAACCGCTGCTCACCCTCGACAAGGTCAACACGTTCTACGGCAAGAGCCACATCCTCAACGATGTCTCGATCGCCATGCGCGAGGGCGAGATCATAGCGCTCCTGGGGCGCAATGGCGCGGGTAAGTCGACCGTGCTCAAGACCATCACCGGCATCGCGCCGCCCGCCACCGGCACAGTGACGCTCGCCGGCGAAACCTTGTCGGGCCTGGCACCGGACCGCATCGCCCGGCTCGGCATCGGCTATGTGCCGCAGGGCCGCGGCCTGTTTGCCGGCATGTCGGTGAAGGACAATCTGATGCTCGGCCGTCTCAAGCGGCTGACCGGTGCTGGCCGGCACTGGGACGAAGATCGCGTGCTCGACTTCTTCCCGCGGCTGAAGGAGCGCTGGTCGACGCCGGCAGACTTCCTCTCGGGCGGCGAACAGCAGATGGTGGCGGTTGCCCGGGCTCTCGTCGGTGATACCCGCGTGCTGCTGCTCGACGAGCCTTTCGAGGGTCTGTCGCCGGCGATTACCGAGGAATTGTTCGAGGCCTTCGACAAGCTCCGCCACGAGGTGGCGATTGTGCTGGTCGACCATCATCTCGATCTTGCGCTGGCTCTGTCGGACCGCACGATCGCGCTGGAGCGCGGGACGGTGACCTGGACTGGAGCGTCCAAGGACCTGCGCGACGACCAGGATCTCCGGCGCAAGGTGCTGTGGCTGTGACGATCAACGACCTCAATCCGAGCGAGGAATGACATGCCGAAAGTTGCCATTGTCGGATCGGGCCTGATCGGCCGCGCCTGGGCGACCGTCTTTGCAAGCCATGGCTGGAAGACCGCGCTCTATGACCCCGCCCCCGGCCAGGGCGAGGCAGCGAAGGCGCATATAACGAAGAACTTGAAGGAGCTGGCAGCGCTTGGCCTGGTCAAGGATGCCAAGGCTTCTGCCGCCAATCTGATCGTGCCGAAGGATCTGGCGGATGCCCTGAAGGGCTGCGCCTTCGTGCAGGAAAACGGTCCGGAAACGGTGGAGGCGAAGATCGCCATCCATACGGAGATCGACACGCTTGCCCCGCCCTCGGCCATCGTCGTGTCCTCGACCTCGTTCCTGTTCGCCTCGCTCTGGGCCAAGAGCCTGAAGCATCGCAACCGGGTTTTTGTCGCCCACCCGGTCAACCCGCCGCATCTCGTGCCGATCGTCGAACTCTGCCCCTCGCCCTGGACCGATCCGAAAATGGTCGAGAAGGCGCGCGCGATCTACGAGAAGGTCGGCCAGGTGCCGATCACCGTGAAGAAGGAGGTCGATGGCTTCGTGCTGAACCGCCTGCAGGCGGTGTTGATGGCGGAAGCCTTCGATCTGGTCGGCTCCGGCGTGGTCAGCCCGGAGGATCTCGACAAGACGATCCGCGATGGCCTTGGCCTCCGCTGGTCGTTCATGGGGCCGTTCGAGACCATCGAGCTCAACGCGCCCGCCGGCATTCCCGACTACAACACGCGCTATGGCCCGAGCCTGACCAAGCTCACCGGCCGCGATGTGTTCACGAAGAAGAACCAGAAGGCGATCATGGCCGAGTGGCCCGGCGAGCAGACACCGGAACGCATAGCCCGCCTGTCGAAATGGCGTGACGGCCGTTTGGCGGCCTTGAAGGCTCACAAGCAAAAGGCGAAGAAGAAGCCAGACTGATCAAGCGATCAGGCCTGCTGCCGCATCGCCGTTTCATACCGCTCCAAGGAGACGCCCCATGGCGAAGTCGAAGAAAGTCATCATCACCTGCGCCATCACGGGCTCGATCCATACGCCCACCATGTCGGAATATCTGCCGATCACCGCCCAGCAGATCGCCGAGAACGCCATTGCGGCGGCGGAAGCCGGTGCGGCGATTGTCCATCTTCACGCCCGCGACCCCAAGGATGGCCGACCCGACCAGTCGATCGAGGCCTATGAGCCGTTCCTGAAGGTGATCAAGCAGCGCTCCAACGTGGCGGTGAACATCACGTCGGGCGGCGCCATGACCATGACGGTGGAGGAGCGGGTGAAGCCTGCCGCCCACTACGCGCCGGAAGTCGCGAGCCTCAACATGGGCACAATGAATTTCGGCCTCTACCCGATGCTCGATCGCTACAAGGACTTCAAATATGACTGGGAGCGCACCTATCTCGAGGGTTCGCGCTCCGGCATGTTCAAGAACACGCTGGCCGATATCGAATATATCCTGACGACCTGCGCCAATAACGGCACCCGCTTCGAGGTGGAGTGCTACGATATCGGCCATCTCTACACGCTGCGCCACTTCGCCGACCGCGGCATCATCAAGCCGCCGTTCTTCATCCAGTCGGTGTTCGGCATTCTCGGCGGCATCGGTGGTCACTATGAGGACGTGGTGATGATGAAGCGCACCGCCGACCGGTTGTTCGGGGACGAGTACCGCTGGTCGGTTCTCGGCGCCGGGCGCAACCAGATGCCGATCGCCGCCATGTCGCTCGCCATGGGCGGCAATGTCCGCGTGGGTCTCGAGGATTCGCTGTGGCTGGGTGCCGGCCGTCTCGCCAAGAACAATGCCGAGCAGGTGACCAAGGTGCGCCAGATCATCGAGGGCCTGGGCCTGGAGGTCGCGACCCCCGACGAGGCGCGCGAGATCCTGCAGCTGAAGGGCGGCGACAAGGTCAATTTCTGACGGGAAGGACAAGGCTCGCGAGCCTTCCGCGGTCTCTTCGGAATTCGTCATGCCCGCCCCTGTGGCGGGTATCCACGCCTTACTCCGTAGCCGACCGACAAGACGTGGATGGCAGGCACAAGGCCTGCCATGACGGTGGTTAGGTCGCACGCAAACGACAAAGGGCGCAGCCATGGCCGCGCCCTTTTCGTATCTGGCGATCTTTTGCGCCTCAGGCGTAGTGCGCCCTCAGCGCCTCGAACTTCGCGATCTGCTCCGGCAGCATTTCGCGCGCCGCATCACGCCGCACGAAGATCTTGAACATGGCCTCGCCGGCCTCGTTGTAGAACTGGATCGACATGGAACGGCGGCCGTGGAACTTGCGGTCCACGAAGCAGATCTCCTTGCAGTTCGACGCCTTGATGTGACCGCCGATCGGGCTGTCGCCATGGACGTTGAACCAGCCGTGCCCCGCCGTGCCGGGAACCAGCTTGCCGTGGCATTCCAGCACGATGTCCGGCGTGTTGACGATGAACAGGATCTCGCCCCAGCCGGTGACATCAGTCCAGATCGCCTCGAAGGCATCCGCGGGAGCCGCAACGCTTTCACCGGGCGGCAGCATGGCGAGCACGTCGCGCGGGGCGACGCCGTTCTCGCGCGCGACATTCTCGATCACGCCGTCGGGCTTGGCGGCGAGCGCTGCACGCGCCGCCGCCAGCCGGTCGTCGATCGCAATGACCTGAGCTGTCATGCCCGGATCACTCGGCTGCGACCGAGGGGACCGACCGATTGTCGTCGATCAGAATTGCCTCGAAGCCCTCGAATTCCGGATGGCCCATGGAGGTGGGCTTGGCCTGCGGCTGGCCGGCGCGGGCGTGCGACTTGCGGAACTGCTCGGACTGGGTCCAGGCGGTGAAATTCTCCTTCGTGTCCCAGACGGTGTGGGACGCGTAAAGCGTGTGGTCTTCCTTCTCCGGGCCCTTCAGCAGAGAGAACTCGATGAAGCCCTTGAGCTCGTTCAGATAGGACTGGCGGGTGCGCCAGATGGTCTCGAAATCGGCTTCCGCGCCCTTGATGACTTTGAAGCGGTTCATGGCGATGTACATGACGTTCTTCCTTGGTTGGTAGTTCAGGTCAGCGCAGACTGTAATTGATGCCGGCGGTGAAGCTCATGGACGCCGGGCCCCCCGCCGGCATGGGTGGAAAGGGTTGGGCGCGCCGCAGCATGGCGATCGTCGCCTGGTCGAGGATGGCGGCACCCGACGAGCCGGCAAGCGAGGAAGCGGTGACCTGGCCGCCGCGCGACAGCGTGAAGGCAATGGCCGCGCGGCCGGTGATGCCGCGGTCGCGGGCCTGATTGGGATAGACCTTGAACCGCGCGAGATGGGCGAGCACCTGGGCGCGCCATGACGCGACTGCCGATGCGCTGGCGGCGCCGCCGGTTGCCCCCTGCCCGTTCGAGGCCTGGCTGTTCTGCTGGCCGGTACCTTCGCCACGCGGCGCGCTGGCGGCCCGGCTCGGTGCCGGCGCTTCGCGGCGGCTGGCGCGTTCCGGCGAAGGCGTGGCCGCCACCTGGCGGGTCGGGCGGACCTGCTGGCGGGTCGTCGGCGCCTCGCGGCGGGTTGGCGGGCGGCGGGTCTGGACAGGCTGCGGGGTGGCGACCGGCTGGGGCGTCTCGCGCGGCGGGGTATGCGGCTGGACAACTGGGGGCACGGGCTGCTGCGGTGTCACCATGGCAAGCACCGGGCTAGGCGCCTCGGTCTCCACGCGCTGTTCGGGCTGAGGGAGCGGCGGAGGCGGCGTGTCCTGAACCGCGACCACCGGTGGCGGCGGTACCGGCTCGGTGGTGATCGCCAGCATCTCTGGCGCTGGCGGCGGCGGAGGAATGTCGAGGACCGTCTGGGCTGACGTCACCGGATCGGGCTGGGCGACGGGCGGCTCATCGCCTGGCTTGGCTGCGGGATCGGCCTCTTCAACCCTCGGCGTCTCGACCGGCGGCGCCTCGACATTGCGCTGTTCGGCGCTGGCATTGGGCGTGTCGGTGTCCTCGCGGCCGGAGGCCTGATCCTGAACAGCGGCGGCACCAGGCAAGCCCGCAACGACCTCGACGGCAACGCTGTCATCGGCGGTGGCGGAAGCGGGCGGCTCGGAAAGCCCCAGATAGAGCGCGGCAGCAGCCGCCGCGATATGCAGGAACAGGCTTGCGGCCAGTCCCAGCGTGATGCGACGGGCGCGCAGCGGAACCGGGCAGGCCAGCTCCCGATCCGCAGTTTCGACGGGGGGCACATCGATCGAAACGGGATCGGAAGCTGGCACCGAGGGAATCGGTGCCTCTGCGTCCAGTGCCAGATGGTCACGGCGGGCGCAGAGCAGGATGGCCGCCTTGATGGCCTCGATATCGGGGGAAGCGCCGGGACCGGCCAGCTGGTTGGCTGGCGCGGGGATCAGGATTGGCTCGAGCCGCCGGCACGCGCCGGACGATGGGACGCTTGCGGCCTCCCAGGTCTCGTCACGTCGCAGGGCGGCGGCTCGGGCCATGATGTCAGAACTTCGCGGACAGGCTCACCGAGGCCGAGCGGCCAGGTGCGCGGAACAGTTCGAGATTGGCGTTGTTGGCGGCGAGACCCATCACGTCGACAGCGTTGAAATAGCTGGCGTTGAAGATGTTCAGGACCTGCGCCCTGACCGTGATGTTCTTGTTGATCTCATAGCTGCCGAGGATGTCGAAGGTCGCGTAGGCACCCGGCTTGAACACGGTGGACGAGCTGACGAGAGTCTTCGACAACGCGCCACGGGCACGGCCCTCGACCATCCATCCGTTCGGGTCGGTGTAGCGGATGCTGGCCGTGCCGGTCAGCGGATCGACCGTATCGAGGGCAGCACCCGTAGTCTGGTCGGTCCCGCGCGCATAGGCCATGGCGCCCAGCACCGACCATTCCGGCGTGACACGCCATTCGCCCCTGGCCTCGAAGCCCCAGATCTTCACCGAAGACAGGTTCTGATACTGGAACTGGGTGAGACCTCCCACCGAGGTGCCGACCGTCACCGTGTTGATGAAGTCGTGATAGAGATTGTAGAAGCCGGCGAGCTGGAAGCTCGACCCGTTGCTGAACCGGCCACGCAGACCCGCCTCGAAGCCATCGCTGGTTTCAGGACGCAGGTTGAAGTTCGGCAGGATCTCGTAGAACTGGGCCGTGTTGGTATAGGCAAAATTCGCGTTGTCGTAGGGCGGCGCGCGGAAGCCGCGCGAATATTGACCGAACACGCGGAAATTCTCGGTCAGATCATAGGTGAGACCGAATTTCGGCGAGACGGCAAACGACGTCTTGTCGCCAATCGTGTAGCCGGCGCTGTTGCTGCTGTAGAAGGCGGCGTCCGGCCGCGGCGACAGGTGATAATAGTCGAAGCGGATCGCCGGGATGAACCGGAAGGCGCCCCACGAGATCGTATCCTGGAGATAGGCCGCCGCCTGGGTGGTCGCCGTGTCCGGGAAGTTCTTGTTCGGGAACGTGTCACCGGCAACCGTGCTGGTGATGAAGGCGCCCGTCGTCGCGTTATATTCGGCGCGGTAGCGCGGGCGCGACGTCTGGGTGAAGTCGGCGCTGGCGCCATAGACGAAATGGTGCTCAAGGCCGGCGAACTGGCGCCTGGCCGAGAACTGCACATCGCCGCCGAAGATGGTCTGGCGGAAGTCGAAATCCGACCTGCGGATGCGGTTGGTCGACGTGCGCAGCTGGTCCTGGTGTTCCTGCCGGTCGAGATTGGTGAAGTAGACCATGGTCTTCACCTCGTCGGCGATGCGCCAGGCGAGCTGCTGCGTCCAGTCGAGGCTGACCCGGAAGCGGTGATTGGTGTCATTGGCCGTCGACGAGCCGACCGCCGAGGACAGGTCGGTGCGCATGTTGGTGTTGGTTGCGCGCCACAGAAGCTCCGTGGTCAGGCGCCAGCGACCCGAATCCGGCGTCTCGTAGACCAGCTTCGAGAGAATGTTGTTCTGCTGGTAATTCTGCGGGTTTGGCGACCGACCGCGCGCGTTGATGCCGACCTCGTGGCCATCGCGGCGGGTGTACTGGAACAGGAACTCGAAGGCGCCCTTCCGGGCCGCGCCCGTGAAGGTTTCCGAGAACGAGTTGTCGATGCCGCTATAGGAGAGCTTGGTGCCGGCATACCAGTCGCGGCCGACCTCGCGGAGGTAGTCGCCCGGATCCTTGGTCACGAAGGAGACGACGCCGCCAATGGCGTCCGAGCCATAGAGCGCGGAGGCCGGACCGCGGATGATCTCCACCCGCTTCAGGCTGTCGTAGTCGAGGAAATCGCGGGTGTAGAGGCCGGCGCCCGCATTGGAGCCCGGATAGTCCGGCACGCGGACACCATCGACCTCGAGGCGCACGCGGTTGTCGCCGATGCCGCGAATGTAGAAATTGCCGGCGCCGGCTCGAGTAGGCGAATTCGACACCGAGATGCCCGGCTCTGTGCGCGGGATATCGCGCGGGCCCTGGATCTGCTGGCGATCGATCTCGCGGTCGGTGATGACGGTCACCGTGCCGGTCGAATTGTAGATGGTCGACGGCGTGCGCTCCGCCGACACCGTGATCTCGTCAACCGCGGAGGCAACCCCGGTCGCTGTCGGAGTGGCGACAGGCGGCGGCGTCTGCGCATGCGCGCCAGCCATCGTTGCCGCCAGAACCAGGAGAGAAACCGACGCCATCAAAGGGGCGCGAAACGAGAGAAGAGCCATGGGACACCGCAAGCCTGAAATGACATCTGGGCTGGCTGGCTGACGCGGGTGGCGTCCGGCTGGCTGGCATTTTTGGCGCCCTCTGCACTCTGCGAGGCGCACTTGACGCTTCCTACTTATGCTGACAAGGAATGTCAACAATACGACGCAAAACCCCACATTTGAATAATTCCAGTCGGTTAGCGTCGATTGTTATTGTTCTAAACTAGGTGATCCCCATGATATCGGCCCCTCCCCCCAGGCCTCGCGACACGACCTTTGGCCGAAGCACTCCGGACGCGATGCAGCTCTCCCCAGACATACCGACGGTTGAACTGACCAGCCTGCTGGGCGGCGGCCGCGAGGCCGTGATCCTTCACAATGGCGAGCGCTACCGCCTGCGCGTGACCGCCAACGACAAGCTGATCCTGACAAAATGACCGCTGTCCCAGTCCTCACCCGCCGGCACCTTCTCGCCGCTGCCGCAACGCTTGCCGCGCCCCTCCCGGCCCTGGCCGCCGACGAACAGCGCATCGTCGCGGCCGGTGGCGTCATCACCGAGATCCTCTATGCGCTCGGCCTCGGCGACCGGCTGGTCGGCGTCGATTCGACCAGCCTCTTCCCGGCCGACGCCCTGAAGGACAAGCCGAATGTCGGCTATGTCCGCCAGCTGTCTGCCGAAGGCATCCTGTCGCTCCGGCCGAGCCTGGTGATTGCCGTCGAGGGCGCTGGCCCGCCGGATGCGCTGAAGCTCGTGGCGGAAGCCGGCGTGAAGGTCGAGCGGCTCGCCGAAGACCTCAGCGAGCAGGGCATCGTCCAGCGTATCCGCGCCGTCGGCAGGCTTGCCGGTGCCGGCGATCGTGCAGAGGCGCTCGGCAATGCCGTGGAGGCCCATTTCGCCGCGCTCAAGCTGGAGCGCGACCGGATCGCCTCACGCAAGCGCATCCTGTTCGTGCTGTCGCTCCAGAACGGCCGCGCCACTGTGGGTGGCCGCAATTCGAGCGCCGACGCGATCATCCGGCTCGCCGGTGGCATCAATGCCGCCGACAATGTCGAAGGCTACAAGCCGATGACCGACGAGGGAATCATCGCGGCAGCGCCCGACGTGGTGCTGGTCATGGCGCGCGGCGGCGATCATGCGCTGTCGGCGGCCGATGTGTTCCGCCTGCCCGCGTTCTCGGCAACACCAGCAGCGGCCGCGGCCAAGCTGGTGGCGATGGACCCGCTCTATCTGCTGGGCTTCGGCCCGCGCACGCCGGAGGCGGCCCGCGACCTGATGGTCGCCGTCCGATGAGTTCGGTTGCCCCCTTGGCGGAACCAGCCGTCTCGGCTGTCGCGGTGCTGTTTGCCGAGCGGCGCCGGCGTGTCGGACTGGCGGTGGTGGTCCTGGCGCTCATGCTCGCGGCGCTGGCCGTCATGGCGCTGGGCACGGGAGCGGTGCGCATTCCGCCATCGCGGGTGCTGGCCGTGCTGAGCGGCTGGGTGACCGGCGATCCCGCGACGGCGGGCAGCCGCGAGGCGCTGGTGATTCTCGGGATACGCCTGCCCCGGCTGGTGCTGGGCTGCCTGATCGGGGCGGCGCTCGCTGTCTCCGGCACCCTGATGCAGGGCCTGTTCCGCAATCCTTTGGCCGATCCGGGCCTTGTCGGCGTCTCCGCCGGTGCGGCGCTGGCGGCTGCGGCGACCATCGTTCTCGGCGAACGGCTGTTTGCCGCCTTTGGCGCGGTGATGCCCTTCGCCATGCTGCCGCTGGGCGCCTTTCTCGGCGGCCTTGCCTCGACGCTGGTGCTCTATGCGATCGCGACGCGGCAGGGCCGCACGTCGGTTGCGATCCTGCTGCTGGCGGGCGTGGCGCTCGGCGCCTTTACTGGTGCGCTGACCGGCCTGCTCGCCTTCATCAGCGACGACCGGCAATTGCGCGATCTCACCTTCTGGTCGCTCGGTTCCCTCGGCGGCGCAAGCTGGACCAAGATCGCCATCGTCGCGCCGCTGGTCCTGCCGGTGCTGCTGGCGGTGCCGCTCTTGGCGCGCGGGCTGAACGCGCTGTTGCTCGGCGAGGCCGAAGCCTTCCATCTCGGTGTGCCGGTGCAGCGGGTCAAGACGGCCGCGATCATCATGGTGGCGACGGCGGTTGGCGCGAGCGTGGCGGCGGCCGGGGTCATCGGTTTCGTCGGCATCCTGGTGCCGCATCTGCTCCGGCTCCTGTTCGGGCCGGACCATCGCATCCTGCTGCCGCTCGCAAGCCTGCTCGGCGCGACGCTGCTGACCGGCGCCGACCTCTTGGCGCGCACGGTTGCCGCCCCCGCCGAGCTACCGATCGGCATTCTCACTGCCGCGATCGGCGCACCGTTCTTCCTCTGGCTGCTGCTGCGCCGCGACCGGACCATCGACGCATGAGCCCCGTTCTCGAAGCCCGCAATGTCGGCGTCTCCTTCGGCCGTCACAAGACAGTCGACCAGGTGTCACTCACCGTTGATCCAGGCGAATTGCTGGTGGTCGTCGGGCCGAATGGCGCAGGCAAGACCACGCTCACCCGGCTGCTGACCGGCGAACTCGTGCCAAGCGAGGGCGAGGTGCTGCTGGACGGAGGGCCGCTCGGCGCCGTGCCCGGCTGGCAGCTTGCCGCGAAGCGGGCCGTGATGGCGCAGGCGAACCGCCTCGCCTTCCCCTTCGGGGTCGCCGAAGTGGTGCGCATCGGCATCGACAGTGTCGGGCGAGCGCTTCCCCGCGCCGACCGCGACAGGCTGATCGCGGAGGCCCTGGCGGCCGCCGATGTCACCCATCTCGCCGCGCGCAGCTATCAGCATCTGTCGGGTGGCGAGCAGCAGCGGGTGCAGTTCGCCCGCACCTATGCCCAGCTCACCGCGGGGCGGCGCTTCGGCGACCGGCAGGTGCTGTTTCTCGATGAGCCGGTGGCGAGCCTCGATCTCGCCCACCAGATAGCGCTGATGGAAAGTGCTGCGGCCTTGGCCTCATCCGGCGTCGCGGTGATCGCGGTTCTGCATGATCTCAACCTCGCCGCGACCTTCGCCGACCGCATCCTGGTCATGCATGGGGGCAAGGCCGCCGCGATCGGGCGGCCATCGGAGGTGATCACGCGGTCGCTGGTGGCGGAGATTTTCGGCGTGGATCTGGCCCGCGAAGCGCTGGTCCCCGGCGAGTTGCCGGTGGTGCTGCCTCAGAACTATGCGCGCATCCGCGAGCGCGGCGCCGCCTGAGGGGCGCTGCCGCCGATCCCGTTCGGCTCGATCTCGGCGAGCGTCGTCTCCTCCAGCGGCTGGAAGAAGCCGCGATGGGCGCGGAACATCAGCTTGGCGACGGGATCGCTGGACTGGTCGGCCGAGAGGAAATTGACCGGGCAGTCCTTCGGCTCGAAGGCGCGGACGATTTCGGCGACCTTCAGGTCATGGGCCGGGCGAACCAGCCGCAACCCGCCATAACGCCCGCGTTCGGCTTCCAGGAGGCCAGCGCGGGCCAAGGCATGGGCCGTCTTCTGCACGTTGAGGAAGGTGATGCCGGTTGCCTCCGACAGGTCGGCGGCCTTCACCGCATTCGGCCAGCGGGCGGACAATTCGGCCATCAGCCGGATGGCATCGAGCGTGCGTTGGTTCAACCACATGGACGCAGCTCTAACTGATTGGCGTCATTGCCGTAAGGGCCAAATCGACGCAATCCTCGGGTTGCGATCAGGTGGACAGTGCGCGAGCGGCCTCGATGGCGAGCGGCGCGAAGCGCTTGCGGAAATCCTCCGGCGCCCATTCGCTGAGCGAGCCGGCGATATGGACGGCCCCGACCGGATTGCCCGGGCCGCTGGTGATGGCGGCGGCCAGAACGAGTTCGCCGATCAGCGCCTCTTCGAGCGCGAAGGCATAGCCCTCGCGGCGGGCTTCGTGGATCTTCTCCCAGATCCTGGCCGGATCGGTCTCAGTCTTCTGCGTCATCGGCTTGAGAACAGAACGGGCGAGGAGGTCGTCCACCTCGGCATCGGGAAGATGGGCGAGGCAGGCCCGCCCGCCGGATGCAAAGAAGGTGGGCAGGCGGCGCCCGGCAAGCGTTGCATAGAAGGTCTCGCGCTTGCTCTGCAGGCGGATAGCATAGACGATGGTCAGATCGTCGAAGAGGCTGAGATCGACGCGCTCCGACGACAATTTGCGCAGATCCATCAGCACCGGCGTTGCCCGTTCGATCAGCGGGTGCGAGCGCAGGAAGTCGAAGGAGCGGTCGAGCATGCGCCGGCCGAGCACCAGGCCGCCCGCTTCGGCACGCTCCAGATAGCCGCGGCTCAGCAAGGTTTGGCTGATCCGCTGGGCCGCGCTCTTGTTGATTCCCGCCGCGGTGGCGATCTCGCCGAGCGACTTGGCCTTCGGGCTTGAGGAAAACGCCTCGAGCACATCCAACGCTCGGGCGACCGACTGCAGGAACAGCCGGTCGTCGACGGAGTTGGCACGGTCGTTTCTCGGATTGGTCACTGAAAGCTCGTCCCTGGCGCAGGTGCCGCCCTTCCCGCAACCGGCGGCACAGCGACAATGGCGACAAGCTTACATTGATATTCAATACGCCCGTATCGCGAACAAATACGTAGTGATCCGAGGGGTGAGATCATTCCGACTTGCCCGATCGGCAGCCTGAAAGCAATCCGCCCCGCTCCGGAGGCCGGAACGGGGCGGACAACCGCGGGTACCGGGTGACGTGGAACGTCAGCCCTGATAGCCAAACATCGACTTCACCTCGAGGAAATCCTCGAAGCCGTAGCGGCCCCATTCGCGGCCGTTGCCGGACTGCTTGTAGCCGCCGAACGGGGCTGCCAGATCGCCGCCGGCGCCATTGATGTGGACCATGCCGGCCCGGATCCGCCGGGCGAAGGCGCGGGCATGGTCGAGATTGCCGGAGGTGACATAGCTCGACAGGCCGTAGACCGTGTCATTGGCGATCTCGACGGCCTGGTCCTCGTTCTCGTAGGGCAGGATCGAGAGCACCGGACCGAACACTTCCTCGCGGGCGATGGTCATGCCGTTGTGGACATCGGCGAAGACGGTCGGGCGGACGTAATAGCCCTTGTTCAGGCCCGGCGGACGGCCCGGGCCGCCAGCGACGAGCTTCGCCTTCTCCTGGATGGCGGTCTCGATCAGGCCCTGGATCTTGTTGAATTGGATCTCGCTGACCACCGGGCCGATCATCGAGGTCTCGACGCGGGGATCGCCAACCACCGTCTCGTCGGCAACGCGGCGCGCAATGTCGATCACCTCGTCCTGGCGGGTGCGCGGCACCAGCATGCGGGTCGGCGCGTTGCAGGACTGGCCGGAATTGTTGAAGCAGAGCTTCACGCCATGGGTGATGGCCCGGCTGAAATCGGCATCGTCCAGGATGATATTGGGCGACTTGCCACCCAGTTCCTGGGCGACGCGCTTGACCGTCTCGGCCGCCGACTTGGCGACGAGAATGCCAGCACGGGTCGAGCCAGTGAACGACACCATGTCGATATCGGGATGGCTCGACAGGCGGCTGCCGACGGTCGCGCCATCGCCATTGACCATGTTGTAGACGCCGGCAGGCACGCCCGCCTCGTGCATGATCTCGGAGAAGACGAGGCCCGAGACCGGAGCGACCTCGGAGGGCTTCAGCACCATGGTGCAGCCAACCGCGAGCGCCGGGCCGACCTTGCATCCGACCTGGTTCATCGGCCAGTTCCACGGCGTGATCAGCGCGCAGACGCCGACCGGCTCGCGGGTCACCATGGTCTTGTTGATGATCTCGTCGAATTCATAGGTGCGCAGCACAGCGAGCGCCTGGGCGAGATGGCCAAGGCCTGCGCCGACATGGGCGGTGCGGGCAAGCGTCATCGGCGCGCCCATTTCGCGCGAAATGGCTTCCGCCATGTCGCCGGAGCGCTTCTTGTAGGTCTCGATGACGCTCTCGAGCAGTTCGATGCGCTCCTGGCGGCTGGTGCGTGAGAACGAGGCAAAGGCCTTCTTCGCCGCCGCCACCGCCTTGTCGGTGTCCTCGACTGAGCCGAGCGCGATCTCGGTAAAGGCCTCTTCCGTGGAGGGATCGATCACGTCGAGCTTGGTCAGCCGCGCCGGGGCGACCCATTGGCCGTCGATGTAGAATTCGAGATTGTGCTTGCTCATCGATCGTCGCTCCATATGCGCAGTGTACTGATTTCGCTCAAAATACAGTTTGGCAACGGGTACCGCGGGGCACCTGACCGCCTGACCCCATCCTCACAGATAGGGTGGCGTGCAGGCACTCACCACGATGCATGGCTCATCACCGACATTGCGAAACCGATGGGGGATCTGGCTGTCGAACAGATAGGCCTCGCCCACCTTTAGCGTCCGCACGGCCTGCCCGACTGTCACTTCCAGTTCGCCTGATATGACGACACCACCCTCGCGGGACGCGTGCGCCAGCATGGCTTCGCCGGTATCGGCGCCCGGTTCGTAGCGCTCGTGCAGGATCTGGAGGTTGTGGGCGCGCGCGTCCCCCACCTGGCGGAAATGCATGCTGCCCCGGCTGGTTTCCATTGATCCGGTGAGAACGGATGTCAGGTCGATCAGTTCCTCGGCAGCGAAGAACATCTGGCCCGCCTTGGCGGAATCGACAGAGAAGAAGTCGACGAAGCTGACGCCCAGCCCGTCGAGGATCTTGCGCAGCGATGCGATCGACGGGCTCGACTTGTTCTGCTCGACAGTGGCGATCAGCCCATGGGGCACACAGGCGCGCGAGGCCAGCTCGCGCTGCGACAGCTTGGCCGCAGCCCGCAGTTCCCTCAATCGCGCTCCGACGTCGAAATCCATTCGCCTACCTTTCCATGGCCCACCCGGACCGTCACGGCATGGTTGCCGTGCGATTTTCTCTCTGCTCGATATTTTGAGCAAGCGCTATCGGTCATAGCACGATCCAGCTTTTGCGAAGGAGCCCCGCCATGGCCAGCAATATCGAACTCGCGACCCGCCAGCAGGCCGCCGTGCCGCGTGGCATCGCCACCAAGGGCATCTACGCGGTGCGCGCAGAAAACGCCACGCTGTGGGACGCCGACGGCAAGGAGTTCATCGATTTCGCCGCGGGCATCGCGGTGGTCAATACCGGCCACCGCCATCCCGACGTGATGGCCGCGGTGAAGGAGCAGCTGGAAGCCTTCACCCATACGAGCTTCAACGTGGCGCCCTACGAGAGCTACATCGCTCTTGCCGAGCGCCTCAACAAGCTGACGCCTGGCGACCATGCCAAGAAGACGCTGCTGGTGACCACCGGCGTCGAGGCGGTGGAGAATGCCGTTAAGGCAGCGCGTCACTATACCGGCCGTTCGGCCATCGTTGCCTTTGCCGGCGCCTTCCACGGCCGCACGATGATGGGCATGGCACTGACCGGCAAGGTCTCGCCCTACAAGAAGGGCTTCGGCCCGATGCCGGGCGGCGTGTTCCATGTCGCCTATCCGAAGACCTATCATGGCATCGACACGGCGGCCGCCATGGCCAATCTGAAACAGCTGTTTGCTTCCGACGTCGATGCGTCGGAGGTTGCCGCCATCATCGTCGAGCCGGTGCAGGGCGAAGGCGGCTTCTACATCGCCCCGTTCGAGTTCATGAAGGAGGTGCGGGCGCTCTGCGACAAGCACGGCATCCTGATGATCGTCGACGAGATCCAGACCGGCATTGCCCGCACCGGCAAGATGTTCGCGTCGGAATATGCCGGCATCGTTCCCGACATGGTCACCATGGCCAAGGGCCTTGGCGGCGGCTTTCCGCTCTCGGCGGTGACGGGCCGGGCCGAGGTGATGGATTCCGCGCAGGTCGGCGGCCTCGGCGGCACCTATGCCGGTTCGCCGGTGGCGGTGGCCGCGGCCCATGCGGTGCTGGACATCATCGAGAAGGAGCAGCTCTGCACGCGGGCCTCCACCATCGGCGACATGATGCTGTCGCGCCTGAAGGACATGGCCAAGCGCAACACGTTCAACTGCATCGGCGATGTCCGTGGCCTCGGCGCGATGGTTGCCTTCGAGATCGTCAAGGACCGCGAGACCCGTGAGCCGGATGCGGCGACCACTTCGGCGCTGGTGGCCAAGGCCGAGGAGAACGGCCTGATCCTCTTGACCTGCGGCCCGGACGCCAATGTCGTGCGCATTCTTGCGCCGCTGACCATCCCGGAAGCGCAGGCGAAGAAGGGCATGGACATCCTGGAAGCCTCGCTCGCCGCCGTCGTCGGCGCCTGAGCCTTCCTATTTCCAGCACAGACCAGGGCCGGCACCGCAAGGTGACCGGCCCTTGTCATACCGTACATGCGGCCATGCTTGTCGCGCGGCTTGCAGCCCGTCGGGCGCGCCCGCATGCTCCGTCCCAACAGCTGGCGCTAGACCGGCACATGGGGAGGCATCGACATGGCACAGCGGCTGAGAGTCGGATTGATCGGGCTCGGCAATGCGGTGGAGCCGCATGCGAAAAGCCTGATCGATCTCGCGGACCGGGTGGAGGTGAAGGCCGCGGCCTCGCGCAGCCCGGAGCGGCTTCAGGCCTTCTCGGCCCGCTTCCCCTTCCCCACCACCACCGACATTGACGGCATCTTTGCCGATCCCGAGATCGACGCGGTGTGGATCCTGACGCCGCCCAACACCCATCTCGATTTCGGTCTGCGCGCGGCGGCCGCCGGCAAGCATGTGCTGATGGAGAAGCCGCTCGACATCGATGTCGCGGGCGGCGCCAAGCTCGTCGACGCCTTCCGCAAGGCCGACCGGCGGCTTGGTGTGGCTCTGCAACACCGGTTCCGTCCGGGCAGCCTGCGGCTGAAGGCGCTGCTGGATGAGGGCGCGCTCGGCGCCGTCGCCTCGGCCTGGATGACCGTGCCGTGGTGGCGACCGCAGGCCTATTACGACCAGCCGGGACGCTGCACCATGGCGCGCGACGGCGGCGGTGTGCTGATGACGCAGGCGATCCACACACTGGATCTGTTCCGCTCGCTGGTCGGCATCAGCGCTGTGGTGGCGGCCGACGCGGTGACGACGCCCGTGCACAAGGTGGAGACGGAGGACTATGCCTCGGCGCTGATCCGGCTCGGCAATGGCGCGCCAGGCGTCGTGATGGCGACGACGGCTGCCTATCCCGGAGGGGAAGAGCGGATCGAGATCATGGGCAGCGCCGCAACAGCCTGGATGGCCGGCGGCAATCTCGCCGTGCGCTGGCACGACGGGCGCGAGGAGAAGGTGACCCAGACCGGCGCCACCGGCGGCGGCGCCAATCCGATGGACTTTCCCCATGACTGGCACCTCGGCCTGATCACCGATTTCATCGATGCGATCCGGGATCGGCGCGATCCCATCGTTTCCGGTGCCGAGGGGCTGACAAGCCAGAAGGTGATCGACCAGATCCTCGCGAAGGCCGGCTGGCATCCAACGTCGTGACTGGAACTGCGGCCTTCCGACAAGTCGATTGGCAATGGCGTGACCTACTCCTAGGGTAGGTCACCAGCATGCAGGCATGTCCTTCGGCCAACGAGGCTTCCCATGTTCATCAAGACCGCCGATGCCAACCTGCTCGTCTCCGCCTTTGGACGGGGGCCACGGACGTTTGTTGCCCATGGCGGATGGGTCGGCAGCGGCGAACTCTGGCACGCTCCCTTCGACATTCTCAGCAGGTCCTGGCGGACGGTGACCTATGACCATCGCGGCACCGGCGGCACAACGCATAAAGCCGCAGCCATCACATTCGAGATGCTGGTTGCGGACCTTTTCACCGTCCTCGACCGCCTCGACATCAAGGACTGCGTCATCGCCGCCGAGTCGGCGGGGGCGGCCATCGTTCTGGAAGCGGTCTTGCGCAGGCCCGAGCGATTTTCCGGTCTGGTGGTCGTCGCCGGGCGCTACTCAGGCGCCCGCACGCCGCAGCGCGACCAGTTGATCGGCGGCTGCAAGGCGAATTTCCCGGCCACAATGGAGGCTTTCGTCAATGCCTGCACGCCGGAGGACGATTGTGACGCCGAGCGCGCCTGGGGCAAGCAGATCGTCAATCGGTCGAATGGTCCGGCCGCCATCCAGCTGCTCGAATGCCTCGAGGAGATCGAGATCGAATCCCGGCTGGCATCCATCGCCATTCCGACCCTCGTCCTGCACGGCAGCCGGGACGTGATCACCCCCCTCTCCTCGTCGGAGACGCTGGCGGCCCTGATCCCGAATGCCAGGCTGGTGATCGCCGAAGGGGCCGGCCATGTCCCGACCGTGACCCGCCCGGAATGGATTGCGGATCAGGTCGAGAGCTTTTTCGGCAAGCCGGCTGCCTGAAGCGGCGGCTCGTCAGTACATCCCGGTGCCGCCGTTGATCTGCACGGTCTCGCCGGTGATGAACGAGGCCTTTTCGGAGGCGAGGAACAGAACGAGATTGGCGACGTCCTCGGCGGTGCCTTCGCGGCCGAGCGGCGTCTGGGCGACGGCGGCCTTGCGGCCTTCCGGCGTGTTGAACTGCTCGTGGAAGCGGGTGGCGATCAGGCCAGGCGCAACGCCGTTGACCCGGATGCCGCTCGGGCCCAGCTCCTTGGCGAGGCCGCGGGTATAGGTGACGATCGCACCCTTCGACGCCGCATAGTGCGAGGCGCCGGGACCGCCACCGCTCATGGCGGCGAGCGACGACATGGTGACGATGACGCCCGACTTCTTCGGCTCCATGATGCGGATCGCCGCCTGACAGGTCAGGAAGGTCGAGGTGACGTTGAGCGCCAGCACGCGCTGCCAGAGATCCTCGGTCGCGTCGATGTTCTTGACGCGCTGCAGGATGCCGCCGGCATTGGTGAAGACGATGTCGACCGTGCCGAAGGCCTTCACCGCCGCGTCGAAGGCCGCGTCCGCATCGCTCTTCTTGGTCAGGTCGGCCTTGATGGCGAGGGCATCGCCACCAGCCGCCTTGATCTCGGCCTCCAGCGCCTTGGCCTCCTTGGCACTGGAAATATAGGTGAAGACGACCTTGGCGCCCGCCTTGGCGAAGGCGCGCGTCGCCGCCTCGCCGATGCCCGATGCGCCGCCGGTCACCATCGCTACTTTGCCTGAAAATTCCATATTCATGCCCTTCAATGCAGGTGAGATCGATTAGGATCCGGCCAGCCTCACTTGAGGAAATCCGGTGAGACGAGGCTCGGCAGGAACAGTGAGACCGCCGGCCACATGATGACCAGTGCGAGCACCAGCAGCATGGGGATGAGCATGATCATCGTGTCCTTGATGGCATCGCGTATTCGCATGCCGGCGACCGTGCAGGCGATCATCAGGCAGAGGCCATAGGGCGGCGTCACCAGGCCGAAGGCAAGGCTGACAATGCCGACCATGGCGAAATGGACCGGGTCCATCTCGACCGCCTTGGCGAGCGGCTGAAGGATCGGCCCGCAGATGATGATGGCCGGAATGGCGTCGAGGAAGCAGCCCACCACCAGGAACACGAAGGCGATGAAGAAACCGGTCGCCATGAAGCCCATGCCCCAGGCCGACACGCCGGTGAGGATCGCTTCCGGGATCTTGTAATAGGCGAGCAGCCAGCCAAAGCAGCTGGCGGTGCCAACGCAGAGCAGCGTGATGCCGGCGAGCTTGCCGGTGTCGAGCAGGGCCGAATAGAGGCCCTTCATGTCCATCTCGCGATAGACGATGAGCGACAGGAAGCCCGCATAGAGCACGGCAATGGCCGCGGATTCGGTGGCGGTGAACCAGCCGAAGATCTTGCCGCCGATGATGATGCCCGGCGTCATCAGGGCCAGGAAGGAATGGGCGCAGGAGCAGATGAACTCGCGCCACGATGCCCGCGGATAGGTCGGGTAGCCCCGGTGAACCGCATAGGCGTGGACGGTCGCCATCTGGGCGACGCCGATCAGCAGGCCGGGGACGATACCGGCGAGAAACAGCGCGCCGATCGAGGTTGTGAGGATGCCGCCCCAGACGATCATCAGGATGGACGGCGGGATGATCACCGCAAGCACGGCCGAGACGGCCGTGATGGCGACGGAGAACGAGTCGTCGTAGCCCTCCTTGCGCTGCGCCTCGATGAAGATCTTCGACTGGCTGGCAGCGTCTGCCGTGGACGAGCCGGAAATGCCGGCGAAGAAGATCGACAGCACGACGTTGATCTGCGCGAGGCCGCCCGGCCAGTGGCCGACCATGGTGCGCGACAGCTTCATCAACCTGTCGGTGATGCCACCGATATTCATCAGGTTGGCAGTCAGCAGGAAGAACGGAACAGCCAGCAGAATGAAGGAGTTGAAGGCGTTGAAGCTCTCCGACATCAGCGTCATCGAATCGAGCCGGGGCTCAATGGCGAGGATGGGGAGACAGGCGAGGCCGAGCGCGAAGGCGACGGGAACGCGAAAGACCATCAGCCCAAAGAACGAGCCGAACAGGATGAAGGCCGCCTGACCGGCGGAGAGAACCGAACCGGTCATGACTGCACGTCCTTGCCGAGGATGATTTTCAGGTCGTCGACGAAGAGTTCGCCGAGGAAGACGAGCCAGGTGAGCCCCATGAGCGGCCAGGCGATGTGGATCGTCCAGAGCGGCAGCTCGGCCAGTTCAGAGATGCGGTACCAGCCGAAGCGGGTGAACTGGATGCCGGCCCAGACGAAGACCAGAGAGAGCGCCAGAATGCCGATGCGGCCGCAAAGCCGGGCCAGGGCCTCTCCCCTTGCGCCGAGCCTTGGCAGGAGATCGACCTCGAAATGGGTGGATTCCCTCACCCCGATCATGGCGCCGATGATGATTGTCCAGATGAACAGGAAGCGCGCCATCTCCTCGGTCCAGATGTAGGACGGGATGAGCTCGGTATGACGCGAAACGATCTGCAGCGTGACGGGAATGATCAGGATCGCGACGGCGACCACCAGCAGATGCGACAGCAGAGCCGCATAGGCGGCCGTGAACCGGCGCCACAGCCCCGGCGACGGGGTTTCGGACATGCTCATGAACGGCTTTCAGGCAGGAGAGGACATGATGACGGCAAGACGGATCCATCCGCGCCCCGCCCTGGGGCGGAAGCGCGGATGGAGAGCGATCTCGTTCAGACGCCGTTGACCTGGCCGAAGATGCCCTCGGCGCCGATCTCCTTGGCATAGGCTGCCATGACCGGATCGGTGAGTTTCTTCATCTGGTCGCGCTCCTCGAAGGTGATGCGCTTCAGGCGGCCCGCCTTTTCCAGCGTTTCCAGCTTGGCGCCGTCCTCGCTCGATTCGACCTGGCGGCCATATTCACCGGCCTCCTTGCCAGCCGCGATCACGGCGTCCTGCAGATCCTTCGGCAGGGTGGCCATGGTCTTCATCGAGAAGCAGATCGGCCGGATCGAGACCGCGTGCTGCGTCATCAGGAGGTTGGGCGCCACCTCGTAGAACTTCATCGCCTCGACGCCGGCGGCTTCGTTCTCGCCCGCCTGGATGACGCCGTTCTGGATGGCGTTGTACACTTCGTTATAGGCGATGACGGTCGGCGACATGCCGACCGCGGCGAAGGTGCGCGACCAGATCGGGGCGCCCTGCACGCGAACCTTGAGGCCGCGCAGTTCGGCGATGTTCTTGGCCGACTTGTTGGCGAAGATGTTGCGCGTACCGCCGCCGGCATGGCCGATCAGCCGGACCTCTGCACGCTTTTCGACCTCGTCCTCGATGGGCTTCAGCATGCCCGCCTTCACCACATTGTTCATGTGGGTGATGTCGCGGAACACGAAGGGCGCATCGATGAACGGTGCTGCACGTGCGAAGGTCGACATGTGCGCCGGCGAGACGATGCCGTAGTCGACCGCCTTGCCCTGAGCCATGTACTCGAAATATTGCTTTTCGAGACCAAGCGAAGAATTCTTGTGCAGGGTGAAGTTGATCGGCTTGCCGTACAGAGCCTTGACCCGCTCCTCGAACCGCACGAGCGCCTTGGTGAAGGCGTGATCATCATTGAACTGCACGGCACCATTGAGTGTGATCGGTGCCTGGGCGCGGAGAACGGCGGGGCTTGCAATGATGGCGGCAGCGGATGTGGCGCCAAGGCCCATCAGTACTTTGCGTCGATCCATAGTGACATCCTCCCAGAGTGTCGTGGCACGCCCGTGTTTTCACAGGTCGGTAGACTAGTATGGCAGAACCATCAGAGCGCTCCTAGGCGGAATTACTTGCTGCTCTGCAGCAAAACGACATTAAAATTCCGCTAGGGAAGCGCGTTTTCCTTCGCAACAGCGAAGCGTCTGTGACGCTAGCGGAAGCGGGCGTGCCTAATTCGTCAGCAAATACGTACACTACCGGATAACGCGCGCATGACGCTTCGATAGCCTGACTCCCATCGGGCTCATATGCGCCCTGCGTCAGGACGGTTCGGCACGCATGTTGCTTTCGAACCGTCGCGTCCACGAGGAGAGTTCCATGAACGAGCAAGAGCTGCGCGGCCTGATCAATGAAGTGAAGGACGGCACCGTATCCCGACGCGCCTTCATCCAGCGCCTGGCTGCGGTTGGACTGGCGGCGCCGCTGGCGACCCAGTTGCTGAGCTTTGCCGGCGTTGCCCATGCCCAGACGCAATATGCCTACAAGCCGACCAAGGCCGGCGGCGGCGGCGCACTGAAGCTGTTGTTCTGGCAGGCCGTGACGCTGATCAACCCGCACTTCGCGGTCGGCACCAAGGATCAGGAAGGCTCGCGCGTGTTCTACGAGCCGCTGGCCGGCTGGGACCAGGAGGGCAATCTCGTACCCTTCCTCGCCGCCGAAATCCCCTCGCGCGAAAACGGCGGTCTTGCTGCCGACGGTCTCTCGGTCACCTGGAAGCTCAAGCAGGGCGTCAAGTGGCACGACGGCAAGCCGTTCACCGCCGACGACGTCGTGTTCAACTGGGAATATGTCAAGGACCCCGCCACCGCGGCGACCACGATCGGCTCCTACAAGGACGTCATCGTCACCAAGATCGACACCTACACGGTCAAGGTCGCCTTCCAGAAGCCGACGCCGTTCTGGGCCGACGCCTTCGTGGGCGCGGTCGGCATGATCATCCCGAAGCACCTGTTCGCCGACTATATCGGCGCCAAGTCGCGCGATGCACCGACGAACCTCAAGCCGGTCGGCACTGGCCCGTTCCGCTTCGTCGACTTCAAGCCCGGCGACGTGCTGACCGGCGAGCGCAACCCCGATTATCACATCCCCAACCGGCCGCATTTCGACACGGTCGAACTGAAAGGCGGCGGCGATGCGGTCTCGGCCGCCCGTGCGGTCATTCAGACCGGCGAGTATGACTATGCCTGGAACATGCAGGTCGAGGACGAGATCCTGGTCCGCATGGAAGCTGGCGGTCGCGGCAAGACGATGATCGTGCAGGGCGGTGACATCGAGTTCATCACGCTCAACACGACTGACCCCTGGACGGAAGTGGACGGCGAGCGCTCGTCGACCAAGACCCAGCATCCGCTGCTCAGCGACCCGGCCGTACGCAAGGCCTTGAGCTATCTGGTCGACAAGGATTCCGTCCAGAAGTTCATCTACGGCCGCACGGGCATTGCGACACCGAATTTCGTTGCCGCTCCGGCGCGTTATGCCTCCAAGAGCACGAGCTACGAATTCAGCATCGAGAAGGCCAACCAGACACTGGAGGCCGCCGGCTGGAAGCGCGGATCTGACGGCATTCGTGCCAAGGACGGCAAGAAGCTGAAGATGGTCTACCAGACCTCGATCAATGCGCCGCGCCAGAAGACCCAGGCGATCATCAAGCAGGCCTGCCAGCGGGCCGGCATCGACCTGGAACTGAAGTCGGTGACGGCGTCGGTGTTCTTCTCCTCGGACGTTGCCAATCCCGACACCTACACCAAGTTCTACTGCGACATGCAGATGTACACGGTGACCATGCTGCAGCCGGATCCCGAGCGGTTCCTGCAGCAGTTTGCCTCGTGGGAGATCTCCAACAAGGACAACAAGTGGCAGGGCCGCAACATCTCGCGGTTCCGCAGCGAGGAGGCCGACAAGGCGATCCGCGCGTCGTCCAGCGAACTCGATCCCATCAAGCGGGCTGCCGAGCTCATCAAGATCAACGACATTGCGATCACCAACCACATCGTCATTCCCGTCGTGACCCGTCCCCGTGTCTTCGCGGCGAGCAACAAGATGACCACCCACATCAGTGGCTGGGACAACTCGCTGTGGATGCTGCATTCCTGGTATCGCGAGTGATCCACGTGTCATTCGCAGCTGCTGACCGAAGCAGGTAAGGCTTCATCTGATGGGCAATTACCTGCTTCGGCGCCTCTTCATCGCCATCCCGAGCCTGCTCGGCATCAGCGTCGTGCTCTTCACGGTGCTGGCGCTGGCGCCAGGCGACCCGTTCGAGGAACTGGCCTCCAATCCCAACATTCCGCCCGAGGTTCGGGCGGCACTGCGCCTGAAATTCGGCATCGATGATCCGGTCTTCGTGCGCTATTTCCGGTGGCTCAGCGCCATGGCGCAGGGCGATTGGGGCTTTTCCTTCGTCAGCCGCGTCAATGTCGACAGCCTGATCCTTCAGCGCCTGCCGGCAACCCTCATCGTGATCGGCTCCTCGCAGATCCTGGCGCTGTTGATCGCCATTCCGGTCGGCGTCTATGCCGCCACCCGGCCCTATTCGATCTTCGACCAGATCGCCAACACGCTGGCTTTCGTCGGCTTCTCGCTGCCGACCTTCTTCACCGGCCTCCTGATGATCCTGGTCTTCTCGATCTGGCTCGACTGGTTGCCCTTCGTCTACCGGTCGGACATCGCGGCTACAGGCTGGCGGTTCTACTGGGAGCATGTGCGGCAAGCCGTGTTGCCGGTGGCAGTGCTCGGCGTGTTCCAGGCGGCGTCCTACACCCGCTATGTGCGCTCCGCTGTGCTCGATGTGATCCGGCTGGATTACGTCACCACGGCGCGTGCCAAGGGCCTCGACGAACGCGTCGTCATCGTCAAGCACGTGGTGAGGAACGCCCTCATCCCCGTGGTGACGCTGGTCGCGCTGCAGATGCCCTCGGTGTTCGGCGGCGCCATCGTCACCGAACAGATCTTCCGCGTGCCCGGCATCGGCTCGCTCCTGATCTCCTCCATCCTCGCCAACGACACGCCGGTCATCATGGCTGTGACCTTTGTGTTCGCCTGTCTCGTTGTCCTCTTCAACCTGATTGCAGATATCCTTTATGGCTGGCTCGACCCCCGCATCGCCTTCCGCTGACGCCGCCGTGGCCCCTCCGGCCACCCCGGCATCCGCCGGGCCCGGACAGGCCAACCAGGGCTCACAGAAGCAGATCTCGCTCATCGGCGACGCCTGGCGTCGTTTCCGGCGCCATCGCCTTGCGCTGTTCAGCTTGGCGATCCTGGGCAGCATCATCCTGGCCGTGCTGCTCGGTCCCTTCCTGTGGCGGGTGCCGATCGACGAGATCGACTTCACGGCGCGGCTTGCCCGCCCTTCGTGGGATCATCCCTTCGGTACAGATGACCTCGGACAGGATCTGCTGGCCCGCATGATCTATGGCGGGCGGATCTCGCTCGCCGTCGGCCTTGCGGCCATGGTGGTGGCCATCGTGGTGGGCGTGATCATAGGCGCGGTCGCCGGCATGTCCCGTGGGAGCGTTGACGCCTTCCTGATGTGGGTGACCGACCTGTTCCTGTCACTGCCGCAGCTGCCGCTTCTGCTGCTGATCATCTATCTGTTCCGAGACGGGTTGAAGAGCGTGTTCGGGCCGGAAGGCGGCGTGTTCATTCTCATCGTCATCGTCATCGGCGGGCTCAGATGGATGCCGGTGGCGCGTCTGGTGCGCGCGCAGTTCCTGTCGCTGCGCGAGAAGGAGTTCGTCGAGGCGGCCCGTGCGCTCGGCGCTTCCACACCGCGCCAGGTGGTCCGGCATATCCTGCCGAACTCGCTGGGTCCGGTGATCGTCGCCGGCACCATCGATGTGGCCGCGGCCATCATCGCCGAATCCACACTCTCCTTCCTCGGCCTCGGCTTCCCGCCCGACATTCCGACCTGGGGGCGGCTGCTGTTCGACGCCAAGGACTATCTCGACCAGTCGCCGCACTGGGCGCTGTTTCCGGGTGCCGCGATCTTCCTGACGGTGCTCTCGATCAACTTCATCGGCGACGGATTGCGCGACGCGCTCGATCCCCGAAAGGTCATGTGATGGTCGACATTTCGGCTTCCACCGCCACGGCCGAGCCCCTGCTCGACATCCGCGGCCTGAAGACCCATTTCGCCACCGACGACGGCATGGTGCAGTCGGTTGACGGCGTCGACATCCGCATCAACAAGGGCGAGACAGTCTGCGTGGTCGGTGAATCCGGCTGCGGCAAGACGGTCACCGCCATGTCGGTCTTGAAGCTCATCGCCATGCCGCCGGGCAAGATCGTGGATGGCCAGATCCTCTGGCAGGGCCGCGATCTCGTGCCGCTCAGCGCCAAGGAGATGAACAAGATCCGGTCGAAGGAGATTGCGATCGTCTTCCAGGAGCCGATGACGTCACTGAACCCGGTCTACACGGTCGGCGACCAGATCGGCGAGGTGCTGCAGCTCCACGAGGGCCTGAACAAGCGTGAGGCGCTTGAGCGGACCATCGAGATGCTGCGGCTGGTCCACATCCCCAATCCGGAGCGGCGGGTCCACGACTATCCGCACCAGTTCTCGGGCGGCATGCGCCAGCGCGTGATGATCGCCATGGCGCTGTCCTGCAGCCCGAAACTCTTGATCGCCGACGAACCGACGACCGCCCTCGACGTCACGATCCAGGCGCAGATCCTCGAGCTCCTTCAGGAGATGAAGGACAAGTTCGGGATGTCGATCATGCTGATCACCCACGCCATGGGCGTGGTGGCCGAGACGGCCCAGCGCGTGGTCGTCATGTATGCCGGCAAGGTGGTGGAGGAAGCCGGTGTCGAGCAGCTCTTCGGCAATCCGCGCCATCCCTATACGCAGGGCCTGATCCGCTCGATCCCGCGGCTTGACCTTGCCGCCACGCACCACACCCGGCTCGAGACCATCGCCGGGTCGGTGCCGCGCCTGCTCAACCCGCCGCCAGGCTGCCGCTTCGCCGCGCGTTGCGCCCACGCCATGGATATCTGCCGCCAGTCCCAGCCGCCGCTTCGCGAGATCGAGCCGGGCCACAAGGTCGCGTGCGTCCTGTGAGGACGCGTCTGGAGTTGCTGATCCGATGACCGAACCCCTTCTGCGCGTCAAAGACCTGGTCAAGAACTTCTCGCTGACCGGCGGCATTTTGTCCCGCGAGGTCGGACGCGTGCATGCCGTTGACCATGTCAGCCTCGACATCGGCGCCGGCGAGACGCTGGGCGTGGTGGGAGAGTCCGGCTGCGGCAAGTCGACCACCGGGCGCTGCATCCTGCGCCTGATCGAGCCCACCGCCGGCGAGATCTGGTTCGAGGGCAAGGATGTCATGTCGATGGACAAGACAGCGCTCCGCGCGCTGCGCCGCGACATGCAGATCATCTTCCAGGACCCCTACGCCTCGCTCAATCCGCGCATGACGGTCGGCGCGATCATCGCCGAAGCGCTGGTCATTCATGGCATCGGCAAGACGCCCGAGGAGCAGCGCGACCGTGTCGTGGAGCTTCTGGAGACGGTCGGTCTGCAGGCTGATCACATGCGCCGCTATCCGCACGAATTCTCCGGCGGCCAGCGCCAGCGCATCGGCATTGCCCGGGCGCTTGCCGTGGACCCGAAGCTGATCGTCTGCGACGAGCCGGTCTCGGCGCTCGATGTGTCGATCCAGGCCCAGGTGATCAATCTCCTGGAGGACCTCCAGGAGAAATTCAGCCTCACCTACATGTTCATCGCCCACGACCTGTCGGTGGTGGAGCACATTTCGACCCGCGTCGCCGTCATGTATCTCGGCCGCGTGGTGGAGATCGCGCCGTCGCGCGAGCTCTATACCAACCCCCTGCATCCCTATACCGAGGCGCTGCTGTCGGCTGTGCCGATCCCCGATCCGAAGGTGAAGCGCCAGCGGATCATGCTGCAGGGTGACGTGCCGAACCCGATCAACCCGCCGACCGGCTGCCATTTTCACACCCGCTGCCCGATCCGCCAATTGCCCTTGTGCTCCACCGAGCGGCCGGAATTGCGCGAAACCGGCGGCGGTCACTGGGTTTCCTGCCATCTCAGGGGCTGAACGGAAACGTCGCCCCGGACGGCACACTGCGTTCCCCATGTTCTTCACAAACCCGTGATCCGGATCGCGGGGCGGCTCGTATCGTTTGGGTTGGTTCCGTCCATGGCCTATGCCATGGACTAGGCTTATTTCGTTCGGACAAATGCCCTGCATCCGGATTCTCGTGGTCCGGGCCTGGTGCGGATGCCCGATGATGGGGCCGAGATCACTTCCCACGGCAGCAGCCCAGAATGACCCTTCGCCTTGTTGCAGAAGACCTGACCCGGCACGAACGCCTGAAGATCGCCTATTCGGCGTGGTCCCGCGGCGACATCTCGATGCTGCTCACCATGTTCGACGAGCATTGCGACTTCACCATCCTCGGCAATCCCGTGCTCAATCCCCATGCCGGCACGCGCTCCGGACTGGTGGGGTTGAAGGACATTTTCAAGCAGTTCCACCAGGACTTCGTGACGCGTGAGTTCATGCTGGAGCGCATTCTGGTCGATGGCGACCATGCCGCCATCCATTGGCACAGCAAGCTGGAGATCCGCCGCACCGGACTGATCGTCGACAGCGAGCGCTGCGACCTCATCACCTTCAAGGGGCCGCTGATCAGCCGCGTTGTCTGCTTCTACGATACGGCCAGCATGGCGGTCGCCACGGGCCGCGCGCAGATCGCACAGGCCGGATCGCTCTGACGGCTGGCCTTACCCGGGCTGGGCGGAGCGCGGCGACAGGACGATCATCAGAACGCCTCCGAGCACCACCAGCGTGCCGATCGCCATCCGAATGTCGAACGGGTCGCCCAGCAGGACAACGCCCATGCCGATCGCCATCAGCGGGCACATCAGGGTGAGCGTCGAGATGAGGTTTGCCTCGTGACGCTGGACCAGCCGGAAAAAGATGGTGTGGCCGAGCAGCGACACGGCGAGCGCGGTGAAGGCGACCGCCCCCAGGAACCACCAGCCGCCCTGGAGGGCCCGCTCGACGGGCTGCGTCTCGATTGCCAGCGACAGAAGACCGAGGGGCACAGCGGAGGCCAATCCCACCCAGGCCTGGAACTGCAGGGGCGCGACGCCACGCATCTGCTTCATCAGCACGAGCCCGAAGGCAGAGGCGAGCGCGCTGAGGGCGACGAAGATGAGGCCGAAGGAGATGGAGAAGCCGCGCGGGTCCCACATGACCGCGATGGCGCCGCAGAAGGTCAGCGCGATGCCAAGGCCGCGCCGCCAGCCGATCCGCTCGCCCAGCATGATCACCGAGAGCAATGCGGTGAGCGGCACACCGAGCTGGGTGACGACGGCGGCACTCGACGGGCTGGCTGTCTGCATGCCGACGCTGACCAGCCCGAAGCCGCCGCCTCCCATCAGGAGACCGATGGTCAGGATGCGCCAGCGCGGCCGCGGCATGGGCAGCAGCCAGGGCAAGGTCGCCAGCAGGACCAAGATGAAGCGCAGCGTCGAGAAGAGGAGCGGCGGAGCGTTGAGCTCGGTCAGCGCCAGCTTGGTGATAATGAAGTTGAGCGCCCAGATCAGGCAAATGAAGACCAGCAGGGCGAAATCGCTGAGCGGCATCCCTATCCGGTATAGGCAAGTTGCCGGGGCAGGCAAGTTGCAGACGGCGGCGGAACCAGCTTTGCGTGTCAGACATGCGTGGCGGGCGCAGGGCCTTGCAACAGGTGGGCGATTTCGCCCCCTGCCCGCCTCGCGTCAGCGTGACGGCGCGAGCTTGGCAGCGGTGGCTGTCTCGTGCCCGGTCCACCGGGCGCGGCGCTCGCGCGATGTCACCGGGAAGCGCGCGCCTGTCACCTCATCGGCCGAGATCTCGAACCCGGCCAGATGGTACGTCCCGGCCGACGACAGGATCGATACATCGCTGGAATCCCGGCCGCGCGCCACCAGGATGCGGCCAATGCGCGGTGCGTTGGTCCGCGCGTCAAAGGCCCACCAGCGGCCATCCAGATGGGCATCGAACCAGGCATTGAAGCCTGGCTGCAGTTCCTGCGCCGGGCCGATATCGGCGTGATAGCCGGTGCAATAGCGCGCCGGAATGCCCGCCGCGCGGCACAGGGCAACTGCCACCTGCGCGAAATCCTCCGAGCCGCCGGCCTGGTCGTCATAGGCCTCCTCCGCTGTCCGCCCGGGCCTGCCGCGGCCCGGATCGAACCGGAGATGGTCGTGGACGTGATCGATGATCGCCTGGATGGTCGTCGGCCCCGCCGGCCGCTCCGCCAGAAGGACCTTGGCCACCGGCGCGAAGCGCGGCGTGGCACAGAGTGGGCTGTCGTCAAGAAAGGCCCGGACATCAGGAGAGAGTTGCTCCGGCGGCAGGATGCGCCCGTCCGGCGGCGGCGGATCGGTGAAGCCCGAATCGTAGACGATGCCCTCGGCGGCCAGGCGCACGCCGCCTGCCGGCACGGCCAGACGGCGGCACAGATTGCCGAAGCGATCCTGTTCAATATCGCCGCTCGCAACGACGGCCCCATCGGCCAGCGCCGTGACCAGCATGTCGTCCGGTTCGGTGATATCGCTGCGCCGGGACATGTGAATATCCAGACGGGTTACGAGGTCGGCCGACCGGTCGAACACGACATCGATCGTGTAGCCGTAACGGATGTGCATGGCATGATCCTGTCTGTCGGCCGACCCATGGCCGGCCCCGACTGAAACGTGACCCTAGCAGGGAATGATGGCCCGAGCGTGATCCCGGCTCAAGAGAGGCGGCACGCGGGCAAGAAGCGGGTGTCGGTTGAGCCGGATGGCGAAGGAAGGAGTGGCTGTGCTGGCTGACAAACCAAAACAGTCTCGGTTTGATCTGCCCATGCGGCGATCAGGTGCCGCCGACCGGGCGCCAGTCGACGAGCGCGGCGGCGCGACGCTCCTGGAATATGGTTTTGGATGCGAGATGCCCCGCCACCACTGCTTGTCTTGCGGCTGCGCTGACTTTGGCCGGGTGAGGACCAAAAAGAAGGGCCGCCCGAAGGCGGCCCGATCGTGCAAGAAGCTAGGACATTCTGCCGTCTGGCTCAGTACCGAGCGACAACCGCCGACGGCCCAGTCGTGAACATGTAGCTGACGCCCAGGCGAACGGTGTGGGTCTCGTTGCTCACACTTGCCGTGTAGGCCGGCGGCGTGAAAGTCTTTGTGCCGTAATTGGCATAGAGATATTCGGCGCGAACGGACCAATTGTTGTTGATTGCGTAAGCGAGGCCGGCGCCGGCCGTCCAGCCGATGCGCGTACCCGAAAAACTCGTACCAGCAATGCAGGGGGCGCCAACATTGGGGACCGTACACCCCCCCACATTCAGGAACGCCAAGCCGCCGGTCGCATAGAGCAACACACGGTCGGCAGCGATGCCGAGCGAGCCTCGCACCGAACCATCCATCCGCGCATGTCCGCGAATGGCAACCGGGAAGCCGGTGAAGAAGCCCGTCCTCGACGCGCCAAGCCAAGACAGGTCGCCTTCCAGGCCAACTACGATATTGTTCGCGAACTGATGGCGATACCCAAGATGAAGGCCGATCTTGGCTCCGCTGGGGTTGGGGTGAGCAGCAGTAAACGGAACCGCGACATCGATGAGCCGGTATCTGGTGGCGATGAACCCGACATCTGCGCCGAGGTAGAGCCCACTCCAGTTGAACGCAGGAGCAACAACGGCGGCAGCGATGGGAGTGCGAGGAACACCCAAGTCGGCTGCGTGCGACACAGTTGCGCCCATCACGAGAGCGCAAGTGGACAGCAGAAGCTTGTTCATCACAGAATCCTTCCCATAGGACACCTAGTACTTGATGACTCCCTTCCTCTGGGAGAACAAGCTGATGGGTCACTTAAGAGCTCGAGCGGCGGTGAAATGATCGGCGAGTGTGGCAACCAGAACACAACCACCAGTGGGCGATCGCTGGTGCACCGCCGCGCGGGGGCCAGCCCCTGGCCTCGAGCGCTACGACCCGGCTCTGTCGCATGAATATGAAGCGCCGCAATCAAAGAAGTATATTGTCGATAGGCGCTACGAGGCACATGCGGCCTAAGAGCAATGGGAGAACAGGCAATGGATCGCCGGACACTGATCGCAGCAATCGGAACCATACCTGTTGCGCCGGGGGCAGCATGGGCACAGTCCGCGGCGATCCAAGGTGATCCGGTCGCGTTGGTTCGCGAAATCATGGCCGCTTATACAGCCGACAAACCGCCGGCTCCGCCATATACTCCGGCCATCGCCAACCGGTTACGGCGAGCCGAACTCGGTGCCGATTTCATCCTGGATGCTCAGGACGTCGATGTGAAGAACGTGACAGTGGCCGGGCTTTCCGCCACCGCTGACCGGGCGGAGGTCGAGGCGCGGTTCCTGTCTTTTAGCCAGTCGCGCCAGGTGAAGTTCGACTTCCGGGTGGTCGATGGGCGCTGGATGATCGCTAATGTGCGTGATCAGAAGGGCTTTGACCTTCGGCGCACGCTCAGGCTGCCTGCCCTGCAGTGAAGGTCGGAACGAATTCTAGATTCCATCAAGACCTGCGCGCCAGAATAGGGTTGTGACGGCTTTGGCGTCGAGGCAGGCGAGAACGCCAAATCGGCTAAAAGTGAGATTTGGCTGGGGGACCTGGATTCGAACCAAGATTGACCGAGTCAGAGTCGGTAGTTCTACCGTTGAACTATCCCCCAGCAGGATCGCCCGAGGGCAATCCGTCGCTGTGCGAGGCGCGGTGATAGTCGATTAGCGGGCGCCGTTCAAGACCCCTCGCGAGAGGAAAATCGGCCTTGTGCGGGCAAGATTGGGCATCGCCCCAGCATTCGGTCGAAATGAGATGCTTGCGACAGGGGCTGTCGCTGGTACACTCAAGCCCAACTGAACAGCATCAAGCTGGAATTCCGTCGAGCGTTCCTGACGTTCCGGGCTTCCGCTGGAAAGGTCACCATGGCCCACGAACCGCACAATGGCGGTTCGCCGGGAGAAATGGGCGTGCGATCGGAGCCTGTGGCTCCGAGCAGCGCCGATTCCCGTCCGCCGTCCTTCCGGCCGCGCCGGCTCTATGCCGCGCTCGACCTCGGGACCAACAATTGCCGCCTGCTGGTTGCCAAGCCGGAGGGCGCGAGCTTTCGCGTCGTCGACGCCTTCTCGCGCATCGTCCGTCTGGGCGAAGGGCTGGCGCAGACCGGTCGTCTGAGCGAAGCCGCAATGGACCGGGCGGTCGAGGCCCTGAAGGTCTGCCGCTCCAAGCTGCGCGATCGCCAGGTGGCGCGCGCCCGCCTGATTGCCACCGAAGCCTGCCGCGCCGCCGAGAACGGCGCCGAGTTCATCGAGCGGGTGAAGGTTGAGACCGGGCTGGCGCTGGAAATCGTCGACCGCGGCACCGAGGCGCAGCTGGCCGCACAAGGCTGTGTGCCTCTCGCCGATCCCAATGCGCGGGGCGTGCTGCTGTTCGACATTGGCGGCGGTTCGTCCGAACTCGTCTGGCTGTTGCCGCGCGGCTCAGGCAAGGCCGGCGGCCCGCCGACCGCCGATATCAAGGGCTGGATCTCGCTGCCGGTCGGCGTCGTGACACTGGCCGAGCGTCATGGCGGCCAGCGCGTCACGGCGGAAAGCTTCGGCCGGATGGTCGATGAGGTCGCCGGCATGATCGACGCCTTCCCGCATCGTGCCGCGATCCTCGCCCAGCTGGACCATCTGCACATGTTGGGCACGTCCGGCACGGTGACCACGCTTGCCGGCGTCCATCTCGGCCTGCCGAAATATGATCGCCGCAGGGTGGACGGTGCCTGGCTGAAGGCCGGCGAGGTCGATCTGATCCTCGGGCAATTGCTGGCGATGAGCTATGAGGAGCGCATCGCGCATCCCTGCATCGGTGCCGAACGCGCCGATCTGGTGCTGGCCGGCTGCGCCATTCTGGAGGGCATGCGCCGCCACTTCCCGTGCCAGCGCCTGCGGGTCGCCGACCGGGGCCTGCGCGAGGGCATTCTGGTCGGCCTGATGCGCGCCGATGGCGTGTGGCGCCGCCCCTATTACCGGCCGCATGAGGGAGACCGTCGATGAGCGTCAAATCCGGTGGCGGGGCCGGCCGCGAACTCACCGTGCGGCTCAAGACCGCCAAGAAGCGCACGACGAGCCAGCAGCGCTGGCTGGAGCGGCAGTTGAACGATCCCTATGTCGCGCGCGCCAAGCGCGAGGGCTGGCGCTCGCGTGCCGCCTTCAAGCTGATCGAGATCGACGACAAGGTGCGCCTGCTGAAGCATGGCCAGCGTATCGTCGATCTGGGGGCGGCCCCCGGCGGCTGGCTGCAGGTGGCGGCCAAACGGATCGGACTGGAACAGGGCAACGGCAAGATTGTCGGCATCGATCTCCTGGACGTCGATCCGGTGCCTGGCGTCGAGTTCATGAAGGGCGACTTCACGACCGATGACGCGCCCGACAAGCTGAAGGCCATGCTGGGGGGCGAGGCAGACATCGTGCTGTCCGACATGGCGGCCAATGCGACCGGCCACCGCAAGACCGACCAGATCAAGATCATCTATCTGGCGGAACTCGCCATCCAGTTCGCCCGCGAGGTGCTGGCGCCCGGTGGGCATTTCCTCTGCAAGGTGCTGCAGGGCGGTACGGAGGGCGACCTGCTCTCCGACCTGAAGCGCGACTTTCTCACCGTGAAGCACATCAAGCCGCAGGCGAGCCGCGCCGATTCCAAGGAGCTCTATGTGCTCGCCATGGGGTTCAGGGGGCGGAGCGGAGAGAAGACCGAGGGCGACCGGCAAGAGGCCTGAAGCCCGCAGCAGATCGCGTCCTCGCGCTCTTGCGCCTCAGCCTGCCGCGGCCTTGCAACCGGGCGGCCATCAGGACAGCATGACCCATGCAGCCCACATCCCGCAGTCAAGCGCCAAGCCCAGCCGAGTCGGTCGGGGCCGCGATCGCGACCATCGCGACATTCGGCCGCCTCGACGATGAGACGCGCGGCCTGCTCGGCCAGCGCGCGCGCATCCTGTCGCTTCCGCGCGAGGCAAGGCCTTTCGGACCCGGCTCCCCCTGCGAGGCCTATCTGATTGTGCTCAAGGGCGAGATCCGGGTGCAGATTGTTGCCGAATCCGGCCGGGAGATCGTGCTCTACCGGGTATCTGCCGGAGAGAGCTGCGTGCTCACCACATCCTGTCTGCTGAAGCACGAGCCCTATTCGGCCGAAGCGATCTGCGAGACGGCTGTCAGCTGCCTTGCCATCCCGGAAAGCCTGTTCAGCTCATTGCTCGGCAGTTCCACACCATTCCGTAGCGCCGTGCTCGACGCCTATGCCACGCGGGTGACCGACCTGATCATGACCTTCGAGGAACTGGTCTTCCGGCGGCTCGACCAGCGGCTCGCGGCAGTTCTGGTGGAGCGGTCGGTCGGCGGCGAACTGGCGACCACGCATCACGATCTGGCCGTCGAGCTGGGATCGGCCCGCGAGGTGGTCAGCCGGGCGCTCAAGGTGTTCGAGCAGCAAGGCCTGGTGACGCTCGGCCGCGGCATCATCCGGCTCCTCGAACCGGAGCGCCTGACGCAGATTGCCCGCTCCGTGTGACAAGGTCACCGACATTGACCGCGAACAGGCGTCAGATGCTCCCCAAGACGCCGGGACCTCCGGCGGTCCTGTTCCAATGAGGGAGACATTCCATGTTCAGCACCAATGTCGGCGGCATCGACCGGATCGTTCGCATCGTCGCCGGGCTTGCACTCATCCTGTTCGCGCTCACCGGCATTCCGGCAACCGGCTATAACTGGCTCGGCTGGATTGGTGTCGTCCCGCTGGTGACGGCGGCGCTTGGCTGGTGCCCCGCGTATACGCTGTTCGGCATCAGCAGCTGCCCGCTGAGCAGCCGCCAGGGATGATGGCCCGATCGCGGCCTGGTCAGGCACCGCAGTCGGCTCTGCTTGGGCCCCGGCCCTACGGCGCCTGGATATCCGCAAACGGCGCGGGGATCGGGCGCCCCTGCCCCCGCAGGTAGGCAAGCATGGGGCCGACAACGGACCGCACGGCGGCCCGAAGGCTCATACGCTGGCGCCACGCCATCAGGCGCGGCGAGCCGTCGGTGAGCCTCGCCCCCATGCGCTCGCCGAACAGCTGCGCCATGAAGAAGGCGATGTCGGCATAGGAATAGGCGCCGGCGAGAAACGCGCTGTCGCCGATCATCTCCTCGAGCCGTCGGCAGACGGCCGCCGCCGCGTCGCGTGCGGCAACCGCTGCGGGATCATCTAGCCGGCCCTGCAGGCCCATCAGCCGGATGATCGGCGGGAAATAGACCTCGTCCGACAGATGCTCGATGAGCCGCGCGCGGGCGCGGTCGGCCGGGTCAGCGGGCCAGAGCGGTGGATTCGGCTGCAGATGCTCGAAATATTCGAAGATCTGGGTCGAGTCGAAGATCTCGACCGCGCCGTGTACCAGGACCGGCACCTGCCCCTTGGGATTGATCCTCAGAACCTCCGGATGCTTCGGCTCGTAGAGCCGCTGCATGTCGAAGGGCACCGTCACCAGATCGAAGCCAATCGCCTTCTCGCGCGCAGCGATCTCCGCCTTGGCGCCGAACATGCTCAGCGGTCCCGAATAGAGTGTCATGGTCATGGCGGCAGTCCCGCGGGGGTGAATCAGATATTGTTCATGATATGTTCTTTTCATTCTGGCGCAAGCGCAGCCAGGAGGTTCTCACGGGGGAGTCCTCCGGCGCGATCGTCAGGCGACAGCCTCGAAGCCGCCGAGCACGGCCGTGAGGTTGGGGCCGAGTTGATCGGACAGGTAGCCGCCCTCCTGCACGAACAATGTCGGCAGACCGATGCGTGCGATGGCCTCTCCTGCCCGGCGGAAGCCCGCGGCCGTGACCTTGGCGCCGCCGAACGGATCATCGGCGGAGGCATCGAGGCCGAGGGCGACCACCAGCATGCCCGGCGCGAAGGCCGCAATCGTCTTCGCCGAGGATTCGACCGCCGCCACATAGGCATCGTCGCCAGACCCTTGCGGGATCGGCAGGTTGAGATTGAAGCCCTCGCCTGCCCCGACACCGCGCTCATGGGCATAGCCCCAGAAGAACGGATAGAAGCGCGAGGGATCGGCGTGGACCGAGACGGTCAGCACGTCGGGGCGATCGTAGAAGATCTCCTGCGTGCCATTGCCGTGGTGGATGTCGATGTCGAGGATCGCCACGCGGTCGTGGACCGAGCGCAGATAATGAGCGGCAATTGCCGTGTTGTTGAGGAAGCAATGCCCGCCGGCCATGTCACGATAGGCGTGGTGCCCCGGTGGCCGGCAGAGCGCATAGGCGGCGCGCTCGCCCTCGATCACAAGTTCGGCCGCGGTGATCGCGACATCGGTCGCCGATGACGCGGCCAACCAGGTGTCCGGCCCGATGCCGCAGGCCATGTCCTGCATGTACCAGCCAGCGCGGCCGGTGAGCGACAGCGGCATGGTGCCCCCTCGCCTCACCGGATGGACATTGCCGATCACCTCGTCGGAGGCATCGGCGAGCGTCTTCCATTCGGCTGCCGCTTCCTCGAGGAAGCGCAGATAGTCGACCGAATGGACGCCAAGCCGCGGGCCCTGGCCGAAGATTTCGGCGGGCACCAGCGTATGGGCGCCGGCCTGCAGGCCTTGGGCCAGCCGGTCGGCGCGCTCGGGCCGCTCCTCGCCTTGCGCGAACTTGCCGCGCAGGATGAACCGCTTGGGATCGTGGCCGCGGTGCAGATCGGTGAAGACGGCTTTCATGACGAGGTCTCGATGCGAGAAGGACGGAGCGGAGGGCCGCTCCAGACCATCCATGGTGGCGCGCAATCCCGCAAGGCGGCCCATGCGGGGCCGGGCTGCGTGGTCGGCGGTTGTGCCCGCGCGCGCCGCCGCTAGGCTCGCCCCGTTTTCCGGAGAATGCCATGCCGCTCGACGCCGCCCTCGCCGCCAGGATCCTTGACGCTGTCGACGCCAATTTCGACCGGCAGATGGACATGACCAGGGTGCTGGTGCGCTTCGCATCGGTGCGCGGCGAGGAAGGCCCCTGCCAGGACTTCGTGCATGCGGAACTCGCCAAGCGGGGCCTCGCCATGGAGCGCTTCCCGATGGACGAGGGCGCGATATCGCGCCACCCCGGCGGTTCGCCCTTTTCGCCCGAACATTCCAAGGCGCCGATTGTCGTCGGCATTCACCGCCCGCGCGAGGAGACTGGCCGCAGTCTGATCATGCAGAGCCATGTCGACGTGGTGCCGGCAGGCCCCCGCTCCATGTGGTCGCGCGATCCGTTCGAGCCGGTGATCGAAGGTGATTGGTTCTATGGGCGCGGCGGTGCCGACATGAAGGCCGGACACGCCGCCATGTTCGCCGTGCTCGACAGCCTGCGGGCGATAGGGCTGCAGCCGGCCGCGACCGTCACGGTCCAATCCGTCGTCGAGGAGGAATCCACCGGCAATGGCGCGCTGCAGTGCCATCTGCGCGGTTACAAGGCTGATGCCGTGCTGATCCCGGAGCCGGAGGAGGAAAAGCTCATCCGCGCCAATGCCGGCGTGCTGTGGTTCCGTGTCGAGGTGTCCGGGCTGCCGGTCCATGTCAGCCATGCAGGCTCCGGACAGAATGCGATCGAAGCCGCCTTCGGCGTCATCGGCAAGCTGCGCGAACTGGAAGCCAGGTGGAACGAGAAGAAGGCGGACCATCCGCTGTTCGCCGAAGATCCCCATCCGATCAATCTGAACATCGGCAAGATCGAGGGTGGCGACTGGGCCTCGTCGGTGCCTGCCTGGTGCTCGTTCGACTGCCGCATCGCGATCTATCCCGGCGAGCGGCCCGAGACCATGATCCGGGCGGTGGAGGAGACGATCTCGGCTGCCTCGCGCGCCGACCGCTTCCTGTCGAACAATCCGCCGCGCGTCGTGTGGAACGGCTTCACCACCGAGGGCTATATCCTGGAGCCGGGCTCCGAGGCCGAGGCCGTGCTCGGCCGGGCTCACAAGGCCGCGACCGGCAAGCCGCTGGAGACGATGATCACGCCGGCCTATCTCGATACCCGCGTCTATGCGCTCTATGACAAGGTCCCGGCACTCTGCTACGGCCCGATTTCCGAGAACATCCACGGCTTCGACGAGCGCTTCTCGGTCGCCAGCATGAAGCGCGTCACCCGCGCCATGGCGCTGTTCGTCGCCGAATGGTGCGGCACCGAGCCGGCCTGACCCCATCCTTGATTCTGCTGCCTGTTCCGGAGCCATCCATGCCGCTCGATGAAGCCCTCGCCGCCAAGATCCTCAAGGCCGTCGATGACGGTTTTGAGGCCCAGATCGAGTACACAAAGACGCTGGTGCGCTATCCCTCCAGGCGCGGCGAGGAACATGCCGTCCAGGACTTCATCTTCCAGGAAATGCGCCGGCGCGGCCTCACCATGGAGCGCTTCGCCATGGACGAGGAGGCGATCAAGCGCCATCCCGGGGGCTCGCCCTTCTCCGACACCCATTCCAAGGCGCCGATCGTGGTGGGCATTCATCGCCCGAAGGCGGAGACGGGCCGCAGCCTGATCATGCAGGGCCATATCGACGTGGTGCCGGAAGGCCCCGAGGCGATGTGGACCTCGCCACCCTATGAGCCCCGGATCGATGGCGACTGGTTCTATGGGCGCGGCGCCGGCGACATGAAGGCCGGCCACGGCTCGATGCTCGCCGTCCTCGACGCGTTCAAGGCGATCGGCATGCAGCCGGCCTCAACAATCTATGTCCAGTCGGTGGTGGAAGAGGAATCGACCGGCAATGGCGCGCTGCAGTGCCACCTGCGCGGCTACAAGGCGGATGCCGCCATCATTCCCGAGCCGTCAGGCGGCAAGGTCACCCGCGCCAATGTCGGCGTCGTCTGGTTCCAGATCGATGTCGCCGGCTTCCCGGTCCATGTCCGCGAGGCCGGCAATGGACAGAACGCCATCGAGGCGGCCTTCGGCGTCATCCGCAAGCTGCGCGAACTGGAAGCGCAGTGGAACGAGAAGGCCAAGGACGATGCCTGGTTCAAGGATCAGGCCCATCCGATCAACCTGAATGTCGGCAAGATCAAGGGCGGCGACTGGGCCTCGTCCGTTCCGGCTTGGTGCACGGTCGATTGCCGCATCGCGATCTATCCCGGCGAGAAGCCCGAGACCATGATGCGGGCGATTGAGGACGCGGTGGCGCGCGCCACCCGCGAGGACCGGTTCCTCGCCAACAATCCGCCGCGCGTCACCTGGAACGGCTTCACCACCGAAGGCTATGTGCTGGAACCGGGCTCGGAAGCCGAGGCGGTGCTTGCGCGGGCCCATGAGCGTGCCACAGGCGAGACATTGCTGCCGCAGCTGATTCCCGCCTATCTGGATGGTCGCGTCTATGCGCTGTTCGACAAGATCCCGACGCTGAATTACGGCCCCTATTGCGAATTGTCGCATGGGTTCGACGAGCGCTTCTCAATCGCCAGCCTGAAGAAATCGACCGGGGCCATGGCGCTGTTCGTCGCCGAGTGGTGCGGTCTGGAGGCTATCTGAAACGGATGCGGCGCAGGCATGGCAGTCGCGCGCCGGCGCGGGCTGCCGGCTATTTGGCCAAAGCAAGCCAATGACGATGACCTGACGGTACCTTGGTATGGCAGCCGCCTTGCCATGCTAAACTGAGGCCCATTCAACCGCTTGACCATGCTCAATCAGGGAAAGAAAGTGCGCCGCGGCAAAATTCGAGGCGGAGAACCTTCCCATGCCAACCCCCGTCCGCGACGCGCTGGAAAAGGCGCTCGCCGGTATCAATGATTCTGCGTCCGATGGCCGTGTCACCTTCACCAAGGTCTATACGGAGCGCGCCCGCGCCGAAGCCGATGCCGCCGATCAGCGCGCCAAGGCCGGTGTCCGCCTGTCGCCGCTCGACGGCTGGGTGATCTCGATCAAGGACCTGTTCGACGTCGCCGGCGAGACCACCACCGCAGGCTCGTCAATCCTGCGCGGCCATGCCCCGGCGCTCGCCGATGCACCGACAGTCGCGCGGCTCCGTCGCGCTGGTACGGTCATCGTCGGCAAGACCAACATGAGCGAGTTCGCCTTTTCGGGCATTGGCATCAACCCGCATTTCGGCACGCCCGGCAATGCCGCCGACAAGAGCCGCGTTCCCGGCGGATCGTCGGCAGGAGCCGGCGTATCGGTCGCCGAGGGCACATCCCGGATGGGCCTTGGGTCCGATACCGGTGGCTCGATCCGCATTCCGGCCGCGCTCAATGGCTGCGTCGGCTTCAAGCCAACCGAGAACCGTATCCCCAAGGATGGCGCCTTCCCGCTGTCCTATGCGCTCGATTCGATCGGGCCGCTTGCTCGCAGCGTTGCCGATTGTGCCGCCACCGACGCCGTGCTCGCCAATGAGGAGCCGTGGACGCTGACGCCCGCCCCGCTCAATGGCTTGCGGCTGGCCATTCCGCGCGGCCGCCTGTTCAGCCAGATGGAGCCCGAGGTCGAGAGGGGCTTCGACGGGAGCGTGGCGCGCCTCACCAAGGCGGGTGCGCTGGTCAGCGACATCTCGATCGAGGACCTCTTGCAGGAACTCGCCGATGCCATGGCAAAGGCGCCGTTCGTCGCGATCGAGGCGGCTGCCATCCACGCCGACTGGCTTGAGGATCGGGCCCGTGATTTCGACCCGCGGGTGCTCGCCCGCATCCGCGTCGGCGCCAAGGCGGGTGCCGCCGACTACATCCGTCTGGTCAACAAGCGCAAGGAACTCATCCTGCGCATGCGCGACCGGCTGGCCGATGTCGACGCGCTGATCCTGCCGACAACGCCGATCCGTGCGCCGAAGATCTTCGACCTGATCTCGTCGGACGACCAGTTCTGGGCCGCCAACGGGCTCGTGCTGCGCAACACGACGGTCGGCAATATCTTCGACTTCTGCGGCATCTCGATCCCCTGCCCGCAGACCAAGGGCCTGCCCGTCGGCTTCATGATGACGGCACTTGCCGGTCAGGACCGCCGACTCCTGCGCATGGCCGCGGCTGTCGAGGCCGCTTTCAAGAGCTGACAACGCAAAAGGCCCGCGTCACGCGGGCCTTTCGCTTGGACTGATGAGGTGAGCCGCCTCAGGCGGCCTTGACCTCACCGAGGAAGGTTCCCACCGCCTGGCGGAGTGTCGTCACATCGGCGTCGAGGCCGCGGGCAACATCGTTCAGCGAACCGACCGCCTGGCCGACCGCACCGAGTTTCTCCGAGACATCGCCAATCGAGCGGCCGGCCGTCTGGGCCACCGCCGCCGTCATCTCGACGCTGACGCCGATCTCGCGGGTAGCGGCTGCCTGCTGGTCGATGGCGGTCGAGATCGCCTCGCTGGCGCGGCGCATCTTGAGAACCGTATCCGAGATGCCGCCCATCGACGAGACGGTGCGGCCGGTCGCCTGCTGGATGGCCGCGACCTGGGCGGCGATATCCTCGGTGGCCCGCGCCGTCTGGGACGCCAGCTGCTTCACCTCGGAAGCCACGACCGCGAAGCCCTTGCCGGCCTCGCCGGCGCGGGCCGCCTCGATGGTGGCGTTGAGCGCCAGCAGGTTGGTTTGTTCGGCAATGGTGCGGATCAGCGTCACCACTTCGCCGATCTTCTCGGCGGTGGAGGCCAGGCCCGAGACGTCGGCGGATGCGGAATCGACCGCATGGGTCGCCTCGCCCGAGACGTTCATCGCCTCCTCGGTCTGGCGGCGGATTTCGACAATGGCCGCGTTCAGCTCTTCTGTCGCCGAAGCAATGCCGGTGACGCGAGCCAGCGTCTCTTCGGTTGCCGACACGGTATCGCGGGCGCCGGCTTCCGCCGCCTCGCCCGAGGCGCCGACCGTCGAGGTTGCGCCGTTCACGGCCCGGGCGCGCGAGGCGACCATGTCCATGACCGCGCCGATGGCGGTGTCGAACTGGCCGATGGCCGTCTCGATGCCGGCGCGGCGGGCGAGATCGGCAGAGACGCGCTCGTCAGCCTTGGCGCGCATCTCGGCGCGTTCGGCAAGGCTAGCGGCGAGACTGTCGACGGCGCGGGCCATCAGGCCGATCTCATCCTGGCGCTTGGCATAGACAAGCGGCGCAACCGGCTTGTCCTCAGCCAGCGTGTTGATCGCGGCAGCAACGTCGCGCACCGGCTTCAGCGCGTAGCGCAACAGCAGGAAGACGCCGGTGGAGGCGGCGAGCAGCAGCGCGATGATCGCGATGAGAACACCCTCGCGCATGTCAGCTGCGGAGGCCTCGACGTCCTGACGGCTGATGCCTGCTCCCAGGGCTCCGAGGACCTTGCCGTTCTGGTCGACGATCGGCAGGTAGCGCGCGATGCGGGCAATACCGCCGACCGTGATGAAGTCGGTCACGACCTCGCCCTTGGCCACAAGCTGCGCAATGCGTGCCGAACTCGGGATGCGGCTACCCATCACGCGCGAACCGTCGGGATTGCGCACGGAGCTGGAATAACGAAGCAGATCGCCTGTGGGCTCCAGCTGAAACAGCGAGGAGGAATCGACCGCGTGGTCGACGATGGAGTGATCACCCTGCGCCGGGAAGCCTGTGGCCCGTATGCGAAGCGGGCTGCCATTCGGCGCCCTGTCAATGACACTGCCGGGAACGCCCATACGGAAGGCGATCGCCATGGCGGAAGACCGCTCCACGACCTGGCGCTCGGCGATCCCATCCATCTTGCCGTCGATCCGGTTCACCGCGTACCAGCCGGTTCCGGTGGCAACGACGGTGATCAGCAAGGCGGCCATGACGGCGACCTTGGCAGCCAAAGACATTCGGGCGAAGATCGACATTCAACTCTCCATATTTCTACAGAGACTGTCGCGAAAGTCGGTAAACAAACGGTTATACGACTGTCTTTCTCGCTTGTTATTCCAGACCGGATCGCCCCAAAGCATGAAGCCCGCCTCGCAGAACGAGACGGGCTCCAGTTTTCGTCACAAGAATGGACCAGATCAGGCGGCCTTGACCTCGCCGAGGAAGGTTCCCACCGCCTGGCGGAGTGTCGTCACATCGGCGTCGAGGCCGCGGGCAACATCGTTCAGCGAACCGACCGCCTGGCCGACCGCACCGAGTTTCTCCGAGACATCGCCAATCGAGCGGCCGGCCGTCTGGGCCACCGCCGCCGTCATCTCGACGCTGACGCCGATCTCGCGGGTGGCGGCTGCCTGCTGGTCGATGGCGGTCGAGATCGCTTCGCTGGCGCGGCGCATCTTGAGAACGGTATCCGAGATGCCGCCCATCGACGAGACGGTGCGGCCGGTCGCCTGCTGGATGGCCGCCACCTGCGCGGCGATATCCTCGGTTGCGCGCGCGGTCTGGGACGCCAGCTGCTTCACTTCCGATGCCACGACCGCGAAGCCCTTGCCGGCCTCGCCGGCGCGGGCCGCCTCGATGGTGGCGTTGAGCGCCAGCAGGTTGGTCTGCTCGGCGATCGTGCGGATCAGCGTCACCACTTCGCCGATCTTCTCTGCCGTTGCCGCGAGACCCGAGACGTCGGCGGAGGCGGAATCGACCGCATGGGTCGCCTCGCCCGAGACGTTCATGGCCTCTTCGGTCTGGCGGCGGATTTCGACAATGGCGGCGTTCAGTTCTTCCGTCGCCGAAGCAATGCCGGTGACGCGAGCCAGCGTCTCTTCGGTTGCCGACACGGTATCGCGGGCGCCGGCTTCCGCCGCCTCGCCCGAGGCGCCAACAGTGGAGGTTGCGCCGTTCACGGCCCGGGCGCGCGAGGCGACCATGTCCATGACCGCGCCGATGGCGGTGTCGAACTGGCCGATGGCCGTCTCGATGCCGGCGCGGCGGGCGAGATCGGCAGAGACGCGCTCGTCGGCCTTGGCGCGCATCTCGGCGCGTTCGGCAAGGCTTGCGGCGAGACTGTCGACGGCGCGGGCCATCAGGCCAATCTCGTCCTGGCGCTTGGCATAGACCAGCGGCGCCACCGGCTTGTCCTCAGCCAGCGTGTTGATCGCGGCAGCGACGTCGCGCACCGGCTTCAGAAGGTAGGTCAGGACCAGGAACACGCCCAGCGAAGCGAGCACCGTCAGCGCCGCGAGTGAGATCAGGACGCCCTGCCGCATATTGGCCGCGAGCCCCTCGGCATCGTTCAGGCCAAGCCCGGTCCCAATCGAGCCCAGGATCTTGTTGTCGGGGCCGACCAGCGGCACATAGCGAGCGATATTGTGGACGCCGCCCACAAAGACGCGATCGGTGAGCACCTCGCCCCGGCCGATGGACTGGGCAATGCGCGAGGCTGCCGGGATGCGCGTGCCGACGACGCGCGTGCCATCCTGGTTCTTCACCGAACTGACATGGCGGATCAGGTCGCCCGTTGCCGGGTCGAGCCGGGCGATCGTAGCGCCACCGATGGAGGAATCGACGATGCGGTTGTCGTTCGCAGCGGGCAGAGCCGGCATGCGCACGCGCAGAACGGTGCCGTCACGGTCCGTCTCGACCTTGGCACCGTCAACGAGAACCTCGATGGAGCGAACCACACCGATCGTGCGATCGGTGATCTGCCGGGCGATGATCACGTCCATATTGGCGTTGATCTCACTCGCGGAGAACCAGGAGGCAATCGCCGCCACGCCGGTGATCATGAGGGCCGCGGTGCACGCGACCTTGGCTGCCAATGGCAGTCTGGAAAAGAAACGCATCATCGCCCCGTTGGTTCCATTCACGGAAAAACAATGGGGAAATGCAATTAACAAATGGTAGCCTAACGGAAACCAATTCGCGCAAGTTGTATCCAGTTACCTGCCTTCCGTAGCGTCATGCGCTACAGATCAAATCGCTGGACACCTAGCGCAATGCCTTTGTCATTCTGATCAGCCAAGTCTTGGCCTTGCCGGTCAACAGCGGTTCGAGCAGTTTGCGGACCCGCATGTGGTAGCTGTCGATCCAGGCCCGCTCTGCCGGGGAAAGCATTGTGGCATCGATGGCCCTTCTGTCGATCGGGCAGAAGGTGATGGTTTCGAACTCGAGAAACCCAACCGCTTTCGCCTCGCGCACCACGAGAAGGTTCTCGATCCGGATACCGTGCGATCCCGTGACATAGAGCCCAGGCTCGTTCGACAGGATCATGCCGGCTTCGAGTGGCACCTGCGACAGGGGTGAGATTCGGCCGGGCCCCTCGTGGACGCCGAGATAGACCCCGACGCCATGGCCCGTGCCATGGTCGAAGTCGAGGCCGTGCTCCCACAGCGCGCGACGAGCGAAGCCATCGATGGCGATACCGCCGGTGCCCTTCGGAAAGCGCGCCGTCGCAACCGTGATATGGCCCTTCAAGACGAGAGTGAAGTGGCGCTTCAGCGCGCGCGAGACCTTGCCGACGGGAATGGTGCGCGTGATGTCGGTGGTGCCGTCGACATATTGCGCGCCGGAATCCAGCAGGAAGAACGTGCCGTTCTCGACAGGACGCGCTGTCGCTTCGCTCGAGCGATAATGAACGATCGCGCCGTTCGGGCCTGAGCCAGCAATGGAGGTGAAGCTTGCGCCCCGGTGCAGCGGATCAGCACCGCGGATCTCCTCGAGCTTGTCCATGACCGCGAGTTCGCTCTGGCCCAGCGCCTCATCATCGAACCAGGACAGGAAGCGCACCATCGCCGCGCCATCGCGGATATGGGCCTTGCGGGTGGACGCAAGTTCCACCGGGTTCTTGCGCGCCTTGGGCAAGACCGAAGGATCGGGTCCGCGAATGACGGTTGAGCCCGCTTCCACCAGGCGTTGCTCGACCCAGGCCGTGGCGGTCTCGGGCTCAATGGTGACGGTCTTGCCCGCGAGATCCTTCAGGCCAGCGGCGAAGGCCTCGATCGGGCGGATCGTCACGCCGTTGCCGAGATGCGCCGCGATATCGGCAGTGAGTTTCTTCGGATCGACGAACCAGGTGGCGTGACCATCGGCCGCCACGACCAGGAAGCTCTGGACCAGCGGCGTCGAGGGCGTGTCACCGCCACGGACGTTGAGTGTCCAGGCAATGGAATCGAGCTGGTTCAGCACCGTTGCCGCAGCTCCGCGCGCCGCGACCATTTCGCCGATCCGGACGCGCTTGTCGGCGCTCGCCTCACCGGCATATTTCAGCGGCTGCGTCCGCACCGCCGCAAAAGGATCGCCCGGCTGGTCGGTCCAGATCTCGTCGATCGGATTGGCGTCGAGCGCGACGAGCTCGGCGCCGGCTTTCGTCAGCGCCTCCCGCCAGCGCTCCGCCTCGACAAGCGAGGTGATCTTCGGATCGAAGCCGACCCGGTCGCCTTTCCTGACTTTGCCCGCGAGCCATTCGATCGCCGGGGGCTTCTTGAAGTGGCGGCATTCAATGACGGAGGCATCGGTCTCGGCCGGCGCCTGCAAGGTGTAGCGGCCATCGACGAAGAGAGCCGCTTCCTTCTGCAGCACGATGGCGAAGCCTGCCGAGCCGGAGAAGCCGGTCAGCCATTTCAGCCGTTCGGCACGGGTGACGATATACTCGCCCTGGTGCTCGTCGGTGCGCGGCACCAGCAGGGCGGCGAGCTTCTTCGTCTTCAGAATCCGCTGCAGCGCCGGGATGCGGCTGGCATCGCGGGCGAATGATGGCTCTGGCGCCGCCGCGACCAGGGCGGCAAGCTTCGCCCGTTCGGCCGGCGTGGCAGACGGCGCTGCCGCGCTCAGCCAATCGTCCGGGTTCTTCGACGAGGGGGTTGCCTTGACGCGGGCGGCGAGCGGACGAAGAGCTTCAAGATCGAGCGGCATTGCGGACCATTCCTGCCGCCTCGGTTCCCGCGATGCGTCCAAGGACGACAGCGGTAACGAGGCCATTGCCGGAAAGGTAACCCGAGGCATCGGGACCTGAAACCCCCACCGCCGCTCCCCCAGCCGCGAACAGATTGGGGATAGCGGAACCGTCGGGCTTCACGACACGCGCGCTCCGATCCACGGCAAGGCCGCCCTGGGTGTGGAACAGGGCGCCGGTGACGCGCACGGCTTGATACGGAGATTCAAGTTGAGGAAGGCCGGACCAGTCGCGACCTAAAGTATCGATTCCGCCATGCGACTTGAGGTTGGCGACGGATTCGAGTGTCTCCAGAATCACTTGGGGCTCGATCTTCAGGGCCTGCGCGAGCGCCTCCGGGCTCTCTGCCGTGATGACCGCGCCGGTTGCCTCGGCGCGGCGGAAGTCCTCGAACTGGCGCGCGATGCCGGCGATGCGGGCATCGAAAATGTCGAAGGCCACGCCGCCCGGCTGGCCGAGGACGGCAAGGGCCGCCTCCGAATAGCCCTGCGATTCGTTCCAGAAACGGCGACCCTCGGCATTCACCTGGAAGCCGCCTTCCATGATGACGGCCCAGGAGACGAGGATGCCGTGGGGATGGGCGACCGAGCCATGGCCCTGATGACCGCTCATGTGGCGGAGCTCGACGCCAAGTCCCCTTCCCCACAGGACGGCATCGCCCTGGTTGCCGGGATGGCCGAAATAGAGGGCGTCCTTGAGGTCGGGAATGTGCTCGGCGACGAGAGCCTTGTTGCCGCCATAGCCGTTGCAGGCGAGCACGATGGCAGTGGCGCCGATACGCTCGGCGGAGCCATCGGGACGGGTGATCTCAAGGCCGCGCAGATCGCCCGAGCCGGAGACGACCAAACCGGTGACATGGGCTTCCGTCATGATCGGGATATCAGCCCGCTCGACGGCGGCTCGCAGCCGGTCGATCAGTTCCGCGCCTGAGCGCGAGGCAAGCCCGTGCATGCGCCTGGCAGAATGGCCGGGATAGGAGAAGTCGGCGATCACGGTGAAGGCCAGGCCGTGGGCCTCGGCCAGCCAGTCGATGGCCGGACCGGCGCCTGCAGCGACCAGATCAAGCACGGTCTGATCGGCATCGCCATGGGCCTTGGCCTGGATGTCGCGGGCAAACAGCTCGGGGCTGTCGGCAATGCCGGCTTCTGCCTGCGCCTTCGTGCCGGGCGCCGGGATCAGGCCGGCGGAGAGCGAGGTGGAGCCTTGCGGCAGGGCATCGCGTTCGAAGACGACGACCTCGGCGCCCGCCTCGGTCGCGGCCAATGCAGCGCAAAGACCCGCCGCGCCGCCGCCGATGATCGCCACGGTAATGGTCGTCTCGAAGGCGCCGTCGTCGACGATGATGCGGGCCATGGTGCCCTCCTCAGCCGCCGATCTCGCGGATCAGCTCGGCGACCGTTGCGATCCGGGCCACGGGTTTCAGCCCTGCGATGGCCTCGGCATGGACCTGCGGGGTGAAGGCCGCGCAGCCGTCCTCGATGACGGTCACGTGGAAATCCCGGACATGGGCGTCGCGCACGGTGGAGGCAACGCCGCCATTGGTGACGATGCCCGTGACCAGAAGCTCCTCGATGCCGGCCTTCTTCAGCACCCATTCGAGCCTCGACATATAGAAAGCCGAGAACGCGACCTTCTCCACCTTGATATCGGCGGGCTGCAGGATGTCCACGAGGTCGTGACCCCAGCCGCCCGGCACGAAATCACCCTTCTTGAGGAAGGGCCGGAGCTTCTTCAGGTGCGGCGAGATGAAGGGTTCGCCGCCCTTGCCGGGCACCAGCGTGAAATGGGTCGATACGATCCAGCCGCCCTTGGTCCGGATCAGATCGGCCAGCGGCTTCACGCGCTCGGGGACTGCCGCGATCTCGGGCGAGGCCTGGTTCGCCCGACCATAGGCGCCGTCCTTGTGCAGGAAGTCGTTCTGCAGGTCGCAGATCAGCAAGGCTGTGCGGGCGATGTCCATCAGGCGCGCTCCAGGATCAGATTGCCGAGCGCATCGACACGGGCGCGCTGGCCAGGTGGCACGACGGTCGTCGCATCGGGCTGTTCGAGGATGGCTGGGCCTTCCACCACGGCGCCGACCGGCAGGTCGAGACGCGACCAGATCGAGGTGTCGCGCCAGCCGCCGAACCAGACGCGGCGGGAGCCGGTGCGGGCAAGCTCGAGCGAGGCCGACGCGTCAGGGGCCAGCGCGGTCAGGTCGATCTTCGGGCGGCGCCCGATGGCGGCGGTGCGCAGATTGACGATGCGCACGCCGAGACCGGGCAGAAGCCGGGAGAAGGCGCGCGAATAGGCCGCCTCAAAAGCTTGGCGGACGATCGCCTCCGTGACCCCGGTGGTGCCGCTCTCAAGCGTGACCGGCAGTGGAACGCCGACCGTGTGGGTCTGGCCGAGATAGTGCATGTCGAGTTCGAACACGACATCGATCCGGGAGATGGCGAGGCCGGCTGCAGCGACGACGGAACGCGCTGCCTCGCCTTCGGCCGCCATCCGGCGATCGAGGGCGACGGCATCCAGACCATCGAGCATGACGTTCAGGGTCTGCACCTGGTCATGCCGGATATCGGCGATGACGCAACCCATGGCGGAGGTCACGCCCGGAAAACGCGGGACCAAGGCCGCTTTCAGCCCGATATCCGCGATCAGCGCGCCGGCATGGAGGGCGCCGCCGCCGCCGAACGGCACCAGCGCGAATTTCGAGGGATCGTGTCCGCGCTCGATGGAGACGAGGCGGATTGCGCCAGCCATGCGTGCATCGGCGATGCGGACGATCGCCTCGGCCGCGGCATGGGTCTCAAGCCCCAGCGGCTCGCCGACATGACGGCGGATGGCGTCCGCTGCCGCCTCCACATCGAGACGCTTCAGCTTGCCGCCGATCGGACGCTCGGCATTGATCCGGCCGAGCACGATATTGGCATCCGTCAGCGTCGGGCGGTCATTGCCGCCGCCATAGGCGACGGGACCCGGCCGAGAGCCGGCGCTTTCCGGCCCGACCTCAAGGAGGCCGCCCTTGTCGACATGGGCGATCGACCCGCCGCCGGCACCGATCGTGGTGATCTCGATCATTGGGTTGCGGATGACCATGCCGAAATCGATCGTGGTCTGGGCCGCCAGCGCCGCCTCGCCGCCAGCGATCAGCGAAACGTCGAAGGAGGTGCCGCCGAGATCCCCGGTGATCACGTCGGGATAGCCCGCGGCCCCTGCGATCGCCGCAGCCGCGATGACGCCCGCCGCGGGTCCCGACAGCGCGGTGCGCACCGGCAACCGCCGCGCCGTGGCCGTGGACATGACGCCGCCATTCGACTGGACGATGTGGAACGGGCCGGTGAAGGCCTCGCCCTGCAGCGCGTCGCCAAGCTTGGCGAGATAGGAGCCGACCACCGGCTGGAGATAGGCATTGAGCGCGGTGGTGGAGGCGCGCTCGAACTCGCGGATCTCCGGCAGGATCTCCGAGGAGACCGAGACATGTTCGTTCGGCCAGACGCGGCGGGCGGCCTCGGCTGCGGCCCGCTCATTGGCGGGATTGGCGTAGGCATTGACGAAGATGATGGCGAGCGCCACCGCGCCCTTGTCGATCAGCACGCGGACGGCAGCCTCGACGTCGGCCGGATCGACGGCCTGGCGGATGGTACCATCGGCCAGCGTCCGCTCGTCCACTTCCAGACGCAGGTCGCGGTCGGCGACGGGGGTGAAGTCGCCCCACAGGCCCCAGGTGTTGCGGCGGTCACGGCGGCGCATTTCCAGAACGTCGCGGAAGCCGGTGGTGGTGATGACGCCGATCCGCGCGCCCTTGCGCTCCAAAAGCGCATTGGTGCCAACCGTCGTGCCGTGGACGATGGAGCCGAGATCGGACAGCGCGCCGAAGGTCTTCAGCCCTTCGAGAAAGCCGACGGCCTCGTCGCCACGGTTGGAGGGGACCTTGGCTGTGCGGAAGGTACCGGCAGCCTCGTCCATGAAGAAGAGATCGGTGAAGGTGCCGCCGACATCGACGCCAACCAGGCGGGAGCGCGCCTCGCTCATGACGGCTCTCCCGTGCTCACGCCATAGTCGCTCTCAAGGCTCGGCGCCGTCACATAGCCCAACACAACATCGCGAGCGATGGCGGCTGGATCCCGCTCGGCAGGGTCACCAAAGCCGCCGCCACCGGGCGTTTCCAAGCGGACGCGATAGCCCTGGCCAAGTTTCACCCCGGTGATCTTGGAAGCCATGGGGGGCTCGTGTGTGCCGGTGGCATCTGTCCAGGTGAAGCGGTTGAGGGCAGCGCTACCACCGCCATTCACACCGAATGGGGCGAAGCGTCCGCGCTCGCCGAGCAGGAACACCTCGGCGCCCCGCTCGTCGAGAACCTCGACCTCGTAGATGGCACCAAGCCCGCCGCGATGCTTGCCGGCGCCGGCGGAATCCGGACGCAGGGCCCATTGGGTGAACATGACGGGATAGGCGGCTTCGAGAATTTCCACGGGCGGTATGGTCGCAGTCGAGATGGGGTTGTTGGCGTGGTTCAGGCCATCCGATTCCGGATTGCCGCCGAGACCGCCGCCGAAGAACGAGAACATGACCCAGCGCGTGCCATTGGCGCGGTGGCCGGCGATGGAGAGCGCGTTGATCGTGCCGAAGGGGCCGCCGGTCGCGCGCTCAGGCACAGCCTCGGCAAGAGCTCCGAACACCACGCCGATCAGCCTGAGGATGGTCTCGGTATAGCCGGCCATCGGCTTCGGCGCCTTGGCACCCAGCAGCGTCGTGTCGGGAATGATGAAGCTGATGGGACGGAGGCAGCCGGCATTGGCCGGAACCTCGGTGAAGACGTGCTTCAGCGCGACATAGCAGGCGGCGATCGTGGTCGGCAGCGAGATGTTGATCGGCCCCTGGCAGGGCGGCGAGGAGCGCGAGAAGTCGAGCTCCATCCGGTCGCCGGCGATCGTCAGGTCGAGGGCAACTGTCAGCGGCTGGTCGACTATGCCGTCATTGTCGAGATAGTCCTCGAAGGAATAGCGGCCGTCCGGCAGCGCCGCGATCGCGTCGCGCATCAGGGCTTCGGCGCGATCGGAGAAGGCAGCGAAGGCCTGGTCAACGATAGCGTCGCCATAGTCCTGCAGCAGCGCGCCGAGGCGCTTCTCGCCGAGATCCAGCGCATTCAGCTGGCCGTTGAGGTCGCCCCAGTTGGAATTGGGCAGGCGCGAATTGGCGGCCAGGATATCGAGAATATCCTGGCGCAACTCGCCGGCCGCGACGAGCTTGACCACCGGGATCAGCACGCCCTCCTGGAAGCTCTCGGTCGCCACCGGATTGTAGCCGCCGGGCACATTGCCGCCGATGTCGAGCCAGTGACCGGCAGACGCCAGCCAGCAGAACAGCTTTCCATCCCGGAAGATCGGCCGAACCAGCCGGAAATCGTTCAGATGGGTGCCGCCGGCATATTGGTCGTTGAAGATGAAGGTGTCGCCGGGCTTGGCGCCGCCTGACGCCTTCACCTTCTCGATCACCGCCTTGACCGCAAAGGACATGGCACCGACGAAGATCGGCAGGCCCTTGGTGCCCTGCACCAGCGTGTCACCGGTCTCGCGGTGATAGAGGCCGTGGCAGGCGTCGCGCGCTTCCGCGATGATCGGATTGAAGGCCGAGCGATAGAGCGTCGCGTCCATCTCGTCGGCGATCTGCTCCAGCCGCCCCTTCAGGACGGCCAGGGTGACAGGATCGAGCATGCTCACGCCCCGCCCCCTGCGGGATCATAGCGTTGGCCGGCTTCCAGGAGGGCATTGGTGCCGACGATGTCGGCCAACTCGTCGAAGGAATACATGTCCTCGCGCATGCGATCGGACGTGCCGTCCTGCATCAGCGTGTCGTAGAAGGTGCGCGCGCTTTTCGCCATGGCGCGCACAACGCCGGCCGAGAACACCACGAGATTGAAGCCCATGGCCTCCAGGTCCTTGACCGGCGTCATCGGCGTGCGACCGCCTTCCACCATGTTGGCCATCAGCGGCACGCGGTTGCCGAGCGCCTTGGGCACCGCTTCCAGTTCTTCGCGCGTGCGCGGTGCCTCGACAAAGATGATGTCGGCGCCCGCCTCGATATAGCGATGCGCCCGCTCGAAAGCGCGCTCAAATCCTTCGACAGCGCCGGCATCGGTGCGCCCGATCACCATCATGCCGTTCATGCGGGCATCGACCGCCGCCTTGATCTTGCCGACCATCTCCTCGGTCGCCACGACATCCTTGCCGCGCAGATGGCCGCAGCGCTTCGGGAAGGTCTGGTCCTCGATCTGGATCGCGGCGGCGCCCGCGCGCTCGAAGAAGCGCATGGTCCGCTGGACCGTGATGGCATTGCCGAAGCCGGTATCGCCGTCGACGATCAGCGGCACGTCCACCTTGTCGGCGATGCGCGCGATGACCTCACTCACCTCCGTCATCGTCGTCAGGCCGACATCGGCCATGCCGAGCCTCGAATAGGCGATGCCGGCTCCCGTGAGATAGAGCGCCTCGAACCCGGCATTGACCGCAATCGTCGCCGTCAGCGGATCGATGACGCCGGGCGCGACCAGAACAGGGCTTCTCGCGAGCCGGGCGCGCAGAACGGCGGCAGGGTTATGCATGGGAATCCCCAGATGTAGACGTCAGTGCAAGCAGGCGGTGCGGATCGGTATCGCGGTCGAGGCCCTCGACCGCCGCGATCAGGCGGCGGGCCTTGGTCTCGCCCCAGACGGGGCCGGTGATGTCGACGAATTTCGCGACGATGTCGGCGTCCGAATAGGGATCTTCCGTGTCGCCCTTGTTGGTCATGGCCACGGCGGTCAGCACGCGGCCATCGGCAAGCCGCAGGGTCACGCGCGCCGGGCGCTTGGCCGGCAGAAGGGCGGTAAAGGCCGGGTCCTCGGTCACCTCGACGCGGCTTGCCAGCGCCCGGATCACCCGGTTGGCGCGTGCCGCATCGCGGAAGGCCGCGATCGACGCACTGCCGTTCACCACGGTGGTGGCCAGCGCGAAGGGCAGCGAGAACTTAGCTGCCAGCATGGATTTCGGCTCGGGATCGTCGAGCTGGGCCGCCCAGACATAGGTCTCGACATCGATGCCGAGGACATTGAGCGGATCGATGCGGCCACCGGCCGCGGCCGTGATCTCGGCGAGCGCATCGAGTGCCGCATGGGTGTAGCGGCAGGCGGCATGGCGCTTGAAGTAGTTGCGGGCGATCTCGTAGCGGATGCCCAGGTCCTCGACCATCGCATCGGGCTGGAAATCGGTCGCGGCGACCGTGCCATAGACGGTCGCGATGCCGTCGCGCTCGCCGGTGAGACCGGCGGCGACCATTTCCCAGGCGAGGAACCCCAGCTTGTTGGAGAGGCCGGCGAAGCTGTTGCGGACGGTTGCGCCTTCCAGCATGGTCTTCCGGCTGGTGGTGAGACCGAGGGAGGAGGCGACGTTGATGACCTCCGCCATGGCGCTTGCGTCGGCCTCGCCCAAGCGGGCGATCGCCACGGCCGCTCCCACGGTCCCCCAGGTGCCATGGGGATGCATGGTGACCACCAGCTTCGAGGCAATGCCGATCCGGGCGCCGATCTCGTAACCGAGCACCACCGCCGTGATCAGTTCCTCGCCCGATGCGCCGAGCCTTGCCGCCGCGATCAGGGCGGCCGGCACGACATGGATGCCGGGATGGCCGCGGGCATATTGGTTGCCCTCGTCGATCTCCAGCATGGTGCCGGCAATACCGCCCATGAAGGCGGCATTCGAGGGCGACAGGCGCCGGTTCGCGCCGATGACCTGCGACGGGCCGGCGCCGTCGAGCGCTTCCAGCCGCACCAGCAGCGAGCGCATTTCCGGCTCCTGCATACCGGCAGCCATCGCCCCGATGCAGTCGAAGATGACCTGCTTGGTGCGGGCAACGACCTCGGCCGGGAGTTCGTGGAAGCTCAGATTGGCGGCAAACTCCGCCCATTGGGCAAGCCAGGCGGAGCGCGGCTCGGCTGCAAGCTCGGAAGCTGTCTTCACACCGGCAGTGACGATGGCCATGGCCTCACATCCCCAGATAAGCGCGGCGAAGATCCGGCGCGGCGGCAAGCTCGCTCGCCTGTCCGTGCAGGGCGAAGATGCCATTCTCCAGGATAAAGGCCCGGGAGGCGACATCGAGCGACTGCATGACGTTCTGCTCGACCAGCATGATCGCGAGCCCGTCGGCATTCAGGCGACGGATCAGCTGGAACATCTCCTCGACCAGAAGCGGCGACAGGCCGAGCGAGGGCTCGTCGAGGATCAGAAGCCGGGGTTCGCCCATCAGGCCGCGGCCGATGGCGAGCATCTGCTGTTCGCCGCCCGACAGCGTGCCGGCCGACTGGCGGTCGCGCTCCCTCAGCCGCGGGAAGGTCTCGAAGACCCGCTCGAGATTGGCCGCGCGATTGCCGCGCGCCCGGCGATAGGAGCCGAGCACGAGGTTCTCGCGCACGGTCATGTTCGGGAAGATCTTGCGCCCCTCGGGCACATGGATCAGCCCGAGATCGACGATGGCCTGTGGCGATGCCCCGGTGATGACCTCACCCGCGAACCGGACCTGCCCGGCTCCCGCTGGCACGATGCCCGACAGGACCTTGTTCAAGGTCGTCTTGCCGACGCCGTTGGAGCCGAGGACAGCGACGATCTCGCCGGGCTCGACCGTCATGGTCAGTCCGCGCAGGATCTCGGTGCCGCCATAGCCGGCCACCAGCCCCTCGACCGACAGCAGCGGACTGGTGTCAGCCATGGGCCGCCCTTCCCGCCAGACGTTCGGCCGCACCATGGCCGAGATAGGCCTCGACCACCTTCGGATCGCCGACGATGGCCGAAGGCGCGCCCGACGCGATGGTCTGCCCATTGGCGATGACATGGACATGTTCGCAGAGGCTCATCACCGCCTGCATGACATGTTCGATCATCAGGATGGTGACGCCCGACGCGCGGATCGCCTGAACGACCGGGATGATGTCGCGGATCTCGGAGGGATTGAGGCCGGCGAGCACCTCGTCGAGCAGCAGGAGACGCGGCTCGGTGGCCAGCGCACGGGCGAGTTCCAGCCGCTTGCGGCCGGCAACCGTCAGGGACGACGCCGGCTGGCCGAGACTGCCGAGACCGACGAGATCGGCAACGGCTTCGGCGCGGGCGAGCGCCTCGCGGCGGCCGGGATGGCGCAGATAGGCGCCGACCGCGACATTCTCGATCACCGAGAGCCCGGCAAAGGGCTGGACGATCTGGAACGTTCGGGCGATGCCGGCCGCCGCCAGAACCTCTGGCGCAGTGCCCGTGATGTCGCGCCCGTCGAACAGGATCCGGCCCGAGGTCGGCCGTTCGAAGCCGGAGATCATCGTGAACAGCGTGGTCTTGCCAGCGCCGTTCGGGCCGATCAGACCGCTGATCGAGCCGGGCGCTACCCGCATCGTCACGTCGCTGACAGCCAGAAGACCGCCGAACCGCTTGCTGACCGCTTCAACCGACAGCATCAGCGCCCTCCCCGCGTCAGGCGCGCGACAAGGCCCATCACACCCTGCGGTGCAAAGGCGATGGCCGCGACCAGCAGCACGCCATAGAGGATGAGGTCGATGCCGGGAATGGCCGAGCCGAAGGCCGCGTGGATGCCGGTCTTGGCCAGTTCGCCGAGGCCGAGCAGCGTGGCGGTTCCGACCAGCGGGCCGAAGACAGTGCCAATGCCGCCGATGATCGGGGCGAGCAGTGCCTCGACCGAAATCCATGATCCGAAGGCGATGTTGGCGTCGATATAGAGGAATTTCTGGGTGTAGAGCGCGCCCGACGCCGCGGTGATGGCCGCCGACAGGGCGATCGCCTTGAGCTTGACGGCGAGGGTATCGACGCCGAGCGAGCGGGCGGCATCCTCGTTCTCGCGTACCGCCACCAGATAGGCGCCGAAGCGCGAGCGCTCGATCAGGCGGTTGAGCACAAGCACCGCGACCACCATGACCAGGGCCAGATAGAAGAAGGTCTCGCGGGCGGCGAACTGGAAGTTGGCGGGCCGCACATCCAGCGGCAGCAGCGTTCCCGCAGCGCCGCCGGTGAACGGCGCGGCATTGGCGAGGATGCGGAACACTTCGGCGAAGGCCAGCGTCACCAGGGCGAAGTAGGAGCCGCGGAGCCGGGCCCGGAAGGCGAGATAGCCGATGCCAAGGCCGACGAGACTGCCGAGCGTCACGGCCAGCGGCAGCGCCACCCAGGGATTGACGCCGAGACGGGCCTGCAGCACCGCCTGGCCATAGGCGCCCATGCCGAAGAAGGCGGCGTGGCCGAAGGAGAACTGGCCACCATAGCCGCCCGCGATGTTCCACCCTTGAGCCGCGAGCGACAGGATCAGGATGGTGATGGCAAGGTTCAGCAGCGTGCCTGTGCTGCCCGCAAGCGTGAGCCCGGTCGGCAGCAGGGCCAGCGCCAGCGCAACCACCGCAATCGGCAGGAAGTCGGAAAGACCAGAGCGTCCGGCGGTCATGCCCTGGCTCCGAACAGGCCGGTCGGCCGGACCAGCAGAACCAGGATGAAGATCAGGAATATGCCAATCTGCCCAAGGCTTTCGCCGAGATAGAGGCCGCAGAGGCTTTCCACCACGCCGATGATCAGCCCGCCCAACAACGCGCCGGGGATCGAGCCCATGCCGCCCAGCACGACCACGGTGAAGGCGACCAGGACGAAGGCATTGCCGACCCGCGGATTGACGTAGAACGAGGGCATGAGCAGGCAGGCGGCGATGGCGAGCGTGGCAGCACCCAGCCCGAAGGTGACGGCATAGACGTGGTTGACGTCGATGCCGACCAGGGCCGCGCCGAGCTTCTCCTTGGCGACCGCGCGGATCGCCTTGCCCGTATCGGTCAGCGCCAGGATCGCCCAGAGGCCGCCCGCCACCAGCACCGCCACGCCGAACCCGACGACGCGCGGCAGCGACAAGAGCGCGACACCGATGTCCAGAACCGAGAAGGAGTAGTCCAGCGTCAGCGAGCGGGTGTCGGAGCGGAAGATGGCCAGAAGGCCGTTCTCCAGCACGATCGACAACCCCAGGGTCACCAGCAGGATCGAACTGTCGTCATTGCGGCTGGCCGGACCGATGACGAGGCGCTGGAGGAGATAGCCCACCAGAAAAAAAAGTGGCGCGAGGACCGGAATCGCGAGGTACGGATCCAGTCCGAAGCCCAGATGGACCATCAACACCGCAAACATGGCGAGAGTGAGCATGGCGCCATGGGCGAAGTTGATGATGTGCAAAACGCCGTAAACCAGCGTCAAGCCCAGCGCGACCAGCGCATAGACTGCGCCGGTGAGGAGGCCGTTGAGCACGGCCTCCAGCACGATCTGAGGCGGATAGGATCGGAACACGAGAGAGGTCTCTCTCCGGCTTGCGGTCGGGGGACGAGGGTGGAACGGGCCGTTGGCCCGCCCCTCAGCCGGTGACCGGGAAGACCGCCTTGGCGTCCGCGAACTCGGCCGGGAAGATCACCTTGATGTCGCCACCCTGGATCTGGGTGTTGACCGGCGCCGCGCCCATGTTCTGGCCGTTCTCGAACCGGGTCGGGCCATAGGGCATGATGTGGTCGGTGAAGGTGGAAGCGGCCAGCGCCTCGATGATCTTGGTGCGGTCACGGGAGGCTGCCCGCTCGATCGCATCGGCGACCAGCTTCACGCAGGAATAGTTGAGCGGCGTGTTGTAGAGCCAGAAGCGGCCGGTGGCCTCGACCTGCTTGCGCAGCTCGGCGGTCTTCGGCTTGCGCGGATCGGCCCAGTGATTGCAGTCCATCACGTTGCTCGCCGCGTCCGGGAATTCCTTGACGAAGCGGAAGTTGGAGGCTGCGCCATTGAGCACCGCGTAGATACCCTTCGGGCGGATGCGCTGCTGCTGCATGGTGCGGGCAAGCAGCACGAACTCGCCGTAATAGCTCGACGGGATCACAAGGTCGGGGTTCAGCGCGCGGATGCGCAGCGCGACGTTGGACATGTCGCGGGCCGGCGTCGGGTGCGGGATGGTCTCGAGGATCTGGAAACCGAGGGCGGAGAGCCGCTCGTTCATCAGCTTGGCGAGACCGGTGCCGAACAGGCCGTCCTCATGGACGAGGACGACGGTCTTGGCCGGCTTGCCGGCGGCGTCGTTCAGCTTGACGAGGTTCTCGATCGCCACCCGCGTGCAGGTGCCGAAGCCCGGACCGAAGCGGAACGTGTTCTTCAGGCCACGCGAGACGATGGCATCCGACACGCCGACATCCACCACATAGGGCAGGTCGTAGCGGGAGGCGGCCTGCGAGGCGGCGAGGCAGATCGGCGAGGCAAAACCGCCGACGATGGCGGAGACGCCCTCGCCGTTCATGCGCTCGACTTCCTGGGTGCCGGCTTCCGGGTTGGAGCGGGCGTCACCGAAGACCATCTCGATCTTCGCGCCGCCAAGCGACTTGATGCCGCCGGCCTGGTTGATGTCGTTGATCGCGGCTTCGGCACCGATGCGGCCATACTCGCCGTCCTGGGCGAGATTGCCGGTCACCGGCTGCAGAATGCCAAGCTTCACGGGTGCGGCCTGCGCCCGGGCGAGGCCGGGGGCTGCAAGCACGGCTGCGCCGCCCGCGAGAATGCGCCGGCGGGAAAGGGTCTTGTCGATCACCATGGTCAAGGCCTCCGTTACAAACCGCTCTGGAAACCCGGCTTTGCTGCCGGCTACGTTCTTTGTCCTAGAAATAGAACATGAGATCGCGCCGTTGACCAGCCCCCCTCAGTCGCCGTGGGCCGCTCCATTGATACCGACGCCGATCTTCAGCCGCTCGACCGGCGACCAGAGACGGTCGCCTCCGGCATCGATGCGCACGAGATCCATCTGGAACGAGTAGCGATCCGGCCGGTAGAGCGCGACCAGATGCTCGATGCCCCGGCGCTTGACGTCATAGACGACGCGGGTGAGCGCGATGAGCGGGGCGCCGATCTCGATGCCGAGGGCCTCGGCAACCTCGGGACCCGCAAGGCTCGCCGAAATGGTCTGGGTGGCGCGATCCACCTTGACGCCGGTCCGCTCGATGAGGGTCAGCAGCGGCTTGGAGCCGAGCTCGGCCTCGGAATAGGTCGCGCCAATGCGCTGGGGCACATGGGTGACGAGGTAGCTGAAAGGCTCGTTGTCGATGATGCGGACGCGCACGGCGCGCTGGGCCTTCTCGCCGACCTCGAGGCGCAGGGCATCGACGATCTCGGCCGAGGGCTCGGCATAGCCGAATTGCAGAAGCTTCACGTCCGTGGAGCGGCCCATCTCGACCAGATGCGCCAGCGCATTGGAGAGATCTGCGACAATCGGCCGCTTGATGGTGCGGGCTGTGACGAAGGTGCCGGCGCCCGGACGGCGCGAGATCAGCCCCTCGCGCTCCAGTTCGGCCAGCGCCCGGCGAATTGTGACCCGTGACACGTCGTGGAGATCGGCGAGGTCGGGTTCGGAAGGCAGGCGAGCGCCAGGATTGAGCTCGCCCGAGCCGATCCTGTCACGCAACGTAAGATAGACCCGGCGTGTCTTGGACGTTTCAATGGCTTCAGCCATGGTCTCACCGTTGGTTCGGCAGTTTGAGACTTGCGCTCCCTGCCCCGCCCACCACCTGAGGTTGGCAGGGAGGGGACCGCCTAGTTGTAGCTTTTCCCAGACAATTTAGCCATATCCATTTCAAGCCGTTTGTATATAATGTAAGACAAACCTGAAACGGACGCAGCGCGCTCGCATGGTAAACACCAAACCTTCCGTAACGCTAATCGACCGGCTGTGGAACGCTCATACCGTGACATCCCGTTACGATGGACTTTCCTTGCTGTGGATTGACCGGCATTTCGTCCATGAAGGCTCGCATCACGCCTTTGGTCAGGTGGCCCAGCGCGGGGCAACCATCGCGCGACCAGACCTGACGTTCGGTGTAGCCGACCACTACGTTCCAACCCGTGGTCGTGGCGGACCGATCCCGGACCCAACCATTGCGCGCATGGTCACGCTTCTTGACACCAACACGCGAGCGCACGGCATCACGTTGTTCGGCCTCGACGACCCGCGGCAGGGAATCGTCCATGTCGTCGGCACCGAACAGGGCCTGACGCTGCCGGGGCTGACAGTGGTGTGCGGCGACAGCCACACCTCCACCCATGGCGCCTTCGGGGCCTATGCTTTCGGCATTGGCGCCTCCGAGGTTGCCCATGTGCTGGCAACCCAGACGCTGTGGCAGAAAAAGCCGAAGCGCATGCGTATCAGTGTCGACGGGCAAACCGGGCCAGGAATCAGTGCCAAGGACATCATGCTGACGGTGATTGCCCGCATCGGCGCCGACGGCGCTGCCGGTCATGCCATCGAATATGCGGGATCGGCGATCCGAGCCCTGTCGATGGAGGGCCGCATGACCCTATGCAACATGTCGATCGAGGCCGGTGGGCGCTGCGGGATGGTTGCTCCCGACGCCACGACCTCGGCCTATCTGAAGGGCCGCCCCTTCGCCCCCGAGGGGGAGGCATGGGAGCGCGCGGAGGCCGCCTGGGCGCTGCTGAAGAGCGACCCGGACGCCGAGTTCGACCGGGAGATCGTTCTGTCGGCGGCCGATATCGCGCCGACTGTGACCTGGGGCACCAGCCCTGAACAGGCGCTGCCGATTGGCGCCAGCGTGCCAGACCCCGATGGCATCACCGATCCGATCAAGGCGGCGGCGGCCCGCGACGCGCTTGATTATATGGGGCTTGCCGCAGGCCAGGCGCTCGAGGCCATCCGTGTCGACCGGGTCTTCATCGGCTCCTGCACCAATTCGCGCATCGAGGACCTGAGGGCCGCGGCCGGCGTGCTGCGTGGCCGGCGGGCCGTGGTGCCGGGCATCGTTTCGCCGGGTTCGTCGCTGGTGAAGCAGCAGGCCGAGCAGGAGGGGCTCGACCGGGTCTTTGTCGAGGCTGGCCTCGAATGGCGGGATTCCGGCTGTTCCATGTGCGTCGGCATGAATGGCGACCTCGTAGCTGCCGGCGAGCGCTGCGCCTCCACTACCAACCGCAATTTCAAGGGCCGGCAGGGCCAGGGCGCGCGCACGCATCTGATGTCGCCCGCCATGGTGGCGGCTGCCGCCGTCACTGGACACCTTACCGACATGAGGCGGTTCGCATGACGCCCTTCACCACCGAGACGGCGCCGGCGCTGAAGCTGCCGGTCGCCAATGTCGACACCGACCAGTTGATCCCCGCCCGTTTCATGAAGGAGCCGCGCAAGCCGGACGGCTATGGCCGTTTCCTGCTGCATGACCTGATGCAGGAGGGCGACATTCCCGAGCCCCAGCCGGGCCAGAAGATCCTGGTGGCGCGGCGCAATTTCGGCTGCGGCTCGTCGCGCGAGGCGGCCGTCTATGCGCTCGGCGACTTCGGCTTCCGCTGCATCATCGCGCCGAGCTTCGGCGACATCTTCTCCTCGAACTGCGTCAAGAACGGCGTCGTGCCGGCGACCGTGGACGAGGCCGATGCCGAGGCACTGCTGGCGGCGGGCGATCTGCCGGTGACGGTGGATCTCGCGGCCCAGCGGATCACGGCAGGCAATGTCGTTGTGGAGTTCCGCATCGATCCGGTCTGGAAGACGCAATTGCTCAATGGCTGGGACGATATCGACCTGACGCTGGCGGAGGCCGACAGGATCGCAGCCTTCGTGGCGCGGGACGCAACCGAGCGGGGCTGGGCGGCGCCGAGGCGCTAGATCGAGCGCGTCAGCGGCGCACGGCGAGGACGGCTTCGAGCGTTGCCGATTGCCGCCCGACGATGCGCGGCGTGGCGGGACAGGCGACCGCCTCAAGCGCTGCCGTGCGAGCCAGCGCAATGGCCGCCGGATTGACCGAGCGATCGATGAGGGCTGTCAGGCAAGGCACGGGGCCATCGAGCCGGTAGGCGAGAAGGAGATCGGCGCGCCGGGCATTGGCGATCGGGCGGCCGATGCCGATCATGCGCTCACGGTCGTCCGGATGCATGACGGCGACGGGAATGATCACGGCCTCGGCGATGCGGCTTCTGCCGTCAATCCTCGCCTCCCAGACGGCGGGAAGCGACCGGTCGCCAACGCTGTCGAGCGGGAAGGACGGACCGCTGGAGCCGGGCTGGTCGCCGCGCGCCAGCACCAGAGTTGCGCCGAAGGCGGGAAAGCCGACCACGATGCGCCAGCCCCCTGCCCCCTCGCAGACCATGCCCTCGGCCGGTCCCGGCTGCATGCGGCAGCCATCGAGACGCGGGCCGATGGGCGTGCGGATCGTCTCGGCCAGGGCGGGCGAGGCCGCCAGCGCGACAAGCCCGCCAAGGATGAGGGCGAGCCGCGCCATCGGATCAGGCGAGCGCGGCCTTGACCGAGGGACGCTCGGCCATGCGGCGCATGTGATCGGCGACCTTCGGGAAGCGGGCGACATCGACGCCGTCACCCTCGAGCCAGCGGGTGAGCGTGTAGAGATAGCAATCGGCGACCGTGAACTGCTCGCCCATCACCCAGGGACCGACCAGCATCTCGCGGTCGATCAGGTCGAAGCTCGCCGCCATGGTCTCCGGCACCTTGCGCTTCATGTCGGCGAAGGACGATTCCTCGCTCGCCCAGCGATAGCCGCGGCCCTTGTGGGAATGGTTCACATGGACGGTGGAGGAGAGATAGGCGTTGAACGACTGCATCTTCGCAAACGCGAAGGCATCGTCGAGCGGCGCCAGATTCTTCGCCGGGTGGGTCTGCGCGATATAGGCAAGCAGCGCGACATTCTCGGTCAGCACGCCCTTGTCGGTGGCGAGCGCCGGCACGCGGCCCTTGGGGTTGATCGCGAGATATTCCGGCTTGGTCTGTTCGCCGGACGCGAAATCGACCTTCACGGTCTCGTAGTCGGCACCGGCCTCCTCGAGCGCGATGCGGGTCGCCAGCGAGCAGGAGCCAGCGACATGGAACAGCTTCATCTTGGCCATCGTCTTATCCCACCTTCACGAGAACATGCTTCTTGCGGCCGAAGGACAGCTTGGCGACGCCGTCCTTGAGCGTCGCGGCTGACACGGTCATCTGCGGATCGGTCACGGTCTCGTCGTTGACCTTGAGCCCGCCACCCTGAACCTGCCGGCGCGCCTCGCCGTTGGAGGCAACCAGGCCCGCCCGGACGAACAGGGAGAGCACGCCGATGCCCGCGGCAAGCTCTGCCTCGGGGACCGTGATCACCGGCAGGTCGTCGCCGAGCGCGCCCTGCTCGAAGGTCTTGGCGGCCGTCTCGGCTGCGGCGAGCGCTGCCTCGCGCCCCCGGATCAGCGCAGTCGCTTCGGTCGCCAGCACCTTCTTGGCCTCGTTGATCTCGGCGCCCTGAAGCGCCGAAAGCCGGTCGATCTCGGCCATCGGCAGCAGCGTGAACAGTTTCAGGAACCGCGCGACGTCGCCGTCCTCGGTGTTGCGCCAGAACTGCCAGTAATCGTAGGTCGACAGCATGTCGGCATTGAGCCAGACGGCGCCGGCGGCGGTCTTGCCCATCTTGGCGCCCGACGACGTCGTGAGCAGCGGGCAGGTCAGCGCGTAGAGCTGGTGCGTGCCCATGCGGCGGCCAAGATCGATGCCGGTGACGATATTGCCCCACTGGTCGGAGCCGCCCATCTGCAGGTTGGTGCCGTAGCGCCGTGCCAGCTCGACGAAATCGTAGGCCTGCAGTATCATGTAGTTGAACTCGATGAACGACAGCTCCTGGTCGCGATCGAGCCGCATCTTCACCGAATCCATCGACAGCATGCGGTTGACCGAGAAATGCCGGCCGATATCGCGCAGCATCTCGATGTAGTTGAGCCTGGTCAGCCATTCCGCATTGTCGGCCATGACGGCATCGTGCCGGCCATCGCCATAGGCGAGCAGCTTGGCGAACACGCCCTTCAGCGCGTCCTTGTTCTCGTTGATGGTCTCGATCGTCAGGATCTTGCGGGTCTCGTCGCGGCCCGAAGGGTCGCCGACGCGCGTCGTGCCGCCGCCCATCAGCGTGATCGGCTTGCCGGCGCCGGTCGCCTGCAGCCAGTGCAGCATCATGATCGACAGGAGATGGCCGACATGGAGCGAGGGCGCGGTGCAATCGTAGCCCACATAGCAGACGACATCCCCCTTGGCCGCGAGGGCGTCGAGGCCCTGCATATCGGAACATTGGTGGATGAACCCGCGCTCGGTGAGAATGCGCAGGAAGTCTGAGGACGGGGCGGTCATGATCTTTCCAGACAGGGGCTCGGTCGTGCGGGCACTCGCGCCCGACGGGCGGCCGGTGTAGCAGAGGACAGGATCGATTTCACCCCTTGGACTTCGAGGACGTCGCATGCGCGCCATAGGCCTGATGTCGGGCACGTCGATGGACGGCGTGGACGTCGCCCTGATCGATACCGACGGCGAGACCATCTCCGCCTTCGGACCGACCGGCTACCGGACCTATTCCGAGGACGAGCGCGCGGTGTTGCGCCAGGCGCTGAAGGACGGCGCCGGCATGACCAGCAGAGACCAGCGCCCGCCCTCGGTCGCCCGCGCCGAGGAGTTGATCACCCGCGCCCATGCCGAGGCGGTGGAAGCATTCATGGCGGCCAATGGGCTTGGCCGGAGCGATATCGGCGTCATCGGCTTTCACGGCCAGACCATCGTCCACCGTCCCGACCTGAAGATGACCGTGCAGATCGGCGATGGCGTGGCGCTGCGCCAGCGGCTCGGCATTCCCGTGGTCTATGACCTGCGCCAGGCCGATATTGCCGCCGGCGGCCAGGGCGCTCCGCTGGTGCCGGTGTTCCATCGGGCGCTCGCCTCGCAGAAGGCGCTCCCCCGCCCGCTCGGCATCGTCAATGTCGGCGGTGTTGCCAATGTCACCTTCATCGGCACCGGCGACGAACTCGTCGCCTTCGATACCGGCCCCGGCAATGCGCTGGTCGACGACTGGATGCGCGAGCGCACGGGCAAGGCAATGGACGATGGCGGGTTCATGGCGGCGCGCGGCCGGGCCGACGAGGCGCTGCTCGCCTGGCTGATGGTCCATCCGTTCTTTGCCAAATCGCCGCCGAAATCGCTCGACCGCAATGCCTTCGCCCATCGCATCGTCGGCAATGTCTCGACCGAGGACGGAGCGGCGACGCTCACCACATTTACCGCGCGGTCGATCGCGCGGGCCGCCGATTTCGTGAAGGCGCGGCCGGTCCTGTGGGTCGTCTGCGGCGGCGGCGCCAAGAATGCCGAATTGCTGCGGCTGCTCGCCTATCACACCCGCGCCGAGGTGAAGACCGGCGAGGAGGTGGGGCTCTCGTCGGATTTCCTGGAGGCTCAGGCTTTCGCGTTTCTGGCGGTGCGCTCGCTGGAGGGACTGCCACTGACATTTCCGTCAACCACCGGGGTGCGCGAGCCGGTCACCGGTGGCGTGCTGGCGGAGGGGTAAGCGGGTGAATGGCCCCTCACCCTACCCCTCTCCCCGCAGGCGGGGAGAGGGAACCGCATCGCCTGCCATCCCACCGCCTGGCTGAACCGAGATCATCCCGGCCGAATTGCCCCTCACCCTACCCCTCTCCCCGCAGGCGGGGAGAGGGAACCGCGCACCTTCTCAATTCCGGACCCGGCCGCGATATCGTCATTGCAGCCGGCGGACGCCGTTAGCATTCCCTCTCCCCGCCTGCGGGGAGAGGGTAAGGGTGAGGGGCCGCTTGACCACAGGCCAGGACTGGCCATTTCTGCACAACGCGCTACCCCCCCCTCCAATCCGTTGTGCCGCCAAGAGCTCGCTCATGAAACCGATCCAGGACCTCTCACCCGAAGACGTCGCCCAGGGCCTCGCAGACGACACGATCCTGCTGGTCGACGTGCGCGAGCCGCATGAACTCGCCATGGCGCGCATTCCGGATGCCGTGAACGTGCCGCTGTCGAGCTTCGACCCTGCGGCGATCCCCGATCCTGCGGGCAAGCGCGTGGTATTCCTCTGCGCGGCCGGGGTGCGCTCGATCAAGGCGAGCGAGATCGCGCAAGGCGCCGGCCTGCCCTATGACGCCCATCTGGAGGGCGGCATCCGGGCCTGGGCCATGGCCGGCTACGATTTCGATCGCGGCTAGTCTGAGACCAGCAGCGCGCCTTCGAGGCCCGGCATACGCTCGACGAAGCGCCCGGCGATGAAGGCCCATTGGCCCGCATCCACCAGGTCTGAATAGGCCTGCTGCCATTCCTCCGGCGGCACGGCCGCCACGAGGCCGCCGACGATCTCGGGCGCGAAGAGAAGCGCGCTCTCCCAGGCGCTCAGCCGATGGCTGCCGACGACGCGCTGGCCAAGGCTACCATTGCCGCCGACAAGCCGGTCGCAGAGGCTGTCGGCAAGCCGCGGCAGGCCCTTGATGGTTTCGAGATGGCCGAGACGGATGGATGCCGCCACCTGCGAATGGGCGGCAAGCGCCGACAGGGCGCCGCCGAGCCCGGTCGCGCCGACATGGGCGCAGGCGCTTGCCCCCGCCTGGCGCAGGATGCGGGCGGCATCGCCGTTCGACCAGCGGCCCTGCCGCTGCAACTCGATCCAGTCGCGGGCGGCAAGCTGGCCGAGCCTGTCGGCGGCGAAGGCAAGGCCGGAGCCGATCGGACGGGTGACGAGGATGACATCGTTCGGCTTGGCGCCGGCAAGCGACATCAGGACCTCCGGCCGGGCGCGGCCCGTCGCCGTCACGGTGATCGACGGCTCGGAGCCGGCCGCGATCACGAAGGGGCCCAGCGTCACGCCATGCGGCTTGAGGGCCCAGTCCATGCCGGCCTCCGCGGCGGCGCGCGCCGCTTCGGCCTGCCGTTCGTCCAGGCGACCGAGGCAGAGGGCAACCGACAGGTTCGCAGGCGTGATGCCGGCAGCCAGCAACGGACCCAGCGCCGAGAGGGCCGCGAGGGCGGCCCAGAGGTGGTGATCATCGATGAACTGGCCGAAAGCGGTGACAGTCGTGGCCTCGACCTCGCCGCCGGCCTCGCTGATCGCGATATCGCCCGGCCAGGCTTGTGGCCGGTCGAAGGCAAGGGCAGGCAAGGAGCGAGGGGAAGGGTCGGCGAAAACGGGCGCAGGGAAAGCCCTTGCCCCGACGCTTTCAAGCCTTTGCATGAAGCCGGTATCGAGCCTGTCCTTCCAGCGCCAGACCCATTCTCCCTCGGCCCAGAACGGCCCCCTGGCGGCAATGGCCCGGCCATCGGCGGTGGAGAGAATGGCAAGCGCCTGGCGCTGCGGGCGATAAGCCTTGAGCCGCGGCCCGCGGCCCTGGAGTCGATAGGCTGCGGCGATCAGATTATGGGCGAGAACCGGCCCCTGTCGCACGGCAAAGACGCCGGCCTTGGGGCGCGGCGTCTCGACCATGGCCGCACAATCGCCGCTGGCGAAAACGCGGGCATCGTTGGTCGATTGCAGCGTTGGCCCAACCGCCAAAAATCCGCGTGCGTCGAGGTCGAGGCCCGATCCCTGGAACCAGGCCGGCGCGGCGGCCTCGGTATTGAGCAGCACGTCGTCGGCCGCGATCCGCCGTCCGTCCGCCGATTCGAGCCCGCCGGCATCGATCCGCGCGACGGGGAAACCGGTGACCAGTTCGATCCCCCGTTCAGCCAGACGCGCGCGCACGGCTTCGCGCATGCCGTTCGGTTGTCCCGGCAGGATATCGTCGCGAGTGACCAGGACGATGACCACACGGGCGTTCTCGAAGCGCTTGTGGAGCGCGAAGGCGAGTTCGACGCCAGCGGCGCCGCCGCCAACCACGGCAATGCGGCCCTTTTCCCAGGAGGCCCCGACCAGGCGGCGCACCTTCTCGATCAGGCCCGCGATCGGCTTGACGGTGGTTGCCCTGTCGGCCCCGACGATGGCGCTGGTGTCCGGCTGGATGCCGACGTCGAGCGAGAGGATGTCATAGGGAAGCGGCGGCCGGTCGGCGAGGAGAAGCAGGCGGCGCTCGCGGTCGATGCCGGTGGCCGAGCCGTGGATCATTGTGGCGCCGGCGGCGCGGGCGAGCCGGAGCATGTCGACATGGGCGTCTTCCGGCCGGTAATGCTCGGAAATGACGCCCGGCACCATGCCGGAATAGGGGGCTGCGAGATCGCGGGCGACCAGAATGAGGCCGATGCCGGCCTCAGCCTCGGCCCGCAGCCCCGAGGCAAGGGCGACCGCGTGGGCGTGACCGCCGCCGACCAGGACGATTGAAACGGGATTCTGTGCCACGGGCGTCACATGACAGAGGGAGCGGCGTCTTGTCGATGGCGACGGGTCAGCGGCTGGCGGATCCGGTAACCTCGCCGGGCGGCACGCTGCTGCGGCCGCGGAACTCGAACATCTTGCGCAGGAAGCCCGGCGTCACCGCCGACAGCGGATTGACGGTCAGGCGGGGGGCCGAGACCTGACCGGAGATCTGGTAGGTGATGCCGATCACGCCCTCGTCCGGCGATCCCCCGAGGAAAAGGCCAAGGACCGGAATGCGGGCGAAGATGTTGTTCAGCGCATAGGCCGGCACATAGGTGCCGCGGAGCAGGAGGCGGTCGCGGCCGGGATCGAATTCGCCCTCTACGGTGGCGCCAATGGCGACGCCCCAGAGCAGGCCGTCCGAGACCGTCACCTTGCCGGAGGCGCGGGCGAAATTGGCGCGCAGCCTGGAGAAGGCAAAGGCATCGTTGGGCGCCGAGGCTGGCTGGCTCGGCTGGCGCACGGCGCGCTCGGGCGGGTCGCCGGCAGCGGCCACCATGCCGGAAATGGCGCGGTCGCCGCGAATGGCGAAATTGTTGATCTCGACGCCACCCTCGCGGATGGAGCCGTCCGGCTGCGGCGGCGTCATGACGAGGGCCAGTTCGCCGCCCTGGAGCGTGCGGTAGATATCGAGAAAGCGGAGGACAGCGCCGGCATCGCCTGCGCTCACCACCATCCGCTGGGCTGCCCCCTGCCCACGCTGCTCGACGGCAAGCGTCGCGTTGCGGCCGACCCTGCCGGACGCGGTGAGGCTGCGGATTTCGGTGCCACGGCGCAGCATCCGCAGATCGAACTGGCGCAGCACCTCGCCATTGGCACCGGCAACCGCCGCCACCTTGAGGTCGATGTCCATGTCGCCGGCCTGGCCGACCGAGGCGCTGCCACCGGCACGCGGGGGTTCGGTGACGGAGCGCAGCATGGCGCGGGCGTCCATGGTCTCGCCGCGCACCGTCACCTTGTGACCGGTGCCCGCGCGCTCGACGCGGACATTCATCCGGTCGCCGTCGGACAGGTTGTAGGCGGGGAACATGCCGGATACGAGGCCGCCCTTGTCATCGAGCACTGCCGAGCCGCGCACCAGAACGCCACGGCTCTCGACAACGAGGTCCTCGAGCTTCCAGCCGTCATCGGTCTCAACCGCGGTGAAGCGCGCCTTGGCGGCCGTGCCGCGCGGCTTGCTCCAGCCGGGCAGAAGGTCATTGAGCGCGGAAGGGCCGAGGTCGACCTCCACGGTGTAGCGGCCGGAATCCTCACCAATGGTCATCAGCTTGATCGGCATCGGCCCCGAAATGCGGGTGCCGAGATTGAGACCAAGCCGGGCGCGGCCACCATCGTCGAGAGTGGCGGTGAGCCTGATCTCCGGGCGAGCGTCGGGGCGCGGCTTGCGATATTCGAAATTGGCCTGGGCGCCGCCGAGCCTGCCCTCGCCCCGCAGCATGAATTCGCGCGGCGTCGTGGTAACGCGGAAGCCCGCGCCATCGATCCGCATCTCGCCGAAGCCGTTATCGGCGGCGAAGCCGGAGAAGTCCGCTTCCACGCGATAATCGGCGAGCTCTGGCCGGAATTTCTCGGTGATCGGCACGGCGACGGTGACATTGGCCACCACATTGCCCCGGATATTGCCGGTCGGCAGGGTCGGCCCGGAGGCAGCCCCCTTGAACGCATCCTGGCCGAGCAGCGCGAAGGTGGCTTCAGCCGATCCCTCCAGCTTGAAGCGTGTCACCGACCGCGGGTCGGCGACGCGGTGCTCGGCAATGTCGAACACGCCCTGGGTGATGGTCAGGCGTTTGCCGGGGCTGGGCTCGATGATGCCGCGCAGGATCGCCAATTGCGCGGTCTGGCCATCCACCTTGATGTCGATATCGGCATTGCGCAGCGGCGAGAGCCCCGGCAGCAGGCCGAGCGATGTGCCGCGCAACCGGCCCTGAACGGTGAGCGCCTCCTTCTCGAGGCGCCAAGGCTTGTTGGCGAGCAGGCCCTCGGGCACCTCGACGCGAATGACGAGGTCTTCGGTCATGCCGCCGCGCATGTTGTCGGCCGCCCAGTCGCGCACTTCCGGATTGGTGACACGCGGCCAGAGCGCCAGCGTGGTGGCCAGCGGCATCCGGGCCGCGGTAATGGCGAGGGAGACGGCGGGCGAAGCGCCCTGGAACGTCACCCGACCGTTCATGGTGGCGAGCGGCGGGCCGCCCTGATTGACCGTCAGATTGTCGACGGTCAGCACGTGGGTTCCCGGCTGATAGACGAAGCGGACGGGCCCGAGATTGAGCGGGATCGGCGGCTCGTGCGGATTGAGCACCGACGTGGTCGCCTGCGCGCCTGCGATATCGACGACCAATGGCTCGCCAGGCGCAGCCGGCGGCTTGACGAGACCCGAGAGCTCGGCGCGGTTGCCGCCGGAAATGACCTCGATGCGCTCCACCTTGAGGCCGGGTGTGCCGGCCTGCCAGTTCACCCGCGCCAAAGCATGATCGATCTGCAGGCGCATGGCGCCATCGTTGAGGTCGCCGACCTGCCCGGCCCCGATGATCACCTGGCCCGCGAGTTCGGACGGGTCGCCGGAATTGTCGAGGCGCGCCTGCAGGCGGCCGGAAATCGGCGTGTCGGCGAAGAAGATCTGCGGGCTCTGGATTGCCAGGCTGAGGTCGCGCGGCGACAGTCCCGCCATATCGAGGTCGATGGCGCGGCGACCATCGCCATCGCGCGCGGATACGGCGGCGGTCGCGGTCCAGCGGGCGCCGGAGCCGGAGGCGGTCACCGCAACCTGGACGCCGCCCTGGTCGGGCACGCTGACCGAGAAGTCGATGCCGGCGAAGATGAAGCGCTTGCCGGAGCGCACGTCGTCGACAATGACCGAGCCATTGCGCAGGCCGAAGCCCGCGAGGCGGTGGCCGTCGAGGCCGGATTTCTCGATCAGGTCCAGCCAGGCGCCAAGGCGGCGGAACGGCGAGAGTTCGGGATCGGGCAGTTGCGAGGTCAGGTCCGGCGGGCGCTGGGCGGGCTCCTGCGGCGATGACGCGCCGTCTTCGGGGAGGAACTGGCGGAACCGGCCGGCGGCGAGCGCGATCTGGCCATCGGCGCCAACCTTCAGCGCAACCGAGGCTCCGACCATATCGATGCGGCGAATGGCCGGGCGGCCGAACAGCGGCAGGCCGTCGAGATCGAGCGCGACCCGCGGCATGGAGGCGACACGGCGGCCGTCCTCGTCGAGAATCACCACGTCGCGGGCTTCGACCTCGACCTTGCCGGAACCGTCGCGCACCGCCACGGCCGAACCGATCGTCACCGACCGCCCGTCGCCCATCTGCTCGGACAGCGACCGGGCGATCCAGGGCGTCAGCATGTTGAGGCCGAGACCGCTGCCGGAATGAATCTGCCAGGTGAGAAAGGCGCTCGGGCCGATCAGGCAGGCCGCGACAACGGCGAGGCTGCCCACCAGGATGCGCCGGCGCCACGACCAGCCGCGCCGCGCGACCTCGGTCACACAGGCCTGAGCGCTTGCGCCATCGCACGATCCCACCTTCGGCGAACGGCCTTCAAGCCACGCGCCATCGAGCGAATCGGGCGACCTGCGAGACGGCCAGAACCGGGCCAGGAATGACGGCGCACGGTCACCGGCCCGCGATGAGACAGGGCGTTCCGCTGTCGCGGACGCCTCATGCCCACCATGGTTGGCGGTTTCCGTCATCCGTATGTGTTCCCCCCGGTATGTCAGGTGGCCCTGCCCGCCTGACTGGCTATGGTGGCCTTGGCCGATTGTCGCCCCTTCGGCTTAACCGAACGTTAGGCATGAACGGCCGCTGGAGGCTCCTGTTCCAAGCCCCTCGATATCGCCAACCGAAAGCGAAGGATAGGCCTTGTGTGCGCCGCGATCCATCCTGCCCTGGCGCCCGTATTGCAGATATCATCTGTCACGAAACTGACGAAAGGATGGCAGCATGCCTCTCTCCCCCGGCGACAAGGCCCCCGGCTTCACCCTTCCCGGCGATCGCGGATCGACGGTCAACCTGGAGAGCTTCGCCGGGCGCAAGGTCGTGCTGTATTTCTATCCGAAGGCCGATACCTCGTCGTGCACGGTGGAGGCGCAGGATTTCACCCGCCTGAAGGCTGATTTCGACGCCGCGGGGGTCACGGTCATCGGCGTGTCGCGCGATCCCGTGAAGGCCATCGACAAGTTTCAGGCCAAGTATAACCTCGGCGTGCAGCTTGCGACCGACGAGGCCGGCGCGATGGTGGAAGCCTATGACGTGTGGGTCGAGAAATCGATGTATGGCAAGTCCTATATGGGCCTTGAGCGATCGACCTTCCTGATCGGCCCCGATGGCCGCATCGCCCGCATCTGGTCCAAGGTCCGGGTCAAGGGCCATGCCGAAGAGGTCCTGGAAGCGGCACGGGCGCTCTGAAAAGCGCCCGTTGGCCTCTCATGCGATACGAGGTCTGCGCCCCCAAACGCCGAGTGCAACCAGCCCGATCGCCGATGCCACGATCAGCGCAAGCGTTGCATCCGGCACGTAGTAGGTGGTGTAGATTTCCCAACCCATGAGGCGCAGCGCTTGCGAAGCGGCGGTCGGCGTACCCATGAGGTGCCCGCCAATCGATCCGGTAATGGCCAGCAGCAGACCGCCCACACCGGCCAGCCCGAGCATCACCCAGCGGGTCATCCCCACCCATATTGCCGCCCCCTGCAGCCAGCGGGTGACGAGCAGCAGCGTCCAATAGGCAACGGTCCAGGCCGCGGCCAGCACATGGTTGCGGCCCAGCGGGCTTGAGAACGTCGCTTCCAGCGGCCAGACCATGAGGCCAACGGCAAAGGCGGCGATGGACGACACGACGCCCAACGACAGCAATGGCACCAGCGCCCGGTCGGTGGCCCGAGCGAGGGGCCCGTCAGAGAAAGCGCGCAGGGCAATCACCAGCGTGGCTGTCATCAGGAGCGCGATCGGAAAATGGACGACGACGGCGTGATATGGACCCATGATCAGGCGCCTTTCCGGCTGAGAAGCATGTTGAGCGCGAAGCCGAAACCGGCGATCAGAAGCAGGCCGGCGAGCAAGGTCAGCGTCCATTGGCGCTGGATCGCGGCATTGAACTCCATCTCGATCCCGTAATGGGCGAGTTGATCCTCGCTGTGCCGGTAGCGCACGGGCACACCGGCGCGGATGTTGCCGGCGCCGGCATGGCGCGAGCTGTTGAGCAGCGCCCAGTTCACCTGCCCCGGATAGAACAGCGTGACGTTGAGCGGCGGCTGCTGCCAGCCGGGCGTCTCGCCTTCAAAGCGCGCCGCCTGCAGCGTCGCCTCGCGACCGAGGCCCAATGTCACCGGCAAGGACACATAGTGCCAACGTCCTCCGGTCGCCTCGCGGTGGATGGCGAAGGCGAGCTGGTACACACCCCGGTCGACAAAGATCTTGTCGTCCCGTGGATTTCCGGTGTCCATGCGGCGGGTCAGCGTCACGTCCCAGAAGCCATTGCTCCACCGCGCCCGACCACTGACCGCGATATCGGCTCGCGAGCCCTGGCTGGTTCGCAGGATTCGCCTCGGTATGGTGTCACCGTCACGCCATGCAAGAGCAGCATCGAAGGGGACGGCCTCGTCCTCTCGCAGGGCATAGACATCGTCCTGCCCGATCCGGCCCTGGACAATATCGTCGAAACTGAGCGCCGAGCGCTGGACCCGAGCGGGATTGAACATCACACGCGGCTGGCGCTTGGCCGCGTCCCAGTTGGTCACGTAGGCGCCGCGTCCGGCATCGCTGAGCCGGCCGGCCGCCACCATCTGGTCATCGGCAACGCCCATCGGATTGGAGCGGTTGGCCCGCCAGTGCCAGAGATCGAGGAAATAGCCTGCCGAGATCAGCGCCTGCTGCTCGGCCTCCGGCAAGGTCGAGGCCCAGTCGTTGAGGTTCGACCGGGTACCGGGCAAATATTTGGTTCCCTCGTCGAGGCCGAGCCGCTGGCCGAGATAAGGATGGGCCTGAACCTCCCGACCCGAGACTTCATTGGCTGTTCCGGCGAGACGGTGACCAATGGCAATATAGCCACCGTAGCGGCCGAACTCCGGTACGCGACCGTCGTCGACCATCATCGCGACGCGGTCTTCGTGCAGACCGTCGGGTTGAGAGCCGGCAACCGCGCCCCCACGAACAACCCAGGCCTTGCCATCATAGCGGAGCACATCGTGGAAGATGCCGGGCCGGGGCGATGGCCAGCGGTATCGGAAGGAGATGGTCGTATCGTTATAGGCCGCCTGCACCTGCAGCGGCACGGTCAGCGCCTGGGGAATGGAAATATGGCGAGCGGCGTCGTTGTGGACGACGCCCCGGCCGTGGGTAAGCCACGAGACACCGAGGACGCCCACAAACAGCGCCACGGCAGCATAGGTCGCTGAACGGTTCATCTCTCTCCCCTCGCGGCATGCGACATGGCGCATCCGTCGACGTGTTCGGTGTTGGGCTGGCCGCTTTTGCAAGACGACCGCCATGCTCTAAACCTGATGCTGCAGCTTGCCCGCTGCCCCCGGGCAGCAGGCCTTCTGGTGCCATGCCGCGCCAGCGTCGTTCCTGACGCCGCGCTCGTCGCAAGAGCGGGAGGACCGCTTTTGCAGTGACAACCTTTGGTGGTTGAGGTTGATGCTCAACACGTGTCTCGACACGTCCTGAGGCTCTGCCTTTGCGCTCAGGATCACACTGATCTGGATCAAGATTGGCTCCCGGCAGGATCCGCCCCGGAACCGGTACGTCCGCTGCCGCGAAGGCGCGACGCCCGCCCCTTGCCGATCCGGCTGGTCCCTGCCCCTGCGACAACCTCAGGGGTGATGGGGCACGGTTCGTTAACCTTAATGCGCGGTAATGCGGTGTCTCGTTCGCGTACGGACCCGTCAGCCGATGTCGCACCACGCACAGCGTTATAACCGTGCCCAGCTCGCCGCAGAAGCCAATCAGCGGGCTCAGCTGCCTGAGGGATCGCTCACCTTTTCCTGGCGCTCGCGCCATGGAACCCGGTCCATTTCACATTCCTACCTGCTGGTCGGATCGGTCGCAGCCGTCGCGATCGCGCTCAGCGTCTGGGGGGCCGCGGTCACCAGCTACCTGGTGTTCAAGGACGACATCATCGGCGGCCTGATGAACCGGCAGGCGGCGATCCAGCATGCCTATGAAGACCGGATCCGCGACCTGCGCTCGCAGGTCGACCGGCTCGTCAGCCGTCAGATGGTCGACCAGACCGAAATCGAACGGCGTGTCGAGCAGGTTGCACGCCGGCAGGCGGTGCTGGAGACGCGCCAGTCGATCGTCACCTCGCTGAACGAGGCCGCGGGCGTGCGCGGCGCGGCAGGCGCCGACGCCATGCCGCTGCCGGTCCCCTCACCGCTCAGCTCCAGGCCGGCGCCGGTCGGCGACACGCTGCGGCTCTCGCCGCCGGTCGACCGCCAGTCACGGCTCGAATCACGCACACCGCCCAGCGACGTCGCTGCGGCACCGGCCGCCCAGCCAGCGCAATATGCGCTCGCCAGTGTCCCGAATGTCGCCCCGACCCGGACCGAGACCAGCAAGACCGATACGATCGCCCGTATCGAAGGTGCGCTCGATCAGGTCGAGCGGCGGCAGGCCAATGCTCTGCAATCGCTGGAAACACGGGCCGAACGCCGCGCCCGGCGCATCCGCGCGGTGCTCGCCGATCTCGGCCTCGACCACGCACGCCAGGCGCCAGCTGCCGCGACCAATCGCGGCGGCACGGGTGGTCCGCTGATCCCGATTCCGGAGCCGACCGGCGACACAACGCCCTTCGAGCGCCAGGTCTTCCGGCTGCAAACCGTCATTCGCGATCATGACCGGCTGAACCGGCTGGTCGCCACCATTCCGCTCGGACGGCCCCATGACGGCGAGACGGAGCTGTCGTCCGGCTTCGGCCCGCGCCTCGATCCGTTCCTGCGCACCTGGGCGATGCATTCCGGCATCGATTTCCGCGGCGCTACCGGCGAGCCGGCGCGCGTCACCGCCTCCGGCCGCGTGACCCATGCGAGTTCCATGGGCGGCTATGGCCTGATGGTGGAGGTTGACCACGGCAACGGCATGTCGACCCGCTACGCGCATCTCTCGCGCATCGACGTGTCGGTTGGCGACATGGTGCGCCTTGGCCAGCGGATCGGCCGGATCGGCTCCACCGGTCGCTCGACCGGCCCGCACCTCCATTACGAAACCCGCATCAACGGCGAGGCCGTCGACCCCATGCGTTTCGTGCGCGCCGGGCTGAGGCTTGCCAGCGCCGACTGACAGACGTGCATCGATCCGCGCCCTGCCGGACGACGAGACCAACCAAGGAGACGATCCGTGACGGATCTGTTCATCGCATCCAACAGGGCTGACAAGGAACGCGCGGAAATCATCCGCCAGGCGCTCGCGGCCCTCGACGTGGCCGTGTTTCCGGACGTCGAGATCAAGGCCAGGACGGCAGCGACCAAGGCTGCTCGCGAGAGCGCCGCGACCGCGCGCGTCGTGCTGGCGCTGTGGCCGGAGGCCGTACTGGATCCGACCGAAAACCAGGGCGCGCTTTACGGAGTGGCGCGGCTTGGCCTGAATGCGAAGAAGCTCGTCGCGGCGCGTCTGTCCGGCTTCGATCCGGCCAAGCTCGAACCGCCCTTCGATGGCGTGGCCGCACCCGATCTCGGGGCCTGGCTCGCCGACAGCGCAAGGCGCGGCGATGACCCGGCCTGGCTGGAGCTCGTCGGCGCCGTCGGCGCGATCATCGACCGGCCGGCGCTCGCCGATCTCGCGACCGCCATCGAGGCCGACCGGGGCAAGGCCGACCTGCCGGCGCAGCGCGCCTTCGCCCGTCACCACCCGCAGGACCCGTCGACCGCCCGGATCTGGAGCGAGATCGAGCGGACGGAGCGTGAGCGCTTCGCGGTGGAGTTCCGCAAGGCCCACAGCGTGCTTGTTGACCGCGCCAACGCGGCCCAGGACCGTCTGAAACAGACCGTCGAAGGCTTCAGCGGCTACATGAAGGCTGTGCGCGCCGGCGAACAGGCGGTACCGCCCGATCCGAAGGACGCAATCTCCGACGGCGTGGCAGCCCTGCGCGAGACAGCGGCGCGCCTCGCCAATGACAACGAGCGGTTGCGCTCGGCGCTTGAGCGCGCCGAAGCCCGAAGCGCCGAGGTCCAGGCCAGCAAGCCAAGGCTCACCCGGTTCTGGGCAACGGCAGCGGCTGTCGCGCTTCTGGCGGGGACCGCCGTCGGCGGCAGCCTGGTCGAAGCCTATGGACCATTGCGCGGCAATTCCCATCCGCGCATCGCCGCCCTGGCGCAGCAGCGCTCGAGTGTGGCGGAGGCTGCAACCGCCGAGATCGCCAAGCTGCGCGAACAGGCGCGCACGACCGCCCGGCGCGCAGAAACGGCTGAAGCCAATCTGCAGGTCGCCCGCACCAATCTCGCCCACGCCCAGACGGAAGTGACCCGCCGCCAGTCGCAGGCGAGCGAGACCAATGGCAATGTCGCCCGTCTGCAATCAGAGCTTCAGGCGCAGCAGGCCGCCCGCGCGCTCGCCGAACAGCAGGCCAGGGAGGCAGCGAGCCGTCTCGCCGCAAGCGAGCAGGAAATGCGCACGCTGCGCGAGGCGAGGGTCCAAGGCGCGCCCGATCGCGATGTGACCGGCTCGATCGCGCCGCGTTCAGCACCGCCCGAGGCGCGCCCGCAGGCCGAACCGACCAATCCCGCGCCCGGCCAGTTGTCGGTGGTCCCCGTGCCGCCACAAGCGGCGCCCCAAGCGCCCGTCATTGCCACCGTGCCCCTGCCCGCTCCGAGGCCGTCGCAGGGCGACGTCACCGGCTCGATCCCGCAACAGCAGCCGCAGCCGACCGATGGCCCCTATCGCCACAGGCGGGACCGCTGGTCGTTCCATGTCGCGCCGGGCTTTGCCATCGAGAGCGACAACGACCTGCCGGGTCCGGTCAATTCGGTGATGGTCCACGAGCGCAACCGCGATGCCGTCGTGGTGGTGTCCGCCAACAATGCCCGCGCCAGCGGCGCCTGCACGCCGCAGGCCTGGTACTTCGAGAATATCGTCGAGGGATCGCGGCAGCGCCGTGGCCCGGTGATCGCCGATGGCGGCCTGCCGCGCAATGCCGGCGGCCTGCAGGGCTTTGCGATCCGCGGGCGCGGCGTGCTGCAGGGCGAGCGCTTCCGCAGCGACCTCGACTATTACGATCTCGTGGTCCAGGGCCGCGGCGAGCCGGGCGTTGTCTATCTGATCCAGGCCCGTTTCCCGCGCCAGATGGCGGACGAGATGATCCGCTCGGTCGACGAGATGTGGAAATCATTCCAGCTGACCGGCCCGCGCGCCTATCCGACGCGCTGCTAGCGACGCGCGAGGCGTCCAGTTGCCGCCCCTATGGCGTCGACTGGAAAATGGTTCTGGCCAGAAAGTCTATGAAGACCTGCGCTTCGGGGCTGCGGTCCCGGCCCGGCGCCTCGATCGCCCAGGCCGGGAGTTCGCGGGTCTTGTAGCCGCGCAGCAAGGGCACCAGGCGCCCGGCCTTCAGATCGTCCTCGACGATGAACCGGGGCTGCTGAATGATTCCCAAGCCTGCCAGGGCGGCAGCGAGGAGTGCGTCGCCATTGTTGCTGGTGAGCCGACCGGTGACGCGAATCCGCTGCTCGGTGCCGCCCGGTCCCCGGAACACCCAGCCGCGACCCGGTTTGGCATAGGCATAGAGCAGGCAATCATGGGTCAGCAGGTCATTCGGCCGCTTGGGCGCGCCATTGCGGTCGATATAGGCGGGCGTCGCGCAGAGCACGGTCTCGACGAGCCCCAGTCGCGTTGAGGCCAGCTCTGCCGTCGGCTGGTCGCCCAGCCTGACCGCGAGATCGAACGCTTCGTCGATCAGATGCACCTGCCGGTCGAGCAGAACGACATCGATCCGCAATCGCGGATGGGCGGCCAGCAGATCCGGTAGCCGCGGTGCAATCTGGCGCCAACCGAAGGAGACGGGAACACTCACCCGCAATGTGCCGGCGACCTCGCCAGCGCCGCTGCCAGGCCGGGTGACCGCATCCCGATAATGATCGAGCACGGCGCGGGCCGTATCCCTGACCCTTGCGCCCGCCTCCGTCAGGGTCTGGCTGCGGGTGGTGCGGATGAGCAGCGGCTCGCCGATGCGCTCTTCAAGACCCCGGATCAGCCGGCTCACTGCCATCCGGCTGAGGCCCAGCGCGGTCGCAGCCGCGGCCTGGCTGCCGAGCTCGATCGTGGCGGCAAAGGCTTCCAGTTCGGCGAAACGATCCATGATTGATTGTAACCACAGCGGTATAATCTGCTCAAGGCATAGTTTATTGTAACACCAGATCAGCATTGCGATATCAGCGGCCTCACCGGAGGCACGACGCCATGACCGCCCAGACACCCCCTTCCCTGACCGACCGCCGCAAGGCTCTCACTGGCCTGCTGGCCGCACCGCTGCTGCTCGCAGCCGGCACTGCCGCCGCAGATCCCACACCCCTTGTCCCCTCGCCCGATGTGGAGAAGCGCAGCCTCGACGACATTCACAAGGCGGCCATGGCCGAAGGCGGCAAGCTGGTCGTCTATGCCGGTGGCGACATCCCCAACGCCTATGCCGGCATCGAGCGGGCCTTCATGGCGCGGTTCCCCGGCATGTCGATCCGCATGTTCGCCGATCTCAGCAAATATCACGATGCCCGCATCGATCTTCAGCTCGCACGCGGCCGACTGGAGGCCGATGTCGCCGTTCTGCAGACGCTTCACGATTTCGATCGCTGGAAGGCGCAGGGCCAGCTGCTGGCCTACAAGCCCGCCGACTGGAATGCCATCCAGGCGGAATACAAGGACCCGGACGGGGCCTATGCCGGCATCGGCATCATCGCCTTCAGCAACAGCTACAATACCGCGATGCTGACCGAGGCGAATGCCCCCCGCGATGCCATCGACTATCTCGATCCGAGCCTCAAGGGCCGGCTGGTCCTGACCTATCCTCACGACGACGATGCGGTGCTCTACCAGTTCGACCGGATCGTCCATGCCCATGGCTGGGACTATCTGGACAAGCTGATGGCGCAGGATGTGCTCTGGATCCGCGGTACGGTTCCCGCGCGCCTTGCTGTCGCCGAAGGCAAGAGGGCGGCGACCTTCACCGCATCGGGAACCTTTGCCAATGTTCCCAATGCGCCATCGCGCTTCATCCTGCCGCGCAATGACGTTTTCCAGTCCTGGGCGCAGACGGCAGCCATTCTGAAGGAAGCCGCGCACAAGGAGGCCGCCAAGCTGTTCATCAGCTGGATGGCCGCGCGCGACACGACGGTCGGCCGCACCGGCCAATGGTCGGTCCGGCGGGACGTCCCGGCAGCCGGCGACATGAAGCCGCTGGGCGACTACAATACCAGTCCGACGCGGTTCAAGGCCTTCATGAAGGATCGGGAACGGATCGAGATCCTCAAGACCCAGTTCGAGCATGTCATCGGCCCGGCCACCGGCCCCAACCCGACCGGACTGAAGGGCGTCTATCTCGTCCAGCCCTGATCGCGCGGGCCGCCGTCCCGCTTCGGACAATCCGAGCGCGGCGGCGGCCGCAACAGCCCTCCCCGGAACTCTGGCCAAGGTGTCCCCATGCGCTTGTTCAAACCGCCCAGCAGTGCGTTCCGCGCCGAACCGGTCTCGCCCGCGCGGCGGGGGTTCCTGGCTACCGCCTGTGCCTGCTGCGCGGTGTGGGCTCTGGACCCGAGCCCGGCCCTTGCCCAATCGCCCGAGGTCCTGCGCCACATCGCCGCCGCGCGCGAGGCGGCCGGCAGCGACCTCGTGTCCTATTTCGGCCTCAGCCAGATCGCCGTGCCAACGCCCGGTCAACGATCGGTGTCGCCGGACCAGTTGATGCGCATGCCGACGCCCCCGCCGGGGCGCGCCTTCGACAATCTCTATTTCGTCGGCAATCGCTGGGTCAGCGCCTGGGCGATCACGACGTCGGACGGCATCATCCTGATCGATGCCATGGACAATGACGACGAGGCCGAACACATCATCGATGCCGGGATGCGCAAGCTCGGCCTCGATCCCAAAGCTATCAAGATGGTCATCGTCACCCATGGCCATGGCGACCATTATGGCGGCGTCGGCTACCTCAAGCGGCAGTACAATCCGCAGATCGTCGCCAGCACGCTCGACTGGACGATGATGGAGACCAATCTTGAATTCGACCGGCCGGACTGGGGGCGCCCACCGCAGCGGGATGTGGCGGTGGATGACGGCGCCGTGCTGCGGCTCGGCGACACCGCCATCGATGTTCTGCTGACGCCTGGGCATACGATGGGAACGATTTCGCTTCTGTTCAACGCGAAGAGCGGCGGGTCGACCCATCGAGTCATGCTGTGGGGCGGTACCGCGTTCAATTTCGGCCGCCGGCCCGACCGCCTGACCAGGATCAATGCCTATATCGACGGAACAGAGCGGGCTCGCGAGATTGCCGCACGCCAGAATGTCGAGGTCTTCATCTCCAACCACAATATCTATGATCAGGCGGTGGAGAAGCTGGAGGCGCTCGGCAAGGGTGGACCGAATCCGTTCGTGCTCGGTTCAGCGACGACAGTGCGCGCGCTGACGGTGATGAACGAATGCGCCAAGGCCACAAGGGTGGTCTGGTCCAGCTAGTCTTCAGTCCGGCCCGACCGTTGCCACGGGCAGGCTGGAACGACTGGCGGAAGGTCAAGCATCACACGCAAAAAGGCCGCCCAGAGGGCGGCCTTTCGCATGCAGAAGGTGATGACGCTCAGTAGCGGGCGACGATGGCCGACGGGCCGGTCGAGAACAGGTAGTTCACGCCGAGACGAACCTTGTGCGTCTGCATGGACACGCCGGGAATGGCTGCAATCGTCCGGCTGCCGTAATTGGCGTAGAGATATTCGGCCCGCACGGTCCAGTTCGGCGTCAGCGCGTGTTCGACACCGGCGCCGACAGTCCAGCCGGCCCGCACCTGGGTCTGGGACGCCAGAACGATGTTGTTGGTGATGTCGGTCTGCGACACGCGCAGATCGGCGAAGGCCACACCGCCGGTCACATAGAGCAGGGTGCGGTCAACCGCGACACCGAGGCGGCCGCGGATCGAGGCGTCCCACGTGGTACGCCAGGCGAACTGCGCGGCGAAAGCGCCGAAATTGATCGGGGCGCCGCGGCGCTGGGCGCCGAAATAGCCGAGATCGCCTTCGATGCCGAGCACGATATTGTTGATCTGGTGGTTGTAGCCGATCTGGCCGCCGCCGACGAAGGCGGTGGCAGTGCCGGCCAGATTGCCGCCGGTCAGGGCCGAGAGATTGGTGTTCACCGAACCGAGGCCGACATTGAGACCGGCATAGAAGCCGGTCCAGCTGAACGACGGCGCGACGATGGCGGCCGGAACCGCGACGCGGCGCACACCGAGGTCGGCGGCAGAAGCGCCCGAAACGAGGGCGGTCGAGGCGAGGCAGGCGACGAGGAGCTTCTTCATGGTTGCGGATGCCTGTGATGCGACGGTCGTCAAAGCGACGGTCTCGGGGACGCCGGTCAGCGGCTGAACACAGGCTCCCGAATGCGCGCCGGATGTTTCTGGATTGTGTCGGAAAGGCGGCAGACGCCGTTCCCCAAAGTGAGTGTTGCCGAGACGCAACACGTTACGTTGCACGGAAGATCAACGCCGCCCGCCTGAACGCAAACGGCCGCCAAGAGGCGGCCGCATCGCAGGTGGTGGAGGGATGAGCCCTGCCCTATTCGACGTCGTCGGTATCGCCTTCCTTGGTGCCATAGGCCCGCATGGCGAGCGTCGCCTCCATGAAGCCGTCGAGATCGCCGTCGAGCACTTCGGACGGCACGCCCGAGGTCTTGCCGGTGCGCAGGTCCTTCACGAGCTGATAGGGCTGCAGCACGTAGGAGCGGATCTGGTGGCCCCAGCCGATATCGGTCTTGGCGGCGAAGTCGGCGGCTGCCGCCTCCTCGCGGATCTTCAATTCGCGCTCGTAGAGCTTGGCGCGCAGCATCTGCCAGGCGACGGCACGGTTGGCGTGCTGGGAGCGCGAGCCTTCCGACACGACCATGACGCCGGTCGGATTGTGGACGAGACGGACGGCCGATTCGGTCTTGTTGACGTGCTGGCCGCCGGCACCGCCGGAGCGCATCGTATCGATGCGGACATCACTCTCGTTGAGCTTGATGTCGATCTTGTCGTCGACGACGGGATAGACAGTGGCCGATGAGAACGACGTGTGGCGGCGGGCATTCGAATCGAAGGGCGAGATGCGCACCAGACGATGCACGCCGGCCTCGGTCTTCAGCCAGCCATAGGCATTGTGGCCCTTGATGAGCAGCGTCGCCGACTTCAAGCCCGCTTCTTCGCCGCGGCTCTCTTCCATCAGCTCGACCTTGTAGCCGCGCCGCTCCGCCCAGCGGGTGTACATGCGCAGCAGCATGAGCGCCCAGTCCTGGCTCTCTGTGCCGCCGGCGCCGGCATGGACTTCCAGATAGGTGTCGTTGGCGTCGGCCTCGCCCGAGAGCAGGGCCTCGAGCTGCAGGCGCGCGGCGCGGGTCTTCGTCGCGACCAGAGCGGCCGCAGCTTCATCGAGCGTGCCGGTGTCGCCCTCGGCCTCCGCCATTTCGGCGAGTTCGAGATTGTCGGCGAGATCGCGGCTGATCTCGGTCAGGGCGGTCATGCGGCTATCGAGCGCGGTGCGCTCCTGCATGACCTTCTGGGCCTTTTCCGGATCGTTCCAGAGGTCCTGGCTCTCGGCGAGAGCGTTCAGTTCGGCGAGGCGTTTCGTCGAGACATCCCAGTCAAAGATGCCTCCTCAGGAGTCCGACTGACTCCTTGATGGCCTCGGCGGTGGCGACGATGTCGGCACGCATGGCGCTGTCCTGCGGGGTTGCATGAAAAAGAGCGCGCACCCTAGTCAGGACGGGCGCCAAGTCAATGCGGCAGGCCGGGCAGCGCGGCTGATGCGATCCAGCCTGATGGCCGCCGCGGCCATGACCAGGGGAATCACCGGCAGGCCCAGGCTGTTGACGACAACCACGAGAACCGGGGCGCACCACAGCAGACAGACCAGGCCGAGATCGAGCACGGTGGGAGATGCGCGCGCTAGGACAAGCGCTGCGGCCGCAACCGGGATCATGTCGTAATTGAAGGCCTGCGGGCTGGCGACGAAGGTCGCGACGATCAGGACTGCCGCGCGCAAGGCGGGATCGCCGCCTTGGCGAAAGGCGCGCCAGGCAAGCACGCAGCCAAGGATGGTGAAAGGCGCCTGCGCCAGCATAGGGCCATGCCCCGGGCCGAACAGGATCAGCCCCGACATGAAGGCGGACGGCGCCATCCATCGAAAGGGGCCATCGCCAACCATCATCTGGGTCTGGGCCGGCACAGTCGACGCAAGGAAGGCCACCCATGCCTGCGGGCCGAACAGGATGGCCGACACAAGCACCATGCCCAGCCCGGTGAGCGCGGCTGTGGCGATCGGCCAATAGCGGCGGGCCGCGAGCAGGCCGACCGGCAGGAGGATCCCCAGCTGCGGCTTGAACCCCAGCAGGCCAAAGAGCACGCCCGCCAGGCGCGGGCGCGCATCGACCAGGGCGAGGCCCGCCAGCATGAGCGATGCGGATACGAAGCCGTTCTGGCCTAGCGTCACGTTGACGGCGGCCGCTGGCGACACCAGCAGGAGCGGTGCGGCCAACCCCTTGCCGAAGAACAGCCGCCCGGCGCCGAACAGGACGGTCAGGCCAACGAGGTTCCAGAGCAGATAGGCCGGCCAATAGGGCAGATAGCCGAGTGGCAGAACATTGATGAGCGCGGTCGGCGGGTAGGACCACATGTGGAAGCTGAGCGCCGGATCGACCAGGCGGTGCGCGGCCTCCATGAACCGCCCGGTATCGAAGATTTCGGCCACGTTGCCCTGACGCGCCATCTGCGCGGCGGTCCAGATGATCGCGAAATCGCGGCCGATCGCATAGATGCCGCCGGCGGCCATGATCCCGCGCCCGCTTGCCACCTGGAGGGCTGCGACCGACCAGGCGCCCAGGCCAAACAGGACCATCGCGAAGATGAGACGGCCGTCGATATTCCGGCCCGCCGCAAGCAGGCCACGGCTGCGACCGCCACGCAGCTGATCACCAGAATAAGAAGTGACCATTCATGCGATCCCCTGTCGTTACGGCACGTATTCCGAGACAGGTAGACTATAAATTACTGTCCAGTGATTCGATTTACTTATTTTATCTGCATATCAGATCGCAATACGCGCACAATTAGCCACCTCAATTTGCAATCTACTGTCGAGATGTCACACGACGTCAGCGCTCAGGCGGGCACCAGGGCCCGGAAATGCAAAACGCCCCGGACCCTTCCGGGTCCGAGGCGCTTTGGCAGTGTTCTTTCCGCAACCTCTCACGAGAGGATGGCGGTTGTTCCGGATCGCTCAGCGGCGAGCGGCACCCTTGGCCACGCGGAACTGCGCGTATTGCGCAACTTCCCGCATGATCTGGCGAGGACGATCGGCAGCAAGCGCCGCCTCTTCCTCGGCGCGCTTGGCGGCTTCCGCAGCCAGACGGACCTTTTCGGCCTCGGCGCGGGCAGCCTCTTCGGCGGCGATCACTTCAAGTTCCGCCCGGCGCTTGGCTTCGCGCTCAGCCTCGCGAGCGGCACGCGCCTCTGCGATGGCCCGACGCTCGGCTTCACGCTTCAGCGTCTCCGGATGGTCCGGCCCCGGCCGCGAACGGAATTTCTCGAGCAGGGCTTTCTTGGCTTCTTCCGCCTTGGCGCGGCGGTCGGCGAAATCGGCAGGCTGGAAGGACAAATTTATTCCTGGGTCGTTGAGGTGGACGGAGCGCCGCCCGGGGCAAAGCCGGCAGCCGGTGCGCGGCGGACGGGCTTGGCCTTCGGCTTCGGCGCGGCGATGAGACCTTCGCGCTGGGCCTGCTTGCGGGCGGCCTTGCGGGCGCGGCGCACAGCTTCAGCCTTCTCGCGGGTCTTGCGCTCGGAGGGCTTCTCATAAGCCGAGCGCTGCTTCATTTCGCGGAAAATACCTTCCCGCTGCATTTTCTTCTTCAGGACGCGGAGCGCCTGGTCGACGTTGTTGTCGCGAACGAGAACCTGCACAGGCCTCTCCTTACATATGGTCCAGGGAACGAGCCCGGCCTTCAGGAGGCCCGGACGTTCCGAAAAGATGCGGTAGGCGGCACCGCAGCGTTGCCGCCGTGGCCGAAACCAGACGATGCAGAAGCCTTGAACGGCCTGCTCCGGCAAAGGTTTCGATTGTCGACACGCGTACGACGAAACGCCGCACGGGACTGGCATGATCAGTCCGGAGAGCGCGTGACTAGACGACATCCCCAAAAAAGGCAACGAAATTCGTCGCGCCCCAAAGGCATATCACCTCACCGGTGCGGCTGGCCGGGTCGAAGGACGGCACCCACACAGCCAGGCTCTCTATACCTCATATCTTGCACCATCGTGAACGGCCCGGCGCGCGCCCTTCGGAAGCCCTGGCGAAGTGCGGCTCGATACCTCGCGACATGCGGTGGAAACCTCACCACCGCATGGACTTCGGCCATGCTCACGACATCTGCGCTGCTGCGCCCCCTGCTCGTCGCCCTCATATGCGGCCTCTCGGTCCCGGCCTTCGCCGGCGCCAGGCCCGACGTCTCGATTGCCGGTCGCTGGCGCGTGGTGGTCGCGGAGCGCGCGCCGTGGAATACGGCTCCGACGCTTGCGACCCCGCTCATGCGCTCGGGTCTCGTGTTTCGCGACGGGCGCCTCGAAGGACCGGCGCCGATCGCCTGTGCACCGGCCGATTTCGAGATCGCCATGGTGCCGGCCGAAGGGCTGTTCCAGGGAGCCTTGCCGGCCGACAGGGCGGTCGATCTCGGCGCAAGGCTTGGTGTTGTGGGCCCGGGCGAGACGGTCACATACCGAGTGACCTGTCCCAACGGCTCGTTCGACTTTCATCGGGCGACCGATTCGATCTCGCTGAAATTCGCGCTGGACGGCGTCGTCTACACCCTCAGGCAGCCCGAGCAGGATGACGGCAGCCGGCCGGACGCGGCCTTCGTCCAAGCCGCGCCGGCAGGATTCGATTGTGGCCGCGCACGCTCGACCGCCGAGCGGCTGATCTGCGCCGATGCCGACACGACCCGCCTCGACGGCGAGATGGCGGCGGCTTTCGGTCGGCTGCGCCTCGCATTGTCAGCCGAGGGCCGCGAGGCGCTGGTCGCAGCCCAGCGCGTTTTTCTCGGCTTCCGCGATCGGCAGTGCCGCACCGGCGGCGCCATGCCGCGCGGGGACGAGGAGCGCCGCCAGGCGATCCAGTGCCTCGGGGAGGTAACCGGCGCGCGCGCCGATCTGCTGAAGAGCCTGACGGTCCGTCGCATCGGCGACCTGATCATCGAGCCCCACCTGACGACCCGCTGGGAAACGCGCGCCAGCGACGGCAGCGAGGCTCGCTCGCTGCTGATGGACGATGTCGTCCCTGTCGCTTCCGGCCCTGGAGCCGACATGTTCAACCGTGTGTATCGCGCTGCGATCCCGACCGGCCGCCCGCTCGACGTCGCGCTCTATCGCCAGCGCATGCCGGATCTCGTGGGCACGCTGACCCGGACCTATGACATCTCGCTTGCCGATGGGCGGATGGTGAGCCTGGTGGTCACCGGGCATATCGAGACCGGCACGCGCGTGTCTCCTGACGTGAAGGCCGTGACAATCGACCGGGCCCGCGGCCGGCTGGCGAGCCTTGGCGACATTTTCCGGGTGGATGAGGCCTTCCGCGCCGCGATCCGCGAACGGATCGTCACTCAGGCGCGGGAGCGCAATCAATCGCCGGCCCGCGAGGATATGGACCGGCGCATCGCCGATGCCGGAAATTGGAGCTTCCAGGCCGACAAGGCCGTGCTGCTCAAGCCCTGGCTGGGGTCCGATCCGGAGGAACTGGAGATACCGGCGAACGAGCTGGTGCCGTTCCTTCGCCCGGATGGCCTCTGGCGCCCCAGGCGCTGAGACGTGTCAGCGGCGCCCGCCGCCGCGTGCCACCACCTGACGACCGAACAGGCTCGCCACCAGATCGACCAGCAGCAGGGCGCTCTTTCCCCTGTCGTCGAGGAAGGGATTGAGCTCGACCACGTCGAGCGACCCGACGAGACCGGAATCGTGCAGCATCTCCATGATGAGATGAGCCTCACGATAGGTCGCACCGCCCGGCACCGTCGTGCCGACGCCCGGTGCCAGGGAGGGGTCGAGAAAGTCGACGTCGAGACTGACATGGAGATGGCCGCCGGCTGCGGCCACCCGCTCGATCACGCGGGCCATCAGGACGGAGACGCCGAACTCGTCGATCAGCCGCATGTCGATGACGTCGATGCCGCGATCGGCCAGAAGCGCCCGTTCGTCGCGATCGACCGAGCGGATGCCGAACAGGGTCAGGTTCTCCGGTGCGAGCCTGGGCGCGGGCTTGTCGCCGAGCAGGTCCTCCAGCCCGGGCTCGCCGCAGAGGAACGCCGCCGACATCCCGTGCATGTTGCCTGATGGCGAGGTTGCCGGCGTGTTGAAATCGGCATGGGCATCCAGCCAGAGCACGAAAAGCGGGCGCCCGGCCTTCGCGCAATGGCGGGCCACGCCGGACACGGAGCCCATCGACAGCGAGTGGTCGCCGCCGAGCACGACAGGCAGTCCCCCCTGCCCCATCGCGGCCTCGGTCGCATCGGCAATGATGCGGGACCAGCCGGCGATGCGCTGATAGTGGCGCGCGCGGTCCATGCCCTCGGGTGCTGTGGGCAATGAGGGCGGAAGCATGAGATCGCCCCGATCGTCGACCCGGTGGCCGAGATCCGCGAGTGTCGCCACCAGTCGTGCCGTGCGCAAAGCGGCCGGCCCCATGATCGCACCAGCGGTGCCCGCGCCCTCCTCAACAGGGGCGCCGATTAGCACGATGGATTGGTCGGACCGCGTGACGGTCATGGCCTATGGCTCCTGCGCGCCGGCTTAGGCGTCCGGCCGCCGCTGAATAGCATCTTTTCCGGTGGATTGCGGTTTGCCCGACCTGTTCACGCTCTGTCCGATGGGCCTAGTTTTTGTGGCAGGGACACGCGCGCCGGCCACCGACACTCCCTTCAAGGCGCGCCGGGGAGCATGATCATGGCTGACGGCTATTTTCCGAAATGGACCGAGAAGACGTCGGGCGTGGTCCTGCCCGACGAGCGGCTGCCGCTTGGACAGACGGTCGTCATCGGTGTGCAGCACGTGGTCGCGATGTTCGGCGCGACCGTGCTGGCGCCGATCCTGATGGGGTTCGACCCCAATGTCTCGATCCTGTTCTCGGGCGTGGCCACGCTGATCTTCTTCGTGGTGACGGGCGGCCGCGTGCCGAGCTATCTCGGCTCGTCCTTCGCCTTCATCGGCCCGGTTCTGGCAGCCATTGCCGGCGGTGCCGCGGCGGGTGCAGCCCCCAATATCGGTGTGGCGCTCGGCGGCATCATCGCTGCCGGCGCGCTCTATACCGCCATCGGTGTTGTGGTGATGGTCATCGGCCATGACTGGGTGGAAAAGGTCATGCCGCCGGTTGTCACCGGCGCGATCGTCGCGGCCATCGGCCTCGTGCTCGCGCCCATCGCCATCGGCATGGCGTCCGGCACCGGGCCGCAGAATGCCGATGGCTCGGGCTTCTCGCGCTGGATCGCACTGATCACGGTGGTGGCAGTTGGTGCCTCGGCCGTCTATGCGCCCGGCCTCTGGCGCCGCCTGCCGATCCTGATCGGTGCGGTGATCGGCTATGTCGTCTATCTCGTCGCGGCGAACGGCCTTGGCTTCGGTCCGCCGATCGACTTCTCGAAAGTGGGCGCCGCCGCCCTCTTCGGCATGCCCAACTTCTCATCCCCGGTGTTCGATGCCCGGGCCATGGTGCTGATCGCGCCAGTCGCGATCATCCTGGTTGCCGAGAACCTTGGCCACCTCAAGGGGATCGCGGCCATGACCGGCCGCAATCTCGACCCCTATATCGGCCGCGCCTTCGTCGGAGATGGTCTCGCCACCATGCTGTCGGGCTCATTCGGCGGCACCGGCGTCACTACCTATGCCGAGAACATGGGCGTGATGGCGGTCACCAAGATCTTCTCCACGCTGATGTTCGTGGCAGCCGCCCTGATCGCCATCCTGCTCGGCTTCTCGCCGAAATTCGGCGCGCTGATCCTGACCATTCCGGTGCCGGTGCTGGGCGGCCTTGCCATCGTCGTGTTCGGCCTGATCGCAGCCACGGCTGGCCGCATCTGGGTGGAGAACAAGGTCGATTTCTCCAATCCGCGCAACCTGATCACGGTCGCCGTCGCGCTCGTGCTCGGCGCCGGCAATTTCAAGCTGACGCTCGCCGGCTTCACGCTGGACGGGATCGGCACCGCCACCTTCGGCGCGATCATCCTCTATCACCTGCTGCGCGACCCGCCGGCGGATTGAGCCGACACAGGCACACAAAAGGAAAAGGCGGCCTCGCAGGGCCGCCTTTTTTTGTTCCGAGGGCTGCCGGCCGCTCAGTAGCGGGCGACGACAGCCGAGGAGCCAGTGTTGAACAGGTAATTCACGCCGACGCGGACGATATTGCCATTGCTGCGGATGTCGAAGGGACTGATCCCGCCATTGTTCATCACGACACGCTTCGAGCCGAGGTCGTAGTAGAGATACTCGGCCTTGATCGACCAGTTCTGAGCCACGGCATATTCGATACCGGCGCCGACGGTCCAGCCGATCTGCGCGCCCGTGGAACTGGTCCGGAACGCGGCGAAGGACGGCACGAAGGAATTGACATTCGCGGCGATGGCGCCGCCCGTCACGTAGAACAGGGCGCGATCGGCCGCGACGCCCAGACGCCCACGCAGCGTGCCCGCCAGTCCGCCGCGGGTCGTGATGAACGTGTCGAGGCCACCGGCATTGTAGAGCCCAGTGCCGCGGGTCCCGAGATAGCCGAGGTCTGCTTCGAAGCCAGCCACGATCCTGCCGGACTGCCAGTTGTAGCCGGCCTGCGCGCCACCGGTGAAGCCGTTGGCCGAGGTCGAGAAGCGACCGCCGAGGATGTACCACGGTGTGCCGTTGATATCGCCGAGATCCCGCGCGGCGGTGCGCCCGAAGGCGTAGCCGGCATTGAGGCCGAAATAGAAACCGGCCCAGGAAAAGGCGGGCGCAGCAATCGCACTGGCGATCGGCATGCGCGGCTGACCGAGGTCGGCGGCGCGGGCGCCTGCGGTCAGGGCGCCGAGGGCAATGGATGCCGCAAGGAGCGTACGAAGGGTCATGGTCGGTCCTCGAAGGTCGACAGCCGCGGCAAGCGGCCTCTTCGGAACGAGGCATGACAGGAAGGCAGGTAGAGCGCGAGGATTTTCTGATTGACTCTCAGCTACTTACGCGCCGCGTAAAGCTATTTCACAGTCTCTGTGCGGTAAAACAGCCACACATCCCGTGGCGCGTCAATCGTCCGCCGGGCTCAATAGAGCCCGCCGGTTCCGGTCGAGATCGCGCGGTTCGATTCCGATGATGGCCCACGCCCACCCGCTCGCGGCCCGTTGGCGTTGGCGGCATCGAACGGGTTGATCAGCTGATAGCTGTCGGGCGGCGCCGTGCCGGGCTTAAAGGCCTCGAGAATGGCGCCGGTCCCGCCTGCACCGGCGCGAAGGCCGGAGCGCGGATCGATGCGGATCAGCTTGATGCCGGTCGGCACGCGGAACGGAATGGCCGGACGGTCCGCGAGCGCCACGCGCATGAAGTCGCGGAACACCGGCGCCGACAGGCCACCACCCGTTCCGCCGCCGCCCATGGGCTTCGGCGTGTCGTAGCCGATATAGATGCCGACCGCGAGATCGGGCGAGAAGCCGACGAACCAGGCGTCCTTTTCCTCGTTCGAGGTACCCGTCTTGCCGGCGATCGGCTTGTTCAGCTCGCGGATGGCGACGCCGGTGCCGCGCAGCACCACGCCTTCCATCATCGAGGTGATCTGGTAGGCGGTCATCGGATCGAGCACCTGCTCGCGGCGGTCGATCAGGATCGGCTCGTCCTGGTTCGCCCAGCGCTCGGCAGTGCAACCCTGGCACTGGCGATCGTCGTGGCGGAAGATCGTCTGGCCCGTACGGTCCTGGATGCGGTCGATCAGGGTCGAGCGGATGCGGCGGCCGCCATTGGCGAACATGGAATATGCGGTGACCATGCGCATGAGCGTGGTTTCACCGGCACCCAGCGCGTAGGACAGAAGCGCCGGCATGTCGTCATAGACGCCGAAGCGCTTGGCATATTCGGCGACCAGCGGCATGCCGACGTCGTTGGCGAGACGCACGGTCATGACGTTACGCGACCGCTCGATGCCGAACCGCAGGGTCTGCGGGCCATAGAATTGGCCGGAATAGTTTTCCGGGCGCCAGACCGAGCCGTCGGGCTGGGCGAGTTCGAAGGGCGCGTCCATCACGACAGTGGAAGGCGTGTAGCCATTGTCGAGGGCCGCGGCATAGACGAAGGGCTTGAACGACGAACCCGGCTGGCGGCGCGCCTGCGTGGCGCGGTTGAACTGGCTCTGGTCGAAGGAGAAGCCGCCGACCATGGCCAGCACGCGGCCGGTATAGGGGTCCATGGCGACGAGACCGCCGGAGACCTCGGGGATCTGGCGCAGGCGGAACTGGCCGTCACGCCCGGTGATCGGCTCGACATAGACGACATCGCCGGGATTGAGCAGGCGGCCCATGGCGCGGCGGGTCCAGCGCGCGCCCTCAGCGGTGATCAGGCCGATGGTCCTCGCCGACGACACCTGGCCGGACTGTTCGCGGCCGGGCTGCAGACCGATGCGGGCGGTCTCGCCCTGAACGTCGATGACGACGGCGAGCTTCCAGCCGGTATCGTTGAAGGAACGCATGTCGGCGAGCTTGACGCCCCAGTCGCCGCGCATGTCCTCGATCTTGGTCACGGGCCCGCGCCAGCCGCGCGCCTCGTCATAGCGGATCAAACCCTGAGCGAGCGTCGCGCGGGCGGCGACCTGCAAGCGCGGGTCGAGCGTGGTACGGATCGAGAGGCCGCCCTCCATCAGCTTCTTCTCGCCGAAGCGGTCGGTCATCTCGCGACGGACCTCTTCGGAGAAATAGTCGGCGGCGAAGGTCTGCTGGCGTGGCGAGCGCGGGTTGACGGTCAGCGGCGTGCGCCGCGCCTCTTCGCCCTGGGCCGCGGTGATGTGGCCGTCCTCGACCATGCGCGAGATGACGTAGTTGCGCCGCTCGATGGCGCGATCGCGGTTGCGGAACGGATGAAGCTGGGTCGGGCTTTTCGGCAAGGCTGCCAGATAGGCGGCCTCAGGAATCGTCAGTTCGTGCACCGACTTGTCGAAATAGACGAGAGCGGCGGCGGCGACCCCATAGGCGCCATAGCCCGGGATGACGAAGCCGAGATAGATCTCGTTCAGATAGAGCTCGAGAATCTGGTCCTTGGTGAAGGCCGATTCCATGCGCATGGCGATCAGCGCCTCGCGCACCTTGCGGTCGACGGTCTGTTCGCCGGTGAGCAGGAAGTTCTTGGCGACCTGCTGGGTGATGGTGGACGCGCCCTGCGGCCGGCGGTTGGAGCCGCGGTTCTGGAAATTGGTCAGCGCGGCGCGGGCGATGCCGGTGAAGTCGATGCCGTTGTGGGTGTAGAAATTCTTGTCTTCGGCAGCAAGAAACGCCTGGACGACCAGCTTCGGCACCGCCTGGATCGGCAGATAGAGTCGCCGCTCGCGGGCATATTCCGCCATCAGCTGCCCATCGGCCGCGTGGACGCGGCTCATGATCGGTGGCTCGTAGTTGCGGAGCGTGGTGTAGTCGGGAAGCTCCTTGGTAACGGCAATGATGTACAGCGCCACGCCGGCAGCGCCCAGCAGGAACGCTACCGTGCCGAGGCCGAAGGCCCAGCCGAAGAATCGGAGAATGAACTTCATCCGGTCGTCCCGCGCCCGAGGGCTGCGCCTTTCGTGCCCCAAATCCTGTCGCCGCCCACGGCCGAGGCTGGGGATGCCTCATGCCGACCGTCTGCTTCATATCATGGGGCCTGTCGGCAGCCCATGTCCGAAGCGATGCGAAGCTGTCGATGCGGCACGCTTGCCGCCTGACTGTGGCCGAGATGTGACCCGGCCATGACCGCGCCCGACCAAGGCCTGCTATCGACGCGCTGCCGGGCGGGTCGCGGTCCGCGCGGCAAAGAATTGTTCCACGGCCTTGCCGACCGATTCCGCGGTCCGCTCGCGCCAGATGGCCGATGTCAGCATCTCGACGTCACGCCTGCTCGACACGAAGCCAAGCTCGACCAGCACCGAGGGAATGTCGTGGGCGCGCAGCACCTGGAATCCGGCCGAGCGCAGCGGCAGCCGGTGCATCCGGGTGACGTGGCGCATCTCGCCGGCCAGCGTCCGGGCGAAATTCGCCGAGAACATGCGGGTTTCGCGGCGCGTCAGGTCGATCAGGATATCGGCCACCTCGGAGGGCTCCTCCGAGAGATCGAGGCCCGCGATGGCGTCGGCCTTGTTCTCACGCTCGGCAAGCAGCTCGGAATCGGCATCCGATGCCCGGTCGGACAGGGTGTAGACGGTGGTGCCGCGCGCATTGTCGGCGGCACCCGAAATCGAATCGGCATGGACGGAGATGAACAAGGCGGCACGGGCCTCGCGGGCGATCCGCACCCTGTCGGCCAGCGGAATGAAGATGTCGCGGTCGCGGGTCATCAGCACGCGGTAGCGGCCGGTGGCGACCAGCTTGTCGCGCAGCACGCGGGCGAAATCGAGGACGATCATCTTTTCCTCGTCGCCGGTCGCGGCCGTGGCGCCCGGATCGATGCCGCCATGACCGGGATCGATGATGATCACGGGCGGACCATCCTGCACCTGGCCACGCAGGCTGGTGCGCGGAGCCGGGCTTTCCCGATCGCCGCGGCGGGCGAGATTGGAACCGGCGCGGTCTGCCTGGGCGCGGCGGAACCCGTCGACATCGGTGGTCTTCAGATCAATGACGAGGCGCGGCGGCTGGCCCTCGCGGGGGTCTTCCGCCGCGGCCCGTTCGATCACGGCCGGGCCGGTGAGGTCGATGACGATGCGCGACTTGCCGGGCGCGAACAGGCCGAAGCGGAACGCCTGGACGACGCCGGTGCGCTCGGTGCCGGTGTGCTGGGGAACCTGGAAATGGACCTCGTCGATGTCGACGATCACGCGATAGGGGTCGCCAAGGGCGAAGGCGCGGATTTCGACGGCCCGCGTCAGGTCGAGCGTCAGCCGGGTGCGGGGCCCCTCGGTTGTCACGGTGACCGCCGAGACCACAGCAGGGAGAGACGACCGCCCTGCCCGCGACGCCGGATCCCCGGCTCCCGTGCGGGTCGAGGCGGCGGTGGCGATCGCGCCGGTCGTGTCATTGGCGTCAGCAGGTCCCGGGTTCAGCCACAGGGCAGCCATGGCGACGATCGTCGCAGCAGCGGCGGACCTCATGGCAGCGGACGAGAACATGGGCCTCGATCGGTTCGCGGATCAGCGTGATCACATCTGGACCGCATATCCCATAGAACGGCCCCGGTTAACTTGTCGTTAAGGATAGGCCGCACTTCGGGTGCGGGGCGTTGCAGGAGAGCAACGGCCATCATGATCTCTTGCCGCCAAACTGACGTGCAGCGTCAGGGTGAACCGCCGGCAATCCCTGCGGCGAAAGTGTGGATTTCACGCCACAGTTGAACCATAATTCGGCCGCGCCGCATCTGATCACGAGTTCGTGAACTGCCTTAGGGAGAGCGACAGGTCACCACTGAACATCTGGAATTTTCCTTTTGATTCAGCACAGGCAGCGCAGATGACGATCAAATCCGCCGATACGCATGCGTCGCAGACCGAAGGTTCGCTGGAAGGCTCGCTGAATGTGTCGCGCCGTCTGTTTCTTCTGGGCGCGCCCGCCATCCTGACCGGCTGCGTCGCCACCAGCGGGGGCGTCGGCTCCTACGCCAGCCGCCAGGAAGGCTCGATCACGCTTCCCGCCATGGACACGAGCGGCGTCAATCCGCGGTTCCTCCGCCAAGAAGTGGCCTATTCCGGCGGCGAGGCCCCCGGCACCATCGTGGTCCGCCCGGCGGAACGTCACCTCTATTTCGTCACCGGCCGCAGCACCGCCATCCGCTACGGCGTCGGCGTTGGCCGCCAGGGCGCTCTCTGGCACGGCCGGGCCGTCGTCGGCCGCAAGGGCTCCTGGCCGAACTGGACACCCACCGCCAGCATGATCGCCTACGACCCGCGCAACGCCCGCTATGCCGGCGGCATGCCGGGCGGCGTTGGCAATCCTCTCGGCGCCCGCGCGCTGTATCTCTATCGCGGCAGCCGGGACACGATGTACCGCCTGCATGGTACCAACGTGCCCTCCTCGATCGGCCAGGCCGTGTCGTCGGGCTGCATCCGGCTGTTCAACCACGACATCATCGACCTGCATGACCGTGCCCGCATCGGCACCCAGGTCGTCGTGCTGCAGGGTTGAGGCCGGCAGGCCGCAAGCGTGCTGGCGGACATCGGCGAAACGGCACGGTAACTTCGTGCCGTCTCCTTGTCGTCAATGCTTGCCAAGCCGGGTCTGAGGCCGCTACATAGTCGTGACACCGTCATGCGGGTATGGAGCGGCGTGTCGATCGAAGGCAGCCGAAGGTTTTTCCGAGGCCCCGATCCGAACGTTCCCAAAACCCCGCTCGTGGCGCCGCCAGGCATGCCTCGCCGGTGTCTCCCTTCGCCGCGCCCCGCCGGGGCTGCGTCGCACTTCGAAAAGGGTCTCGCCCATGTCGGGATCGACGGCAAAGCCGGGCTATCTGCCGACGATGGATCTCACGATCCGTCGCCTGTCGGCGAGCCTTGCCGTCCTCCCTTGCTCCGGGCTTCGATCCTTCCCTTCCACCGCATTGACGGCCGCGCGCCGGCGCCCGCTTGGCGCCGCCTTGGCAAGTTTGGCGAAGCGGGGCCCTGTCGGGCCGGCGCTCGCGGCCGCCCCAACGATCAAGAGCTCATCCGATGGCCAACAAGATGCTCATCGACGCCGCCCACCCGGAAGAAACCCGGGTCGTGGTGGTTCGTGGTAATCGCGTCGAAGAATTTGATTTCGAAAGCCAGTCCCGCAAACAACTGCGTGGCAATATCTATCTCGCCAAGGTAACGCGGGTCGAACCCTCGCTGCAGGCTGCCTTCATCGAGTATGGCGGAAACCGTCACGGCTTCCTCGCCTTCTCGGAAATCCATCCCGACTATTACCAGATCCCGGTCGCCGACCGTGAAGCGCTGCTGGCCGAGGAAGCCCGCGCCAATCACGACGAGGACGACGAGGAGGGTGGCCGTGGCGACCGCAACGGCAAGGGTGGCGGACGCCGCCGCCGCCGTCGTCCCAATGGCGCCCGCCCGCGCAACGAGGCCGCCAGCGCCAAGACCTCCGATGCCGTGACAGGCGAGGCGGAAGAAGGCGAGACCGAGGGCGACGAGATCGAGGTCACCGCCGGCGACCAGCAAGAAGGTGGCGACGAGAAGTCCGAGACCTCCAGCGACGCGGAACCCGCGGGCACGGCTGACGCCGGGCGCGATGACGATACCGGTCACGACGACGACGAGGACGAGAAGGACGACGAGGCCCGCGCCGAGGAAAACCAGGTCGAATCGGTCGGTGCCGGCGATGCCTTCGAGGACATGCCCGACCGGACCTTCCGCTCGCGCAAGCAGTACAAGATCCAGGAAGTGATCAAGCGCCGGCAGGTGATGCTGGTGCAGGTCGTGAAGGAAGAGCGCGGCAACAAGGGCGCGGCTCTCACCACCTATCTGTCGCTTGCCGGCCGCTATTCGGTGCTGATGCCGAACACCGCGCGCGGTGGCGGCATTTCCCGCAAGATCACCTCGGCCGCCGACCGCAAGCGGCTGAAGACCATTGCCGGCGATCTCGAGGTGCCCGAGGGCATGGGCGTGATCCTGCGCACGGCGGGTGCCAACCGCACCAAGACCGAAGTGAAGCGCGACTTCGAGTATCTCCTGCGCATGTGGGAGACCGTGCGCGAAACGACACTGAAGTCGCATGCGCCGACGCTGACCTATGAAGAGGGATCGCTGATCAAGCGGTCGATCCGTGACCTTTACAACAAGGATATCGAAGAGGTCCTGGTCTCGGGCGACGAAGGCTACAAGGAAGCCAAGGACTTCATGCGCATGCTCATGCCGAGCCATGCGAAGAACGTGAAGCCCTATCGCGAGCCGACGCCCTTGTTCGCCAAGTCCGGCGTTGAGGCGCAGCTCGATGCGATGTTCTCCAGCACGGTGCAGCTGAAGTCCGGCGGCTATATCGTCATCAATCCGACGGAAGCTCTGGTCGCCATCGACGTGAACTCGGGCCGTTCGACCCGCGAGCACAATATCGAGGACACGGCGCTCAGGACCAATCTGGAGGCCGCCGACGAGGTGGCGCGCCAGCTGCGCCTGCGCGACCTTGCCGGTCTGATCGTCGTCGATTTCATCGACATGGACGAGAACCGCAACAACCGGGCGGTCGAGAAGCGCATGAAGGATGCGCTGAAGAACGACCGGGCACGGATCCAGGTCGGCCGCATCTCGCATTTCGGCCTGCTCGAAATGTCGCGCCAGCGCATCCGCACCGGCGTGCTGGAGAGCTCGACCGAGGTCTGCGCGACCTGCGGCGGCCTTGGCCACGTGCGCTCCGTGTCGTCGGTCGCGTTGCATCTCCTGCGCTCGGTCGAGGAGCACCTGCTGCGCTCGTCGATGTTCGACGTCATCGTGCGCACCCGCACGGCAGTGGCGCTCTATGTGCTCAACAACAAGCGTGCCCATCTGCATGAACTGGAGACGCGCTTCCGCGTCTCGATCGACATTGCCGCCGACGAGACCATCACCGGCCAGCACATGTTCGCCATCGAGAAGGGCGAGCAGGTTCATACCCAGGAAACCGCCTACAAGCCGCCGGTGATCGCGCCGCTGCCGATCGATCCGGAAGATCTCATCGAGGACGAGGAGATCGAGGACGAGGTGGAGGAGACCGAAGCCACCGAGACGGAAGCGGCCGCCGAGCCGCGTGAGCGCAACCGCGAGCGCGATCAGGACCGTGACCGTCCCGACGATCCGGAAGGCAACGAGCGCCGCAAGCGCCGCCGCCGCCGCAGGCGCCGGGGTGGCCGCAATGGCGAGGGGCGCGACGAGGGCGGCGAGCCGCGCGTTGCCTCCGATGGCTCGCCTGCCGAAGCCGGCAGCGACGAGGATGGCGAGGACGACGAGGAGACCGGCGCCGAGGGCGAGGCCGTCACCACGCAGGAAGCCGATGATGGCGGCGAGAGCGAGCGCCGCAAGCGTCGCCGCGGCCGTCGCGGCGGCCGTCGCAACCGTGCCGACGAGGCCGAGGGGGAAGGCGCAGCCGAGGCGCAAGACGCTGTGGCCGCGGATGCGACCGGTGGCGATGCCATTGTCGAGAACGCAGCCGAAGCGGTCGAGGCCGGCGAGCCGGCAGCGGTCGCCGAAGAGGCTCCCCGTCATGCTGGTCGTCGTGGCCGCAAGCGCATCCCGATCGCGGAAGCGACCGATGGAGCCGAGCCGGCTGCACCAGTCGCGCCTGAGGCCGAAGTGGCCGCAGCTCCTGCCCCTGCGGCCCGCAAGCGCCGCACGCCGAAGGCCGAGGCGATTGCCGCCGAAGTCCCGGCTGCAGAGGTTGTGACCGCGCCTGCTCCCGTCGCACCTGCACCTGTGGCAGCGCCGGCTCCGGTCGCCGCAGCCCCGGTCGCCGTGGTCGAGGAGCCGGTGAAGCGTCGCCGCACTCCGGATCCGGAACCGGTCGAAGTGGCCAAGCCGGCAGAGAACCCGGCCGCGCGCCGCGCCGGCTGGTGGAGCCGCAAGGGCTGACGCTCGGCGATCCCGAGACAACAGACAAACGGCCAGGGTTTTCCCTGGCCGTTTTGATTCCGAGTCCTTCGACCAGGGCCGCAGGCTGACGCTCAACCGATCAGGCAGGCATGCCGGCCAGCGCGTCCAGTTCCGCATAGTCGGGCAAAGGGTCCATCACCCGCTTGCCCCGGCGCAGGACGATGCGATCAGCCTGCGGGCGGCACATGGCCTCGTTCAGCGTGCGCGCGGACAAGAGGATCATGTCGGCCGGCGCGCCAACGGCGATGCGCCCATGGCGCCCGGCGCCTGCAATGTCGGACGCCATCGGGCCTGCCATGGCGAGCGCCCGCGAGAACGGCTGATCGAGATGGAAGATGCGAACCGACTGGTGAAGCGTGTCGACCATGTCGTGATCGCCGAAGGGGAACCAGGCGTCCCGGCAATTGTCGCCGCCGATCGCGACCTTCAATCCCGCATCGAGAAGCTCCTGCGCCAGCGTCACACCACGCCAGCGCGGCGTGCGCCCGGGCTTTCGATCCTGCAGATAGATCATCGGGGTCGGCAGGGTCACGAAATCGAGGCCGGCATCGACCGAGCGGGCAATCGTCTCGCGGGCGACGTCGTCGGGCTGAAGGGCGAGCGATACGCAGTGCCCGCAGAGGACCCGTCCCTTGAACTTGGTACGCAGCACCGCCGCTGCGATCCGCGGCAGGGCAAAGGGATCGAGCGCCTCGGTCTGGTCGACATGCAGATCGACATCGAGCCCGCGCTCGGCGGCGGCCATCAGAAACGCGTCGAGCAGCCGATCCATCTCGGCGTCCCCTGCCCCCTCATAGACGCCCAGAGCATCGGTGACGCCACCGAGTACCCCGCCGGATTGCAGAACCAGATCCGCGAGGCGGTTGCCCCAGTCGGTGCGGAAGACGGCCAGCGGCGCCAAACCGACAGCCTGAAGATCGATGCGACCGGCCCATTCGTCGCGCATGGCGCGAAACACCTGGAAACTCCGCGGCGCGAGATGTTCGTGGGAATCCAGATGCGTGCGGATCATCGACACGCCGTGGACATAGGCGCATTGCAGGCCGAACCGCATGCGGGCCGCGATATCTTCCTCCGTCCAGAACTGGCGGTCGGCGATGGTCGCCCGTGCACCGCCCTCAAGCGTTCCGTCCGGCACCGCGCGGGGAATGACCTGGCCCTTGTCGAGATGGGTATGCACGTCGAGCAAGGTGGACCAGACCTGCCGTCCAGCAAGGTCGATGGCCGGACCATCGGCAGGCATGGATGCGCCTGCGGCGCTGATGTCCGCGACAAGGCCGTTGTCGATCAGCAGGTCGACGAGAAACGAGCCATCGGCGTCAGCCGGACCGAAGGCCGACGGCGCATGCAGGAAACAGCCGGGAATGCGTGCACGCCGCAGCACATAGCGGCCGCCTGGGACGACGAGTTCGGCATGCCGTGTCATGGGTCGCTCCCGCGAGAGATGGGCCAGGTCAGGCTGGCGGCAAGGCGAGGCCCGTACCGAGCAGGCTGGTGTCGAAGGCGCGCCGCCAGTAGTCACCGCGCGGGACGATCTCGGAGCTTGCCATCGTCTCATAGATGGCGGCCCAGCGCTCCGCCGTCATGAAGCCGATGCCGCGCCGCCCCTCGCCGCCATGAATGAGCTCGCGCTCCTTGATGACCTTCAGGGAGTTGGCAATGATCTCGTCGGTCAGCCGGTCATTGACGCTCTTGATCAGGGCGAGCCCCGGCGCCGGGTCGCCGAACAGGAAATCGCGCCAACCCTCGCTGACAGCCTGGACGAATCGCTGCGCCACATCGCGGCGGGTCTCCAGCGTCTCGCGGCGCATGGTGATGATCCCGCCGAAATCGTTGAAGCCGTGATCGGCGAACAGGAAGACGACCGGTTCGATCCCGGCCTGCCTGACCTGGTTCGGCTCGTAGGTGATGAAGCCCTGCTGGATCGCCTGGGGATTGGCGACGAAAGGACCGAGATTGAACGTGTAGGGCCGGATCTGATCGTCGGTGTAGCCATATTTGGCCTTAAGCCAGCGCCAATAGCCATTGCGCGCCAGGCCGGAAATCAGGATCGGCTTGCCGCGCAGGTCCTCCAGCGACTTCACCCCTGAGGCGGCATGGGCCACGAGGATCTGCGGGCTCTTCTGATAGATCGCCGCAACCGTCACCAGCGGCACATCCGAGTGGGCGTAATTCAGCGCCTCGATGGAAGAGGAGATCATCACGCCATCGAGACGGCCCGCGACGAGGAGCTGCGGGTTGTTCAGCTGCGGTCCCCCCGCCTGAATTGTCACATCCAGCCCATACTTGCGGAAAATGCCCGCGGCCTCGGCGTGATAGAACCCGCCGCGCTCGACATCCGGCAGCCAGTTGGTGCCGAACACGAAGCGATCGCGCGCCTGCTGCCCCAGTGCCGGCGCCGCGACACTGCCTGCAACTGCGGCAATCGCAGTCCGCCGCGTGACTGAGAATGTCATCCCTTGCTCCGTTTGCAGCCGAAATCCATCCAGCAGGGCGAAAAGCCTCGCCCATTATCGCGGTCGCGAAATCCGTGCCAGATGCGAGGCCGGTCGGGCCGTTTACCGGCAGGAGCAGGTGGCGCCGGGCTGCATGTTGTTGCGGCGGGCGAAATTCTGGGCGTCGGACAGATAATTGAACTGGCCGAACGCGCAGATGCCGGAGCCGCGTGCGATGCGCATCTGATCGAAGGACCGGCTGTCGATCTCGATTCTGTTGTTGGCGCAATAGACCCCATAGGCAAGGGCGCCCGAAGTCGAGGCGATCAGGCCAGCCAGAGCAATGCCCGATCCGATGATGGTGGTGAAGCGGCGCATGGTGTGTCCTCCCGCCCGCCAGACTAGCGCAAGCATGCCGCAGGGGAAGAGCTTCTTGGTCTAAAACAACAGACCAACGCAAAGGGCCGCCTCACGGCGGCCCCCACGTCGTGACGATATGCGGAAATTACTGGCTGAGAGCCTTTTCCATCGCGGTCGCCAGCGGCGCGGTCGGGTTCTTCTTGCAATAGGCCTCGATGGCGGCATCGGTCGGCTCGGGGGCCGGCAGTGCGGTGCCGGAGGCCCGCATGGCGGTGCGCATCTCTTCGAGCGTCTTGAGGTAGCCGGCGCAGGTGTCGGCGCCTTGCGCCATGGTGGCGCCGGAGAGCCCAACGAGCAGGGCGAGGGACAGGATCGATTTCATGGGAAGGCACTTTCTGATGTGTGGCCAGGGGGGGATTCTCGGCCGGCTCGCCTTCTGCGCCTCCCCGCCGGGGAAAGCCATCAGCAAGTCATGCAGAGCTGCCGCTTCCCGGCATGCCATCCCGTCGGCTAGACATCTCGTCCGATCGATGAAAGGCCGAAGATCTTGCCCGCCCGCCCGCTCGTCATGTTCCCCGATCCCCGCCTCCGGCAGAAGGCCGAGCCCATCGACGTCTTTGACGAGGCTCTGGCGACCCTTGCCCAGGACCTGATCGACACGCTGGTGGCAGCCCCGGCCATCGGTCTCACCGCCTCGCATTTCGGTGTCGCCAAGCGCCTTGTGGTGATCCGCCTCGCCGACGATGCGATCATGCGGGTCTATGCCAATCCGGTGATCGTCTGGACCTCACCCGAATTGAAGACCGAGACGGAAGGCAGCGTCTCGATGCCCGGCATTTCCGAACAGATCGAGCGGCCGGCCCGCATTGGGCTGACCTGGCAGGACTTGTCCGGCAAGCCTCAGGAGGGCGAGGCAGAGGGATTCCTGGCGGTTGTCCTGCAGCACGAGATCGACCAGCTCGACGGCATCTTCTGGATCGACCGGCTGTCACGGCTGAAGCGCGAGCGTGCCGTGAAACGCTTCGAAAAGACCCGCAAGAAGGCCTGAGGCGTCGCCTCAGGCGAGCATGTCGCGCACCATCGGCATGACCTTCGTGCCGTAGAGCTCGATGCAGCGCATCAGCTTGTCGTGCGGCAGCGGCCCGGCGCTGTATTTCAGGTCGAAGCGCTGGATGCCAAGCGCCTTGGCGGTCGCCGCGATCTTGCGCGCCACCGTCTCCGGCGAACCCAGATAGAGCGAGCCATGCTCGATCTCCTGCTCGAACTCGGCCCGCTGCATCGGCGGCCAGCCGCGTTCGCCGCCGATCCTGTCACGCATGCGCTTGTAATCGGGGAAGAACTCGGCCCGCGCCTGCGCGTCGGTGTCGGCGACATAGCCCGGCGAGTGGACGCCAAGGGCCTGCGACGGCTCGCCCAGCTGGGCAAAGGCCCGGTGATAGAGGTCGACATAGGGGCGGAAGCGCTTGGGATCGCCGCCGATGATGGCGAGCATCATGGGCAGATTGTAGCGCGCGGCACGCACCACCGATTCCGGACTGCCGCCGACACCGATCCATGTCTTCAACCGGCCGGCCTCCATCGGCGGGAAGACGTGCTGGTTGGCGAGCGGCGGACGCGTCTGCCCCTCCCAGGTCACCGGCCCGCCATGGGCGAGTGCTGCGAACAGGTCGAGCTTGTCCTCGAACAGGGTCTCGTAATCGCTGAGCTGGAAGCCGAAGAGTGGGAAGGATTCGGTGAAGGATCCGCGCCCGAGAATGACCTCGGCGCGGCCGTTGGAGACCGCATCCAGTGTCGAGAAGCGCTGGAACACACGGATCGGATCGTCTGAGCTCAACACTGTGACAGCGGACCCAAGCCGGATGCGGCTGGTCCGAGCGGCGATGGCGGCAAGGGCCACTTCGGGCGAGGAAATGGCAAAATCCGAGCGGTGGTGCTCACCAAGCCCGATGAAGTCGATGCCGAGCTGATCGGCGAGCACGGCCTCCTCGACGACATTGCGGATCACCTGGGCATGAGGCAGCAGGCTGCCATCCGGGCCGGATGTGACATCGCCGAACGTGTCGAGACCGAGTTCCAGATCCTGTGCCATGCGCTTGTCCGTTCCAGCAGGATGAAGAGCGGCACATGGGGGCGCACTTGTGCCCGACGCAACCCCGCATTCCTGCAAGCGTGGATTTCAGGCGCGCACGGCTCGCGATCCGGAGAGATGCATTGGCAGGTCCTGCGCTTTTCTGTGGGCATCCGGTGCAGCGTTGGCCGCACGCCGCCCATCGCGTTGTCACAAGGCGCGGGGAGACCTAAGCACAAGGTGGTGCAGCTCTTTCGAGCGCGCCACAGGCCGAGGATGAGAGCGCCCACCATGGGGACAGCGTTGGTGACCGGCGGCGCCGGCTTTGTCGGAAGCCATGTCTGCGACCGGTTGCTGGCCGAAGGCCATGCCGTCGTCTGCCTGGACAATCTGATGACCGGCCGGCTCTGCAATATCGAGCCGCTGCTGAACCATCCGGCCTTCACCTTCGTGCAGGCGGATGTGCGGACGTTTCAACCCGACCGCCGGGTCGACGAGATCTGGAACCTGGCCTCGCCCGCCTCGCCGCCGCATTACCAGCGCGATCCGGTCGGCACGCTGATGATCAACGTGGTCGGCACCGAGGCCATGCTCGCCTGGGCCAGGCGCGATGGCGCCCGGTTCTTCCAGGCCTCCACCAGCGAGGTCTATGGCGACCCCTCTGTCCATCCGCAGACCGAGGCCTATTGGGGCAATGTCAATTCGACCGGTCCCCGCGCCTGCTACGATGAGGGCAAGCGGGCCGCCGAGGCGCTATGCTTCGACTACCGGCGCACCTATGGCACCGATGTCCGGGTCGTCCGCATCTTCAACACCTATGGTCCCCGCATGGACCCGCTGGATGGGCGGGTCGTATCCAATTTCCTGATGAAGGCACTGGCCGGGGAGCCGCTCGAACTCTATGGCGACGGCAGCCAGACGCGCTCGTTCTGCTATGTCGACGATCTCGTCGAGGGCTTCTTCCGGATGATGCGCTCGGCCCAGCCGATCGACGGACCGGTCAATCTCGGCAATCCCGGCGAGTTCACCATCCGGGAACTCGCCGATGCGGTGCTGGAGCTGACGGGATCACGGTCTCCCCTCGCCTTCCGGCCGCTGCCGACCGACGATCCGAAGCAGCGCTGCCCTGACATCACCCGTGCCCAGGCCCTGCTCGGCTGGACCCCCAAGGTGCCGCTTGCCGAGGGTCTCGCCCGCTGCCTGCCCTATTTCGCCGGCCTCGCGCGGCCGTCATGAGCGCGACGACAAGTGCGCCTACCGCTCGAAGCCAAGCGGTAGCGCCTGATTCCGGGGAGTTCAGCTGATGCGTTGCAAGATCACGGTGATCGGCACCGGCTATGTCGGGCTCGTGACGGGCACATGCTTCGCCGAGATCGGCCATGAGGTGATCTGCGTCGACAAGGACGCGCGCAAGATCGGCATGCTGGAAAGCGGCCGCGTGCCGATTTACGAGCCCGGCCTCGAGGACATGGTCGAGCGCAACATGAAGGCCGGGCGCCTGAGCTTCAGCCTCGACCTCGCCGAGAGCTGCAGGGATCGCGATGCGATCTATATCGCCGTCGGCACGCCGAGCGATCCGGAGACCGGGCGCGCCGACCTCTCCCAGGTCCATGGCGCCGCCGAGGAAATTGGCCGGGCGCTCAGCCAGTTCTCGGTCATCATCACCAAGTCGACGGTGCCGGTCGGCACCAACCGCATGGTCGCCGAACTCGCCCGCGCTGTCGCAGCCTCGCCCGATTTCGTCGCCGTGGCCTCGAACCCGGAATTCATGCGCGAGGGTGCTGCGATCTCCGACTTCATGGAGCCGGACCGGGTGGTGATCGGCGTCGAGGACCCGCGCGCCAGCACCATCATGCAGCGCATCTACGCGCCGCTGGTGGAAGCCGAGGTGCCGATGCTGGTGACCGGCATCGAGACCGCCGAGATGATCAAATATGCCGCCAACAGCTTCCTCGCGACCAAGCTCAGCTTCATCAACGAGGTTTCCGATCTCTGCGAGGCCGTTGGCGCCAATATCGAGGAGGTGGCGCGCGGCATCGGCCTCGACAAGCGGATCGGCCTGCCGTTCCTGAAGGTCGGGCCCGGCTGGGGTGGCTCATGCTTCCCGAAGGACACGCTGGCTTTCCAAATGACGGCGCAGGATGCCGGCGTACCCGCCCGCATCATCGGTGCCGCGATCGCCGCCAATGACGCCCGCAAGGCTTCGATGGCCGACCGCGTGCTGGCGGCCTGCGGCGGCAGCCTCGAGGGCAAGAAGGTCGCGGTGCTGGGCGTCACTTTCAAGGGCCAGACCGACGACATGCGCGAGAGCCCGAGCCTCAGCATCCTACCGCGGCTGATCGCGATGGGTGCGAGCGTCGATGCCTATGATCCGGCCCAGCCGCGCGATGCCCAGGCGCTGCTCGGCGATGTCCGCCTTGTCGCCGATCCGCTGGACGCGGTCGCAGATGCCGACGTTCTGGTGGTCGTGACCGAGTGGAAGGTGTTCCGGTCGTACGATCTCGCAACACTTGCCAGCCGGATGCGCACCAAGACCCTGGTCGACCTGCGCAACCTGTTCAGCCCGGCTGAAGCCGAACAGGCGGGTTTTGCCAGCTATTCCGCCCTGGGACTATCGACCAAGGCCAACTGATCCCGATCAGCGGCTGGCGCCAGAGCGGCGCAGCAGCGAGGTCGCGTGCGGCCAGAGCCGGCTGTCGGCCTCCAGAGGATCGCGCCGGTCAATCTCGGCAAGGCGGACGCGATAGGCCTCCTCGTAGTCCGGCACCCAGGAGATTTCCACGCCCTCGTGGTCATGGGCGATGCCGGCATTGAGATAGGATTCGAGATTGCGCAGATCAGGCTCGGGCATGGTTCCCGCCTGATAGTCCGCGATCATGCTGCGGTAGAGATCGCCGATGGAGCGGACCAGCAGCTCCTGATCGAACAGCGCGCAGCTGTCGCGGCCGGCCGCCAGGCGGGCCTTGATCTCGGCGAGAGCCGCCGGATCATTGGCGAGTTCGATGGCGCGCGCGACATAGGCTTGCGGGTCGTTGACGACGAGATCGGGAAGCCCGGCCGAGCGGACCAGGCTGCCGCAGACCCGCGAGGCAAAGCTGCGCCCTGACAGCGTCAGCACGGGCACGCCCATCCACAGTGCATCCGAGGCGGTGGTGTGCGCGCCATAGGGCAAGGCGTCGAGGAACAGGTCGGCCAGCGGATAGCGTGCGAGATGCAGCGGATTGGCGAGCTTGGGCGCATAGATCAGCCGCGACGCCTCGATGCCGTTCGCCTCGAACCGCTGCGCAAGCTCGCGCTTCGCCTGCGCCGAGCAGTCGAGCATCCACATGACGCTGTTCGGCACCGCCTTGAGGATCGCGATCCAGCGATCGAGTGTGAAGGCGGTGATCTTGTGAAGCGCATTGAAGCTGCAGAAGACGAACTTGTCGTCCGGCAGGCCCCGCTCCGCGCGCGTCGTCGGCTCGCCCACCACGCGCTTGCGATCATTGGGCTGGTAGCACGGCAGACGCAGCACCTTTTCCGAGAAATAGCTCTCGGATCCCTCGGGGATGATCCAGGGGTCGGCGATGACGTAATGATGGAAGGAGCTGGCCATCGTGCCGGGAAAGCCCAGCCAGTTGACCTGGATCGGCGCCGGACGGCGCGCAAATACGCCAAGCCGGGCATCCCGCGTGTGGCCGTTCACGTCCACCAGGATATCGAGGCCGTCGGCTGCGATACGGGCAGCGGCGGCGTCATCACCGAGGGTGCGGATATCAACCCAGTGCTCGACCGCATCCTGGATGCGGGTGGTCATGGCCGACGTCGGCGCAGCACCGGTGAAATAGGCGAAGACCTCGAAATCCGCCCGCTCCTGAAGCTCCAGGAACTCGGCCATCAGATAGCCGATGGCGTGGTCGCGCAGGTCGGACGAGAGATAGCCGACACGGATCCGGCGGCCCTTGAGGTCGATCGGTGCGTCGCGGCGATCGGACTCCCGTGGCAGCGGGCCGCTATTGTTCAAGAGGCGGCGGACATAGCCGTGAGCGGAGGCCAGCTGCAGCAGCGGGTCGTCGGTGAAGGCTGCAACGCTCAGCGGATGGAACCGCTTGAGCATTGCCTTGCCGTCCAGGGCCTCGATCTGAGTTAGGACCGGCCGGCGCCATTCCCGCATGCGCAGTGCCAGGAACTGCTCGAGCGCGTCATCCTCGGACGGTGACAGGCCGAGGCAGCGCGACAACGCCTGTTCCGCCTGTTCCGGCTCCTCGCGATCCATGTGGACGCGGGCGATCTGCTTGAGCGCGGTGATGGCGTGGATGACCGACTGGCCCGTCATCGGCAGCGGCCGGTTGATGCCGGTGTACCAGATCTGCAGCGCCTTGTCGGCCTGCTGAGCCCGCTCGAAGAAACGGCCGAGGTTGATATAGGCGCCGACAAAGTCGGGATTGACCTCGATGACCCGTTGCAGCGACTTGATGCCGCCCGTGACGTCGCCAAGATCGCCCTGGATCACCGACAGGTTGAACAGGGCCGCGAACAGCAGCGGATGGGTGGGATTGGCCTCGATCCAGCCCTGATAAAGGTGACAGGCAGCCGTTGTCTGACCCTGCTGGGTCAACAGGTTGACGGCGTGCACCAGTTGCGGAAGCGCGAGGGACTCGTGCCCGGGAAGTTGCTGTCCACTCATCGCGTACACACCGACACGTCACCGCCAAGACGAGACCCAGATGGTGCTGGCGGCCGCTAGGCCGCTGGCATCATATGGCATTGCTCCGAACTTCCCGCCCTGCCCGATCAGGAGACCGAGAGATAGGCGAGGATCTGATCCTCGGTGAACTGGCCGATCTGGGTGTCCGTGAAGCCAGCGGTCTGGGTCGAGGTCATCGCACTGATCGACGTTGCTGCGAGCGAACCGATCTGGGTCGTCGTCAGCAGGCCGATGGTGGTCGATGCCAAGGCCCCCACACCGGTGGATGTCAGGCCGGCGATCGCGGTCGTGGAGATGGCCCCGACCTGCGTGGCATTCAGCGACCTCAGCTGGGTCGACGTGAACTCGCCGATCCTGGTTTCGGACAAGGCGCCGATCTCGGTCGTCGTCAGGCCACCAACCTGCGTGGAGCTGAGGCCGGAGAGCTGCGTGCTCGACAACTCGTTGAAGTTGGTCGAACCGAGCCCGCCGATCTGCGTCGCGGTGAGACCGCCAAGCTGCGTCGAGGTGAACTCGCCGACATCGGTGGTGGTCAGCGACGACAGCTGCGTCGTCGTCAGGCTGGAGATCTGCGTGGTCGAGAGCCCACCGATCTGCGTGCTGGTGAGGACGTTCAGGCTTGTCGTATCCAGCGCGTTCAGCTGAGTGGTCAGCAGCGCACCGACCTGTGTCGAAGTCAGGCCGCCGAGCGCGGTCTCGTTGAGGCCATCGATCTGGGTGGTCGTCAGGCTCTTGACCTGCGTGGTGGTCAGGCCGGCGAGCGCCGTTGTCGAGAGCGTATTCAGCGAGGTCGTGCTCAAGCCACTGACCTGGGCGGTCAGCAGACCCTCGACCTGCGTTGCCGCAAGGCCGCCGAGTGCGTCGGTCGACAGCGCGTTCAGCTGGGTTGCCGAGAGACCACGCAGCTGCGTGGAACTCAGCTCCCCGACATCGCCGGTCGACAGAGCGGCGAGCTGGGTCGTCGACATGCCCGCGATCTGGGTCATGCCGAGGGCCGAGACCTGGGTCGAGCTCAACTCATTGAAGTTCGAGGACCCCAGCGCGCTGATCTGTGCGCCGGTGAACCCACGGAGCTGTGTGGAACTCAGTTCGCCGATATCGGTGGTGGCAAGACCGGAAACCTGCGTCGTGGTCAGCCCACCGAGCTGGGTCGACGAGAGGCCGGAGACCTGCGTGGAGGTCAGGCCGCTGACATTGGTCGAGGTCAGCGAGGCGATCTGGGTATTGGTCAGACTGCCCAGCTGGGTCGAGGTCAGGCCGCTGACCGCCGTCTCGTTGAGACCGGCGAGCTGTGTCGTCGTCAGGCTGCGCGCCTGGGTCGTCGACAGGCCGCCGACCGCGGTGGAGGTCAGGGCGTTCAGCGAGGTCGTGGTGAGGCCAGCCACCTGCGTGGTGGTCAGCGCCGAGGCCTGCGTGGTGCTCAGGCCGCCAAGCGCATCGGTCGACAGGCCGTTGAGCTGCGTCGTCGAGAGACCGGTCAGCTGCGTTGCTGCGAAGTCGGCGACATTGGCCGCATCAAGGCCGCTCAGCTGCGTGGCGGTCAGGCCACTCACCTGAGTGGAGGTCAAGCCAGACAGCTGCGTCGAGGTCAGCTGGTTCAGGTTGGTGGAGCCAAGGGCGCCAACCTGCGTGGAGCTGAGGCCACGAAGCTGGGTGGAGGTCAGCTCGTCGATATCGGTCGTCGCCAGACCGGAGACCTGTGTCGTCGTCAGGCCACCGACCTGGGTCGAGGTGAGGCCCGCAGCCTGCGTCGTGGTCAGGCTGTCCAGATTGGTCGAACTCAGAGCAGCGACCTGCGTGTTGGTCAGTGTGCCGATCTGCGTCGAGGTCAATCCAGCGACCGCGGTTTCGGTCAGGCCGTCGATCTGCGTGGTCGTCAGGCTGCGCGCCTGCGTTGTCGTCAGGCCGCCAATCGCCGTGGAGGTCAGGGCGTTCAGCGAGGTGGTCGTCAGGCCCGCCACCTGGGTAGTGGTGAGAGCCGAGGCCTGCGTGGTGCTCAGACCAGCGATGGCGTCGGTCGAGAGCGTGTTCAGCTGGGTCGTCGAGAGGCCGGTCAGCTGGGTCGCCGCGAAGTCGGCAATGTTGGTTGCGTCGAGGCCGCTAAGCTGGGTGGTCGTCAGCCCGGAGACCTGAGTGGAGGTCAGGCCGGACAGCTGCGTCGAGGTCAGCTGGTTCAGGTTGGTCGAGCCGAGTGCGCCGACCTGGGTCGAGGTCAGGCCACGAACCTGCGTCGAGGTCAGTTCGTCGATGTCGCTGGTGGCGAGACCGGCGACCTGGGTCGTCGTCAAGGCGCCGACCTGGGTCGAGCTGAGGCCCGAAACCTGGGTCTGCGTCAGGCCGCTGACATTCGTCGAGCTCAGCGCCGCAACCTGGGTATTGCTCAGGCTGCCGAGCTGGGTCGAGGTCAACCCTGCGACCGCCGTCTCGTTGAGACCGGCTAGCTGGGTCGTCGTCAGCGCGCGGGCCTGGGTCGTCGTCAGGCCGCCGACCGCAGTGGACGTGAGCGCGTTAAGCGCGGTGGTGGTGAGACCCGAGACCTGGGTCACCGAGAGGGTCGAGGCCTGGGTGGTCGAAAGGCCGCCAAGTGCGTCGGTCGACAGGCCATTCAACTGCGTGGTCGAGAGACCGATCAGCTGGGTGGCCGCGAAGTCGGCGATATTGGTTGCGTCGAGGCCACTCAGCTGGGTGGCGGTGAGACCCGAGACCTGCGTCGAGGTCAGGCCGGAGAGCTGGGTCGAGGTCAGTTCGTTGAGGTTCGAGGAGCCGAGTGCGCCGACCTGGGTCGAGGTCAGGCCCCGGACCTGGGTCGAGGTCAACTCGCCGATATCGGTAGTGGCGAGACCGCCAACCTGAGTGGTCGACAGTCCGCCAACCTGGGTCGAACTCAGGCCGGACACCTGGGTCTGTGTCAGGCCGCTGACATTGGTCGAGCTCAGCGCAGCGACCTGGGTGTTGCTCAGGCTGCCAAGCTGGGTCGAGGTCAAGCCTGCGACCGCCGTCTCGTTGAGACCGGCAAGCTGGGTGGTCGTCAGGGCGCGGGCCTGCGTGGTCGTCAGACCACCGACGGCCGTCGAGGTCAGGGCGTTCAGGGAGGTGGTCGTGAGACCCGCCACCTGCGTTGTGGTGAGCGCAGATGCCTGCGTTGTGCTCAGGCCGCCAAGGGCGTCGGTCGACAGCCCATTGAGCTGGGTCGTCGAGAGGCCGGTCAGCTGGGTGGCTGCGAAGTCCGCGACATTGGTGGCATCAAGCCCGCCAAGCTGGGTCGCGTTGAGGCCCGAAACCTGCGTCGAGGTCAGACCGGAGAGCTGCGTCGAGGTCAGCTCGTTGAGGTTGGAGGAGCCGAGCGCGCCGACCTGGGTCGAGGTCAGGCCGCGAACCTGCGTCGAGGTCAACTCGTCGATGTCGGTCGTGGCGAGACCAGCGATCTGCGTGGTGGTCAGGCCGCCAACCTGCGTCGACGAGAGGCCGGACACCTGGGTCTGTGTCAGGGCACTCACATTCGTCTCTGTGAGCGAGCGCAGCTGGGTCGTCGAGAGGCTGCCGAGCTGGGTCGAGGTCAGGCCGGAAACCGATGTCTCGTTGAGGCCGGCCACCTGGGTGGTGGTCAGGCTGCGGGCCTGCGTCGTCGTCAGACCACCGACGGCTGTCGAGGTCAGGGCGTTCAGCGACGTCGTCGTGAGGCCGGCAACCTGGCCGGTGGTGAGGGCCGCCGCCTGCGTCGTGGTCAAGCCTGCGAGCGCATCTGTCGACAAGCCATTCAGCTGCGTGGTCGAGAGACCGGTCAGCTGGGTTGCCGCGAAGTCGGCGATATTGGTCGCGTCAAGGCCGCTCAGCTGCGTCGCGGTCAGGCCGGAGACCTGGGTCGAGGTCAGGCCGGAGAGCTGCGTCGAGGTCAGCTGGTTGAGATTGGTCGAACCGAGTGCCCCTACCTGCGTGGAGGTCAGGCCACGGGCCTGTGTCGAGGTCAGTTCGTCGATATCGGTCGTGGCGAGGCCAGAGACCTGCGTCGTGGTCAGCCCACCGAGCTGAGTCGACGAGAGACCGGAGACCTGGGTCTGCGTCAGCCCGCTGACATTGGTGGAGGAGAGCGCGGCGACCTGGGTATTGCTCAGGCTGCCCAGCTGGGTCGAGGTCAGGCCGGACACGGCCGTCTCGTTGAGACCAGCGAGCTGCGTGGTCGTCAGAGCGCGAGCCTGTGTCGTGGTCAGGCCACCGACGGCGGTCGAGGTGAGCGTGTTCAGCGATGTGGTGGTCAGACCAGCGACCTGCGTCGTGGCCAGCGCTGCCGCCTGAGTGGAGGACAGGCCGCCGAGTGCGTCCGCCGAGATGGCATTCAGCTGGGTGGTCGACAGACCGGTCAGCTGGGTTGCCGCGAAGTCCGCAATATTGGTGGTGTCGAGACCGCCCAGCTGCGTCGCCGACAGGCCGGAGACCTGGGTCGAGGTCAGGCCGGAGAGCTGCGTCGAGGTCAGCTCGTTGAGGTTCGAGGAACCGAGCGCACCGATCTGGGTCGAGGTCAGGCCGCGCACCTGGGTCGAGGTCAGTTCGCCGATATCGGTCGTGGCGAGGCCAGAGACCTGCGTCGTGGTCAGGCCACCGAGCTGGGTCGACGAGAGACCGGAGACCTGGGTCTGCGTCAGCCCGCTGACATTGGTGGAGGAGAGCGCGGCGACCTGCGTGTTGCTCAGGCTGCCAAGCTGGGTCGAGGTCAGACCAGACACGGCCGTCTCGTTGAGGCCGGCAAGCTGGGTCGTCGTCAGGCTGCGGGCCTGGGTCGTCGTCAGGCCGCCGACGGCGGTCGAGGTGAGCGCGTTGAGCGAGGTGGTGGTCAGACCAGCCACCTGTGGCGTGGTCAGCGCTGCCGCCTGAGTGGAGGACAGGCCGCTGAGTGCGTCGGTCGAGAGGCCGTTCAGCTGGGTGGTCGAAAGGCCGGTCAGCTGGGTTGCCGCGAAGTCCGCGATGTTGGTGGTGTCGAGACCGCTCAGCTGCGTCGTCGACAGGCCGGAGACCTGGGTCGAGGTCAGGCCCGACAGCTGGGTCGAGGTCAGTTCGTTGAGGTTGGAGGAACCGAGTGCGCCGACCTGGGTCGAGGACAGGCCACGCACCTGGGTCGAGGTCAGTTCACCGATGTCGGTGGTGGCGAGGCCAGAGACCTGCGTCGTGGTCAGGCCACCGAGCTGGGTCGACGAGAGACCGGAGACCTGGGTCTGCGTCAGCCCGCTGACATTGGTGGAGGAAAGGGCCCCGATCTGCGTGTTGGTCAGGCTGCCAAGCTGGGTCGAGGTCAGGCCCGACACCGCCGTCTCATTGAGACCAGCGAGCTGCGTGGTCGTCAGAGCGCGGGCCTGTGTCGTGGTCAGGCCACCGACGGCGGTCGAGGTGAGGGCGTTGAGCGAGGTGGTGGTGAGACCAGCCACCTGAGGCGTGGTCAGCGCTGCCGCCTGAGTGGAGGACAGGCCGCCGAGTGCGTCGGTCGACAGCCCGTTCAACTGCGTCGTCGACAGACCGGTCAGCTGGGTTGCCGCGAAGTCCGCGATGTTGGTCGTGTCGAGACCGCTCAGCTGCGTCGCCGACAGCCCGGAGACCTGGGTCGAGGTCAGGCCCGAGAGCTGGGTCGAGGTCAGTTCGTTGAGGTTCGAGGAACCGAGTGCGCCGACCTGAGTCGAGGTCAGGCCACGGACCTGGGTCGAGGTCAGCTCGCTGACATCGGTGGTGGAGAGCCCTGCGACCTGGGTCGTGGTCAGACCACCGACCTGGGTCGAGGTCAGGCCGGACGACTGGGTCTGCGTCAGGCCGCTGATATTGGTCGAGGAGAGCGCGGCGACCTGGGCGTTGCTCAGGCTGCCAAGCTGGGTCGAGGTCAGACCCGACACGGCCGTCTCGTTGAGGCCGGCAAGCTGGGTCGTCGTCAGGCTGCGGGCCTGGGTCGTCGTCAGGCCGCCGACGGCGGTCGAGGTGAGCGCGTTCAGCGAGGTGGTCGTGAGACCAGCCACCTGCGACGTGGTCAGTGCCGAGGCCTGCGTCGTCGAGAGGCCACCGAGCGCGTCGGTCGAGAGGCCGTTCAGCTGGGTGGTCGAGAGGCCGGTCAGCTGGGTGGCGGCGAAGTCCGCGACATTGGTCGCGTCAAGGCCGCTGAGCTGCGTCGCGTTCAGACCTGAGACCTGCGTGGAGGTCAGTCCGGACAGCTGGGTCGACGTCAGTTCGTTGAGGTTGGAGGAGCCGAGTGCGCCGACCTGGGTGGAGGTCAGGCCACGGACCTGGGTAGAGGTCAGTTCGTCGATATCGGTGGTGGCGAGACCGGCGATCTGCGTGGTGGTCAGGCCACCGACCTGCGTCGAGGTCAGGCCGGATGCCTGGGTCTGGGTCAGGCCGCTGAGATTGGTCGCGGTGAGCGAGCGCAGCTGGGTCGTCGACAGGCTGCCGAGCTGGGTCGAGGTGAGGCCGGAAACCGAGGTCTCGTTGAGGCCAGCCACCTGCGTGGTGGTCAGACTGCGGGCCTGGGTCGTCGTCAGTCCACCGACGGCTGTCGAGGTCAGGGCGTTCAGCGACGTCGTCGTAAGGCCAGCCACCTGGCCGGTGGTCAGGGCCGCCGCCTGCGTGGTGGTCAAGCCACCCAGCGCATCGGTCGAGAGGCCGTTCAGCTGGGTGGTCGAGAGACCGGTCAGCTGGGTTGCAGCGAAGTCGGTGATATTGGTCGCGTCAAGGCCGCTGAGCTGCGTCGCGGTCAGGCCGGAGACCTGAGTGGACGTCAAGCCGGAGAGCTGCGTCGAGGTCAGCTGGTTCAGATTGGTCGAGCCGAGCGCGCCAACCTGCGTGGAACTCAGGCCGCGCAGTTGCGTCGAGGTCAGTTCGTCGATGTCGCCAGTGGCGAGACCGGCGATCTGCGTGGTGGTGAGACCGCCCGCCTGGGTCGAGGTCAGACCGGACACCTGCGTCGAGGTCAGGCCACTGACATTGGTGGAGGAGAGCGCCGCGACCTGCGTGTTGGTCAGGCTGCCAAGCTGCGTCGAGGTCAGGCCCGACACGGCCGTTTCGTTCAGGCCGGCGAGCTGCGTCGTGGTCAGGCCACGCGCCTGGGTCGTCGTCAGGCCACCAACCGCGGTCGAACTCAGGGCGTTGAGCGAGGTCGTGGTCAGGCCGGCGACCTGGGCCACCGACAGAGCGGCGGCCTGGGTGGTCGAGAGGCCGCCCAGGGCATCGGTGGACAGGGCATTCAGCTGTGTCGTCGACAGACCCGTGAGCTGGGTCGCCGCGAAGTCAGCGATGTTGGTCGCGTCAAGTCCGCCGAGTTCGGTGGCGTTCAGACCGGCGACCTGGGTCGAAGTCAGCCCGGACAGCTGGGTGGAGGTGAGCTGATTGAGATTCGACGAGCCGAGCGCGCCAACCTGCGTGGAGGTCAGGCCGCGCACCTGGGTCGAGGTCAGATCGCTGACGTCGGTGGTGGAGAGGCCGGCGACCTGCGTGGTGGTCAGACCACCGACCTGGGTCGAGGTCAGGCCGGATGACTGGGTCTGCGTCAGCCCGCTGATATTGGTGGAGGAGAGCGCGGCGACCTGGGTATTGCTCAAGCTGCCGATCTGCGTCGAGGTCAGACCCGACACGGCGGTCTCGCTGAGGCCAGCGAGCTGCGTGGTCGTCAGCGCGCGCGCCTGGGTCGTGGTCAGACCACCAACCGCCGTCGATGTCAGTGCATTGAGCGAGGTCGTGGTCAGGCCGGCGACCTGGGCCACCGACAGGGCGGCGGCCTGGGTGGTTGAGACACCGCCGAGCGCGTCGGTCGAGAGGCCATTCAGCTGGGTGGTCGACAGACCGGTCAGCTGGGTCGCCGCGAAGTCGGCGATATTGGTGGAATCCAGGCCACCGAGCTGGGTGGCATTGAGGCCGGCAACCTGGGTCGAGGTCAGGCCCGAGAGCTGGGTCGAGGTCAGCTGGTTCAGATTGGTCGAGCCGAGCGCGCCAACCTGCGTGGAGGTGAGGCCGCGCAACTGGGTCGAGGTCAGTTCATCAATGTCGCCCGTGGCGAGACCGGCGATCTGCGTGGTGGTCAGGCCACCGACCTGGGTTGAACTCAAGCCGCCGACCTGGGTCTGCGTCAGGCCGCTGATATTGGTTTCGGTCAGCGACCGCAGCTGCGTCGTCGACAGGCTGCCCAGCTGGGTCGAGGTCAGACCCGACACGGCCGTCTCGTTCAGGCCGGCAAGCTGCGTGGTGGTCAGACCGCGAGCCTGGGTCGTGGTCAGGCCACCAACCGCCGTCGAGGTCAGGGAATTGAGCGAGGTCGTGGTCAGACCGGCAATCTGGGGCGTGGTCAGCGCGGCCGCCTGAGTGGAGGAAAGGCCTCCAAGAGCATCCGTCGCCAGGCCGTTCAGCTGGGTGGTCGACAGGCCGGTCAGCTGGGTCGCGGCGAAATCGGCGATGTTGGTCGAATCCAGACCGCTGAGCTGGGTTGTCGAGAGGCCGGAGACCTGGGTCGAGGTCAGGCCAGAAAGCTGGGTCGAGGTCAGCTGGTTCAGATTGGTCGAACCGAGCGCACCGACCTGCGTGGAGGTCAGGCCGCGGACCTGGGTCGAGGTCAGTTCATCAATGTCGGAGGTCGACAGGCCGGCGATCTGGGTGGTCGTCAATCCGCCGACCTGGGTCGAGGTCAGGCCCGACACCTGGGTCTGCGTCAGACCGCTGATATTGGTCTCGGTCAGGGCCCGCAGCTGCGTGGTCGCAAGGCTGCCGAGCTGGGTCGAGGTGAGACCGGAGACGGCGGTTTCATTGAGGCCGGCAAGCTGGGTCGTGGTCAGCGCACGCGCCTGGGTCGTGGTCAGGCCGCCGACTGCGGTCGAGGTCAGCGAATTGAGTGAGGTCGTGCTCAGGCCGGACACCTGCGTGACGGCGAGGCCAGCCGCCTGCGTGCGGGACAGGCCACCAAGGGCGTCCGTCGACAGGGCATTCAGCTGCGTGGTCGACAGGCCGGTCAGCTGGGTCGCCGCAAAGTCGGCGATGTTGGTGGCATCAAGGCCGCCAAGCTGGGTTGCCGTGATGCCGGCGACCTGCGCCGACGACAGGCCGGACAGCTGGGTCGAGGTCAGTTCGTTGAGGTTCGACGAGCCAAGTGCCCCGATCTGCGTGGAGGTGAGGCCGCGAACCTGGGTCGAGGTCAGTTCGTCGATATCGCTGGTCGCGAGGCCGGCGACCTGGGTGGTGGTGAGACTGCCGATCTGGGTCGACGACAGGCCGGAGATCTGGGTCTGCGACAGACCGCTCAGATTGGTCGACGAGAGGGCGCGCAGCTGGGTGGTGGCGAGGCTACCGAGCTGGGTCGAGGTCAGACCGGTGACGGCCGTCTCATCAAGGCCCGAGAGCTGGGTGGTGGTGATGGTGCGCGCCTGGGTGGTCGACAGGCCGGCAATGGTGGTCGTCGACAGCGCATTGAACGAGGTGGTGGTCAGGCCCGCGACCTGCGTGGCGCCGAGGCCTGCGGCCTGGGCAACCGAGATGGCGGCGAGGCCGTCCGCCGTCAGTGCGTTCAGCTGGTCGGTGCTGAGGCCGCCGAGCTGTGTGGAGCTGAGCGCGCCGACCTGGGTCGCCTCGAAGGAGTTGATCTTGGTGGTGCTGAGGGCAGAGACCTGGGCGCGGCTGAGGGCGGCGATGTGGGTGGTGTCGAAGATGTCGAGCTGGGTCTCGGTGAAGGCTGCGACCTGCTGGCTGGAGAGGGCCACCAGCTGGGAGACCGCGAGGAGCAGGGAAGGCTTCAGGTTGGGCACCTGGGTGGCCGTGAGCCCCTTGACCTGCGTGGTATTGAGCGCCGCGACCTGGGTTTCGCTCAACACCGCGATGCCGCTGGTGCTGATCGCCCCGATCTGGGTGGCGCTGAGGCCCTGGATGTCGGTGATCGAGAGAGAGGAGATGGCCGTGGTCGACAGCGCAGCAATCTGCGTGACGCTAATATTCGAAATCGCCATGTCCACCCTCCAGATGCAGCCACCGCTGCACGGCCCACAATCCCTGGTGCCGGAGGCGTCGAACCGGATTTTGCTATGTCCGTCCGAACTGGCCGGAACCTTATGTCTACCCGACTACCGTCAGGCACTCGACACTCAGATCCAAGCCGCCGCCATGGTCCCTTAAAGAATTGCGTGCTGCCCCAAAGAACCCATGATGCGGGTTCTACTTTACCGATGCGGATATAGCTGCGATTCTGCAAGCCATTGCAACAGGCCCGGATACGCCCCGTTACATTTGAGCACAGGAATTCGGAATGCCCGGCAGGGCTGCGCCAGCCGCGCGTCGCCGCCGCTCGATTTCCATGCTTAACGCTTCCCAAACGATTGCCGCCTAGGGTCGTCGAGGGGGGCAAGAAATGCCCGATCCTCAGGACGAGGCGCATAGATGAATCCGGCGACAATGGACCTGCTCAAAAAGGTCATCGACACGCAGCATGGCGGAAGCAGTGCCTATCTGCATTCGGTCTCGACGCATCGCTTCGCGCCCCGGCCCGGCCTGTGGGACGGCGTCGTGCATGTCTTCGCGGTGACCGGCCATGCCAGCGCCACCAAGGCCTATGCCTGGATCTCGCCGATCGCCGGCACCGGCTCCTCGCGTTATTTCGCCGTTCTGCACCAGGGCGCCATCAAGGGCCCTGTCGAGGCCGTCCAGGCCGTTGTGAAGGCCGTGCGCGCCGCAGCCTGACACGATCGGCGCTTCTTTCCCGCCAAATCTGTGTGTATCGGTCTGTTTCGGACCTCGCCGGGTTGCGCCCGCGCAAGCTGGCCGCTCATTGTGGCGCTCCGCGGAATCCCGCGCGCGCCGCACCGAGAGCCCCAGTGGAAGAGACATCCTACGCCTTCTATGGCAATGCCGCCGACACCCTCCTCTCGTTCAGCCTCGACCGCGCCTTCCGCGACGCGCTGGCCCTGAAGACCAAGGTGCCCGACTGGATCCTCGGCATGCAGGGCATGTCGGGGCGCAAGTATCGCCGGCTCGTCAATACGCTGGTCGGCCTGGTTCCGGACGCGCGTTACCTCGAGGTCGGCTCCTGGGCTGGCTCCACCGCCTGCTCGGCGATCTCGGGCAACCGCGTGACCGCGACCTGCATCGACAACTGGTCGGAATTCGGCGGGCCGAAGGACCAGTTCATGGCCCATACCGACATGGCCCGCTCCGACGATGTAACCTTCCGATTCATCGAGGACGACTTCCGCAACGTCAACTATTCTGACATCGGCAAGTACAACATCTATCTGTTCGACGGGCCGCACGCCTATCAGGACCAGTTCGACGGCGTGACCATCGCCCAACCGGCGGTGGACGCGGAATATATCCAGATCGTCGATGACTGGAACTGGCCGGAAGTGCGACAGGGCACGATCGATGCGATCACCCAGCTCGGCCGCGCCATCACCTATGGGATCGAGATCCGCACCACTCAGGACAACAGCCACCCGCAGCAGCATATCGGCGAGAACAGCGACTGGCATAACGGGTATTTCCTGGCGGTGCTCCGGGCGAGGTAGGGGTGGGGTGGCGGTTGGCAGGGCGTATTCCTATGCGCCCTCCTCTACGCACCTCAGCCTGAGGTGCGAGGTCGCGCAGCGGCCGAGCCTCGAAGGACCTTGTCTCTTTTGATCCGCCTGCGACCTCGTCTTGGAGGCTCGCTGATGTCAGCACCGAAGGCATGAGGTCGGGGAAGAGTTCGTCCACGGGGTGATTGATGGAAATCGCCACACGCACGCTCACACGGACCACACCCGGCGGCGATCAACTGGTCCTGATCCGGATATTTGCTCCTGTTGAAGCCGGTCAGGCATGGGAGTGCGCATACGCCATTGCGTGGCCCCACGGGTTGGCGAAGGGCAGCGCCAGCGGCATCGACGGCATTCAGGCGCTGCAGCTCGCACTGCAGAAGATCGGCATCGAAATCTATACAAGCGAGTACCACCGCTCCGGACAACTCGCCTGGAAGACGCCCGGTGACGGTTATGGATTTCCGCTGTCGCCCAGCATGCGCGATCTTTACCAAGGTGCAGACAGGCTGCTGTGACACTGCGGCGGCGTGCATAGAAAAAGGCGGGCAACGCGTGCCCGCCCTTTTTCTTTCGTATTGCTCAGTCAGGTCTCGCTCGCGGCTTGGTGGCCGCGATCACGAACACCCCGTCGTCGAGCCACACGTGTCGCACTTCAAGCACGTGCCGTTCCGCACCATCGTGAAGTTCGAGCATTCCGGGCAGGCATCGCCGACATAGCCGCGGAGCTTGGCTTCCGCGCGCCGGTCGGAGGTCGAGCGTTCCGACTTCACTTCCGGGGCTGGCGCCTGGTCGAACAGCACGCCGAGTGTCGGGGCAACCGCTGCCGCGACCTCTTCCTTCAGCGCATTGGCGCCAGAGGTGCGCGCCATGGTGACGACCGTACCGGTGGTGCGGCCGTCATTGGCGAGCGAGCCCGGCGTCAGCGTGGCGGGAGTACCCTGCCCGCCCTGGCTGGTGACGACCGTAAACTTGTCGGTCTTGCCGCGCACCAAGCCCTTGGACAGCACGCTGCGCGCGCCTTCAGTGGCACCGGTTCCCAGCGCGTCGTAACGGCTCTCGCCGGGATCGACATGGCCGAGATCGGCGCGGCCGAGATAGCTCACCGCGAGCTCACGGAACACGTAGTCGAGGATCGAAGTCGCGTATTTGATCGTGTCGTTGCCCTGCACCGGGCCCGCGGGCTCGAAGCGGGTGAAGGTGAAGGCCTCGACATATTCGTCCAGCGGCACGCCGTACTGGAGACCCAGCGAGATGGCGATGGCGAAGTTGTTGAGGAGCGAACGAAGCGCCGCGCCCTCCTTGTGCATGTCGATGAAGATCTCGCCGATCCGGCCATCGTCATATTCGCCGGTGCGCAGATAGACCTTGTGGCCACCGACCACCGCCTTCTGGGTATAGCCCTTGCGGCGGTCCGGCATGCGCTCGCGATCCCGGATCACCTGGACGCGCTCGACCACCTTCTCGACGATGCGCTCGGCAAGAGCGGCGGCACGGGCCGCCTGGGGCTTTTCCATCAGCTCCTCGACGCCGTCCTCGTCGTCCTCGTCCTCGATCAGCTGCGAATTCAGCGGCTGCGAGAGCTTGGAGCCGTCGCGGTAGAGGGCGTTCGCCTTCAGCGCGAGCTTCCACGACAGCATGTAGGCCGACTTGCAGTCGTCGACGGTTGCGTCGTTCGGCATGTTGATGGTCTTGGAGATGGCGCCCGAGATGAACGGCTGGGAGGCCGCCATCATGCGGATGTGGCTCTCGACCGAGAGGTAGCGCTTGCCCTTGCGGCCGCAGGGGCTGGCGCAATCGAACACGGCATAGTGCTCGAGCTTGAGGTGAGGCGCGCCTTCCAGCGTCATGGCACCGCAGACATGCTCGTTGGCCGCCTCGATGTCCTTCTTCGAGAAGCCGATGCGGGCCAGAAGCTCGAAGCCCGGCGCGTTCACCTCCTCGGCCGGAATGGCGAGGGTGCGGGTGACGAAGTCCTCGCCGAGCGTCCACTTGTTGAAGACGAACTTGATGTCGAAGGCGGTCTTGAGCTGCGCCTCGACCTTGGCCAGCGCCTCGGGCGTGAAGCCCTTGGCGGTCAGCGACGTGGTGTTGATGGCCGGTGACTGCGCCAGCGTGCCATGGCCGACCGCATAGGCCTCCATCTCTGCAATCTGGCTTTCCGAATAGCCGAGCGTGCGCAGCGCCGCCGGAACCGCCTGGTTGATGATCTTGAAATAGCCGCCGCCGGCCAGCTTCTTGAACTTCACCAGGGCGAAATCAGGCTCGATGCCGGTGGTGTCGCAATCCATGACCAGGCCGATCGTGCCGGTGGGCGCAATCACGGTGGACTGGGCATTGCGGTAGCCATGGGTCTCGCCGAGCGCCAGTGCCTCGTCCCAGGCGCGGGTCGCATGGGCGATCAGCGACGGGATCGGGCAATTGGCATGGTCGAGCGGCACCGGGTTGACCGACAGGGCCTCATAGCCTGCGGCCTCGCCATGGGCGGCGCGGCGATGGTTGCGGATGACCTTGAGCATGTGCTCGCGGTTCGGCGCAAAGCTCGGGAAGGGGCCGAGTTCGCCGGCCATCTCGGCGGAGGTCTTGTAGGCAATGCCCGTCATGATGGCGGTCAGCGCGCCAGCAAGAGCCCGGCCCTGATCGGAATCATAGGGAATGCCCATGGTCATCAGGAGGCCGCCGATATTGGCGAAGCCGAGGCCAAGGGTGCGGTACTGGTAGGACAGTTCGGCGATCTGGCGCGAGGGGAACTGCGCCATCAGCACGGAGACTTCGAGCACCACGGTCCACAGCCGGCAGAGATGCTCGTAGCCCTCGATGTCGAAGATCTTGGCCTTCGGATCGTAGAACTGCAGCAGGTTGGCGGAGGCGAGATTGCAGGCCGTGTCGTCCAGGAACATGTATTCCGAGCACGGGTTGGAGGCGCGGATCGGGCCGCCCTCGGGACACGTGTGCCAGTCGTTCATGGTCGAGTTGAAGTGCAGGCCCGGATCGGCGGAGGCCCAGGCGGCGTGGCCGATCTTCTCCCAGAGGTCGCGGGCCTTCAGCGTCTTGGTCACCTTGCCCGACGTGCGGGCGGTGAGGTTCCAGTCGCTGTCGTTCTCGACGGCGCGCAGGAAATCGTCCTTCAGCGAGACCGAGTTGTTGGAGTTCTGACCAGCCACCGTCAGATAGGCTTCCGAGTCCCAGTCGGTGTCGTAGATCGGGAACTCGATGTCCTTGTAGCCCTGCTTGGCGAACTGGATCACCCGCTTGATGTAATTGTCGGGCACCATCGACTTGCGGGCGGCCTTGATCTCGCGCTTCAGCGCCGAGTTCAGGCTCGGATCGAAACAGGCATCGCCGTCGCCGTCGCAATTCACGCAGGCCTTCATGATGGCCTTGAGATGCTTGGCGTTGATCTTGGAGCCGGTGACGAGGGAAGCAACCTTCTGCTCCTCCATCACCTTCCAGTCGATATAGGCCTCGATATCCGGATGGTCGGCATCGACCACCACCATCTTGGCGGCGCGGCGCGTGGTGCCGCCCGACTTGATGGCGCCGGCCGCGCGGTCACCGATCTTCAGGAACGACATGAGGCCGGAGGAACGGCCGCCGCCGGCGAGCTTCTCGCCCTCGCCGCGCAGCTGGCTGAAATTGGAGCCGGTGCCCGAGCCGTACTTGAACAGGCGGGCTTCGCGGACCCACAGGTCCATGATGCCGCCCTCGTTGACGAGGTCGTCCTGCACGCCCTGGATGAAGCAGGCGTGCGGCTGGGGATGCTCATAGGCCGAGGTGGACTTGGTGAGCTTGCCGGTCTCGAAGTCGACGTAATAATGGCCCTGGCCGGGACCATCGATGCCATAGGCCCAATGCAGGCCGGTGTTGAACCACTGGGGCGAATTCGGCGCGACCATCTGGCGGGCGAGCATGTAGCGGAGCTCGTCGAAGAAGGTCTGGGCGTCGGCCTCCTGGGCGAAGTAGCCGCCCTTCCAGCCCCAATAGGTCCAGGTGCCGGCGAGACGATCGAAGACCTGGGTGGACGAGGTCTCGCCGATCCAGCGCTCCTTCTCCGGCAGGTCCTTGATGGCGGCATCATCGGGCACCGAGCGCCACAGCCAGGAGGGAACCGAGTTCTCCTCGACCTTCTTCATGCGCGCGGGCACGCCGGCCTTGCGGAAATATTTCTGCGCGAGGATGTCGGCTGCCACCTGGCTCCAGGCCTCGGGCACCTCAATGCCCTCCAGGCGGAACACGATCGAGCCATCCGGATTGCGGATTTCCGAAGTCGCCTTGCGGAACGCGATGGACGCGTAGGGCGACTGGCCCGTGGTCGTGAAACGCCTGTCGATGCGCATGGTCTTCAATCCTTACATCAGGCTGGGAGCCTAACTCCCACGCCAGTCTGGGGTCCATGGGTCGGACCCCTGCCCCGCCCGGTTGTCCCGGGCCCCGTTTTCGCTGCGGCCGCTTGTTACCGTTCTCCACAGGGAGAACGCGCCAGGAGGCCGCCTGTTTCGACGCATCACGCATGTCCCCGACAGGCGCCGCCCGCCTTGCGGCGACAGCGCTCCGGTCGCGCGGCGCGAACGCTGCGGCAGCCCGGGGACCTGATGGGGAATAGGCACGGCTGGAACTTCGAACGACCCGCCAAACCTGATGCGAACTTATGCGGCGCGTCTTCGTGTCGTCAAGATATAGGGGCTATCAGTAAACAGAGCCCTAAATATGGTGTGTGAGGCACAAATTTTGAGGGGGCAGCCGCTGCGGCTGATGCCAAGTGTCGGGAATCTCGGGGAGATTCGGCAAGCGAAATCATCGGCCGACGCACGGGTCCCCCTGCGGAGGTCACCGGATACCCACAGGTGCCCTGCGTTGCGCACAGGCGGGGCGGCGATTGTGTGGCAGAATCGTGACAACGGCCCGCGCCGCAAACTGCCTCAGAGGCACGCCCACAACAACATGTCCCACATCTTGTCCTATTTTGACGGGGCGGAACCCCCGGAGAATCGGCGCAGTCGCTGTCGAATCGCCAACACGCGATTCCCGCCCCCTGCTCCGCCGCTCAGAAGTGCTGGAATCGCCCGGCGCCAAGATCGACGGCTTGACCTGAGCGATCGGAGATGACGAGGCCCTCGCCCGCTGTGATCCGGCCGATCGCGGTCAGATCCAGACCCTCGGCATTCACGGCGGACGCGAAGGCGGCAAACCGGTCCGGCGGGCATGTCACCAGCAATTCGTAATCGTCGCCACCGGTGAGCACGGTGCGGATCAGCGATGGATCGAGCGCGAGAGCTCCCCTGGCCGATTCCGACAGCGGCACATCGTCGATCGCGGCCGTGGCGCCCACGCCGGAAGCCTTGAGAAGCTTGGCGAGATCACCAGCCAATCCGTCGGACACATCCATAGACGCACTGGCGAACGCCGCGACAGCCGAGGCCGCTCTGACCCGCGGCATCGGAAACATGTATCGGAGGGCGAGGAGCGCCCGATGACGGTCATCGAGACCGGCGACCCAGGCTGGTGCCTTGGCAGGCTCGCGTTCGGCCGCACGAACCGCCAGGCCGAGCGCGCCATCGCCGATCGTGCCGGTGACCGCGATGATATCGCCGGGTCTGGCGCCCCGCCGCCGGACGATCCTCGGCGCATAGCCAAAGGCGGTCACCGACAACGTCAGCGGCCCCGGCATTTTCACCGTATCGCCGCCAAGCAGCGGACAGTCGAAGACCTCGATGTCCTGGGCCAGCCCCCTGGCCGATTCCTCCAGGAAGGCTTCGGTCCAATCCGGCGGCAGGCCGAGCCCCAGCAGGAAGCCTGCGGGCTTCGCACCCTTCGCGGCGAGATCGGACAGATTGACCCGGAGGGCCTTCTTGACGATCGACGACGGCGGATCGTCCGGGAAGAAGTGGACACCCGCCACCACCATGTCCTTGGTGACGACGAGGTCACCCTCCCCTGGCGGAACCACGGCCGCATCGTCGTTAAGCCCGTCCGCACCGGCACTGATGGCGAGGGGGGCGAAATAGCGGGCGATGAGATCGTCTTCGGAGGGGCGCGTCATCGGGCGACTATGACTGGAACCGGCGGTCGGCGGGAGAGGGAAGATGAGAGCCGCCTGTTTCGAGAGGCAAGGCCCCACCCCAACCCTCCCCGCAAGCGGGGAGGGAGCATCGGCGCCAAGCCCGGAAGCTGCCCGCAACCTGCAATCACCAAGGTCGAATATGCAGCATGGTCGCTGGAGCCCCCTCCCCGCTTGCGGGGAGGGTTGGGGTGGGGATCCTTGCCACCCGCTACAATGCAGCGTCAGACGCTCACGCCTTCGGCGCCTCGCCCATGTCCTGCGGGCGAACACGCTTGGCGATCTTGTCGAGCACGGCATTGGCCATGCCGACTTCCTCGCGGTCGACGAAGGCGTCGGCCACGTCGACATATTCGGCGATGATCACCTTGGCGGGAATGTCGAGCCGCTCGAACAGCTCGTAGGTGCCAGCGCGCAGCACGGCCCGCAGCACGGCCTCGATGCGGCGCAGCGGCCATTCGTCGGCCAGAATGAAGTCCACCGACTGGTCAATGCGCGTCTGATCGCGCATCACGCCCTGGATGATGTCGCGGAAGAACTGGTGGTCGGCGGGCAGATAGGTGTCGCCCTCGACTTCCTGGCCCATCCAGAAGGTCTGGAACGAGCCGATGACATCGTTGATGTCGGTATGGGCGACGTCCATCTGGTAGAGCGCCTGGACGGCCGCGAGCCGGGCGGTGCCACGCTTGTTGGCCTGTTTGGGGCCGGACTTGGCGGTATCGGACTTGGCAGCCGTATCCGGCTTCGACGAGCGATCGGCCATCAGACGGCCTCGGCGGCGCGCTTGAGGCGGATCATGGCGAGGCAGGCCTTGGCGGCGCCACCGCCCTTGTCCATCTCCGAGCGCTTGGCGCGCGCCCAGGCCTGAGCGTCGTTCTCGACGGTGAGGATGCCGTTGCCGAGCGGCAGCTTGCGGGCAACGGAGAGGTCCATCAGCGCGCGGGAGGATTCGATCGAGACGATCTCGTAATGGGTGGTCTCGCCGCGAATGACCGAGCCGAGCGCCACCGCGCCATCGAACGGCTTGCCGCGGGCAGCCGCACCATCGACCAGAATGGCAATGGCCGCGGGGATCTCGAGAGCACCCGGCACGGTGTGCACCTCATAGGTCGCGCCGGCCTCGGTGATCGCAGCCTTGGCGCCTTCGAGCAGGGCATCAGCCAGATCGTCATAGAAGCGGGCCTCGACGATCAGCACGCGGCCATGCGTCGGAATGATCAGGTCTGGCGCGGAGCGCGGGGCGGCCATGGCGGGCTTGGTCCTTTGAATGCGGAGCGGCTTAGTACCCTTCCGCCTTCGCCTCGGCAAGGCGCGCGGAATAGCGGGCCATCATGTCGACCTCGAGATTGATGCGGTCGCCGGCCTTGGCACCGCCCCAGGTGGTCACGGCCAGCGTGTGGGGGATCATGGTGACGGTGAAAGTGTCGCCCTTTACGCCATTGACGGTGAGCGAGGTGCCGTCGAGGCCGACCGAACCCTTCTCGGCGATGAACTTGGCAAGTTCGCGTGGCGCCCGGAAGACGAACCAGGCCGTGCCGTCGCGGTCCTCGCGTGAAACGATCTCGGCCACGCCATCGACATGGCCGGTGACGATATGGCCGCCGAGCTCGTCGCCGATGCGCAGGGAGCGCTCCAGATTGAGCTTCTGCCCGACGCTCCACGAGCCGATCGTGGTGCGCGCCAGCGTCTCGCCGGAGGCATCGACCGTGATCAGGGTATGGTCGGCGTTCTGCTTCAGCGATGTCACCGTCAGGCAGATGCCCATGTGGCAGACGGAAGCGCCGAGCGGCAGGCTCTCGGCCGGATAGGAACAGGCGATGGCGAGGTTGAGCGCCGAGCCGCGCGTCTCGATGGCGACGACCTCGCCCACGTCGGTGATGATGCCGGTGAACATGGGCTCTTCCTCTAGCGTCGGTAGGTTTCGAACATATCGGCTCCGGCCGGCCGGGTCTCGGCGAGCTGGAAGCGGGGGCTCAGCGGCGTTGGGAGACCGGCAAGGCCGTGACCCAGCGTGTTCGGTGACCGCACCAGCACGACCTCATCCGCCAGATCGGCATCCATCAGGCCCGCCGCAAGGGCCGGGCCCGTTTCAGCAAGCACGCGGGTGATGCCGCGCACGGCAATGAGCCGCATCGCCTCACCGAGATCGAGCCGTCCGTCGGCGTGGCGGCGCACCAGCATGACCTGGCAGCCAGCGGCCCTGAGCGCGCGTTCGGCCTCGGGGGGCGCACCAACGGTGGAGAGGACCCAGGTCGGCACATCCGCGGCTGTCTGGACGAGTTTCGAGGTCAGCGGCAGCCGGAGCTGGGAATCGATGACGATGCGCACCGGCGAGCGATCGGCCATGCCCGGCAGGCGGCAGGTGAGTTCCGGATCGTCGGCCAGCGCCGTCCCGGCGCCGATCATGATGGCATCCGCCATGGCGCGCATCATGTGGACCTGGGCCTGCGCATGTGGACCAGAGATCTGCACGCGCCGGCCGCCCTCACCCGCGACGAAGCCATCCTCGGACAGCGCCATCTTCATCTGGACGAAGGGGCGGCCAAGCCGGACACGGTTGAAATGGCCGCGATGGTCGAGGCCAGACTCGGCTTCGAACAGGCCGGTATCGACCGTGATCCCGTAGGCCCGGAGCATGGTGAAGCCGCGGCCCCGCACTCTGGGATCGGGATCGCCGATGGCGCAGACGACGCGCGTCACGCCGGCGCGCGCCAGCGCATCGGAACAGGGGCCGGTCCGGCCGAAATGCGAGCAGGGTTCAAGCGTCACATAGGCGGTGGCGCCACGCGCTGCCTCGCCGGCATGGGCAAGGGCGGTCGTCTCGCCATGGGGCCGGCCGCCGGGCTGGGTCACGCCGCGGCCGACGATCACGCCGTCTTTCACCAGAACGCAGCCGACCGACGGATTGGGCGCAACGCGGCCGAGATTGCGCCGGCCGAGACGCAGCGCATGGTCCATGAACTGGCGGTCGGCTTCCGAGAAGCGCGCCTCGGCCATGGCCCTAACGGGGCTTGGCCGGTGGCTCGGGCTCGCCGTCCTCCGCCATTTCGCCGATCAGCTGCTCGAAATCCTTGGCCTCGCGGAAATTGCGATAGACCGAGGCGAAGCGGACATAGGCGACATCGTCGAGCGCCTTCAGCGCCTCCATGACGATGCGACCAACATTCTCGGCGGGGATTTCACTTTCGCCCGAGGCTTCCAGCTGCCGGACGATGCCGGAGACCAGCCGCTCGACGCGCTCAGGGTCGACCGGGCGCTTGCGCAAGGCCACCTGGATCGAGCGCATCAGCTTGTCGCGGTCGAACGGCACACGGCGACCGGACCGCTTGACCAGGACGAGTTCCCGCAGCTGAACGCGTTCAAAGGTGGTGAAGCGGCCGTTGCATTCCGTGCAGACGCGCCGGCGGCGGATGGCGGAGCCATCCTCGGTCGGACGCGAGTCCTTCACCTGGGTATCGGCGAAGCCGCAGAAGGGGCAGCGCACCGCTCGCCCCCTTCGTCAGGAATAGATCGGGAAGCGGGCGGTGAGATCTTTCACCTTCTCGCGCACAGCGGCCTCGACAGCCGCGTTGCCCTCCTCGGAATTGGCCTTCGAGAGGCCGTCCAGCGTCTCGGCGATCAGCTCGCCGATGCGCTTGAACTCGGCAATGCCGAAACCGCGGGTGGTGCCGGCCGGGGTACCGAGGCGCACGCCCGAGGTGACGAAGGGCTTCTGCGGGTCGAACGGGATGCCGTTCTTGTTGCAGGTGATGTAGGCGCGCCCAAGGGCTGCCTCCGACGCCTTGCCGGTCAGGTTCTTCGGACGAAGGTCGACCAGCATGAGGTGGTTGTCGGTGCCGCCGGTGACGAGGTCGAAGCCCGCCGCCTTCAGCGTCTCGGCCAGCGCCTTGGCATTGGCGACCACAGCATGGGCATAGGTCTTGAACTCGGGGCGCAGCGCCTCGCCGAATGACACCGCCTTGGCCGCGATGACATGCATGAGCGGGCCGCCCTGCATCCCGGGGAACACGGCCGAATTGATCTTCTTGGCGATGTCCTCGTCATTGGTGAGGATCATGCCGCCACGGGGGCCGCGCAACGTCTTGTGCGTGGTGGTGGTGGCCACATGCGCATGCGGGAAGGGCGAGGCGTGGGCGCCACCGGCGACGAGGCCTGCGAAATGGGCCATGTCGACGAAGAACAGGGCGCCAACCTCATCGGCGATCGCGCGGAAGCGGGCGAAATCCCAGGCCCGCGCATAGGCCGAGCCGCCAGCGACGATCAGCTTCGGCTTGGTCTCGCGGGCGATGCGGGCGACCTCGTCCATGTCGATCAGCTGGTCGTCCTGGCGCACCGTATAGGGCGCGACCTTGAACCACTTGCCGGAGACATTGACCGGCGAGCCGTGGGTGAGATGGCCGCCAGCGGCGAGATCGAGACCCATGAAAGTATCGCCCGGCTGGAGCAGCGCCAGGAACACCGCCTGGTTGGCCTGGCTGCCGGAATTCGGCTGCACATTGGCGAACTTGCAGCCGAACAGCTTGGTCGCGCGCTCGATCGCCACCGTCTCGGCGATGTCGACGAACTGGCAGCCGCCATAGTAGCGCTTGCCCGGATAGCCCTCGGCGTACTTGTTGGTCATGACGGAGCCCTGAGCCTCCATCACCGCCTTCGAGACGATGTTCTCAGACGCGATCAGCTCGATCTCGTGCTGCTGGCGACCGAGTTCCTTCTGAATCGCGTCGAAGATGACGGGATCGGCATCGGCGAGCGAGGCCGAGAAGAAGCCATCAAAAGGCTGGTTGGACCGGGCGACGGAAGAGGACATCCGGAAACTCCGTAAGTCTCGGCGCCTCGGCATGAAGCGCAGGGTTCAGGGCGTGGCCCTGCCGGTAGCACAGGGCTGGTGCCGAGTCCAAGCGGCAGACCGCGCCTGCTACCATATTTAGGGGGTGACCGGCTTGGGCCCCGGGCAGGATTCAGCGGAGCGGTTCGCTGCCGTCGCGCTCGATGCGCAGCTTGAGCTTGCGCAGCGCCAGTTTCTCCAGCGCGCTCGGCGCGGTATTGGCCGGCCCCATCACCACGACCTCGGTCCCGGTCAGCGCGCAGACGGCGGCGACCCGGACGACCTGGCCGATCCGGATATGCTCGAAATAGACCGTGGCGTCGCGCGATTCGACCATGTCGCCATCATGACATGAGAGAGGTTCAGCAACAAAAAGCCCGGCGCGAGGCCGGGCTTGTTGATCGTCCGATGAGGGGCGCCGCCGCGTCAGCGCAGGGCGGCCTGCGCGCTCATGCCGTCACGCTGATAGATGTCGTCGCGGAACTGGACATTGCCGTCCGGATTGGCCCAGGCGGTGATGTAGACCCAATAGACCGGCACCGGCTGCAGCGGCTTGGCGTCGACCCGGTCGACGGTGCGGAACACCCGGTCGATCTCGGAGCGGTTCCACTGCGTGCCCTGCAGGATCCAGGCGATCAGTTCGCGGACGTTCTGGACGCGCGCGCAGCCCGAGGAATGGAAGCGCTGGTCCTCGCCGAACAGGCCCTTGGAGGGCGTGTCATGCATGTAGACGGCGTGCTGGTTCGGGATGTTGATGCGGACATTGCCCATCGAATTGCCTTCGAAGGGGTCCTGCCGGAAGCGATAGTTCATCGCATCCATGGAATTCCAGTTGATGGATTCCGGCGTCACTTCCTGGCCCTGGCCATTGAAGATGCGGATGCGGTTCTTGGCCAGATAGTCCGGCTCCGCCTGCATCTTCGGGATCAGGTCCTTGCGGATGATCGACGAGGGCACGGTCCAATAGGGGTTGAAGTTGATGTTCTCGACGCGGGTCGAGATGATCGGCGACTGACGGTCGATCTTGCCGACCACCGTGACATGGCGAGAGACCACCTGGCCGTTCTCGACCGCCTCAAGCTGGGCGGCCGGGATGTTCATGGCGATGAACTTGTTGCCGAGATTGCCCGAATAGGCGCGAACGCGGACGAGATTGGTCTCGAGCTGGCGCAGGCGCATGTCGGCGGGAACATTCAGCGCGGCATAGGTCGATTCCCGGACGAGGCCATCCGGCGAGATGCCGTGGCGGGTCTGGAAGCGCTTCACGGCGGTGTCGACGAAACTGTCGAAAATGTCGGAGCGGCCGGATGAGGCATCGAGGTCGCCGGTGGCGATCAGGCGGTCGCGCAGCAGCACCACGGCCGGACGCCGGGCGCCGATCCGCAGACGCTCGCCGGCGGGAACCGGCTGCCAGCCGCCGCGTGCGACGATCTGCTGGTACTGGCCGATCGCCTGCTCCAGGCCCTGCACGGTGTGCGGGCCGAGAACAGGATAGGGATTGCGGGTGGCGCGCGACCGGGAACCGGCATCGAAGCTGTCGCCCCATTCGGCGCTCATGGCGCCACGCGTCTGCGCGAAGGCCGCGGGGGCACCCGCCATCATCGCGCCGATCGACAGGAGACCGCCAAGGATAGAACGGCGGTCGGGGGACAGCGCGCCCGAAAGCGGCGAGGGACGGTGCGACACGAAGCGTCTCCGGCTGGGAGCGGGGGCGAGCCCCGCCATATCGGATGAATTGAACACCAACATCGTTAAGGAACAACGATCAGGCCTACTCAGCGTCACGTATGGCAGGCAATGTGACCAACTCAAGGCAAAAGATGCAGGGCGGCCGCGCATATTCGCGTGAGCTCGGCGAAATCAGGCCTGGAGCGGGAAATCTGCAACAGCGAGGAGCACGGCGATCAAGCGTCGATCTCGGCGAAGGTTTCGACCGTGCGCTCCTTGGTCAGCCGCCTGTCGAGGGCGCGCAACCGCGCGATTTCGCCGTCAAATCGCCGAAGCTGCTTGAACGCCTTGCCGAAGGCGGGCCGCCATGCCGGCTGTAGGAAGCTGTTCGCCGTGTCGCGGTCGGCGGGACTTCCCTTGATGTCGATAAACAGCGCCGTGGCCATCAGGCAATCGTTGATCGGCAAGTAGCCGCCGCCGCGCCACCAACTCCATTCGCCATCGGTTATCCGCTCCGAACGGCCATTCGACAAGAACACGCCGAATCCGAGGAATGCCACGCAGAGATCGGTGAGGAACTCATATTCTTCTGGCTCGACAGGCAGGTCGTCGCTCATAGGAACGAGCACGTGGGCGACCTCGTGGGCGAGGGTCGCGATCAGACCTTCTCGGTCGCTCAGAAGCGCCGGATCGTAACTGATTTCCCAATCGCCCTCGTCATTGGCAAGACAGGTTCCAAGGGGTTCGGCCGCTTGGTGGACAAGAGCCGTTCGCTCGTTGACGATGGAACCGCGCCGTTCCGGCTGCTGCAGAAGATGGATGACCGTCGTGTCATCGACCCGGACATAGGCCTTGACCTGTTCGAACAGCCGTAGCGCCAAAGCGTGCCCTTGCTCACCGTCGGCGATGAAATGGCTCCTCCCCGGAACCACAAGGCTGGTGCCCGCGATGCCCGCGCCGTCGCAAAGTCGGTTGATCAACCACTCGAAGGCCTGCAACTGCCACTCGACGGTGGTGTCGTCAATGATCCGGACCGGAAATGGCCACATGCGGAAGCATCTCCCATGATGTCAGCACGAAACAATCAGATCGATATTTTAAAATGCAAAACGACTTGCATCATATCCGATGTATTTCATTTCATTCTATTACCAATATTTGCGTGGCTCCAACCACGAAAAAGACCCGGCGCGGACAGGTCCGGCCGGGTCAGTCGAGGTCTGCGGGCAGAAGGAAGAGGAAGCGTCAGCCGTCCTGACGGCGGGCGCCATGATCGGCGGCGAGCAGGGCACCGCCCGTCACACCGATCACGTTCTCGGCAAGAAGCAGCAGAAGCGTCAGGCCAGCGAAGGCGAGAGGCCAGTCGAGAAGCATAGCCATCGCGACGGTCCTAGAGGCGGTAGAGGATCTGGTCGGTCCAGAACCGCTCGAGCCGCAGCAGCGCCTTGTTCAGGCTCTTGAAGTCGTCGAGCGAGACGCCGCCGACCGGTTCGACGGTGCGGACGTGCTTGGCGTAGAGCGAGCCCACGACGTCGGCCACTTCATGGCCCTTGTCGGTCAGGCTGATCCGCACCGAGCGGCGATCGATCCTGGAGCGCTGGTGGGACAGATAGCCCATCTCGACCAGCTTCTTCAGGTTGTACGAGACGTTGGAGCCCAGATAGTAGCCCTTGGTGCGCAGTTCGCCGGCGGTCAGCTCGCGATCGCCAATGTTGAACAAGAGCAGCGCCTGGACCGCATTGATGTCGGAACGATTGCGGCGGTCGAACTCGTCCTTGATCACGTCGAGCAGGCGGCGATGCAGCCGCTCGATGAGGGTCAGAGACTCCAGATAGATCGGGCTGATCTGTTCGAAGCGCTCCTGGCGCTCGGGGGAAATGGGCGGAGCCGCGATCTCGCGGGTCTTGGTGTTCGTGCTCATAAGACGCCTCTTGTCCTGTTGGCGCCGGGGCGTTTTTTGGCCCTCGGCCGAGCGGCCCTGTCCTCCGCTCGTTGTGATGACAAGGTAAGCCGGCGAGTTTTAAGAGGCTCCGAAAAAACAAGATGAAGAGGGCTTAACCCCTTCAAGCTAAACAATATATTGAATTGATCTTTTGCAAATCTCTTGTTGTCTCTTCATAAACCTAGCCGGGCCGGCGCAAGATTCGATTCACGATCAGAATGCGCATGGAGCCAAGCCTTGCCGGCAATTTGACATTTCTCTTAAGGCCACCCGGAAACCATCGGGAAACCATCCGCCGGCCGGCCCTTGGGAGAATTGCTCCGACGCTGTTCATGAAGCGTTGAGCATCTCCCAAGGGCAGTGATTTCGAAAACCGCTGACGCAGGGGAAAGCGGTCCGGCTCACGTGCCGCGCAGGAAGTTCACAATCCCGGAAAAGTCGGTGCCGGCCTCGCCTTGAGCAGCATAGAGGCCGTAGAGGGCCGCGGCTTCGGCGCCAAGCGGCGTCACCGCTCCCGCCGAGCTTGCCGCAGCCTGGGCAAGCTTCAGGTCCTTCAGCATCATCGCGGCGGTGAAGCCCGCCTGATAGTCGCGATTGGCCGGGCTGGTCGGCACCGGGCCCGGCACAGGGCAATAGGTGGTGAGCGACCAGGATTGTCCCGAGGACTTCGAGGCGATGTCGAACAGCTTCTGGGCCTCGAGGCCGAGCTTCTCGGCCAGCACGAAGGCCTCGGAGGTGGCGATCATCGTGATGCCGAGGATCATGTTGTTGCAGATCTTGGCCGCCTGGCCGTTGCCGGGCCCGCCGGCATGGACAATCGTCTTGCCCATGGCCTCGAGATAAGGCCTGGCCCGCTCGAAGGTTGCGTCCTCGCCGCCGCACATGAAGGTAAGCGTGCCGGCCGAGGCGCCGCCGACGCCACCCGAGACCGGGCCATCAAGCATGGCGAGACCCCGGGCTGCAGCGAGCTTGGCCACCGCGCGAGCGGTATCGACGTCGATGGTGGAAGAGTCGATCAGCAGGGCGCCGGCCTTTGCCTTGGCGATGATGCCGGCATCGCCGCCATAGAGCGCCATGACCTCGCGGCCCGATGGCAGCATGGTGACGACGACATCGGCTTCGCTGACTGCGGCCGCGATCGAGGCGCCGCGCACGCCGCCGGCGGCCTCGTGACGGGCAAGCGCCGCCTCGGCGAGATCCGTGCCGATGACGCGGTGGCCGGCCTTGATCAGATTGGCGGCCATCGGACCGCCCATATTGCCAAGACCGATGAAGGCGATCGTGCTCATGTCTGTCTTCTCCCTGAACCTTGGTCTCGTCGGGCCTGTTTGCCGGCCCCCTATTCGTCGTCCGGATCGTCGGACTGTCGCGCCGCGGCACCCGCTGCGACCAGATAGAAGGCCATCAGAGCCAGGTCGGCGAGAGTGGCCAGATGCGGCCTGGCCGCAATGTTCACCCAGCCCGGCACGCCGAACCAGGCGGATGCGTCGATGGTGAGCGAGACAAGCGCGGCCAGCAGCCAGACAACGCCGCCCCACGCGGAGGTGAGCCAGAGGCCGACACCCGCCACCAGCTCGATGACGGCGAAGAAGACGATTGTCGCCTGATGCGCCGGAGCAAGATCCTCGAAGCCGCTGGTCTCCGCACCCGACCATAGTCCGCAGATCGTCGCCCAGTTGGACAGGCCGCGGACAAGGCTGAGGATCGCCAGCGTCCGCAGGAACACGGTCAGGATCTTGCTCCAGTCGAGCCGGTGTTCTGGCTCCGCCTGGATCGGCGCGTCGCTCGACAGGCGCTGTTTGGTGATGCTCACCGGGTGCGCCTCGCGGGCGGCATCAGTTCGTCAGGTCCAAGCGGCGCGAAATGCGCGTCGATCGCCGCATCGGACACGTCGGCCAGGTCGGCCGGGTGCCAGTTCGGCTTGTTGTCCTTGTCGATGATGACGGCCCGCACGCCCTCATAGAAGTCATCGCCATGGCAGATGCGCGAGACGATGCGGAATTCGGTGATCATCGCATCTTCAAAGCTCATCCCCTTGCCGCGCCGCACCTGGGCGAGCGCCAGCTTGAGCGAGGTTGGCGATTTGGTGCGGATGGTGGCAGCGGTCTTCGCCGCCCATTCGCTGGTGGCCCCTGCCCGGTCGAGCGCTGCAAGGACGTCCTCGACCCGGCTTGCCGCGAAGGAGGCATCGATGCCCTGGCGCTGCGCGGTGACCGACGGCGGCACGACGGACACATCGGCGAAGGCCTCGAGCGTGGAATCCACCGCATCCGGCCGGCAAAGCGCATCGAGCAGTTCGGCAAAGCGCGATGAAGCCAGTGCATGGGTGGCAAGGCCGCTTGCCAGCGCATCGCCCTGGTTCATGCGGGCGCCGGTCAGCGCCATATAGGCGCCGACCTCACCCGGCACGCGCGGCAGGAAATAGGTGCCGCCAACATCAGGGAAGAAGCCGATACCGACTTCCGGCATGGCGAAGGCGAATTTCTCGCCGGCGACCACATGGCTGCCATGGATCGAGACACCGACGCCGCCGCCCATGACGATGCCGTCGATGAGAGCGATATAGGGCTTCGGGTAGCGCTTGATCAGGCAGTTGAGCTCATATTCCTCGCGCCAGAAGGTCAAAGCCTCGTCCTGGCGGCCCGCCTTGCCCAGATCATGCAGCACGCGAATGTCGCCGCCGGCGCAGAAGGCCTTGCCGCCGGCGCCGATGATGACGACGCGAGTGACCGCCGGATCGATCGCCCAGGCCTCGAGGGCCGGGCGCATGGCGCGCACCATGGTCAGCGTCAGCGCGTTCAGCGCCTGCGGGCGGTTCAGCGTGATGAGACCGCACGAGCCGCGGCGTTCCAGCAGGACTTCGGGGGGGAGAGCGTCAGGTGATGTCATGGGGCCTGATATCACGCGCCGAGAACATCGCGCGAGACTATGACGCGCATGATCTCGTTGGTGCCTTCGAGAATCTGGTGCACGCGGACGTCGCGCAGCACACGTTCGATCGGATGGTCGTTCAGATAGCCGTAGCCGCCGTGCAGTTGCAGGCAGCCATTGACCACCTCGAAGCCGATATCGGTGGCGAAGCGCTTGGCCATGGCGGCGAGTGTCGTGGCGCGCGGCTCCTTGGCGCCGACGGCGACAGCGGCGCGGCGCACCATCAGGCGGGCGGCTTCCAGTTCGGTCGCATAATCGGCGATGCGGAAGCGCAGGGCCTGGAAATCCTTGAGGGCAGAGCCGAACTGCTTGCGGTCGGTCATGTAGGCAACCGTGCGGTCGAGACAGAACTGCGCGCCGCCGAGCGAACAGGCCGCGATGTTGAGCCGGCCGCCGTCGAGGCCGGCCATGGCGATGCGGAAGCCTTGGCCTTCCTCGCCCACCAGGTTCTCGGCGGGCACGCGGACATTGTCGAAGTCGACCACGGCGGTCGGCTGGCTCTTCCAGCCGAGCTTCTTCTCCTGCGCGCCGAATGAGAGGCCCGGCGTGTCCTTGTCGACGACGAAGCAGGAGACGCCCTTGGCGCCCTCCCCGCCGGTGCGTGCCATCACGACATAGACGTCGGACCGGCCGCCGCCCGAAATGAAGGCCTTGGCGCCATTGATCACATAGGAATTGCCATCCTTGACCGCGCGGGTGCGCAGCGAGGCCGCATCCGATCCCGCTCCAGCCTCGGTCAGGCAATAGCTGGAAAAGGTCTTCATCGTGCAGAGGTCGGGCAGATAGCGCCGGCGCAGATCCTCGTGGCCATAGGTGTCGATCATCCAGGCGGCCATGTTGTGGATCGAGATATAGGCCGTGGTGGAAACGCAGCCCTTGGCCAGTTCCTCGAAGATCACGGCGGCGTCGAGACGGGTCAGGCCCGAGCCGCCGACATCCTCCTTCACATAGATGCCGCCAAAGCCGAGGGCTGCCGCCTTGCGCAGCGTCTCCTCTGGAAAGACAGAGCCGGCGTCCCAGTCGCGGGCGAAGGGCGCCATCTCGGACTCCGCGAAGTCGCGGGCAACACCCTGGAAGGCTTCCTGCTCCTCGGTCAGCGCGAAATCCATTATTGAATCCTCCTCATCTGGCTTAGGAGACCCCGGCGGCAGTGGTCAATTCGGCCGGCCGACAGAGTGCGACGGCCTGCACAGCAGGCTTGGCATCCGGAGGCTGTTCGGAACAATTCCAGAATGATAAGCAGGGCTCGTCCCGCAGGTGTCCTCGAAGACTGAGCGGGCTGTCGACTGAGGGGGTCTTTCCCATGACGATCCGTGCACTCCGCGGCAACCCACCGGCCCCCCAGGTGAGCCAGTCCGAGCCCTTGCCGCTGACCACCCGCATGCGGCGCAACCGCAAGACCGACTGGTCGCGGCGGATGGTGCGCGAGAACACGCTGACCGTCGACGACCTGATCTGGCCCCTGTTCCTGATCGACAGTTCGCAGGCCCGCACACCGGTGTCGACCATGCCCGGCGTCGATCGCCTTTCCATCGACGAGGCCGTGCGCGAGGCCGAGCGCGCCGCCCGTCTTGGCATTCCGGCGCTGGCGCCCTTCCCCTATGTCGACCCCGCGTTGCGCGATCCGGTGGGATCGGAGGCGGAAAACGCCCATAACCTGATGTGCCGCGCAGTGCGCGCCATCAAGGCGGCCGTGCCGGAGATCGGCCTCATCACCGATGCGGCGCTCGATCCCTACACCTCCCATGGCCATGACGGCGTGATGTCGGAGGACGGGCGCATCCTCAACGATCCGACGGTGGCGATCCTGTGCCGGCAGGCGCTGGCCCTGGCGGAAGCCGGTGCCGACTGTATCGCGCCCTCCGATATGATGGACGGGCGGATCGCCGCGATCCGCGAGACGCTGGACAATGCCGGCCTGACCGACACCCAGATCATGAGCTATGCGGCGAAATATGCCTCGGCCTTCTACGGGCCGTTCCGCGATGCGATCGGAACGAAGGCGACGCTGATCGGCGACAAGCGCACCTACCAGATGGATCCGGCCAATACCGACGAGGCGATCCGCGAGGTCGAGATCGACATCGCGGAAGGCGCCGACATGGTGATGGTGAAGCCCGGCCTGCCCTATCTCGACGTCTGCCACCGGGTGAAGGCGACCTTCGGCCTGCCGACCTTCGCCTACCAGGTGTCCGGCGAGTACGCGATGATCGAGATGGCGGCTCGCGCCGGCGCGATCGACGGCGAGCGCGCCATGCTGGAAAGCCTGATGTGCTTCAAGCGCGCCGGCTGCGATGGCGTGCTGACCTATTTCGCGCCGCGGGTGGCCGAAATCCTGACCGCTCGCCGCTGAGGCCCGGGCATGTGGCGCCTTGGCGCCGGTCTCATCGGGCTCTGCCTGATGCTGGCCGGCTGCGCCACGACAATCGAACCCGATCACCTCAGGATCTGCCGGGACGTGCTGCCGGCGCTGCATCCCGAGGGCACGGCGCTGCGCGAGACGCGGCAGATGCCGGTCGAGGGCGTGCCCTTCACCGTCAGGATCGACTATCTCGCCCGAGAACCCGGCCGTTTGCAGCAGGTTCGCTATCTCGTCTGCCAATTCGCCGGCGGTGGCAATGATGCCGGCCGTTTCGAGCTTGCGGCGCTCCTGACCGATGCCGGGCCTGTCAGCGAGGTGAAGCGGACAATCATCCAGCGCTGGTGGCTGGGCGATGCAGCAGCGCTGGCGGAGGCCTCGCGGCAGCGGCAGGCTCAAACCATCGCGCGCGTGCCGATGGCCGTCGCCTATGGCGCGCAGCAAGTGGCCAACGGCCTGGTACCGGCAGCGCTTTATGGCCTGCTCGCCTCAGCCTATGCCCTCGTCTATGGCCTGCTCGGCCGGATCAACCTGGCCTTCGGCGAGATCGCGGTTGCCGGTGCCTATGCGGCGCTGGGCATGGTGGCCGCCACATCCGCCGCGCTCGGATTGCCCCTCGGGTTGGCACTCGCAACCCTTCTCGGAAGCCTGACCGCCGCCTGCTTCGGCCTTGCCGTCGCGCGCGGCCTGATAACCCCGCTGCTCGGCGCCAGCGGCGGACGGAGCGGCCAGACCGTGCTGGTCGCCACCATCGGGCTGGCGGTCGCGCTGTCGGAGGGCCTGCGGATCATCCATGGATCCAGCGCACGCTGGGCGCCGCCGGTGGGCTCCGAGCCGATCCCGCTGATGCGGGCTGGCGAGTTCGTCACGACGGTGACTGCGAACCAGTTGGCCGTGTTCGCGCTGGCATCTCTCGCCGCAATCTCCCTGCTTCTGGTGATGCGGTTCAGCCGGTTCGGCCGCGCCTGGCGCGCCTTTGCAGACGATCCCGGCATGGCGGCATTGTCCGGCATCGATGCCGGCCGGCTGGTCGCCCTCACCTTCGCGCTGGCGGGCGCCGCTGCCGGCCTTGCCGGCACGGCCCATGCGCTGCATTTCGGCTCGGCCCATTTCGCGCTTGGGACGGTGTTCGGACTGAAGGCGCTGACCGCTGCGATCCTCGGGGGCATCGGCTCGCTGCCCGGCGCATTGCTGGGCGGCATCGCCCTGGGGCTCGCGGAAACGCTCTGGTCGGGTTATCTGCCGATCCAGTGGCGCGATGTCGCGGTCTTCTCCGCGCTCGTCCTCATCATCGTGATCCGCCCGCAGGGGCTGTTCTCTCCCGACCGGAGGCCGGTTTGACCGTTTCATTCGCCGATATCGAGGCCGCCCGGAAGATCCTTGCGGGGCGGGTGGTGCGCACCCCGATGCTGCCGGCGCAGGGCCTGTCCGCCATCACCGGCGCCGATGTCTTTGTGAAATACGAGAACATGCAGGCGACCAATTCCTTCAAGGAGCGCGGCGGGCTGGTGAAGCTGACGAGCCTGGGCGAGGTCGACCGCAAACGCGGCGTCATCGCCATGTCGGCCGGCAACCATGCCCAGGCGGTCGCGCTCCACGCCGCCCGGCTCGGCATTGCCGCCACCATCGTGATGCCGGAGACGACGCCCTACGTGAAAGTGGCCGCGACCCGTGCCCACGGCGCGCGCGTCGTGCTGGACGGCGAGACCGTGGCGGAAGCCCAGGCCCGCGCCGAGGAGATCCAGATTGCCGAGGGGCTGGTCTGGGTCCATCCCTATGACGACGAGGCGGTGATCACCGGCCAGGGCTCGATCGCCTGCGAAATGCTGGAGGACGTTCCCGATCTCGACTGTCTGGTGATCCCGATCGGCGGCGGCGGGCTGATCTCCGGCAATGCCATTGCCGCCAAGACGATCCGCCCGGCCATCGAGATCGTCGGCGTGGAGGCCGAGCTCTATCCCTCCATGCGCAATGCGCTGAAGGGCGAGACGCGCCCGATCGGCGGCCCGACGCTGGCCGAGGGCATCGCGGTCAAGATCGTCGGTCGCTCGACCCTGCCGATCGTCCGCGAGCTCGTGTCCGATGTGGTGCTGGTCGGCGAAACGCTGCTGGAACGCGCGGTCAACCTTTATCTCACCCGCCAGAAGACCATTGCCGAAGGCGCTGGCGCGGCCGGCCTTGCCGCGCTGCTCGCCGAGCCCGAGCGGTTCCGCGGCCGCAAGGTCGGCCTGATCCTGTGCGGCGGCAATATCGACCCGCGCATCCTCGCCGCCATCATGGTGCGCGAACTGGAGCGTGAGGACCGCATCGCCTCGTTCCGCATCTCCATCCCCGACCGTCCGGGCATGCTGGGCAAGGTCGCGACGCTGCTCGGTCGACTGGGCGCCAATGTGCTGGAGGTGGAGCACCGCAGGCTGTTCCTCGACACGCCGGCCAAGGGCGCCAAGCTCGACGTGACGGTTGAGACCCGCGACAGCGAGCATGTCCGCGAGATCATGACGGCGTTCGCGGCCGAAGGGCTGCCGATGGCGAAGATTATTGCTGGTGGCGGGGACCTCGCCTGACGCGTCAGGCCTTTGCCGGCGGGTCCTGCTCGGTTATCCTCGCTGTCGTAGGTCGCGCCCGCCGCCGCGATCGATTCACGGCAGAAGCGGACCTTGACCCAGCAGCCGCGCGACACACCGCAATTCTACCTGACCGCGCCGACGACCTGTCCCTATCTGCCGGGCCAGTTCGAGCGGAAGGTGTTCACCCATCTGGTCGGGCCCAAGGCACCTGACCTCAACGATGTGCTGACCCAGGGCGGATTCCGGCGTTCGCAGTCGATCGCCTACCGCCCGGCCTGCGAGAATTGCCGGGCCTGCGTGTCGGTGCGCGTGCCGGTGGACACGTTCCGGCTGAGCCGCTCCTACCGACGAGTGATGCGGCGCAATGCCGATCTGGTCGGCGAGATGCGGATGGCCGTGCCGACCTCCGAACAATATTCGACCTTCCGCGCCTATCTGGACTGGCGCCACCGCGCCGGCGGCATGGCCGACATGACCGTGCTCGACTACGCGATGATGGTGGAGGACTCACACGTGAAGACGCGGCTGGTGGAATATCGCCGGCGCGACATCAACACCTCCGTCACCGGCAAGTCGAAGGGCGAACTGGTCGCCTGCGTTCTCACCGACATCCTCTCCGACGGGTTGTCGCTGGTCTATTCGTTCTTCGAGCCCGGCGAGGCGGAGCGCTCGCTCGGCACGCTGGTCATCCTCGACCACATCGCTCGCGCAAAGATGATGGGACTTCCCTTCGTCTATCTCGGCTATTGGGTTCAGGGCTCGCCCAAGATGGACTACAAGGCGCGCTTCCTGCCGCAGGAGCGCCTGCAGCCCGAGGGCTGGGTCTCCTATGACGGGTGAACCAACCCGCCGGGAACCACCATGGCCGATATTGCTCTGACCTATCTGTTCGATCCGCTCTGCGGCTGGTGCTATGGCGCCGCCCCGATGATGCGCAGGCTCGCCGCCGAACCCGGCCTTGCCGTCGAGCTGAGCCCGACCGGGCTGTTTTCCGGCCATGGCGCGCGGCCCATGGACGAGGGCTTTGCCGCCTATGCCTGGTCGAACGACCAGCGGATCGCGAAGCTGAGCGGCCAGCCCTTTTCCGAAGCCTATCGCGACCAGGTGCTGGCGGCCGGCGGCCGGTTCGATTCAGGCCCGGCGACGCTGGCGCTGACCGCGGTGCGGCTGACCGCGCCGGAGCGGGAATGGGAGGCGCTCACGGCCCTCCAGAAGGCCCGCTATGTCGAGGGCGGCAATATCGTCACCGAGGCCGGCGCTGCCGCTGTTCTCCAAGGTCTCGGCCTCGATGCGGCGGCGGCAAGGCTTGCCGCGCCGGATGGCGAGCTGATCGCGGAGAACCAGGCCCGCATGGCCAAGGCGGGGCAGCTGATGGCAGCCTTCCGCGTCAACGGCGTGCCGGCGGTGATCGTCACCGGCCAGGGCGGTCGCCAGCTTCTGCCGGCGAATGCCCTGTTCGGAGACGCCGAACCGCTGATCGCGGCGCTGAAGGCCGCCTGAGCTCTCAGCGGAACGGCGGCGAATATTGCAGACCGCCGGCGTTCCACATCCGGTTTGGGCCGCGCGGCAGGCCGATGCGGCTGCCGCTCCCAAGATTGCGCTCGAAGCTCTCGCCGTAATTGCCCATGTGCTTGATGATGCGGAACGCCCAGTCGCGCGTCAGCCCCAGCGTCTCGCCATAATTGCTGTCGACGCCGAGCAGCCGCTTGATCTCGGGATTGGCGCTTTTCAGCATCTCCTGGACATTGGCCTGGGTGACGCCCAGTTCCTCCGCCGAGAGCATGGCGAACAGGGTCCAGCGGACGATGTCGAACCATTGTGGATCGGCCTTGCGCACCCATGGGCCCAGCGGCTCCTTGGAGATGACCTCCGGCAGGATCATGTGGTCGTCGGGGTTCTGCATGAGGAAGCGCGAACCGGCGAGCGCCGACATGTCGGTGGTGTAGGTGTCGCAGCGGCCGCTCTCATAGGCCTTGATCACCTCGTCGACGGTGGCGAAGGCGACCATCTGGTAGCGGATATTGTTGGTGCGGAAATAGTCGGCGGCATTGAGTTCGCTGGTGGTGCCCTGCGGCACGCAGACGGTGGCGCCAGCAAATTCCAGCGCCGATTTCACGCCGAGCGACTTGCGCACCAGGAAACCCTGGCCGTCGTAGTAATTGATGGCCGTGAACGACAGGCCCTGGCTGATCTCGCGGCTGATGGTCCAGGTGGTCTGGCGCGCCAGAACGTCGATCTGGCTCGATTGCAGGGCGACGAAGCGGTCCTTGGACGAGAGCGGGCTGAAGCGCACCTTGTTCGGATCGTCAAAAATGGCTGCGGCCAGCCCGCGGCAGAATTCGACGTCGAAGCCGGTCCAGCGGCCCTGGCTGTCGGGCATGGAAAAGCCCGGCACGCCCTGATTGGTGCCGCATTCCAGCACGCCGCGCTCCTTGATGCGGGCCAGCGTGTTCTGACTGCTGGGCGTTTGGGCCGAGGCGACGCCGCCAGCCAGGATCAGCAGCACCGCCGCGCAGGCGGTGGATGCGGATTTCGCCAATGTCATGGATCGTCCCCTTCTCTGTGGCCAGCAGGCCGAACGGGACAAGTTCACCACGGGCGCGGGGTCGGCTTAAGCCTCAGTTTTTGGCGTCGATTGCCCCGAATTGCGGCACATCCGGCAAGCCGGCACATTCACCGGAACGGTGGCGAATATTGGAGGCCGCCGGCATTCCAGAGCGCATTCGGCCCGCGCGGCAGGCCGACGCGGCTGCCGGCGCCGAGATTGCGGTCGAAACTCTCGCCGTAATTGCCGACATGGCGGATGATGCGCGCCGCCCAGTCGCGGGTGAGGCCCAATTGCTCGCCGAAATTGCCGTCGACGCCGAGCAGCCGCTTGATCTCGGGATTGGTGCTTTTCAGCATGTCCGGGAGATTGGCCTGGGTGACACCCAGTTCCTCGGCGCCGATCATGGCGAACAGCGTCCAGCGGACGATGTCGAACCATTGCGGGTCGCCCTTGCGCACCCAGGGTCCCAGTGGCTCCTTGGAGATCACTTCCGGCAAGACCATGTGGTCGTCGGGTTTCGTCAGCAGCAGACGATTGGTGGCCAGCTGCGACATGTCGGTGGTGTAGGCATCGCAGCGGCCGGTGTCATAGGCCTTGGACACCTCGTCGAGGCTGCCGAAGGTGACGACCTGGTAGGTCAGCCCGTTGGTGCGGAAATAGTCGGCGAGATTGAGCTCGTTGGTGGTGCCCTGCGAGACGCAGATCGTGGCGCCGTTCAGCTCGCGCACCGACTTGAGATTGGCGGACTTGCGCACCAGAAAGCCCTGGCCGTCGTAATAATTGATGGCGGTGAAGGCGAGGCCCTGGCCGAGTTCGCGGCCGATCGACCAGGTGGTGGTGCGCGAGAGCACGTCGATATTGCCGCCCTGCAGCGCGATCAGCCGGTCCTTTGAGGCGAGCGGCAGATAGCGCGCCTTGTCGGGATCGTCGAAGATGGCGGCGGCGAGCGCCCGACAGAAATCGGTATCGAAGCCGCGCCAGACGCCGGCATTGTCCGGCTGCGAGAAGCCGGGCACGCCCTGGCTCGATCCGCAGAGGATATGGCCGCGCTCCTTGATGCGGGCGAGCGTCGACTGGGCGGATGTCTGGGCGAGGGCCGCGCCCGCGCCGACGATCAAGGCGATGGCTGCCGCCGAGACCGATTTCAACGATATCATGGACGCTCTCCTGCGGGGCCGCTCTTCATGGCGGCCTGAGGCTGAGCATTCAAGCGGACTTGGCACCGTTCGGGAAGGCCTCGGTCGAGGTTATCCCGTGATGCGCCCGGACGGTGGCCGGATCAGTCGAGAAACGCGTCGAGGAAGCCGCTTGGGTCCTGGAAGAACTCGCGCATCAGCCGATAGTGCGGAATGAGCTCAAGCTCGGTCGGCTCGACCCCATATTTGGTGATCTCCAGCAATTGCGCGCCGGGATAGGCCATCAGCATCGGCGAATGGGTGGCAATCACCACCTGGCAGAGGTTCGATTCCTCCATCCGGCGCATCAGTTTCATGAATTCCATCTGGCGGGATGGCGAGAGCGCGCTTTCCGGCTCGTCGAAAATATAGACGCCCTGGCGCCGGCAGCGCTCCTCGAAGAAGCGCAGGAAGCCCTCGCCATGGGAATGGGAGAGGAAGTCGGGTGGCGGACCGCTCATGGGCTCAAGAGCAGCCTCATCCAGGCTGCGGGCGACCGAGAAGAACGTTTCCGCCTTGAAGAACCAGCCGCTGGTCATGCGCGGCAGCCAGGAGGCCCGCAGCATGGGTGCGAGTGCCGTGCCGCTCGTATCGATGGCCTTGGAATGGTCGACAAGCCGGTAGCCGCTGCCACCGCCCGCCTCGTCGAAATTGGCGAGAGCCGCGAAGGCCTCCAGCAGGGTCGATTTGCCGGTGCCGTTTTCGCCGACGATGATCGTGATCGGGCGCTCGAAGGCAAACTCGAAGCTGCGATCGCGGAACAGCGGGATGCAGAAGGGATAGGCATCCCAGTCGGTCACCCGCTCGGGGACGAGACTGACACGCTTGAGGAAGGGCGGCGGCAGGCGAAGAGGGCGGCGCTGGCGGGCCATCGCAAATCCGTTGTCGTCTCCTGTCCCATCGCTTGTCTAGCCGAACGAACCGCCCTTCGGCAACCGGCAGCGGTGGCGGCCACGCCTCAGGCAGCCGGCACCGCTTTCCCCGTCGCCGGCCCGTCACAGACCCGCACTAGAGGTCCGGTCATTCCCTTTGCATTGTGGAGACCCTCCGTGCTGTCGCGCCGCGCCCTTGCCGTTCTGCTCGCATCGGGTGCGCTCGCGCGTCCGGCTTTCGCCTTTCCCGACCGCCCGCTCCGCCTGATCGTGCCGTTCGCCCCCGGCGGATCGACCGATGTCGCCGCGCGCCTGCTCGCCGAGGCGATGGGCCCCTTACTCGGGCAGAATGTGGTGGTTGAGAACCGCGCCGGCGCCAATGGCCAGGTCGCATCGGAAGCCGTCATCCGCTCCGAACCGGACGGCCATGTCCTGCTGGTTGCCTCCGCCTCGACCCATGGCGTCAACCCGGCGGTTGCGCGTCATCTCTCCTTCGATGCCGTCGCCGATTTCGCCCCCGTCACCATGATCGGGACGACCCCGCTGGTGCTGGTGACATCGCCGGCCTTCGGTGCGACGACGCTCGATCAGTTGCTTGCCAGACTGCGCCTGGAACCCGGTCGGCACAGCTATGCCTCGGCCGGCGCCGGTTCGATCACCCATCTGGCGGGCGAGGTGTTCAAGCTGAAGGCGGGTCTCAAGGACATCGTCCACATCCCCTATCGGGGCGGCGGGCCGGCCATGCAGGCCGTGCTGACGGGGGAAGTGGCCTTCACCATCGAGAGCGTGGCCTCGGCCGCATCGCTGATCCAGGGCGGCCGCGTGCTGGCACTCGCTGTCGGCTCGACCGCGCGCCACGCCGCCCTGCCGGATGTGCCGACCTTCGCCGAAGCTGGCCTTGCCGGCGTCGAACTGGCCACCTGGAACATGCTTCTGGCGCCCAGGGCGACACCGCCGGAGCGGATCGAGCAGATCGGGCGCATCGCCCGCGCGGCCCTTGCGACCGACGCGCTCAGGACCAAGCTCGCGAACGCCGGCACCACTGCCATTGCGGATGCGTCGGCGGATGAGACGGGGCGCTATCTGGCCGCCCAGATCGAGAGCTTCCGCGCGGTGGTCAAGGCCGCGCGGATCGAACTGGCGGACTAGGGTCTCACCCGAACTTGTTGTTCTTCGGGAACCCCTTCGGCGGCAGCTTGCCGGCGTCGGCGCGGTTGCCGAGCCATTCGATCAGGTCCTTCTCGGAGACGGTCCAGGTGCGGTCGGAGGAATCCTTCCAGGTGAGGCCATCGGCGAGCTTGAAGGTCTTCACGTCGGCGAGGCCGCCGCCCTTGTACTTCTGCAACCGCACGCCCTTGCCGCGGCTCATCTCGGGCACCTGGTTGAGCGGGAACACGACGAGCTTGCGGTTCTCGCCGACGACGGCGACATGGTCGCCCTCGACGAAGCGCACGCAGGCGAGCTCATCGGGCTGATCCACGCCCATCACGCCCTTGCCCTTGCGGGTGTTGGCGACCAGTTCGTCCTCGGCCACCACGAAGCCCTTGCCCTCGCGGGAGGCGACCAGCGCCTTGCGGCCGCCCTTGAACTGCACGACGTCGACGATGTCGTGTTCCTGTTCGAGGTCGAACATGAGGCGCATGGGTTCGCCGGCGCCGCGGCCGCCGGGCAGCTTGGAGCCTTCCAGCGTGAACACCTTGCCGTTGGTGGCAAAGACCAGCAGCTTCGACGTGGTCTCGGCGAAGAACGACACCTTCAGCCGGTCATCGGTCTTGAAGGTCAGGGCCGAGAGGTCCTGCACATGGCCCTTCAGTGCGCGGATCCAGCCCTTTTCGGAGACGACCACGGTGATCGGCTCGCGCTCCACCAGCGCCTCGGCGAAGGCGTCGACATCGACCTCGGTCGCCTCGGCAAAGGTGGTGCGGCGCTTGCCGAGCGGCGTCTCCTTGGAGAACTGCTTCTTCACATTGCCGATTTCCCAGGAGACCGTCTTCCACTGCAGCGCTTCGGACGCCAACAGCTTCTCGATGCCCTCCTTCTCCTTCGACAATTCGCCATGCTCCTTGCGAAGCTCCATTTCCTCGAGCTTGGCCAGCGACCGCAGCCGCATGTTGAGGATGGCTTCGGCCTGCACGTCGGTCAGTTCGAAACGGGCGATCAACGCCTGCTTGGGCACATCCGCGGTGCGGATGATGTGGATGACCTCGTCGATATTGAGATAGGCGATGATGAGGCCGGCCAGCACCTCCAGCCGCTTGTCGATGACGGACAGGCGGTGCGAGGAGCGGCGCACCAGCACCTCGCGGCGATGGTCGAGCCATTCGCGCAGCACTTCCTTGAGGCCGACGACCTTGGGGATCTTGCCCTTGAGCAGCACGTTCATGTTGAGCGGGATGCGGCTCTCAAGCTCGGTCAGCTTGAACAGGCTCTCCATCAACAGCGCGCCGTCGACATTGCGCGATTTCGGCTCGAAGACCAGGCGGATGTCCTCGGTGCTCTCGTCGCGGACATCGGCGACCAGCGGCAGCTTCTTCTCGATGATCAGTTCGGCGATCTTCTCGATCAGCCGGCCCTTGGTCACGCCATAGGGGATCTCGGTGACGATGATCTGGTAGGTGCCGCGGCCGGTATCCTCCTGGATCCAGCGGGCGCGGGTGCGGAATGCGCCGCGACCGGTCTCATAGGCCTCCAGGATGGAAGCCTGGCCCTCGACGATGATGCCGCCGGTCGGGAAATCAGGGCCCGGCACATGGGCGACGAGGTCGCGCGTCGTGCAGTCGGGATTGGCAATGATGTGCAGCGCGGCGTCGCAGATCTCGGCGGCATTGTGCGGCGGGATCGAGGTCGCCATGCCGACCGCGATGCCCTGGCTGCCATTGGCCAGAAGATTGGGGAAGGCGCCGGGGAGCACCACCGGCTCCTCGTCCTCCTCGTTGTAGGTCTTGCGGAAATCGACGGAATCCTCGTCGATGCCGTCGAGCAGGAGGCGCGCGACCTCGGTCATGCGCGCTTCGGTGTATCGGTAGGCGGCGGCGTTATCGCCGTCGATATTGCCGAAATTGCCCTGCCCGTCGACGAGGGGGTAGCGCTGCGAGAAGTCCTGGGCGAGGCGCACCAGCGCGTCATAGACCGACTGGTCGCCGTGCGGGTGGAACTTACCGATGACGTCGCCGACGATACGGGCGCATTTCTTGAACGCGGTGCCCGGGTCGAGCTTCAGGAGCCGCATGGCGTGCAGGATGCGCCGGTGGACCGGCTTCAGGCCGTCGCGGGCATCGGGCAGTGCGCGGCCCATGATGGTGGAGAGCGCATAGGCGAGATAACGCTCTTCCAGCGCCTCGCGCAGGTTGATCGGCTCGATGCCGTCGCCGCTGCCGCCGCCGGGAGGATTTATGCGCTCGCCCATCGGTGAGCCTCGCGAATCGGATGTCGGATCATGCCCCTTGGATAGGCGGGCGAGGTGGCGTGAACAAGCGGGGAACGCAAGCGTTAAGGGGCCTGTGGACGGATCAGGCCGTGCTCGCAGACGTCAGGCTTGCTACAAGTCCCCAGCCGTTTCCCATCGCCTCCCGGAGATCAGGATGTCCCGTCTCGCCGCTGCCCTCCTCGCCCTGGCGCTTGCGCTTCCCGCGGCACCCGCTCTCGCCCAGTCGCCGGAGCTGATCTTCCGCCGCTCCACCGTGTTCCGGCTGCTCTCGCCCAATGACCGGCTGGCGACCTATGGCATCGACGATCCCGACGTGCAGGGTGTGGCCTGCCATTTCACGGTGCCGGAAAAGGGCGGCTGGGCCGGCACATTCGGCTTTGCCGAACAATTGTCGGAGGTGTCACTCGCCTGCCGGCAGATCGGGCCGATCAGCTTCCGCAACCGCTCGGCCCAAGGCGACGTGGTATTCCGCGAGGGCCGGTCGTTCTTCTTCAAGCGCGTGCAGATCGTGCGCGGCTGCGACGCGCGGCGCAACGTGCTGGTCTACATGATCTATTCCGACAAGCTGATCGACGGCTCGCCGCAGAACTCGACCTCCACCGTCCCGATCATGCCGTGGGGCGCCGGCGCCGAGATCCAGCGGTGCGAGCAGTTCATCCAGTAGGGTTGCGGCGGGATCGTTTCCTGCGTTTCAGCGGAGGCCGGCGCCATGCCAACGGGCTGAAAGACTGGGCGGGCATCACAGGACTGAGCCTTGCTGCCTGACCGGAGCCCCCATGACGCCGCGCCTTCTCGCCCCCGCCCTGTTCGCCTGCCTTTCATTGGCATCCCCTGCCCTCGCCTCGGGCGGCGTCTCCTGCACCGCCGACGATCGCGGAGCAAAATTCTCCATCGGCAGCCCGGTCGGCCGGTCGACCGGTGGTGCGCTCTACCAGTTCGCCGGCGAGATCGAGGTGCGGGGTCCGGCCGTCGCGGCTGATTTCCGCAAGATCACGCTGGCAGCAAGCCACCTCACCCAGAGCTGGTTCGATGCGCGCGACCTGAAGATGCATGTCCATTTCGAGCGTGAGGGCGAGCCGCACGGCACGGTCGACCTCACCGTCGAGGTACGTGGCCGGGCGGAGGCTCCGACCTGGCGCGGCCGCTACACGCTGAGCATTGGCGAGGTCGTTGACGGCGAGTTCCGCACGCGCCGCGTCACCGGCGGGGTCGCCTGTTCGGTCGAGGGTTGACGCTCCGGATCAAGCTTGACGAAAAGCGGCGCTTCTGCGCTATCTGGCGGTCATGAACGGTTTCGCGATCATTTGCGGGATTATTTGCGGCTAAGCGTCATCGCTGGCCGGTCGCCGTTCTTTGCCAAGTCACTTCAAAAGCGCAAAAGACACTGACAGGCCAGCGGCGGCTTCGCCGTGGGCACGTGCATGCGGCACTGAAGGTTTGGCGAGGCGGGTATGGCCCTGAAGCTCTACAACACCCTGACCCGGTCGAAGGACGTGTTCGTCCCGATCGATGACACGAATGTCCGCATGTATGTTTGCGGCCCGACCGTCTATGACGATGCCCATATCGGCAATGCGCGGCCGGTCATCATGTTCGACCTGCTGTTCCGCCTGCTCCGCCACACCTATGGCGAGGGCGCGGTGACCTATGCCCGCAACATCACGGACCTCGACGACAAGATCAACAAGCGCGCCTATGAGCGCGGCATCACGATCAAGCAGCTGACCGAGGGGACCGCCGCGCGTTTCCACGCGGCGATCGACGCCCTGGGCAACCTGCGTCCCACGGTCGAGCCGCGCGCCACCGACCATATCGAGGAGATGAAGGCGCTCTGCGAGAAGCTGGTCGCGGCCGGCCATGCCTATGTCGCCGAGGACCATGTGCTGTTCTCAGTGCCGTCCATGCCCAGTTATGGCGGGCTGTCGAAACGGCCGCTCGACGACATGATCGCCGGCGCCCGCGTCGATGTGGCGCCCTACAAGCGCTCGGAGATGGATTTCGTGCTGTGGAAGCCGTCGGTCGAGGCCCATGAGCCCGGCTGGCCGAGCCCCTGCGGCATTGCGCAGCCAGGCCGTCCCGGCTGGCATATTGAATGCTCGGCGATGAGCTGGAAGCACCTCGGCGAGGTCTTCGACATCCATGGCGGCGGCATCGACCTCGTCTTCCCCCACCACGAGAACGAGGTGGCGCAGACGACCTGCGCCTTCGGCACGCACGTGATGGCCAATGTCTGGATGCACAACGGCTTCCTGCAGGTAGAGGGCGAGAAAATGTCCAAGAGCCTGGGCAATTTCGTCACCATCCAGGAGCTGCTCGACGGCTGGCAGGGCAAGGCCTGGCCGGGCGAGGTGCTGCGCCTGACCATGATGAAGACGCATTACCGCCAGCCGATCGACTGGACGGTGCGCGCCATGGAGGAAAGCTGGAAGACGCTGCAGGGCTGGTATCGCGCGACCGAAACGGTCGAGGCCGGGGCCCCTCCCGCAGGCCTCATCGAGGCCCTGTCGGACGACCTCAACACGCCGAAGGCGATTGCCGAACTGCACGGGCTCGACAAGCGCGGCGACCTCGCAGGCCTCAAGGGCGCCCTCGCGCTCATGGGCTTTGACGCGGCGCGTGCGGGCGAATTGTCGGCGGCCTCCGACCAGGAGGCCGACATGAAGGATACCGATCGCATCGACGACCTGATCGCCGCCCGGCTCGCGGCCCGCAAGGCGAAGGATTTCGCCGAAAGCGACCGCATCCGCGACGAGCTCGCCGCCATGGGCATCGCGCTCAAGGACGGCAAGGATCCGGCAACCGGTGAACCGATGACAACCTGGGAGGTGGCGCGATGATGGAGAAGCTGAAGAACAGTTGGTGGGTGGCAGCCATCGTGATCGTCGGCTTCGGCACGGTGGTGGCCTGGCGCCTCGAGACCCGCCGTCAGGCCCGCAACGACCAGGCGACCCAAGAGCGGATGCGCACTGAAGCTCAGGATTCGGTCAATCGATCTATGAGTGGCTTCCGCCTGTGCCCGCTCTCCGAACCCAATTGCAACGAGCGCAAGCCATGACAACATCCCTCACCGGCGGCTGCCAGTGCGGCGCCGTGCGCTTTGCCTGCGAGAGCCTGGGTCGCCCGTCGATCTGCCATTGCCGCATGTGCCAGAAGGCCTTCGGCAGCTATTTCGGCGCCTTCGTCACCGCCAATGGGCTCACCTGGACACGCGGCAAGCCGAAATATTTCCAGAGTTCCAACCTGGCGCGGCGCGGCTTCTGTGCCAGTTGCGGCACGCCGTTGAACTACAATCCAGCACCCGGCCATCACGAAATGGCGCTTGGCGCCTTCGACCATCCGGAGGCCATTCCGCCGGTCATCCAGGTCAATACCGAGACGCGCATGCCGTGGTTCGACCAGCTCGCCAGCCTGCCGAGCTTCTCCGAGGAGGAGAAGGTCAAGTTCGCCGCCTATTTCAACAGCATCGTGTCGAAACAGCATCCCGACCACGACACCGACCATTGGCCGCCGTGAGCGACGACCGGCCCAACGCCAATGACGACACGGCCCGGGCGCTCAAACGCATCGCCTTCTGGGTGGCCTTGAAATTCCTGGTTCTCATCGCGCTGACGCTCGGCGTCCTGCGGTGGAAGGGCCTGATCTAGAGACAGTGACATGACCGCCTCGACCGAACGCCTCTATCTCTTCGACACGACGCTGCGCGACGGTGCGCAGACCACTGGCGTCGACTTCACGCTGGAGGACAAGGTGAAGATCGCGGGGATTCTGGACGATCTCGGCATCGACTATGTCGAGGGCGGCTATCCCGGCGCGAATGCGACCGACACCGCCCTGTTCGGCGAGGACCGGCGCCTGAAGGCGACGTTCACCGCCTTCGGCATGACCAAGCGGGCGGGCCGCTCGGCGGCGAACGATCCCGGCGTCGCGGCGCTGCTCGACGCCAAGGCCAAGGCCATCTGTTTCGTCGCCAAGGCCTGGGACTATCACGTCCATGTCGCACTCGGCTGCACGCTGGAGGAGAATCTCGAGGGCATCCGGGATTCCGTTGCCGCCGCGAAGGCCCGCGGCTTCGAGGTGCTGGTCGATTGCGAGCACTTCTTCGACGGCTACAAGGCCAATCCCGACTATGCGCTGTCCTGCGCGCGCAATGCCTATGAGGCCGGCGCACGCTGGGTGGTGCTGTGCGACACCAATGGCGGCACGCTGCCCGAGGAGATCGAGGCGATCGTCCGCACGGTCTCATCGACCGTTCCGGGCGACCATCTCGGCATCCACGCGCACAATGACACCGAACAGGCGGTGGCCGTGTCGCTTGCCGCCGTGCGCGCGGGCGCCCGCCAGATCCAGGGCACGCTGAACGGCCTTGGCGAGCGCTGCGGCAATGCCAATCTGACGTCCCTGATCCCCACCCTGCTGCTCAAGTCCGCCTATGCCGACCGCTTCGCCATCGGCGTGACGAAGGAGAAGCTCGGCCAGCTCACCAAGGCCTCGCGCAAGCTCGACGAGTTGCTCAATCGCTCGCCGAACCGGCACGCGCCTTACGTCGGCGCCTCGGCCTTTGCGACCAAAGCCGGCATCCACGCCTCCGCCGTGCTGAAGGAGCCGGAGACCTACGAGCACGTGCCGCCGGAGACGGTGGGCAACCGCCGCCACGTGCTGGTGTCCGAACAGGCCGGCAAGTCGAACATCATCTACGAGCTGGAGCGCGTCGGTCTCACCATCGCGAAGGACGATCCCCGCGTCGCCCGCATCCTCGACGAGGTGAAGGATCGCGAGAGCCTCGGCTATGCCTATGAGGGCGCGGACGCCTCGTTCTTCCTGCTCGCCAAGCGGGTGATGGGTGAGGTGCCGGCCTTCTTCGAGGTGGAGCGATTCAAGGTCAATGTCGAGCGCCGCTACAATGCGGTGGGCGATCTCGTCACCTTCTCGGAGGCCACCGTGAAGGTGAAGGTCGGCTCCGAGGTGATGATCTCGGCGGCCGAGGGCAATGGCCCGGTGAACGCCCTGGACGCGGCGCTGCGCAAGGATCTCGGCCAATACCAGCGCTATATCGAGGATCTCGAACTCGTCGACTTCCGCGTGCGTATTCTGAACGGCGGCACGGGCGCGGTCACCCGTGTACTGATCGAGAGCAAGGATGCGACGGGCGACACATGGACCACGGTCGGCGTGTCGGCCAACATCATCGATGCGAGCTTCCAGGCGCTGACGGATTCGATCACCTACAAGCTGGTGAAGGAGGGGGTGGGCGTGTGAGGTTCACGTCGCGGCGGGCTCCGCGCCCTCCGGGTGCTTCAACTCGTCCGGCCGCCCATCGATGCGCCAGGCAATCACGTCCCAGATCTGGCGTAGCCGCTTCACGTGCAGATCGTCGCGGATCATGCTGACCAGCGCATCGGTGAAATCATTGAGATCGAGCTGCGATTCCGTGCTGCCAGGCTTGGCGGCCGTCAGGTTGCGGGCCGCTTTCCCGCTCGGCCCATTGTCCTGCGAACGCGCATCCGCGCTCGATGGATCGAGTATGGCCCGGATGCGGTCCTTGAGTACCGGGCTGCCGAGGCCCCTTTCCAGATCGAAGATGGTCCGCAGGTTCAGCTCGCGGAGACGGCGCGTCTTGGCCGAGCCCACGGCCAGGATCAACTGCGCCTGCGCGACCCAATCGATAACTTCGTAGAGGCCGTAGGGCGTCTCCACGAAGATCTGGATCGGATTGATCGTCGCGAGGTTCTGGACGTCCTCGATCTCGAATTCGCCCAGACGGAATTTCATGAACGAGTCGATCCCCAGGATCATGTCGAGTGGATATTCCTCCTGGAGCGCTGTGGTGTCGGGCGAGATCCGCTTCAGCGACAGCCAGGGAAACTTGGCCAACACGACATGCAGGCCGAGTGTCGGGAACATGCCGATGACGAAGGCGAGCCCTATGGCGAGGCCCTGGCCCGTGAGGGTCAGCAGGCCGCTGTGATAGAGCGTTGCGGAGACGAAGGACGCGAACAGCAAATGCAGCGTGCAGCGAAAGAAAGAGATCGGCGACAGATCGAAATTGGCGACCCGCCGCACCAGGAACTGCATGCACCACACATAGGAGCCGAGAAAGGCATAGGTCAGCACGACCAGAAGCCCGCGATCCATGTCGGCTACGCAAGGTTCTCCGCCCAGGACCTTTGAGCCGATCGCGAAGGCGTTCAGCGCCACGTCCCTGAAGCTCTCCAGCTTCAGGAAGGCAAGGCAGAACCCCGATGCCGAGAGAAGGATGAAGGTCAGTACCGGCACGAAGTAGAAGGTCGCCCGCTGCGCATCGCTCGGCGCCTCACGGCTCTCCGGCGGCTGGTACTTGTATTTCACCAGTTCGAAGGACGGCAGGATGAGCGGATCACCGCCATCGTCCTTGGCGAAACGGAACAGGCGCTCGAGATCACTGATGATCTCGTAGCGGCTCGCGCGGATATTGCTCCGCGCGATGAAGATGCCGATCGGCAGGATCGCGCTCAGGAGGACGATCGACAGGTAGGGCAAGGCTTCGAACAGCAAGTGCATCGGCATCCCCGGTGAAGACCGTCAAGGACGCAACCATACAGAGCTTTGCTGCATTTACACAACCCTAGGTCTACTACGAAGCTCCTCGCAACCGGCTCCGCGCTTGCCGGTCAGCCGGCGCCTGTCTTGATCTGCTGACGCCGCGCCCACCCCCTCACGGCGCCACCGCACCCACGACATCCCGGATCAGCCGTGCTAGCCCCTCCATGTCGCCATTGGCGGCGGAGAGCCCGAGACGCACCACGACCAGATCGCGCGAGGGAATGATCACGACATATTGGCCGAAGGTGCCGGTGGCCTGGAAGGCATCGGCTGGCAGGCCCAGCACCTCGCGCCGGTGGCGCGCGCCATAGCTGTCGCCGCGATTGGTCCAGAAGCCGGCGCCATAGCCGACCCATCCGGCCGGCGTCGGCCGCGACGAATAATCGGTCCAGCCCTCGGGCAGGATGCGGCGGCCGCCGGCCATGCCATTGGCAAGGAACAGCTGGCCGAACCGCGCCCAGTCGCGGGCAGTGGCGAACATCTGGCTGGAGCCTTCGGGCGTGCCTGTCCCGTCGAATTCGATCAGGGCGGAGGCCATGCCGAGCGGCTCGAACAGTTCGCGCCGGGCAAAGGCCGCGACATCGGCGGCATGGCCGCCGACCGCATCGCGGATCAGCCGGCCGGTCAGGATCGTGTTGCCGTCGTGGTAGGTCCAGCCGGTGCCGGGGGAGAATTCGAGCGGCGCTGCCATGGCGACGGCCGCCATGTCGTGCGCCAGGAACTTCATCCGGTTGACCGGCGCGGTGGCGCTGGCGAGCGAGGATTGCAGCGACTGGCCCATGGCGAGACCGCTGGTATGGCGCATGAGGTGGTCGAGGGTGATCGCGCCGCGCGGATCGCCGGGCTGGCGCCAGGCTGCGATCGGCAACGGCCCGGCGACTGACAGCCGTCCCTGACGGACGAGAATACCGACCAGCGCATTGATCACCGATTTGGTCGCGGACCAGCCCTGCAGCCTTGTGTCCAGACTGATGCCAGCGGCATAGCGCTCGGCAATGATGCGTCCGCGATGCAGCACCACCACGGCGCGTGTGTTCCTGAAGGGTGGGCCATCCGGCTCGGCAAAGGCGCGCGACAGGGCGGTGGCGAGAGCGGACGTCTGCGGTGCGACCAGCCCCGGCCCGGCGATCGATGCCAGAAGCGGCGCGCCGAACGGCCTGGCGGGCGGGAGAGCCGCATCAACCGGGCCGCCATGATCGAGCATGCAGCCGAGGCCGTCGCGGAAGATCGCGCGGCTTTCGACGCCACCGAGCACGGTTGCGGTCACCTGCCGGCGCGCGCGGTCGACGGAATAGCCGATCATCCAGCGGATCAGGCTGACGCCCGGCAGGCCCTCGACCGTCTGATTGAACGTCAGGTCGGGAGACAAGTCCGACACGAAGGTGGCCGAGCACAGGGTATGGGCGACGAAACCGGTCACAAGCCGGGGCGCATCGCTGGCGCGGGCGGCCGCGACCGCCCCGAGACTGATCAGACCAGTGGCCGCGCCTGCAATGATCCATCGACGTCTGGACATGGGGGATAACTCCTCGCAACGCCTCGGATGAGGCCGGAGCTTGAGGAAGCCGGACGGGCAGGTGACGCGCGCGCCGAATGTCGAAATCGATCAGGCCGGATCCTTGCAGCGGGCCGCCGATTTCGGACTTCGCTTGTTTCGTCAGAGGCTTGCGGTCAGGCGGCGATGATGGCCGCGCGGCGATATTCGCTCGGCGTCACGCCCGTCTCGGTCTTGAAGGCGCGGTTGAACGGTCCGAGCGACTGGAAACCGGCATCGAGCGCGATGGTGGTGATCGGCACCTCAGCCTGCTTGGGATCGGCAAGCGCCGCCTGCGCCTCGGCGATCCGGTAGCCATTCAGGTAGGCGCTGAAGTTCCGGTAGCCGAGCCGGCCGTTGATCAGCCGGCGCAGCCGATATTCCGGCACATGGAGACGGTTGGCGAGCATGCCGATGGTCAGGCCCTCCTGACGATAGGCGCGCTCCTCCGTCATCAGGCGCGACAGGGCTGCGGCAAGCAGCCCGTCGGCGGGATCGGATGACGGCGCTCCGACTGCCGCAGGCACGTCCGTGGAGGCCGCGACGGGGAAGAGATCGCCGGCGGCCGTCGACAGGAATGACCAGGCCGCCACCGCGACGATGAGGGCGAGCGAGGCGGCATGCGCCAGACTGGCTTCCGGCGACACGCCCCCGACTGGCACAAGCAGGCCGGTTGCGGCATAGGCCGCGCCGTGGAGGGCGCCGGCGACCAGAACCACCACGCGGAGCCGCCGGCGACGTTCGACCAGATCGGTCTGCCACGAGCCAAGCGAGGCGCCGAGGGCTGCAAGATTGACCGCAAGCGCCGCAAGACCCAGCGCCAGGCCGAGCCCGGGCGGCGCACCCGGCGCATTGCAGAGCCAGAGGCTGGCGGCGAAGAACGCGAGCCAGGCCAGCCCATGCCAGGGCTTCAGCGTGAAGCCATCGTCGAACAGCGCGCGAGCGAAGAGCCAGAAGGTCACGGTGTTCGCCGTGGCCAGCGCCAAAAGGAGAGAGCGCCAGGCCTCGCGCTCGGCGAAAAAGCCGGCCGCCGAGGACAGGGCATAGGCGGCCGATCCGAGAGCAAAGGCCGCAGCGATCCGGCCAGCCTGGCTGCGGCCGACGTCGCGCAGCAGCAACACCGCCATGACGACCAGGAGCATGGCCGTTCCGGCACGCAGGGCAAGGTCGGCGGAGGCGATCATCGGCAGGAGCAGATCCGGGACAGGCAAAGGCGCAGATTAGGCACAGGCACCAGCCCCCGCCAATGGCCCACCGCGCCTCACATCTTGCCTATCAGCACCGGCTCCTGTTCCTGCGTCAGGGCGTCGTCCGGCAGGTCGGCCACCGCCTTCTGCAGGGTCGGGATGATGTCGGCGACATGGTCGACCACGGCATATTTCACCGACAGTTCGGGGCGGATGAAGCCTTCCTCGCGCATGTGGGTGAGCAGCACGCGCAAGGGGTCCCAGAAGCCGCCGACATTGGCGATCACCACCGGCTTGCGGTGACGGCCGAGTTGCGCCCAGGTCAACTGCTCGACCAGTTCCTCCAGCGTGCCGATGCCGCCCGGCAGCGCCACGAAGGCGTCGGCGCGGTGGAACATCTCCATCTTGCGCACATGCATGTCGGGTACGTTGATCATCTCCTGCACGTCCGACAGCGCCATTTCCTTGCGCTTGAGGAAGTCCGGGATGATGCCGGTCACCTGTCCGCCGCCATCGATGACGGCCTGGGCGACCGCGCCCATCAGGCCGGTGCCGCCGCCGCCATAGATCAGCCGCAGCCCGGCCTTCGCCATGGCCGTGCCCAGTTCCTTGGCCGCTGCGACATGAATGGGCGCGTGCCCGGCGCCGGATCCGCAATAGACACAGATGGAGCGGATGGTGGCCATTCTGCCCTCCAGATGCCGGCGGGCACCGCGGCCCACCGCAAACGATGTTGAATCAGTCCGCCCACCATAGCGGTGAAGCGCGGCGCGGTCAGCACGCCTGCCATTGCGCGGGGACAAAGACGGCTGCCATGCGGGCTGCCCTCTGCAATCCGGCGCCCGCATGCTTATATCCATTCCAACCTGGCGGTGCGCGGCAGAGTCGTTGTGCTTGCGCGCTGCCACCTCACGACAACCATGACCTCCGGACGCCACGGGGGCTCGCCCCAATCCCAAGGACCGCATCGCCTTGTCTTCCGCTCCTGCCGCCGCGCCCCAGAGCGCTCCGAAAGCCGCTGCCCTGCCCGCCGTCTCGGCCGAGGGCGGCGCGCTGACGCGCACCATCGTTCATCTTTGGCCCTATATCTGGCCGGGAGACCGGGCCGACCTGAAGATGCGGGTGGTCTGGGCCACCGTCATGCTGGTCATCGCCAAGGCGATCACCATGGTGGTGCCGTTCACCTTCAAATGGGCGACCGATGCGCTTGCCTTGCCCAGGGTGGAAGCGGCGTCCTGGTGGGCCTGGCTGATCGCCGCGCCGGTGGCGCTGACGGTGAGCTATGGCATCGCGCGCATCCTGATGGCCTTCGTCACTCAGTTGCGCGACGGCCTGTTCGCCAAGGTGTCGATGCATGCGGTGCGCAAGCTCGCCCTCATCACCTTCGAGCACATGCACCGCCTGTCGCTGCGCTTCCACCTGGAGCGCAAGACCGGCGGCCTGACGCGGGTGCTGGAGCGCGGGCGCAGTGGCATCGAGACCATCGTGCGCATGCTGGTGCTGCAGTTGGCCCCGACCATCCTCGAGCTCCTGATGATCATCGGCGTGCTCTTGTGGATGTTCGACTGGCGCTATGTGGTGGCGATCCTGGCGACCGTCGCCGGCTATCTCTGGTTCACCTATGCGGCGACCGAGTGGCGCATCGGCATCCGCCGCGACATGAACGACAGCGACAACAACGCCAACGTCAAGGCCATCGACTCGCTGCTCAACTACGAGACGGTGAAGTATTTCTCGGCCGAAGAGCGCGAGCGCGCCCGCTACGACGTCTCCATGGCGAAATACGAGCAGGCCTCGACCAAGGCCTACACGTCGCTGGCCGTGCTCAATGCCGGCCAGGCCGCGATCTTCACGCTCGGCATGACCGCCTGCATGGTGATGTGCGCCATCGACATTTCCGCCGGCCGCAACACGGTCGGCGATTTCGTCATGATCAACACCATGATGATCCAGCTCTACCAGCCGCTGAATTTCATGGGCATGGTCTATCGCGAGATCAAACAGGCAGTCACAGACATCGAGGCGATGTTCGGCATTCTCGGCCGCAATCCCGAGATCGAGGACAGGCCCGGCGCACCGGCGCTGAAGGTCTCCGGCGGGTCGATCCGCTTCGAGGACGTGACCTTCGCCTATGATCCAGCCCGGCCGATCCTGAAAGGCGTGTCGTTCGACGTGCCGGCCGGCAAGACGGTGGCGATCGTCGGCCCGTCAGGCGCCGGCAAGTCGACCATCTCGCGCCTGCTGTTCCGCTTCTACGAAGTGTCCGGCGGCCGCATCCTGGTCGATGGCCAGGACATCCGCGAGGTGACGCAGGCCTCGCTGCGCCACGCCATCGGCATGGTCCCGCAGGACACCGTGCTGTTCAACGACACGATCCGCTACAACATCCGCTACGGGCGCTGGGATGCCAGCAACACGGAAGTGGAACATGCGGCGGGCCTTGCCCAGATCCACGATTTCATCGCCCGCAGCCCCGAGGGCTACGAGACGGAGGTCGGTGAACGCGGCCTGAAGCTCTCGGGCGGCGAGAAGCAGCGCGTGGCGATCGCCCGCGCGATCCTGAAATCACCGCCGATCCTGGTGCTCGACGAGGCGACCTCGGCGCTCGACAGCCATACCGAGCGTGAGATCCAGGGCGCGCTCGACCGCATCCGGCGCGACCGCACGGCCATCGTCATCGCGCACCGGCTCTCCACCATCGTCGATGCCGATGAAATCATCGTTCTGGAGGACGGCAAGGTTGCCGAACGCGGTACGCATGACCACCTCCTTGCCATGGGTGGTCTCTATGCCGGCCTCTGGAACCGTCAGCGCGAAGCGGCGGAGGCGGAAGAAAAGATCGCCGGTCTTGCGCGCGGTGTCCCCGCCCGGGCGCAGGAAGGGGTCGACAGCGTCGCGGTCCCGGGTGCACCCTCGGCATCTGGCGTGACGCCGAAAGCGGCGGCGGAGTGAGCGTCCCGATGGTCGAAACGCGCGACCGGCCCCTGTCCCTGTCCTACCGCCGGCCCGCGGACCGGCAGGAGACGCGCGTGCTGGAGGACGCACGCGGCGAACTGCATCACGACACCAATGGCGATCTGGCGGAAGTGGCCTCAGGGCTCAGCTATGGCTTCGCCACCCTGCTGGTGGTCGGCCCGCTGGCGCTCCTGATCGCCTGGCTCCTGCAATTCGCAACCGGCATGTCGTTCGGCAGCGAGCGCGTCTGGTTCACCGCCGCCGGCCTCTGGCTCACCGCCTGGGGCGGGCTCGGCGCGATCCGGGTTGCGGCACGACGCACGCGGGTGTCGATGCTCCGTCGCGCGCTCGACGACGATATCGAGGCCCGTGAAGTGGTCGAGGAGAGCTGGCGCTTTGTGGAGGCCATCGGCTTCCAGGAGGCGGAGAAGATGCCGCTTCTCTACATGGTCCATGCCGACAATGGCGGCGTCGTTGCCTTCGAGGAGCGCCACCTGCTGGGACGCGAGCGCTCGCCCGGCGAGAGTGCGATCTCACTCGCGCCCTCCGATGCGGTTCTGGTGCGCGGACCCCGCTCCGGCCTCTTGATCAGCGAGAACTATTCGGGTCCGCCCCTGCCACTGCTCGATGTCCACACGCTGACGCGGCCCCGCGACGAGCGGCCAGCCCATGGATCGGTGATCGACCGTCCCTGGAAGGGCGTGCACGCCTGGCTGGCGGGACCGCACTAGAGGCCCTACAGGTCGCCCGGATAGGGCGTGTGGCAGCAGGCGCAGAGCTTGTTGCCGTCGGGATCACGGACATAGGCGCCGTAATAATGCGGGTGATAGTGCGGGCGCAGGCCCGGCGGCCCCTCGTCCCGCCCGCCATGGCGCAGCGCCTCCTGGAAGAAGCGGTCGACGGCGCCGCGGTCCGGGGCCAGGAAGCCCGGCATGATGCCATTGCCGGCGCGCGCCGGGCTCTCGTCGAACGGCCGCATGATCCAGAATTGCGGGCGTTGCTCGCTGGCCGGCGCATAGCCGGAGGATTGCGGATAGTTCCAGTGCCGCTTCAGCCCGATGGCGCCGAGCACCGCATCGTAGAAGATGCGGGCGCGATCGAGATCATTGGTGCCGGCGGTAACGTGGCTGTACATGGCGAATCCCTGCTGGAAGGCGACAAGCCTAGCCGGTGCGCCGCGCGAGATCGACGGCCTCGGCCAGCACGCTGGCATCGCCGATCTGGTTGGCAAGGATGAGGACAAGCCTCGCCATGAAGGCGGCGCTCGCGGCCTCGTCCAGTGGACGGACCGCCTCGACCACAATGCGATAGGCGCCATCGGGGTCGGCGAAGCGGGCGGAGGTGTCGAGCGCGGCCATGTCAGGTCCCCTTGGCGCGACGGATGGCAGCAGAAATCGCCGCTGCGTCGAAACCGCGCCAGCGCGCGGCGAGATGGCCGTCCGGCCGGATCAGATAGGTCGATCCAGGCCTGATGTCGAAGCGGGCCGCGAACAGGCCGTCGGCGTCGATCAGGTCCTCGCCGATCACCAGCAGGCGCGCGTCCGGGAGAGTTGCCGTGCCCGGTCTGCCGACGGTCAGCACGATGAAGCCGCCGCCCACGACTTCCGAAAGATAGCCCTTGCGACCATCGGACAGCGCCAGAGGCACGTCTGGCAAGGGCGCGCCGAGCCGTGCCGTGCCCGCCCATTCGCCATCGTCCGGCGTCGAGAGCACCGTGTCATAGGTGGACGGCAGCGACAGGCGGCCCGAATTGACGAAGCGCTTGGCGAAGGCGGTCTCGGCGGCGAGCGCCAGCACCGCATCGCGCAGATGCCGCTCGCCGGGGCTTGGCGGGGCGATGAAATCGGTCGAGCGGGTGGAGTTCATGATGTTCTCGTCCGCCGCCGCACCACGTTCGGCATCGTAGCTGTCGAGGAGCTCGGGCTCCGCCTCGCCTGTCACGATCAGCGCCAGTTTCCAGGCGAGATTCTCGGCATCCTGCACGCCGGAATTGGCGCCCCGGGCGCCGAAGGGCGAGACCTGGTGGGCGGCATCGCCCGCGAAGATCACCCGGCCGTGGACGAAGCGCGCCAGCCGCAGGCACTGGAAGCGATAGACCGAGACCCATTCCAGCGTGAAATTGCTATGGCCGAGCATGCGCTCGATGCGCGGGATCACCTGGCTCGGCTGGCGCTCGCGCTCGGCATCGGCGTCGCGGCCAAGCTGCAAGTCGATGCGCCAGACATCATCCGGCTGCTTGTGCAGCAGCGCCGACTGGCCTGAGTGGAAGGGGGGCTGGAACCAGAACCAGCGCTCGGTCGGGAAGGCCGCCGTCATCTTGACGTCGGCGATCAGAAAGCGGTCATCGAACACCTCGCCGGCGAAATCGAGCCCCAGCATCGCGCGAAGGGGTGAGCGCGCGCCATCGCAGGCGATCAGCCAGTCGGCGGCGAGATCGTAGGGACCATCGGGCGTGTCGATCGTGAGTGTGGCGCCATCGACCTCGTTGCGGAGACCAGTCACCCGGTTCTTCCAGCGGATGTCGATGAGGTCCGGCATCTGCCGCGCACGTTCGACCAGCGCCGCCTCGACATAGAATTGCTGGATGTTGATGAAGGCCGGCATCTTGTGGCCGCCCTCGGGAAGAAGGTCGAAGTCATAGACCTCGCTCTCGCCCCGGAACACGCGGCCGCGCTGCCAGGTGACGCCCTTTTCCACCAGCGCCTCGCCGACGCCCAGCCGATCGAAGATTTCCAGCGTGCGCTTGGAAAAGCAGATGGCGCGGCTGCCCTCACCGATGCGGTCGGCATCGTCGAGGAGCACCACCTTGATGCCGGCCTGCGCGAGATCGATGGCGGCACTCAGGCCCACCGGCCCTGCCCCGACGATGACCACGGGATGGCGCGCCGGTGCATCCTGGTCGGGCGAACGCCGATAAGCGAACTGGAACCGCGGCGCGTTCCGCATGTCCGGGTTCGGCTGGTCCAGGCTGGGCAGGTTCATGGGCTCCCCGATGGTTGCAAGCGCAACGAATGGGGCAAGTGATGCACGGCGACCGGTGATTGGTCCACTGGCCGAGCGACGGAGATGGCGGGTCAGTCGCCGGGCGTCACCGGCTGGTCGATGCGGGGCGCGAGAACCGGGCCGACATGACGGATGGTGCGTGGTTCCGCCGTACCGGCCTGAGCAGAGCTTGCCGGCTCCGGCTGGGGCTCGGTTGCCGGACGCATCTCGACGGGCTCGGGCGGCGGGGCCTGACGTGGCTGGCCGTCGAGCCCGATCACCTGTCCCGAACCACCGTCGCGGCCACGCAGCCGGTCGGCCCGCGCCTGACGCTCGGCATCGCGGCGGGCGCGCTCCTCGATGGCGATCTGCTCTCGCACCTGCTCGCGCTGCGAACTCGGCAGCGACAGAAGCCGGGCCTGGTCTGCGGAGACCACCTGGTCGCCGGAGCGCAGGGTCGGGTCCTGGCGGTTGGAGAAGGCGGCGGCCCAGGACCCGTCGCGCGGGCGGCAGGTGCAGGTGGCATCGAAGCGCTGGCGGAAGCGCAGCGCATTGGGCAGCGACGAATAGGTGCGGCCGGTGGACGAGACGGCATTCTCGATCCGGTCGTCGCGCATGCGGAACAGCGCCACTTCGGTGCCCGGGCACTGCATCTGGCACATGTCCTGGTCGCCGAGGCCGGCGCCCGGCCGGGCCGCCGAGGTCATCGGGAAGAAGGCGCCGTCGCACAGTCTGACGCAGACCGCGCGATAGCCGACGCCGCGGGGACGTTCGCCTTCCTCGCCGAGGGCTGGCAGCCCTGCCTGCTGGTTCGGATCGCCCGGCTGGTCACGGGGATCGTTGCGCTGACCGCCGCCGAACAATTGCTCGATGAAATTGGGCTGGCGGCCCTGTTGCGGGTCGACCCGATAGGCGGTCTGCGGACCGGAATCCGGGGTGCGGGCCTGACGGTAGATCTCGCGCTCGGGCGTGGCGTCGCCCCCGAACAGGTTGCCGAACAGGCCGGTCGGGCGCTGCGGCTGCGGCGGGGCCGCCTGTCGGGTATCGGGCGGCGGCGGGCCACGGCGGCAATTGTTGACGGCTAGCGTCTGCAGCAGGCGGTTGCGTTCGACCGACTGGCCGCCCGAACCGCGCGCCTGCGCCTCGAGTTGGGCAAGATTGGCCCGCATCTGGCCGATCCGCGCCTGAAGGCCCGAACATTGGCCGGGCTGGAAGAAGCCACCGCAGCCGCTCGCCTGATATTGCTGGCTGGCGCTGGCGATTTCGGCGCGCTGGCGATTGGCGAGCGCCGCGAAGCGGGGATTGGCGGGCCCACGGCTCGCGCCCGAGGCATCGAGGCGGGCAATCTGCGCCATGATCTGTTGGCAGACCGCTGATTGCGCGACGGCGAGGCCTGGCCATGCGAGGGCCACGACCGCGGCGATTGCCGCGATCAGACCGCCAGCCGGCCTCGATATCCTTGCCTCAGCCGCCACCATGCTTCCCCGGAATGCCACGCGCCGCCCATGACGACGGGCGGATTCACCTAGCGCGAACATCAAGCCCTGTCATGGTGAACAGGCGGTAAAAAATGCGACATTTTCATGGGCTTGAGCATCATATGCGACCAGATGAAGCGCTTCGCCGCCTTGCAACCCCGCATCGATCGGATTTGCCGGAAGGGCCTATGGTCGATCACGAAGTCGTCTTCGCTGCGGTTCTCGGCCGGCCGACGCCGTCGCCGCCATTGCTGCAAAGCGGCTGATCGCCAGATCGCCAGACTCTCACGATGATCCATACGGATCATTTCGGATGACATGAAACACCTGTTTCATCCGGCCCGTTTCCTGCTAGGCTCGCGCCCATGGAACAGGCGACGGTTCTCTCCCGGCTGAACGAGACCTTCGACGCGCTCTCTCCGCAATTGCAGGAGGCAGCGCGCTGGATGCTCGATCATCCCGCCGATGTCGCGCTTCTGACCACCCGCGAGCAGGCCAAGCGCGCGGGCCTTGCGCCTGCCACGCTGACAAGGCTTGCCCAGCGCCTCGGCTTCGAGGGCTACGAGGCGATCAGGCAGGTGTTTGCGGCGTCCTTGCGCGAGCGGCCCGAGAGTTTCCGGGGGCGCGCCGCCGAATTGATCGTCCGCCGCGACGACCAGGGCGAGGCGGCGCTGGCGCAGGACCTGTTCGCGGCGCTTGGCGACCATCTGAGGGCGTTGTCGGAACCGGATTCGGTCGCGCGGCTGACACAGGCGGCAACCCTGCTGGTTGGGGCGCGGCGGGTGTTCTGCCTGGGGCTGCGCTCCAGTTTCCCGGCCGCCTACATGCTCGACTATATCCACGCGCTGATCGGCGAGCCTTCGACGCTGGTCGACATGGCCGGCGGGCGTGGCATCGACGCGCTGCGCGAGGCGGGTCCGGGCGACGTGCTGGTGGTGGTCACCGTCGATCCCTACACGCGCCAGACATTGCAGGCCGCCGAATTTGCCCGCGCCCGCGGCGCGACGATCCTTGCCATCACCGACAGCCTGCATGCACCGATCGCGGCGCTGGCCGGGCATCTCGTGCTGGTGCGCACCGAGACGCCATCCTTCTTCCACACGATGACCCCGGCCTTCGCGGCCATCGAGTGCCTGGCCGCCCTGATCACCGCGGCGCGCGGTGACAAGGCGCTGGCGGCAATTGCCGACGGCGAAGCGCAGCTTGCCGCCTTCGACACGTTTCTCAAGCCCAATGCCGCCCGACGGAGATCCGCATGACCAAGGTTCTGCATCGTACCATCGCCCACGACTATCCCGTGGCGGAGAGCGGCCAGGGCATGGTGATCCGTGACGCCAATGGCAAGGAGTATATCGATGCCTCCGGCGGCGCGGCGGTCTCCTGCCTCGGCCATTCCCACCCCGATGTGCTGGCCGCCATGCATGCCCAGCTCGACAAGCTCGCCTATGCCCATACGAGCTTCTTCACCACCAAGGTGGCCGAGGAACTGGCCGAGACCCTGATCGCCGATGCGCCTCCCGGCATCGGCCATGTCTATTTCGTCTCCGGCGGCTCGGAGGCGATCGAGGCCGCCATGAAGATGGCGCGGCAATATCATGTCGAGCGCGGCCAGCCGCAGCGGACGAAGTTCATCGCGCGGCTGCAGAGCTATCATGGCAACACGCTGGGAGCGCTGGCGCTGGGCGGCAGCATGGCCAGGCGCAAGGCCTTCGGACCACTGCTGATCGACGTCCATCACGTTTCGCCGAGCTTCGAGTATCGCGGCAAGCGCGCCGACGAGACGCCGGAGGCCTATGGCGCCAGGCTCGCCGATGAACTGGAAGCCGAGATCCAGACACTTGGGCCGGACACGATCATCGCCTTCGTCGCCGAGACGGTGGGCGGCGCCACCGCCGGCACGATCACGCCGGTGCCCGGCTATTTCACCAAGGTGCGCGAGATCTGCACCCGCCACGGCATTCTCCTGATCCTCGACGAGGTCATGTGCGGCATGGGGCGCACCGGCACGCTCCATGCCTGCGAGCAGGAGGGCATCTCGCCCGATATCATGACGGTGGCCAAGGGACTCGGCGGCGGCTTCGCGCCGATCGGCGCGGTGCTGCTCGCCAACCACGTCTATGACGCCTTCGCCAAGGGCTCGGGCAATTTCATGCATGGCCATACCTATCTCGGCCATCCGCTGGCCATGGCGGCGGCGCTTGCCGTGCAGAAGGTGATCAAGCGCGACAATCTGCTGGCCAACGTGAAGGCCCAGGGCGCCTATCTGACCCGCCGGCTCAACGAGCGCTTCGGCAATCACCACCATGTCGGCGATATCCGGGGACGCGGCCTGTTCCAGTCGATCGAGATCGTCGCCGATCGCGGCGCCAAGACGCCGTTCGATCCGAAGTTCAAGCTGCATGCCCGCATCAAGGCCGAGGCCATGGCGCGCGGCCTGATGGTCTATCCATCCGGCGGCACGGTGGACGGCACGTCCGGCGACCATGTGCTGCTGGCGCCCCCCTTCATCGTCGATGAACAGACCATCGACCTGATTGTCGAACGGCTCGCAGAAGCCGTCGACGCGGCCATTTCCGGCCTGTCCTGATCTTTCCAGAGGAGATCCATCTCATGAAACGTCTTGTTCTCGCCGCGGCCCTCGGGCTATCGGCGCTCGCCTCAGGTGCCGCCCAGGCCCAGGCCCCGATGCCCAATGTGCTGGAGCGCATCAAGCAGCGCGGGTTCCTGACCTGCGGCATCCATACGGGCCTGCCGGGCTTCGGCTTCCAGGCCGATGGCGGCGAGTGGAAGGGGCTCGATATCGACCTCTGCCGCGCCGTCGCCGCCGCGATCTTCGACGATCCGACCAAGATCCGCTTCGTCCAGACCACGGCGCAGACGCGCTTCATCGTGGTGCAGACCGGCGATGTCGACATGCTCGCCCGCAACGCCACCTATACGATGAGCCGCGACACCGGCATGGGCATGGCCTGGCCGACCATCAACTATTTCGACGGCCAGGGCTTCATGGTCCGCAAGTCGCTGAACGTCACCAGCGTCAAGGGCCTGTCGGGCGCGTCCATCTGCGTGACCCAGGGCACGACGACCGAGCTCAACCTCGCCGACTATTTCCGCGCCAACAACATGCGCTACGAGGTGGTCAGCTTCAAAACCAACGATGAGGGCGTGAAGGCCTTCGAGAGCGGCCGCTGCGACAGTTTCACCACGGATTCGTCGGGCCTGGCGGCGGAACGGCTGAAATTCGCCAATCCCAACGACTACATCATCCTGCCGGAACTGATCTCGCGCGAGCCGCTCGGACCGGCGGTGCGCCGTGGTGACGAGAATTTCGTCGCCATCGTCCGCTGGACCCACAATGCCATGCTGAATGCCGAGGACATGGGCGTGACCCAGGCCAACGCGAAGGAGATGCTGGCATCCACCAATCCGGAAATCCGCCGGTTGCTGGGCGTGGATTCGAAGTTCGGCGAAACCATGGGTCTGTCGAATGACTGGGCCTACCGGATCATCCGCCATGTCGGCAATTACGGCGAAAGCTTCGACCGCAATGTCGGTGCGGGATCGCGGCTCGGCCTGCCGCGCGGACTGAACCAGCTGGGAACGCGCGGCGGCCTGCAATATCCCTATCCGATCCGCTGATCGGGAACTGATGGGCTTCTGACCAGCGAAGGAAGCCCCTCACCCTTGCCCTCTCCCCGCAGGCGGGGAGAGGGGATACGAGCGCGCCTGGCGGCGCCATACGGACCCACGGCCACCGAAGACAAGAGCCACCCCCGGCCCTTGAGCCGAGGCGTTCCCTCTCCCCGCCTGCGGGGAGAGGGTTAGGGTGAGGGGCCCCTGCCCCGCCACCGCCCCTCCCCCCTTCGGCCCTGACCGCCCCGCTTGAGGGCCGCCGCCCCCTGTGCTTTTCTTCCCCGCAATGAAAGAGCGGTTCACGCTCTGAAATGGCCTGAGCTCCAGCAAGAGAGCCTGGCCACAGGGGAGGACGTCAGCCCATGCATCCCTTCATCCATGCCGCCGCCGATCCCAACAAGCCGGCCTATGTGATGGCCGGCTCGGGCGAGATCGTCACCTATGGCCAGCTGGAGGACCGATCGAACCGCATCGCGCAGTTCTTCCGGGCGCAGGGCCTGAGGACCGGCGACCACATCGCCCTGATGCTCGACAACAACCCGCGTTTCTTCGAGATCTGCTGGGCTGCGCAGCGCTCCGGCCTCTATTACACCGCCATGAGCACGCGGCTGACGCCGGGCGAAGCCGCCTTCATCATCGGCGATTGCGGGGCAAAGCTGGTGATCGGCTCGCGCGCGCTGGCCGAGACCGCCGCTCAGTTGCCGGCGCTCTGCCCGGATGTCCGCGACTGGTTCATGACCGGCGGCACGATTCCCGGCTACCGGAGCCTGGAGGAGGCGGCGCTCGCCATGCCCGCCAGCCGCATTGCCGACGAGGCCTCGGGCCTCGACATGCTCTATTCCTCCGGCACGACCGGCCGCCCCAAGGGCATCAAGAACCCGCTGGAGCCGGTGCCGATCGAGACCCCGAACCCGTTCATGATGGTGGTGTGCGGCGCGCTGTCGTTCTCGGCCGACATGACCTACCTGTCGCCCGCGCCGCTCTATCATGCCGCGCCCTTACGCTTCTGCATGATGGTGCAGCGCTTTGGCGGCACCTGCGTGGTGATGGAGGATTTCGACGCAGAGCAGTTCCTCAGGCTCATCCCGAAGCACCGGATCACCCACACCCAGGTGGTGCCGACGATGTTCGTGCGCATCCTGAAACTGCCGGAGGACGCGCGTCAGCGCTACGACATGAGCTCGCTTGAGGTCGCGTTCCATGCCGCCGCCCCCTGCCCCATCCCCGTCAAGGAGCGGATGATCGAATGGTGGGGGCCGATCATCTCGGAATATTACGCCGGCACCGAGGGTTGCGGCCTGACATTCTGCAACAGCCAGGAATGGCTTGAGCATCGCGGCACGGTCGGCAAGGCACTTGCCGGCAAGCTGCGCATCGTCGACGACGAGGGCGAACTGGTGCCGACCGGCGATGTGGGCGCGATCTATTTCGCCGAGGGGCGGCCGTTCGAATATCACAATGACAAGGCCAAGACCGCTTCCTCGGTGATGCCCAATGGCTGGGCGACCCTCGGCGACATCGGCTATGTCGATGCCGACGGCTTCCTCTATCTCACCGACCGCCGCGCCTTCATGATCATTTCCGGCGGGGTGAACATCTATCCGCAGGAGGCCGAGAACGTGCTGATCGAGCACCCCGACGTGCTGGATGTCGCGGTGTTCGGCGTGCCGAGCGAGGAATTCGGCGAGGAGGTGAAGGCTGTGGTGCAGCCGCGCAATCTCGCAGCCGCCGGCCCGGAACTGGCTGCCCGGCTGATGGCCTTCTGCCGCCAGCAGCTCTCACCGATCAAATGCCCGCGCTCGATCGACTTCGAGGCCGAACTGCCGCGCCATCCGACCGGAAAGCTCTACAAGCGCCTGCTGCGCGACCGCTACTGGGCCGGCCACACCAGCCGGATCGCGTGAGGCGGCCGCCACCGCGCGCCACAGACCTCGGCTCCTGATGGAACCAATGGGCCGCTCGCCCGTTCATTCCACATGGGCACGCTGTTCCATGCGGCCGGAAACGGCTCCAGGCGATCTCGCCGGCAGCGTGCGCACCACCGAGGAACCACCATGACAAACCGTACCGTGACATCCGTCGTCGCGGCGCTCGTCGCCGCGGCATCCATCGCCGTCCTCGCGCCCCCCGCCGAGGCGCAATATCGCCGCCATCGCCACAACAATGGCGCGGCGATCGCAGCAGGCGTGGGCATCGGCATTCTGGGGCTCGGCGCCGCCGTCGCGGCCCAGCGCCGCTATGACGAGCCGGCCTATTATTACGACGACGGCCCGCGCTATTACCGGCCCGCCCCGGTCTACGTCTATCCGAGCGAGCCGGTCTATCGCGAGGAGCGCTATGTCGAACCGAGGCGCGTTTATCGCCCGTCGCAGTCGCGCGACATCTATGTCGATCCCTATACCGGCCGCGAGACGCGCCTGCTGCGCTGACCCGACCGGCTGACCTGATCCGCGCCGGCGCCTCACACGCGCCGGCGCATTCATGTCGGGCGTATGGACGATCGCGCAGCGACGCTGTAGCGCGTGGCTCGGCGCCGTTGCTCCGGCATAATCGGATCCTTCGCGCCCCGAGGATCCGATGCCGATCATGGCCTGCGACCTGCCCGCCGGGACCGCCCTCGATCAGGCCATGCTGGCGCATGCCGACTTTCGCGACACCTTCTCCGTCCGGCTGTCGCAACCGGGCCGGCCTCCGGCCGCGCTCTTCGTCGCCATCTTCGGCCATCGGCCCTGGTGGATGAAGATGGTGCTGATCGCCCGGCACGCCATCGGCTCAGCTTTCGGGCTTGCCAGCTCACGGCCATCCGACATCCTGAGCGTGACGGCGGGGGCCAATCCCGGTCAGGGCGGCTCGATCGGCGGCTGGCCGCTCTTTTGGCTGGATGATCAAGAACTCGTCGCCGGCCGCGACAACCGGCACATGGATTTCCGGCTGTCACTGATGACAATCGACCGCGCGACGGAACAGGACCTCGTCGTCTCAACTCTTTGCCGGACGCACAACCGGTTCGGCCGCCTCTATCTCGCCGCCATCATCCCGTTTCACCGGTGGGGCCTGCGGCTGCTGGTCCGCCGCGCGCGGGCGGCCGGGCGCCTGTGATGCCGCCCATGGCAAAAAGCGCTCGCGCGCCGAAGCCCATTCTTGACACTGGCAGGCGCAAGCCGCTAGGAACGCGGCCTCCGATCGCGTCAGCGACGGGCGCGTAGCTCAGCGGGAGAGCACTCCCTTCACACGGGAGGGGTCACAGGTTCAATCCCTGTCGCGCCCACCATCTACCCCCGATTGCGGTCTCGTTGCCTGCGGTTGAACCGGATCCCGCGCCTTTTGCCCTTCCCCTCAACTCCTCGTTAGCCAGCCGCAGAGATCGACCCACCCAAGGTCGCGAATCCGCTGTCACCGATCGCCTGAGTTGAAGTAGCGTCCGTTCGCGCATGCGGTGCGTCTGGATCCAAACCTTCGGGTGCGGTGTTCCCCACGTTCCGATGCGGAGGACCTTGATGCAGACCTTCATTTTCGACGTGATGGACGGCCCGGCCCTGGAGTTCAGCGAACGCCGGGCCTTTGCCTCTTTGGAGGCGGCGCGCGACCATGCACTTGCCATGGCGGAAGCGGCCCCCGAACGCTGGGCCGATGTCGAGGGCTGGCTGGTCAGGATCTGCGACGACGACAGCTTCGTGCTCGACGAGATCGACGTCGAGGGGGCCCGGGTGCCGGTGAGCGCTCCCAGCCGCGGACGCCAACCGCGCGTGACCGCCCGCAGCCGAGAGCTTGTTCCGTCTTAAGCCGGGCGGACGGAACCACGACCCGGATTGACCGTTTCACTCCCATGGCTGGGGCCACAGAGCGAGGAAACGGCAATGAACAAGCAGAGCCAGGACAATCAGAAGTCCAACAAGGACAATATGGGTTCGAAGAGCCCGCAGCAGGACCAGGGTGGCCAGCAGTCCGGCCAGCAGGGATCGAAGGATCCCGGCGCGTCGCCGAAGCCCGGCAGCAAGCACGAGAACGAACGCAAGTCCTGACCGGCAGCGTCTCCTGACCGATCCAGATTCCTGACCGACCACCAGCGTTTCAGACCGGCGTGATCCACAGATCGCGCCGGTCTTTCTGTATCCACAACCGGTAGCGCGTCAAAGCCGCCGCCGGCTTTGTCACTTTAGGGCAACAGACACAGGCAAACTGCCCCGTCGGACCACTGCCAAGGCGTCTTTTTATTGCCTGTTAAGGACGATGGGTGTCTTGCTCGGGGCAATCGTTCCGCCAAAAGGATTACCGCCTTGAAGAAGCTGCTCCTCGCCTCTGCCGCCCTCGCCGCCCTGTCGACCGGTGCCATGGCAGCCGATCTCGGCGCGCCGCGCATGCCGGTCGCGACGGCAATCGTCATGCCGTCGTTCAGCTGGACCGGCTTCTATGTCGGTGGCCAGGTTGGCTATGGCTGGGGCAAGGCTCAGCAGCCGTGGAACTTCGGCGCGGCTTCAAACACCTTCCCGCTGACCCAGGCGGCGATGAACCAGTCGGGCGTGCTTGGCGGCCTGCATGCGGGCTACCTGCACCAGTTTGGCTCGGTCGTGCTCGGCGCCGAGGCCGATATCGAGGCCTCCGGCGTGACCGGTAATGACGGTGGTTCGGGTGGCGTGGTCAATGGCCTCAAGCATCGCTGGAATGCGTCGCTGCGCCTGCGCGGCGGCGTTGCGGTTGACCGCGTACTGATCTACGCAACGGGCGGTCTCGCCTATCTCAACGCCTCCGCCAGCGATGCCTTCTTCATCCAGAGCCTCAGCACGAACTTTACCGGCTGGACGGCTGGCGTCGGCCTCGAATATGCCTTCACGCCGAATGTCTCGGCCCGTGTCGAATATCGCTACACCGACTACGGCAAGACCACGGCCCGGTTCACCACCGGCGATTATGCCGAGCGCATCAACCCGCAGATCCATGCGGTGCGCCTCGGCCTCAGCTATCATTTCTCGACCGGCGGCTCGGCCGTCGTTGCCCGCTACTGAGCGGCCGACGCCTCATCTGGAATGCAAACAGGCCGCCCCTCGGGGCGGCCTGTTTCGTTTGGTCGGCTGCCGATGAAACCGGGCCGCGACCGTGGCCCGGTCATCATTGCGAAGATCCGGCCGCGACAGGCGCGGCCGGTTGGTGCCGGTCACTGCGGTTCGATGCGGGCCTGCCGGACGATGTCGCGATAGCGCGCGCGCTCGGCGCGGGCGAAGGTCTCGAACGCGTCCGGGGTGTTGGGGGCAGCGACCGCGCCGATCTCCTTCAGCTTGGCGATGATATCGGGCCGCGAGAAGATCTCCTTCACGTCGGCGGCGATCTGGTCGACCACGGCGCGCGGCGCGCCGGCGGGCGCGAACAGGCCATGCCAGGTGCCGATGTCGAAGCCCGGATAGGTCTCGGCGATGGCCGGCACGTCGGGAGCCGTCGGACTGCGCTGGGCACTGGTCACCGCGATGGCGCGCACGGTTCCGCCCTGCGATTGCGGCCAGGCGAAGGTGATGTTGTCGAAGGCCAGATGAATATGGCCGCCGACCAGCGCGTTCATGATCTCGTTCGACGAGCGGAACGGGATATGGGTCATCGGCGAGCCGATGAGGTTGGAGATGATCTCGGCCGGGATGTGGTTGGAAGCGCCGATGCCCGAGGAGCCATAGTTGAGCTTGCCGGGATTGGCCTTCGCATAGGCGACGAACTCGGCCATCGTGCGGGCTGGGATCGTGTTCGACACGACCAGCATGTTCGGCAGGGTGGCGAACAGGCTGATGGTCTGGAAGTCCTTGTCGGCGTCGTAGGTCAGCTGCTTATAGACATAGGGCGCGATGGCATGGGTGCTGGCCGTGCCGACAAACAGCGTGTAGCCGTCCTTCGGCGCGCGGGCGGCAGCGCCCGCCCCCACCGTTCCGCCGGCACCGGCGCGGTTCTCGACCACGAAGGCCGTTCCATATTTCTGCTGCATCGCCTGCGTGAAGATGCGGGCGAAGAGATCAGTCGTGCCGCCGGCAGTGAACGGCACGATGACGGTGACCTGGCGCTGTGGCCAGGCGGGGGCGGCGGTCTGGGCCTCGGCGCGTCCACACAGGACAGCGCCCGCGCAGGCAAGCGCAAGCATCAGCTTCTTCATGGTTTCCTCCGGGCCATTGTTGGGGGAGCCGATCGAGCGGCTGTCTGGCCTTGATGCAAAGGCTAAAACGATTGAATGCCGATAGGCAACCGCGCTGATGGCGCAGGAGCCAAAAGAGACCCGCGCACAGACAAAACCCCGGCTCTGGGGAGCCGGGGTTTCGGAAGGCTGGGGAAGTGGGCTTTCAGCGATCAGTTGCAGACGCGGACCGTGCGGCGCTCCATGCCGTAGGGGGTGTCGACCCACTGGCGGGTGAGGAAGCATTCGCGGGCCGGCGCGGCATAGGCGTTGGCGGCGATGGCGGCAGCGGCGCCACCGACGATCAGGCCGGCAGCCAGGCCACCAAAGCCGATGCCACGATGACGGAAGCCGGCTTCGGCGGAGGGGGCGGTTGCGGCCATCAGGGAGGCGGCGGCGACGGCGGCGAGGGCGAGGGTCTTGAAGCGGGTCATGGCAGGTCTGCTTGGAGGTTCGGGTGGGGCCTGATCGCCCCGGTCCTCCATGGGTCGCGGCGGGCCTGAAAAAGGTTCGAGGCCGGACCGAAAAATGTTCGAAATATGTTGGGCTGGCGCAGGCGCCCGGAACGCAAAACCCCGGCTCTGGGGAGCCGGGGTTTCGGGAAGCTGGGGAAGTGGGCTTTCAGCGATCAGTTGCAGACGCGGACCGTGCGGCGCTCCATGCCGTATGGGGTGTCGACCCACTGGCGGGTGAGGAAGCATTCGCGGGCCGGAGCGGCATAGGCGTTGGCGGCGATGGCGGCAGCGGCACCACCGACGATCAGGCCGGCGGCCAGGCCACCGAAGCCGATGCCGCGGCCGTGACGGAAGCCGGCTTCGGCGGAAGGAGCGGTTGCGGCCATCAGGGAGGCGGCGGCGACGGCGGCGAGAGCGAGGGTCTTGAAGCGGGTCATGGCAGGTCTCCTTGGAGGTTCGGGTGGGGCTTGATCGCCCCGGTCCTCCATGGGTCGCGGCGGGCCTGAAAAAGGTTCGAGCACCACGTCGAAAAAATGCGCCGACATGGCGAGGCCGGAACCCAGGCCCGGTTTCGACGTTAGCCCTGCAGACGGCGCCGCTTGCCGCGACAGCCAGGTGCTGGCGTGAAGCGGGCCAATCCCTCCTGCCAGGACGCCCCCCCGATGCTCATCCGCTATGGCTATTCGATCGAAATCGCATGCGACATACCGACCCCGGTCATCGCCATGCTCGACATCCACCCGACGCGCTGGGCCGACATCGAGCGGGCCGACACCCTCTCCGCCATCGGGCGGACGACGGGTCAGAAGGTCGACGTCAGCGACTATCAGGACGGTTTCGGCAATATCTGCCGCCGGCTGATCGCGCCCGCCGGCGGTGTGACGCTTGCGGCCGAGGGCCTGGTCCGCGACAGCGGCGAGCCGGATGCGGTCGCCCCCGACGGCGACCAGCTGGCGCCGGAGCATCTGCCCGACGATGTCCTCGTCTACCTGCTCGGCAGCCGCTATTGCGAGACCGACCGGCTGAACCAGGTCGCCTGGAGCCGCTTCGGCCATATCCAGGGCGGACGGGCGCGGGTGCAGGCGATCTGCGACTTCGTGCACGGCCATCTCACCTTCAACTACAAGCTCGCCCGCCCCACCCGGACCGCGTCCGAGGCCTATGACGAGCAGCTGGCGGTGTGCCGCGACTTTGCCCATCTCGCCATCACGCTGTGCCGGGCCATGAACATCCCGGCGCGCTATTGCACCGGCTATCTCGGCGATATCGGCGTGCCGCGCGATCCCAATCCGATGGATTTCAGCGCCTGGTTCGAGGTGTTCCTCGGCGACCGCTGGTGGACCTACGACGCCCGCCACAATACCAGGCGCATCGGCCGCATCGTGATGGCGCGCGGGCGCGACGCCACCGACGTCGCGATCCTCAATTCCTTCGGCCTGCACGCCCTGACGCGCTTCGACGTCATCACCGACGAAGTGCCCGCCGAAGCGGTCAGCCGGGTGGCTGCCGCCTGACCGGCGGCTGTCGCGCCGGAACCAATGGGGCAATCCGGCGTTGACCCACACGCAGCCGGCAAGCCGCCGGCCCTGCCTTTGTCTGGAGACCGCCCGTGAGCCCGCTGATCCTTATCCTGCTTCTGATCCTGCTGCTTGGCGGCGGCGGTTATTTCGGCCATCGGGCCTATGGCACGGCCGGCCTCGGCGGCGGTCTCGGCACCGTGCTGGTGATCATCCTGATCATCTATCTGCTCGGCGGCCTCAGGTTCTAGGGCAGGCTTGGCCAAGGCCCGGCAATATCGAAACGCCGGGCCGCTCACTTTCAGGCCGCGCGGATGCGCGCGGCTTCAGCTGCCCCAGCGCTGCTGCCAGGCATTGCCGGCGAGCGCCCCGACGCTCTCGATGATCGGCGTCGCAACGCCTGTGCGGCGCCCAAGCTCGGCGACCGCGCCGACAATGGCGCCCAATTCGAGCGGCCGGCCCGCCTCCATGTCCTGCAGCATCGAGGTCTTTACCCCGATCATGGTCGGCGGCAGCACGAGCCGCTGGTCGATGTCGATCTTTTCGGTGATGCCGACAGCCTCCGCGACCGCCATGCATTCCGCGATGATGGCGCGCGCCACGCCCTTCACGGCGGGATCGCCGACAATGCGGTCGATGGTGGCGCCGGTCACAGCCGAGATCGGGTTGAAACAGGCATTGCCGTAGAGCTTCTGCCAGACGGCGGCGCGGATGTCGGGCGTCGCCTCGGCATCGATATCGGCAGATTTCAGCAGCTGGACCACCTCATCGAGCCGGCTGCCCGCCGGGGCGGAGGTCTCGCCGAGGATCAGCCGCTTGCGGCCGTTCCAGTCGATGACATTGGCGGCCGGACGGTTGGCCCCGACATAGACGACGCAGCCAAGGATCTGGCCTGACGGGATCGCCGCGGCAATCGCGCCATCGGCATCGACCGAAGTGAGCCGGCGGTCGCCGAAGCGGGCGTCGAGCCCGTCGAGATACCACCAGGGAATGCCATTCAGCATGGGCACGACGATGGTCTGAGGCCCGATCAGCGGACGGATCAGGGCAAGGCCAGCCGGCCAGTCATGGGCCTTGAAGCCGACGAACACGATGTCCTGCGGGCCTGCCGCTCCAGCATCGGCGGTCGCCTGAACCGCCACGGTTTCGGATCCCTTGGCGGACTGGAGGGTCAAACCCTCCGCGGCGAGCAGGCTGGCGCTGGCCGGCCGCGCCACGATGGTGGGTTTCAGGCCCGCCTTCGCCAGATACCAGGCGACGACGCCCCCGATCGAGCCCGCCCCAACAATCGCCACCCGCATGACCGCACTCCCCTGCCTTGCGGCCCCAAGGAAGCCTGCCCGCCGCCGCGTTGCAACATGCGTCGGTGCAGGTCTCGTCACCGGAGGCGTCAGGCCGCCGGGCGGCACGCCTCGCGGTAGCGGGGCTGAAGGGCGGCAATGCCATCGAGCGGGATCGAACGCTCCAGTTCGCCGATGCGGATGTGGATGACGCGGCCGGTGAACAATGTCTCCAGCGCGGCCCGGGCCTCCGGCACGTCGAGCGACCAGCTCAGCGCATCCTCGCTCATCCAGGCCACCACCACGACGGGGCGCTGGTCGATGCGATAGGCGCCGGTGACCTTGTCGCGGTTGGGCAGAAGCAGCTTTGCGAAGGTCACCTGCACCAGCGTGCGGTCGAGCCGGCAGCCGAAGCGGATGATGAGGTCGCCGCGCTCGGCGACAAAGGCAAAGGTCCGCCGCCCATCGATCGGCGAGACGAACAGGTCGGTACCGACCCAGGGCTTCGCCGGCTCGGCTGGCGCCGCCAGGACCGGCGGTGCGGGCCGGGATGGCGCCGGCTGGGCATTCGCCGGGCCAGGCCAGGCGCTTGCGGCCCATAGCGTCACGACAAGGCTCAGGACCCCTCGCAGCATCGTTCTCATGGCACAGCCCCCCGGCAGCAGCGGACGGGATGCGCCCGGCAGACACAGGGAACGGCCCAAGCGGCCGAAGGTTCCCGAGAGATCGTCCGGAGGGCGGAACCCTCGGGCGGCTCATCCGTTGTGAGCAGGCCTGCGGATGCGGGCCCGTCGCGAGGCAGGACCATGCGAGGCGACACCACGTGAGGCAGCACCATGAACGACCAGCTCAACGACAAGATTGCCCGGCTCCTGGAGATCGACGACCGCATCGCCAAGCTGCGCAATGACATCCTGGACCTGACCAACCGCGCGGCATCGGTGTCCGGCCAGGCGTCCGAGGATTCGATCGCCGGCCTGATCGAGAACAGCGAGACCCAACTCACCGCCCTTCTGGCGATGCGCGAGACCATGGGCGACGCCGCGCAGGACTAGGGAAAGCTGCCGCCGGGCCTTGCCTCACAGGGCGACCCGCCTCACGCTTGGATCACGGGAACCGGGACAACGTCATGGCCAAAGCAAGAAGCCCCAAGAACATCATCTGCCTCTGGTTCGACAAGGACGCGGAAGAAGCCGCCCGCTTCTATGCCGCGACCTTTCCCGACAGCGCCGTGACCGCTGTCCACCACGCACCGGGCGATTATCCCTCGGGCAAGGCAGGCGATGTGCTGACGGTTGAATTCACCGTCGCCGGCATTCCATGCCTCGGGCTGAACGGTGGCCCGGCTTTCAAGCAGAGCGAGGCCTTCTCGTTCCAGATCGCCACCGACGATCAGGCCGAGACCGATCGCTACTGGAACGCCATTGTCAGCAATGGCGGGCAGGAGAGCGCCTGCGGCTGGTGCAAGGACAGGTGGGGCCTCTCCTGGCAGATCACGCCCCGCGCGCTGACGGAGGCGATTGCCGCCGGCGGCGATGAGGCCAAGCGCGCCTTTGCCGCGATGATGACCATGGGCAAGATCGACGTCGCGGCGATCGAGGCGGCACGACGGGGATAGGCAGGCGCGGATGTCGGCCTGCGGCCGGTCAGATCTCCGCCTGGGCGTTCAGGCCGTCCCACACGGCTTCGGCTGTGGCGGTCAGCCGGCCCGCGGCCCGGAAGAGGCGGATCTCCACGGGAATCTGGACGTCCGGACCACCAAGCTCCACCACACGGCCAGCCGCGATATCGTCCTCGGCCAGGGTTCGTGGCAGCCAGGCTAGGCCTTCGCCGGCGCGCACCATCGACTGAAGCGTTGCCGCCAGATGGGACCTGAACACGGTCTTCAGCCCGAATTCCCGGTCGACCTCGTGCCATCGCGCGTCGACGATCCGCGCGAGCCCCGAGCGATCGCTATAGGCGAGGTATCGCGCCGGCGGCGTGCCGTTCAGCCGCCAGAGCGGTCCTCCATCGGGGCCCGGTGCCGACAGGGGCACCAGCACGTCGCGACCAACCACGAGGCCGAGATACGTCGCGCCCAGCTGCGCGCCAGCCGAGCCCGGACCGTGGTGACAGAGCAGGAACTGCACATCGCCCCTGAGCAGCATCTGCTCGCAGGCGCTCATGCTGTCGGACAGAAGATTGAGATTGCCGAGTTCCAGCAGGCTTTCGTTCCTGCGGACCCAGGCCGGGAAGAAGGTGAAGGAGAGCGCATGGGTCGCCGCGATCTGCAGCTGGCTCCGCGCACGGCCGGCCACGTCCAGCGTATCCCGCCGCAGCTGGTAGAGGGCGCGCCTCAGGATCTCGGCCTGATCGCCGAAATGCTCGCCGGCTGCTGTGAGCATCACCGAATGGGTGGTGCGCGCGAACAGGGGCGTCCCGACCCAGGCCTCCAGCGCCCTGATGCGGCGGCTGAAGGCCGGTTGCGTCACATGGCGCAGTGCCGCCGCCCTCGAGAAGCTCAAGGTGTCGGCCAGGGCGCGATAGTCATCCAGCCAGATCAGATCCATTGCTTATGCCGGTAGCACATAGCCAAAGCTGACAACAGCATTGGCCATTGCCCCTCTCGCCAGCCTATATCCGGGTCCGAAAGCCGAAGTTTGAACCGATTGGAGCAAGGCCATGCGTATCGTCGATGTCCGGGAGATCACCAAACCCATCGCCTCGCCCATTCGTAATGCCTATATCGACTTTTCCAAGATGACCGCGAGCCTCGTCGCCGTCGTCACCGACGTGGTGCGCGACGGCCGCCGGGTGGTTGGCTATGGCTTCAATTCAAACGGGCGCTACGGCCAGGGCGGGTTGATCCGCGAGCGCTTCCGCGACCGCATCCTCGAAGCCGATCCGGCGTCGCTGCTGAATGACGAGCGCGACAATATCGACCCCCATCGCATCTGGGCGGCCATGATGGTCAACGAGAAGCCGGGGGGACATGGCGAGCGTTCGGTCGCCGTCGGCACGCTCGACATGGCGGTGTGGGATGCGATGGCGAAGATCGCCGGCAAGCCGCTGTTCCGCTGGCTGGCAGAGGACCGGAAGCGCGAGGCCAATCCGCGGGTCTTCGTCTATGCGGCCGGCGGCTACTACTATCCCGGCAAGGACGACGCGGCCCTGAAGGCCGAGATGCGCAGCTATGTCCGGCGCGGCTACAATGTCGTGAAGATGAAGATCGGCGGCGCGCCCATCGACGACGATCGCCGGCGGATCGAGGCCGTTCTGCAGGAGATCGGGTCGGAGGCCAGGCTCGCGGTCGATGCCAACGGGCGCTTCGATCTCGAAACGGCCATCGCCTATGCCAAGATGCTCCGCGACTATCCGCTGTTCTGGTACGAGGAAGCGGGCGATCCCCTGGACTATTCGATCCAGGCTGCGCTGGCGGAATTCTATCCCGGCCCGATGGCCACCGGCGAGAACCTGTTCTCGCACCAGGATGCGCGCAATCTCATCCGCTATGGCGGCATGCGGCCGGACCGCGACTGGCTGCAGTTCGACTGCGCCCTGTCCTACGGCCTGGTCGAATATCTCCGCACCCTCGATGTGCTGGACCAGCACGGCTGGTCACCCTCGCGCTGCATCCCCCATGGCGGGCACCAGATGTCGCTGAACATCGCGGCGGGCCTGGGGCTCGGCGGAAACGAGAGCTATCCCGACCTGTTCCAGCCCTATGGCGGGTTCCCCGACGGCGTGAAGGTGGAGGATGGGCACATCACCATGCCCGACCTGCCGGGCATCGGCTTCGAGGGCAAGTCCGACCTGATCAAGGTGATGCGCGAACTGGCCGAATAGGCCCCCTGGCGCCCGACCGCGATGCCGCAAGCAAGGCGCCCGACCCTTCGCGTCAATCCTTCACGTCGGTGACCGGGCGGTCGCGACCGCTGGCACGTTCCTCGCGCCAGACGCCCGTCGCGTCCTGATAGGCAATCGTCTCGTCGGAACCGGGCGCGCGCTGGCGATGGGCCGCGGTGTCGGCTGCCTCGTGCGCCGCCTCGCGGCTCGGGAAGGTCTCGGAGAAGACATCGCCGACCTTGTAGGCGAAGCCGCCGTCATGCTCGACGACGGTGTATGTTTCACTGATCGGCTTGCTCATCGTGGTCTCCTCCGGGAGGCCAACTCCGCAGCGGGCCAGCAGTTCCGGCGGGAGGCCTGGCGGCAATCGACACCGCCCCCGAAACCCGTCTGAGGATGCGGCGACACAGTTACAAACTGATACCCAAAGTGCCGCGCCGGACACACATCCGTTCGCATTCCCGCCCCATTGCACCGGCCATTGTCTGCCCCGAAGCATGACAGGAGCATTCCATGGCTGACCTCATTCTCGGAGCGATGCGCCAGACGATCCGTGGCGGCCGGCACCTGGCCCGCCAGATCGTGATCTCGGCGGTGGCTTCGATCGTGGCGGCGCTGGCAGTGCCCTCGATCATCGCCACATATCGTGGCCCGCAGCCGGTCCATCAGGTGCCGGCGCCGCTGATGGTGGTGCATCAGGACGTCGATGCCGCCTTCGTCATTCCCGGGCCCTCGGACGCGCGCTCGGTGCAGCCGGTACAGCGCGCCGCGGCCGGGCTTGCCGAGGCCCTGGTGGCCCGCGCCCAGACCGAGATACCCGCCGCCCCGCAGGCGGCACCCGCCCGCCCCGTGCGCCGGGCGGCGGCTCCCCTGCCCGCCCAGCGTCCGGCGGTGGCGCAGATTGCTCCGCAGGTTCCGTCCCAGCCGCTCGATCTCGTGGCGATGACCAAGGTGGAGCCGGCGGCCGCAGCCGCCAGCTCTGAGCAAAAAATTCTCGGCATTCCGGTGCCCAAGATCGGCATGCCGGAGGTTGTAACCCGCGGCTGGACTTCGGCGAGGAGCATGGTTGCGGGCGTCTTTCGCTAGAACCGGAGCGACCCGGAGCAGGAGCGAGAGCTCGCTCCGGCTCCGCGACCACTCCGGCTGACAGGCCCGTTTTGCGGGCTGGCAGCCGGAGACCGGTCTCCGGCCTGTTCCAGGACGTCTCCGGCTCAGACCTTCTCGGCGAGCAGCCGTTCGGTCAGGTAGGCGGCGAGCGCGCCATAGATCGTGTGGCCGATCGTGCTCATCAAGGTGAGCTGGCCGCCCCAGGTGAGCAGCAGGAACGGCAGGCCGGCGAGCGGCGCGAAGATGCCGAGCGCGATGAAGGTGGTGAATGCGCCCCACAGCCAGCCGTCGAGCGGCTTGCCGAGGCTGATGCCGTTGCGGGTCAGCACGAAGTAGGCGATCGGATAGCCGAAGACGCCGGTGAAGTAGTGCAGCGCCTTGGCGGTGACATCGGACAGCTCGATGCCCAGCTGGTGGGCGAACAGGGCCTTGACGAGGGCCGGCGGCTCCAGCGGTCCACCCGCGATCAGCGGGGTCGGCACCGAAGCCCAGATCTCCCAGAGGCCCAGACCGGCGAGACCGCCAATGGCCAGGGCGATCAGTTCCTTGACGTTGGGAACGGCAATGCCGGCGATGCGCATGGGGGCTGTGGCTTGAGCGGCAATCATGGGTGGTCTCCCGGTCTGGTCGGAGCGAACCAGACGCCCCGTTGAGAGCCCATTCGCCAGGATGGACCTGTTGTTACCGAACGCACCGATCACCACGTCGTGAACGCAATGGCACAGGCCCGGTTATCCCGTGCGGTAACAGCCAAGGCGGCTGAACCGTAAGCGAAAGGACAGTCACGCCAAGCGAAGCTCCCGCCATGCAGCCAGCCAACCCCGCCGCGATACCACCGAAGCGTCCGCGCGACCTGCGCCTCGACGTGTTCCGCGGCCTGTGCATGCTGATCATCTTCATTGCCCACCTGCCCGAGAACCCGTGGCTTGCCTGGATTCCCGCGCGGTTCGGCTTCTCCTCGGCCACCGAGCTGTTCGTGTTCGGCTCGGGCTTCGCGAGTGCGGTCGCCTTCGGCCGGACCTTCTCAACTGCGGGCTTCTGGCCCGGCACGCTCAAGATCGCCAAGCGGATCTGGCAGCTCTACTGGGCCCATCTCGGGCTGTTCGTGGCCTTGGCGGGCATCACCGTGCTGGTCGCGCCGCCATCAAGCCAGGCCTGGATGGCAATCGACTACCTGATCAAGGCACCTGCTGATGCGCTGGCGGGCCTGGTGACGCTCACCTTCGTGCCGATGCTGCTCGACATCCTGCCGCTCTACATCGTGGTTCTGGCGCTGGTGCCGGTGATGGTGGCGGCGCGGCAGGTCCATCCGGTGCTGCCGTTCGCGCTTTCGGCGGCGCTCTATCTCGCCACCTGGATGTTCGGCCTCGCCATGCCCGGCCGCGGCGACACCGGCCAGCCCTGGTTCTTCAATCCCTTCGCCTGGCAGGCCCTGTTCTTCGCAGGCTTTGCCATCGGCCTTGGCTGGTGGACGCCGCCACGGCTTGGCGAGCGCCGGCTGGTCTGGCTGTCGGCCGCGATCGTCGTCGTCTCGGTGCCGTTCAACTTCTGGGCCATCACCGACGCCTGGCCCGTGCTGGTCGACCTTCAGGTCTGGGCCTTCCCGCTCAACACCTGGACCAACCTGCACCCCGTCAGGCTGATCCACTTCCTGGCGCTGGCCTATCTGACCCTGTCGCTGCTCGAACACGCACGGTTCCTGCTGGAAACCCGCGTGGCAAAGGTGCTGACGCTGGTCGGAACCCAATCGCTGCCGGCGTTCCTGGCCTGCACCGCGCTCGCCTGGATGGGTGGCATCGCGCTCGACATGGTTGGCCACGAGGCTGGCCCTGTGGCACTCGTCAATCTCGCGGGGCTTGGCGGAGTGGTCGCGGCGGCCTGGATCGCCAAGCTGTTCAAGAGCGAGCCCTGGACCAAGCCGAAACCGGCACGCGCGCCCATCGTCATGCCGGCGCCTGGTCAGCCTCAGGCTCTGGAGCGCTGATCAGAGGCGATAGGCCATCCTCAAGCCGCCCCAGTGCTTGCCGAACACACGGACGGGGGCGTCGATCTCCTTCATCATGACGACCACCCCATTGCCCATGTCGCGGGCATAGGACTGGATCAGATAGGGCCGCACGCTGCGGGCGGCGGAGAGACCGGCGCGGTCGTCGAAGATGCGCTTGTTGCGGCAGTTCGCTGCGTTCCAGACGGGATCGTCGGGCTTCTGCGGCTTGGAGAACGCGGCATTGTGGACCGGGAGATAGGCGTTCCGATCCAGCGTCGCGCAGAACACCATCTGCTTGTCGAGGCCGAGCCAGCGTTCCTGGATCGCCGGAAGCACAGCCTCGAGAGCCGCCAGATAGCGGGTGGTGAACTGCACCGGGTTGGTGCCGGGGATCGGCTTGTAGTCGTTGTCGAACATGTCGTCGCGGCTGAGCTTGCGCGCCTGGGCGGCCTGCTCGATCGCCTGCGATATCTCGGCACTGGCATCGAGCACCCGGCGGACCCGTTCGGCATCGACCTCGCGGAGTGCTGCGAGCTTCTCGGCTAGCCGTGAGCGCGTCTCGCCATCGAGATTGGCGAACTGGCAATGCAGCCCAAGGCCGGAGCGGCTTACGATGGTCGCGCGCAGGGCGCCGATGGCTGTCAGCGTGCAGGGATAGGTCTGGCCAACCTGGAACCGCTCCGCGCCAGCAACCGCCAGCAGCATGCCGTCCTCGGAGATGTCGACCGTCTTGCCATCGACGTCGCCCGAGGCCAGCCGCACGCGGACCGCGATATCGGCAGGCAAGCGGTCGAACCGGCGGCGATCGCCGATCTCGGACTGGCGCAGGAAGATGGTGAAGCGCGACCTGAGCTTCTCTGACAGCTCGCCGGCGCGCTGGCCCGCGAGATCGGCCGCGTGGGACGTCTCCTCGGCCTCGTGCGCCGCCGCATCGATGGCGCTGGCGCCGGTCGAGACCGTCTCGATGAACCGCGACGTCTCCGTGGCCGATTGCGACAGGTCGCCAATGGTCTCGATCTGCTGGTCGACCGCGCCAGCAACCTGCTCGAAGACCGGACGGATGGCCTCGACAGCGCCGGCAATGTCCTGGACAGCGACGATCGAGGCCTGGCTGTCCGCCTGAAGCTTGCCGATGCGCCGGGCGATCTCGTCGGTGGCGCGCTGGGTCTCCTGGGAGAGCATCTTCACCTCGGTGGCCACGACCGCGAAGCCCTTGCCGAGTTCGCCGGCGCGTGCCGCCTCGATGGTTGCATTGAGCGCCAGCAGGTTGGTCTGGCGGGCAATCTTGGCAATCAGGCCGACCACTTCGTCGATCTCGGCCGAAGAACTGCGCAGACCATCGACGCTGGTCGAGGCCGCATCCGCCGCAACGATCGCCGTCTCGGTGAGCCGGGTCGCGTGGCGCACCTGACCGCCGATCTCGCGCGCGCTCTGGGCGAATTCCTCGGTCGCGGCGGCCAATTGCCGACCGTTCTCGGAGGCGCTGGAGGCAAGCCGGTCAAGCGAGCGGGAGCGCTCGCGGATCGCGGAGAGCGCGCGCGATGCCGCGACCGTGCCCTCGTGGACGTCATGGGTGGAGGCGGATACGTCGCCGATGACCTTCATCAGGTCGGACTCGACCAGATCGATCGTGTCGCGGACCTGGGCGATTTCCGCCTTCAACCGGGCGATCTCGACCGCGTCACCATGCGATGCGGCCTGAACTGGCTCGCCGGTCGGAATGGGTCGCTTCCTGGTCCACTTCAGACCGAATGCCATGGGTTATCCCCTCCACGGGTCGGTCGGATTCACCGTTCCATTGCGCGGGGAGGTTAGTCCGTCATGGTAAACCTTGCCTTAACGGCACGACCATGTGGTGCAGACCACGAGCCATTGCACCCGTCAGCGTGTCCCGCCCTGTGCCAGCAGGTTGCGGACGGCCTGAGGCAGGCCGTCGTAATGGTCGAGGATGAGGGTCGGCGCCATGTCGATGAGCGGTATTGCCGTATAGCCTCCTGAAAAGGCAATCACGGGTACCTTCGCTGCCTGCGCAGCCCGGATATCCGGCTCGGAATCGCCGACCATGATGGCGCGCTCGGGGTCGCCGCCGGCCTGCTTGATGGTCAGGAGGAGGTGGTCTGGGTGGGGCTTGCGCACGGCAAACGTGTCCTGGCCGGTGATGGCGGCAAAGCGGCTGGCGAGGCCAAGCTCTTCCAGCAACTGTACTGCCAGCGCATGCAGCTTGTTGGTGCAGACCGCGAGCGTCATGCCTTCGGCGGCGAAGATGTCGAGGGCTTCGACGATGCCCGGGAAGGGCCGGCTGTCGCGGGCGATCCGCTGGCGGTAGGCCACGACATAGCGGCCATAGACCTCCTCGATCTCGTCCTGCACCAGTCCCCGCCCCTGCAGCTTCAAGGCCTTCTCGATCATCGGCTTCATGCCGTGCCCGATCAGGCTCTTGGCCTGTTCGAGGTCGACGGGATCCAGCCCTTCCGCTTCGAGCAGCCAGGACAGCGTGCCGATCAGGTCGGGGTGGGTGTCGACGAGCGTGCCGTCGAGATCGAAGACGATGGTGGGTGCGGTCATGGGTGATGGGCTGCCGGTTCTTCGGGAGAGGTCAGCACGTCATGCCGAAGCGGCGGCTGATTGTCACCTGATGTTGCGCCAGACGTGCGTGAAACGGAGTGCTCGGCTGGAAGCGGAGTGCTAGAAGACGCCCCTCAGATTGTCCCGATGGAGGCCATCCATGAACGCTCCGCTGACGTCCGCTCCGCTCGCCCTGAAGGATCCCTCGCTGCTCAAGTCGCAGTGCTATGTGAACGGCGAGTGGATCGGCAAGGGCGTGGACCCGATCATCAACCCGGCAACAGGACAGACCATCGCCCTGGTGCCGCGTTTCGGCGCCAAGGAAGCGGCAGAAGCTGTCGAGCATGCCGACCGCGCGTTCAAGCTCTGGTCGAAGAAGACGGCCAAGGAGCGCTCGAACATCCTGCGCAAGTGGTTCGACCTGATGATCGCCAATACCGACGATCTCGCGACCATCATGACCGCCGAGCAGGGCAAGCCGCTGGCGGAAGCCAAGGGTGAGATCGCCTATGCAGCCTCCTTCGTCGAGTTCTTCTCCGAGGAAGCCCGCCGGGTGAACGGCGAGGTCATCCCGACGCACCGGCCGGACCATCGCATCATCGTGCAGAAGCAGCCGATCGGCGTCTGCGCCGCCATCACGCCGTGGAACTTCCCGGCCGCCATGATCACCCGCAAGTGCTCGCCGGCCATCGCTGTCGGCTGTACCACTGTGGTGAAGCCGGCACCGGAGACGCCGCTGACCGCCCTGGCGCTTGCCGAACTCGCCCATCGCGCCGGATTGCCGGCGGGCGTCCTCAACATCATCACGGGCGATGCCGCCCCGATCGGCAAGACCTGGTGCGAGCACCCGACCGTGCGTTTCATCGGCTTCACCGGCTCGACCCCGGTCGGCAAGCTTCTGATGGCGCAGGCCGCTTCCACCGTGAAGCGCGTCGGCCTCGAGCTTGGCGGCAATGCGCCCTTCATCGTGTTCGATGACGCCGATATCGATGCCGCGGTCGAGGGCGCCATGGCGTCGAAGTATCGCAACATGGGCCAGACCTGCGTCTGCGCGAACCGGCTCTATGTCCACGAGACCGTCCATGACGAATTCGTCGCCAAGTTCACCGCCAAGGTGCGCGAGCTGAAGGTGGGCAATGGCTTCGATGTCGGCGTCACCCAGGGCCCGCTGATCAAGGCGGCCGCCGTCGACAAGGTGGTGCGCCATGTCGAGGATGCGCTCGCCAAGGGCGCCAAGGTGGAGACCGGCGGCAAGCGCTCGGCCCTCGGCCAGACCTTCTACGAGCCGACCGTGCTGTCCGGCGTGACCAAGGACATGATCGTCACCCAGGAAGAGACGTTCGGCCCGGTCGCGCCGGTCTACAAGTTCAAGACCGAGGACGAGGTGATCCATCTCGCCAATGACCAGCCCTTCGGCCTTGCCAGCTACTTCTATGGCCGCGATATCGGCCGCATCTTCCGCGTTGCCGAGGCGCTGGAATTCGGCATGGTCGGCATCAATACCGGCATGGTCGGCGTGGATGTCGCGCCTTTCGGCGGCGTCAAGGAATCGGGGCTTGGCCGCGAGGGCTCGCATCACGGCGTCGAGGAATTCCTCGAGCTGAAGCTGATGATGCTCGGCGGCATCGACAAGTAAGCCGCTAGCGCAGGGCGAGCGAGGTTGGGGTCAGCGACTTCAGCCCCCTCGCCCGCACAAGGACAAGGCTTAGTTCCGGTCGGCCCATGCGGTCGACCGTTGCATTCTCGGCCTCGCCCAGCACCTCGAACTGCCCGTCGAGCCCACCGCCAAGGCGCTGGAATGTCGAGGCGAGCGCCACGACGATGGCGTCTCGGCCGGAATAGGCGCGCTGGTCCTGCCGGAAGGCAAAGCCCCGAGGATCCGGCCCCAGCACGATGACCGGCGCGATATCGCCGACGACGAGATCGACCTTGCCGCCTTCGTTCCATGTCAGGGCGGCGACGATCGGACCTCCCGGGCGGCCAACTCCCAGAGCCTGAAGGCGCGGGCGAAGCTCCGTCCAGTTCAGCGCATCGATGGTCGGATCAGCGCGGACGGGCAGACCGAGGCGGGTGGCAAGGCCGGTCGCACCGATGATGCCGAGCCCCAGTGCCAGCGCCACGGCCAGCGCGCCGCTCCAGCGCGCCCAAGCGGCCGGCGAGGGCTTGGCGTCCGGGTTCTCGGCGAGCCACAGGCCAAGCAGCGGAAAGACGAAGAACCAGCCCGGCATGGGCCAGTGCGGCAGGGCCCAACCCGACCAGAGCGATTGGAGCGTGAAGTAGAGGATCGAGGGCAAGGCGAGCGCCAGGCAGAACAGCCGGCGCGGCTCGGACCATCGGCCCATGGCCGCGACGCCGGCATAGGTGAGCGGGACCGCGACCCAGGGCGCGAGCCAAACGAACTGGCCCGCCACCATCTGCAGGAACGACGAGGGCGTGAAACCGACGCCGCCGCCGCGCGCCGCCTGGAACTTCAGGGAAGCCCAGCCATTGCCGATGTTCCAGAAGATGACCGGTGACACGACGAGGGCGGCGAGAAGCGCGCCGAGATAGGGCGCGGGATGGATGAGCCACCGGCGATGCGGTGTCGCGAGGAGGAAGATCGCCAGCCCCGCGATGACGAAGACGGCCGAGTACTTCGAGAGGCCGGCCAAGCCGAAGCACAGGCCGGCGACGCTCCAGGCGGTCCAGGGCGACGGCGTCTCCCCTGCGGTTGGGAAGAACAGGCGAGCGAGCGCCAGCATGCCGGCGGCAAGGGAGAACAGCAGCGTGCCATCGGGCACGATCCATGTGCCGGGAGCGGCGAGGAAGAAGACGGAGACATTGAGAGAGAATGTCGCCCAGAGGCCGGCCTGCGGGCCGAACAGCCGGGACGTAAGGCGGAACATCATCCAGGACGTGCCGGCAAAGAGCAGGATGAACGGCAGGCGGACGGCCCAGGTCGTGCCGAAGAGCCACATCGACGCATGGGCGAGCCAGATGTGCAGCGGCGGATGGTCAAAATAGGACAGCGCCAGAAAGCGCGCCTGTCCCAGCGTGTAGCTCTCGTCGACACCGAAGCCGAGCAGCGCGGCGAAGGCGATGCGCAGCGCCGTGAAGCCGGCGATGAGGATGAGCGCCGCGCGGGCGGGATCAGGCGACAGGCGATCGAAGGGCGTCATGCCCGTGGCGTTAGCAGAGGTCAGGCCCGGGCGCGATAGCTCTGGACCGCATCGCTGATCGACTTCGCACCAAACAGCACGAATGTGACGCCGACGATGCGGGTGACGATGAGGCCATGGGTGAGGAAGAAGCGCCGGACCGCGGGCAAGCCGGCAATGGCGATCAGGATGATATCGGCGAGGACATAGCCGATAATCGCCGTGCCCATGATCCAGGGCGCCATGGTCCAGGACAGCAGGCCGGCATAATGGCCGACCAGCACGGTGAACATGGCGACCGCGACGGGATAGGCCTTGGGGTTGGTGACGCCGAACAGGGCACCTGCGACCAGCGGCCTGCCGCCGCCGATGACGGAAGCCCCTGAGGCCTCGCGGGCGAGGATCGCCCTTCCCCCGAGCCAGACGAGGTAGAGCCCGCAGAAGATGCCAAGCGCCTCGAACAGCAGCGGCCCCAATTGGCTTACGCCGATGAGGCCGGCCAGCGCCAGCGTGCCCCAGAGCACATCACCGACGAGATGGCCGGTGACGAACAGGGTGGCGGTTCGCCGGCCCTCACGCGCCGTCAGTGCAAAGAGAGCGAGGAAGCCCGGACCAGGTGTCAGCACATAGATCATGGCCGCGGCAAGGGTGGCGAAGAAGAGACCAACGGTCATGGAAAGGCCCGCAAGCGTGATGGACATGTATCCCATCACGCTTGCGGGCCCTGAATGCAAGAAGCCGGCGCTGCAGATCAGCTGACCGCCGGCCGGTCTCAGTTCTGCAGCTTGATATCGGCCTTCTGGATGATGTCCTTGAACTTGGCCATTTCCGACACCGACTTCTGCCGCATCTCGTCCGGTGACGAAGGAGTCGATTCAGCGCCCATTTCCTCGAAACGGGCCACGACCGCCGGCTCGGCCAGCAATTCGCGCATCGCCGTGGTCAGGCGGTCGCAGATCTCCTTCGGCGTGCCCTTTGGCGCGGCGAAGCCGTTCCAGGATGTGATGTCGAACCCCGGCAGTGTATTCGCCAGTGCCGGCACTTCGGGGGCGATCTTCGCCGGCTTCAGCGAGGTAACCGCCAGGCCACGAATTGTCCCGGCCTTGTAGTGCGGATAGGGCGAAGTGAAATTGTCGAAGGAGAGCTTCACTTCGCCACCGATCAGCGCCTGAACGAGGGCAGCCGAAGAACGCATCGGAACATGAGTCAGGCGGGTTCCCGTCAACTGCATGAACAGCTCCGCCGACAGGTGGATCGACGTGCCGATGCCCGACGAGCCGAAATTCTCCTTGCCGGGATTGGCCTTCAGATAGGCGATGAACTCCTGCAGGTTCTGCGCCGGGATCGACGGATGGATGCACATGAAGTTCGGCTGCGACGACGACAGCGACAGGAACTCGAAATCGTCCAGCGGCTTGAACGGCAGGCGCTCGCCGTAGAGGTTCGGGTTGATGCCGTGATTGGCGATCGTCGTCATGCCGATCGTGTAGCCGTCGTTGGTGGAACGGGCCAAGGCGGCAACGCCGACATTGCCGCCGGCACCGGCGCGGTTTTCGATGACGAAGCTCTGGCCGAGCTTGACGGACAGCCGCTCACTCACGATGCGGCCGATGACGTCGGTTGAGCCGCCGGCACCGAACGGAACGATCACGGTCACGGGGCGGGCGGGGTAGGCCTGGGCAAAGCCTTCGCTGCCGACGAAGGGGGTAGCCAGCGCGCCGCCGGCAAGCGCCAGGGCCGAGCGGCGGGACAGAACGGTCTTCATGTTTCCTCCGAGGAATGGATGCAGCTTGTCGCTGTCTTCATTCCGGGAGCCTAGCACGCGTTACGCCGACTTCAATGGTCGCGGCGCGGGAACACACCCGGCCACCAGCCAGTTTCCGACCGTTGATCGGTCAGAGCTCGGGCGGCATCGGCTTCAGCTGCTTCGGCAGGGCGGCGAGATCGGCCTCGACCTCACCGAGCCTGGCGGCCAGCGCCGATTCGGCCTCTGTGCGGTTGCTGAATTCGACACCACCGACCACGAATTTCTCGCCACGCAGGAAGCCCGACTTCCGGATCTCGACGCCATTGGTCTTGAGGTCCGACAGGAGCTTCTGGGCCGCCGTGATCTTGGCGTTGACGCCCATGTTCTGCTCCTGGATCAGCGCGCGCTCGCGGCGGCGCTCCTCGGCGTCCAGCTTGTAACGCCGCGCATCGATCCGGGCCTTGTATTCGGACGGCTCGAGCCATTCCGTGCGCTGGCAGACAACCAGCAGCGACGACGTGGTGCCGCCGGCCCAACCGAGACCAAAGGCGCCGAGAACGGCCTCGGGCTCGCGGCGGTTGCCCTGGCGCACCACCTTCTGGTGCTCGTGATAGGTCAGGCTCTTGTCGAGCGGCACGACCATCTTGATTTCCCACTGATCCTCGTTGAGGTCGGCGATCAGCTGGTCGAGCTTGGCGGTGATCTCGGGGACATTGACCGTCACCGCGCCAAGGCTCCACTCCTTGTCGCCCTCCGTCTTGGTCCAGGAGGGAAACAGGTCGACGGTAAATTGCTTGGTGGTGATCCAGGGGACCATCGTGGTGATCTCGGTGTTCTTCGCAGGGATGGAAACGGGTGGGACGGATGGTGCGGTGACGACTGGCGGGGCCGGCTCGTCATAGGCGACGGCAGGGCTCGGCGGCAGCGGGGTTTCTACCGATCCGGCAGCGGCGAGCGGCGGAATCGAGGGTTCAGTGGCCGGCTCGGCTTCGCTCGACACTTGGCCAAGCGTGGGGGCCGACGGCTCGGCAGGCGGAGCGGCGACGGTCGGGCCAGCCAGGAATGCTGGCACATCGGGCGGCGAAACAGGCGCCGAGGCTGCGATAACAGGCATGGTCAATGGCGGATCGATCGAGCGGTCGATGGGCGCGTGCGGCTGGGCGGCCAGATCCGCGAGAGCCTTCAGGATATCGCCCTCAGCGCCGCTGTCGGTCTCGGCTGCCGCCGGCAGCGGCGAGCCCTTCAAGATAGCGGTTCCAGATGACGGCGTGATCGCGTCCGAGCTCATACAGATAATCCCAGGAATAGATGCCCGATGAATGCAGATCGTCAAAGCTGAGCCGGACAGCATAATGCCCGACGCGGTCGATGCCGATCACTTGAACGTCCCGCTTGCCGCCAATGAACTTGCGTTCCGATGGCGAATGTCCCTGCACCTCGGCCGAGGGGCTTTCCACCCGGAGATATTCGGCATCAAGGGCGAAAATGTGCCCATCGTCGAAACTCACGGTCAGGCGGCTCCTGTCGGCCGCAAGCCGCAGCTCTGTCGGCCAGGCATGGTGCCTGCCGGTCGCGCTTTCGACCGCGCTGACTTCGGCCATGGCCATCCCCTGATTCCGGCGGAATTTCGCGTGGATCGACAGGTAGACGGTTCCCGGACGATCTTCAACGGCGGGAGGGCTGACGAAGTCGATTTGGTAGCCTAAATATAGAGGCGAGGCCGGCGCGTTTTCCGGCGGCCCATGGGATAGCAGGCGTCCATGCTCAACCGCGTCACCGTCAAGCCGGCCCCGATGATCGATCCGTTCGGTCGGACAATCGACTACCTGCGTGTGTCGGTGACCGACCGCTGCGACTTCCGCTGCGTCTATTGCATGGCGGAGAACATGACCTTCCTGCCGAAGAAGGATCTCCTGTCGCTGGAGGAGCTCGACCGGCTGTGTTCGGCCTTCATCGCCAAGGGCACCCGCAAGCTCAGGCTGACCGGCGGCGAACCTCTGGTGCGCAAGGAGGTGATGACGCTGTTCCGCTCGCTATCGCGGCATCTCGACAGCGGCGCGCTGGACGAATTGACGCTCACCACCAATGGTTCCCAGCTGAAGCGCCACGCGGCCGACCTCGCCGCCTGCGGGGTGCGGCGCATCAATGTGTCGCTGGACACGCTGGACGCCGATAAATTCAGGACGATCACGCGCTGGGGCAATCTCCAGGATGTCCTCGACGGCATCGATGCAGCGCTCGCCGCCGGCATCCACGTGAAGATCAATGCGGTTGCGCTGAAAGGCGTCAATGAAGCCGAGATCGAGGACCTGATCATCTGGGCCCATGGCAAGGGCATGGACATCTCGTTCATCGAGGTCATGCCGCTCGGCGATATTGAGCCGCTGCGCCTCGATCAATATTTGCCGCTGTCCGTGGTGCGCGCGCGCTTGATGGACCGCTGGACGCTTCAGGAAAGCAGCTACCGGACCGGCGGGCCCGCCCGTTACGTCACCGTGAGCGAGACCGGTGGCCGCGTCGGCTTCATCACGCCGATGACTCACAATTTCTGCGAAAGCTGCAATCGGGTGCGAATCACGTGCACCGGAACGCTCTACATGTGCCTCGGCCAGGATGATGCCGCCGACCTGAGAGCCCCGCTCAGGGCTTCCGAAGCCGACGACCTGCTCTATTCCGCGATCGACCAGGCAATTTCGCGCAAGCCCAAAGGGCACGATTTCGTTATCGACCGCCGCACCAACCGGCCCTCTGTCACCCGTCACATGAGCACGACCGGGGGGTAATACACGCAATCTTTCCGGAAGTTGCGCAAGGGAAGATCCGTAAGGACGCAATATTGCGCAAGCATAGTTCTCTATGCGGATCAGATTTGCACGCTGACCTCTTCGCGTTCTTTTTTTCGCCACATTCCGAAGGCGTATGCCCTCCAACGCAGAGGCCTGAACGCCGTTGCGTCGAACGTTTCCCGCAGTTCAGGCCAGCACCCGCATTCCCATAGGCCAAACACCGGAGCAGCGGCGCTCCGGTTTTATGTTTTTGAGGCGACCTCGATGACCCGTTCATCCATGTCGCAGCTCGATCCCGTTGCTATCCGGGCCGAGCTGCGCAGCATCCTTCTTTCGCCCTTCGTCCCCGAAGGCAGCCTGCTCGCCAGGATTTTGACCTATGTGGTCGAGCGGACGCTCGCTGGCGATGGCCGGTCGATCAAGGCCTATACGATCGCGGTCGAGGCCCTCGGCCGCAACCCGAACTTCAATCCGGATCGCGATTCGACAGTGCGTGTGGCGGCGATGCGCCTGCGCAACGCGCTCGATCTCTATTACGATGGCCCGGGCGCTGCGAATGTGTTGCGCATCCGGCTGGTTCCTGGCTGCTACCGGCCGACCTTCGAGGAAGCTGTCCTTGTCGAGAGCGCTCCGGTCGCTCCGGCGACTGCCGAGCCAGGACGCCTCGCGCAGTCCGTCAAGGTGCTGACATCCACCCGCATGTGGCTGTTGGCGCTCACTGTCGCCCTTGGCGCCGACCTCGCCATGACGCTGTCGTTGATGGCCTCGCAGCGGACGCCGGAGACCGCGGTCTATGACCTGATCAACCAGGACATCCAGCGCAGCTACAATCAACGCGGCGGCTATTGAGCTGACTTCGGCTGGCCGCGAGCAGCAGCTTTGCCGAACTATGGCTCGACGGGCGGCCGCAGCAGCGGTAGCTCATGCACGGGATGAAACGACCGGAGCACCGCGTGCCCAACTTCGATGTCATCGTCGCCGGTGTCGGCGGCATGGGTTCGGCGGCCTGCCTGCAGCTCGCCCGCCGTGGCCAAAAAGTGCTCGGGCTTGAGCGCTTCGATATTCCCCATGCGATGGGATCGTCACACGGCATCAACCGGATCATCCGGCTGGCCTATTTCGAACATCCCTCCTATGTGCCGCTGCTGCGCCGCGCCTATCAGCTCTGGCGTGAGACCGAACAGCGCTTTGGCGAACAATTGCTCTATGTGACCGGCGGCGTGGATGCCGGACCGGCCGAGAGTTCGGTCGTCACCGGCTCGCTCGCCGCGTGCCGGGCCCATGACCTGCCTCACGAACTGCTCGATGCTCGCGAGATCATGCGGCGCTTCCCCGCCTTCCGCCTTCCAGACCACTATGTCGGCAACTACCAGGCCGATGCGGGCTTCGTGATGAGCGAGCGGGCGATCGTCGCCCAGACCACCATGGCAATGGCTGCAGGCGCCGACATCCGCGCACGCGAGGCAATTGTCGACTGGGAGCCAACCGCCGGCGGTGGCGTGCGCGTGCGCACGACGAAGGGCACCTACGAGGCCGGACGATTGATCTTGTCCACCGGCGCCTGGATTGCCGACCATGTCCCGGCCCTTGCCGGCAAGGCCGTTCCGGAACGCCAGGTGCTCGGCTGGTTCCAGCCTAAGGAACCTCAGCACTTCGCGTTGGGCGCCCTCCCCGTCTCGATCGTCGATGCCCCCAGCGCGCGCTGCTATCAGTTTCCGGTCTTCGGCGTTCCCGGCTTCAAGATCGGGCTCTATCACCACTTCCGTCAGCTCGGCCATGCCGACACCCTCTCGCGCGAGCCGACGGCGGATGACGAGGCCGCGCTGCGCCAGGTCGTGCGCGAGGTGTTTCCCGGCGCTGATGGCGCCACCATGGCCCTCAAGGCGTGCCTGTTCACCAACACTCCCGACGAGCATTTCGTTGTCGACTGCCTGCCAGGTGTCCCCCAGGTGGTGGTTGCCTCGCCTTGCTCGGGCCACGGGTTCAAGTTCGCCAGCGTGATGGGAGAGGTGCTTGCCGATCTCGCCATCGACGGGACCACTCGCCATGACATCGGATTGTTCAGCCTGTCGCGCCTGAACGGCTGACGCGGCCTCTCCCGCCAACCGGGCTCCCCGAATGTCCTTCTCGCTGCCAGCTGCAACGGCCGCCGACAACCGCCGCGGCATCATTGCCATGGTGACGGCGATGGCCTGCTTCATGACCAATGATACGCTGGTCAAGATTGTCGCCGAGGATCTGCCCTCCGGCGAGATCATCGCCATCCGCAACGGCTTCGCGATCGTGCTGGTCATCGGCTGGATGGCAGCATCCGGACTGCTCGCTCAGGCCCGCAGCATCCTTTCGCCGCTCGTCCTGTCGCGAGCTGTGCTGGAAGCCATCGTCGCATTCCTGTTCATCACGGCATTGCCGAGCATGCCGATCGCCGACATCACGGCGATCTTCCTGCTGACGCCGCTCCTGATCACCGCGGTGTCAGGCCCGATCTTCAAGGAACATGTCGGCTGGCGCCGCTGGTCGGCAGTGGTCGCGGGATTTGTCGGCATGCTGCTGGTGGTCAAGCCGGGTGGCGAGGGCTTTGTCGCCGGGAGCGCAACCGCGCTTGCGCTGATCAGCGTGTTGTTCTGCACAGTGCGCGACATCGTCACACGGTTCATCCCGCCGCGTATTCCGACCATGGTGGTGACGCTCTCGACCTGTTCCGCTGTCGGCCTGTTCGCCGCCGCGATGATCCCGTTCCAGGGCTGGGCGCCTGCGACGCTGACCCACGTTCTCTATCTCTTTGCCGCATCGATCGTGCTCGTCATCGGGAACTTCGCGATGATCCAGTCCTTTCGCGGCGTCGAGGTCTCCCTGATCTCGCCGTTCCGCTACAGCGTCATGGTCTGGGGCATCCTGTCGAGCATCACGGTGTTCGGCGTCTGGCCCGACGGCGCGAGCTGGATGGGAATTGGGCTGATCGTTGGCGCCGGCCTCTACACGTTGCATCGCGAACGCGTCCGCCAGCGCATCAGGACGCCGGAACAAGAAGCGGCCAACGCCCCGCCTTGAGCGCTGACCACTCCGGCCGCAAAGATCTGCTTGCCAAAAATTGCGCACGAAGTGCCCACGAGCCCTGATGTCGCAACATTGGAGCGGCCTTTTTGTTGGATTCGCCCCGTACCCGGCTATTGTGCCGCGCGCAGCCGTGGCATAGAGAAGCCGCGGCTTTCGGGCCGGAGGCGATCGCACCAACAACCGCGACGCCGCAAAGGGGAAAGACAGAGGGGGAAACGCCTGCCGCAGCTGCAAGGCGCGCGACGGGCACGGGGTCTCGGCTGACGCACGGCCGCGGTGCTTCGCTCTCTCGATGTCTCACATGTCCCGGGGCTGGCCCGGGGCGTATGCCATGGGAGGATGCGCGCGCGCGTTCGCCGACGGTTTCCCGTATTTGAACTCATTGCAGGGAGCCGGGCACAAATGGGCGGACTTCTTTCCATCAGCCGCGCGATCGATGCGGTCAACACCAGGATCGGCAAGACGATCAGCTGGCTGATCCTCGCGGCCGTCGTCATCTCGGCCGGCAATGCCGTGGTCCGCAAGGTGTTCAATTCCTCGTCCAATGCCTGGCTCGAGCTGCAATGGTACCTGTTCGGTGCGGTGTTCCTGCTGTGCGCAGGCTGGACGCTGCTCGCCAACGAGCACATCCGGATCGATGTGGTGAACAGCCACCTGTCGCGGCGCACCCGCAATATCATCGACATTGTCGGGCACACCCTGTTCCTGATGCCGCTGTGCATCCTCATCCTGATCGACAGCTGGCCGTTCTTTCTGAAGTCGTTCCTGCAGAACGAGCAATCGATGAATGCCGGCGGCCTCGTGGTCTGGCCGGCCAAGCTGCTGGTCGTCGTTGGATTTGCCCTGCTTCTGATCCAGGGCATCAGCGAACTGATCAAGCGCATCGCCATCATGCAGGGCAAGCTCGAGGACGTGCATGGCGGAGGCCATCACGAGATGGTCGAGGCTGAAGCCCAACGCCTGCTGGAGCAAGCAAAGGCCGACGGCCTGATCGAATCGGCCAAGAAGTGACGCGTTCCGGGAGACCTGCCTTGACCCTATCTCGCATCCTCTCGGGCGCGGCTGCCACACTCTGCGCAGCGCTTCTGATCCTCACGCTCTCTGCCGAGCCGGCTCTCGCAGCCGGCGGTGTCGGCGGCTTCCTGCGTGAGAACATGGCCCCGGTCATGTTCGTCGCCCTCGTGTTCTTCCTGCTGCTCGGCTATCCCGTCGCCCTCGCACTCGCCGCCAACGGCCTGTTCTTCGCCATCATCGGCATCGAACTGGGGCTGTTCCAGCCGAACTTCCTGCAGGCTCTTCCCGAGCGCATCTTCGGCGTGATGAACAACGAGACGCTGCTGGCGATCCCGTTCTTCACCTTCATGGGCCTTATCCTCGAGCGCTCCGGCATGGCGGAAGACCTGCTCGACACGATCGGGCAGCTGTTCGGTACCATCAAAGGTGGTCTTGCCTATGCGGTGATCTTCGTCGGCGCACTGCTGGCGGCAACCACTGGTGTCGTGGCGGCATCCGTCATCTCGATGGGCCTGATCTCGCTGCCGATCATGCTGCGCTACGGCTATGACCGCCGCGTCGCATCCGGCGTGATCGCCGCCTCGGGGACTCTCGCGCAGATCATCCCGCCCTCGCTGGTGCTGATCGTCATGGCCGACCAGCTCGGCCGCTCGGTCGGTGACATGTACGAAGGCGCCTTCGTGCCGGGCCTTGTCCTGTCGCTGCTCTATGCGGTCTACATCTTCCTTGTGACCATGCTCGCGCCAAAGGCCGCTCCTGGCCTGCCGCTCGATGCGATCCTCTACAAGCAGGATGACGGCAAGCGCGGCACTTGGAAGCTCGGCGTGCTCGTCCTCTATGCCGGTGCCGTCGGCGTCTTCATCCTGAAGCAGACGGCCGTGGGTGCGGGCGCGGACTTCGTTATCCTCACCATGTCGGTGGCGGTGCTGGTCGCGTTCGTCGCGGTGGTCTTCAACTATTATTTCGGGTCCACGCGCTTCATCCTGACCGTCCTCGTCACGGCCGCGACGCTGGCCGTGTACTTTTTCCTCAAGCAATCCGGATTCAGCACCTGGTCGCTTGTGGTCGAGGCCATCACGGCGGGCCTGCTCTATGCGGTGTTCGTGGGCGCTGTCGAACGCTTCGGTGGCCTGAAGCTCGTCTCGCCCATCGCGGAGCAGGTCACCTTCGTCATGGTGCCGCCGCTCGGGCTGATCTTCCTAGTGCTCGGCACGATCTTCATCGGCCTCGCCACCCCAACGGAAGGTGGCGCAATGGGCGCCGCGGGCGCCATGATACTGGCGATCATGAAGAAGCGCCTGTCATGGGACCTTGTGCGGCAGGCCAGTGAATCCACCGCCAAGCTGTCGGCCTTCGTGCTGTTCATCCTGGTCGGCGCGCGCGTGTTCTCGCTGACGTTCTATGGCGTCAACGGTCATATCTGGGTCGAACATCTGCTGGTCTCGCTGCCGGGCGGCCAGGTTGGCTTCCTGATCTTCGTCAACGTCATGGTGTTCCTGCTCGCCTTCTTCCTCGACTTCTTCGAGCTGGCCTTCATCGTGGTTCCGCTGCTAGGTCCGGCAGCGGAGAAGCTCGGCATTGATCTCATCTGGTTCGGCGTCATTCTGGGCGTGAACATGCAGACGAGCTTCATGCATCCGCCCTTCGGGTTCGCGCTGTTCTTCCTGCGATCGGTCGCGCCAGCAGAGCCCTACACTGATCGTGTCACCGGCAAGACCATGGAACCGGTCACGACGATGCAGATCTATTGGGGCGCTGTGCCGTTCGTGGTGATCCAGTGCATCATGGTCGGCTTGGTCATCACGTTCCCGCAGATGGTGATGCACTACAAGGCGACAGGGCCGCAGGTGGATCCATCCAAGGTGGAGATCCGCATCGAATTGCCGAGCATCGGCGGCCTGCCCGGCTTCGACACGCCAGGCGGATTGCCCGGTCTCGGCGGTCCGCCGCCGGGCCTCGGCGGCCCGCCGCCCGGCCTCGAGCCACCGGCCGCACCGCGCAACTGATCTCATGCAAGCAAAAGGACCCCGGCACATCTGCCGGGGGCCTTTTTCGTCGTTGAGCTGGCGATCGGCCCGCAATCGCGCGCCGCGGCCGCTGTCACCACTTCGATGGCATTGCCGGGCGGTCCTGCTCGCTCGCAACCGCGCAGCACGCCTTTAGCCTAGCCGATGTCCGGAAAGATAAAGGCCCGGCAGAGGATCTGCCGGGCCTCGTACGTGTTTGGAAAGCGCAGGGAACGGAGATCAGCCGCGGGCGCGCGAGCGGATCATGAACGTGTCGAACGTGTATTCGGCAACCTGCCACCAAAGGTACTGCTCGCCGCGGAAAGCTGCGGTCGCGTCCAGGATCTTCTTGAAGTCGGCATTGGTGGCCGAGGTTTCGGCATTGACCTCGTTTGCCGCCTTCAGGCAGGCCTCCATCACCTCAAGCGTGAAGGGGCGGAGCTGTGTGCCGGCAGCCACCAGCTGGCGGAGAGCCGCCGGGTTTTGCGCATCATAGCGCGCCTGCATCCAGGTGTTGGCATGATGCGCGGCGTTGAACACGATCGCCTTGTAGGCCGGCGTCAGCGCTTCCCACTTCGCCTTCGAGATGAAGTTGTGGAGCATGGCCCCACCTTCCCACCAGCCGGGGTAATAGTAGAACGGCGCCACCTTGTTGAAGCCGAGCTTCTGATCGTCATAAGGACCGACCCACTCGGCCGCATCGATCGTGCCCTTTTCGAGCGCCGGATAGATGTCGCCGCCGGCGACCTGCTGTGGCACGACGCCGAGCTTCTGCATGGCCCGGCCAGCGAACCCGCCGATGCGCATCTTAAGGCCGTTCAGATCGGCGACGGTCTTGATCTCCTTGCGGAACCAGCCACCCATCTGGCAGCCCGTATTGCCGCAGGGAATCGCGTGGATGTTATGCTTGCCGTAGAACTCGTTCATCAGCTCCATGCCCCCGCCCTGGAACTGCCAGGCGTCCTGCATGCGCGAATTGAGCCCGAACGGCACAGCCGTGCCGAATGCGAAGGTCGGGTCGATACCAACATAATAATAGGAGGCCGTGTGGCAGGCTTCGACCGTTCCGTCGCGCACCGCCTGCATGGCCTGCAATCCAGGGACGATTTCGCCGGCGGCGAAGACCTGGATCTGGAATTTGTTGTCGGTCATGTCCGCAACCGCCTTGGAGAACACCTCGGCTGCGCCATAGATCGTGTCGAGCGACTTCGGGAAGCTCGACGTCATGCGCCACTTCAGTTCGGGCGCAGATTGGGCGATGGCCGGTGCGGCAACCACGCTTGCGGCGGTGGCGACCGCGGCGGTCTTTATGAAATTTCGGCGCTGCATCAGCGTGTCTCCCAGGGAAAGCTTTATTGGACGGCTCGCTGCGGAACCGTTGCCGTTGAGGAAACCACATTTCGTCCGCGCATACCAGCGCCGCGCATGCCTGCACCAACAAGAATGCATCGCAATGTGCTCAGATGGGGCCGGCAGGCTCTCCACATTCGCTCCTCCCCTTGACCTAGCGTCGGCGACGAGGAAGTTAGGCCTCCTTCCAGTTCCCATTCGGAGTCAAAGCCATGGCAAAAGTCGCGTTTCTCGGTCTCGGCGTCATGGGCTTTCCCATGGCAGGCCACCTCAAGGTCAAGGGCGGCCACGAGGTCACCGTCTACAACCGGACCTTCGCCAAGGCAGAGGCATGGGCGAAGCAATTCGGCGGAACTGCGGTCCGCACACCGAAGGAAGCGGCAAGTGGCCAGGATTTCGTGTTCTGCTGCGTTGGCAATGACGAGGATCTGCGCCAGGTCACCATCGGTCCCGATGGCGCTCTCGCCGCCATGAAGAAGGGAGCGATCTTCGTCGACAACACCACGGCATCCGCGGACGTCGCGCGCGAGTTGCATGGCAAGGCCAAGGCGCTCGGCCTCGGGTTTGTCGATGCGCCGGTGTCGGGTGGACAGGCGGGAGCCGAGAATGGTGTTCTCACCGTCATGTGCGGTGGCGACGAGGCCGATTTTGCTGCCGCGGAGCCGGTGATTGCAGCTTTCGCACGCGCGTGCCGGCGTCTCGGCCCTGCAGGTGCCGGACAGCTTGCCAAGATGGTCAACCAGATCTGCATCGCAGGCGTTGTCCAGGGTTTGGCGGAAGGCCTTCACTTCGCGCGCAAGTCGGGTCTCGACATCGAGCAGCTGGTTGACGTGATCTCGAAGGGCGCCGCCGGTTCGTGGCAGATGGAAAACCGCCACAAGACGATGAATATCGACAAGTTCGACTATGGCTTTGCAGTTGACTGGATGCGCAAGGATCTCGGCATCTGCCTCGCCGAGGCTCGCCGCAATGGCGCGACCTTGCCGGTCGCGGCCCTGGTGGATCAGTTCTACGGCGAAGTGCAGGCCATGGGGGGCGGCCGTTGGGACACGTCCAGCCTGTTCGCCAGGCTGGAGCGCAAGTAGGCCTCAAGCAGCCTCGCGCTGCCATATCGGCAAACAGAAAGGCCGCGGATCACTCCGCGGCCTTTCTGTTGGAAAGCCAGCGGGCCGGCGGCGGTCAGAACCGCCGGCGCTGGTTGTTCGGAGCGGCGCGCGGCGCCGTGAAGCTCGGGCGTGGCGCCTGAAACGACTGGCGCGGGGCCGAGAAGGTCTGGCGCGGCGGAGCCTGAACCCTGGGCTGGAAGGTCTGCCGCGGGGGCTGGAACGAGCGGACGACAGGCGCCCCGCCTCCCGAGCGTCCAAGACCCGGATTGAAGCCCCCTGGCCGACCGTTGAAACCACCACGGTTGTTGATGTTGGGACCACGATTTCCGACGTTCGGACCGCGGTTACCGAAGTCCGCTCCGCGGCTACCGATGTTCGGGCCGCGATTTCCGAAATTGGGGCCCCGGTTGCCGAGGTTGGGACCACGGTTCCCTATGCCGGGACCAATCCCACGGCCGGCATTGCCGAAACCGGGATTGCCCTGACCGGAGAGCGGCTTGCCGCCAACGCCCTGGTTGCCCGGGTTCGGCGCGATCCCGCTCGGAGCAATACCGGTCGGGCCACGGTTTCCGAATTGCGGACCGCCCAATTGAGGCCGTCCAGTTCCAGGCAGTGCATTGCCGCCGGCGGAGCCAGGCAGAGCACGGCCACCGGGATTGTTCGGTGCGAAGGGCCGGACGCCCCCGGGGGCACCAAAGCGCGGTCCACCCTGGGGCGTCAGCACCACGGGTGCCACGGGACGGCGAACGAAGCGTGGTAGGATGAACGGAACCGCGACCACGGCTGCCGCAACGCCCACCACGGGCAGGTAGCCCCAGACCGGCGGAGGCGGCGGCGGCAAGGCCCACAAGGGAGCAAGCGGCGGCCCGAGATAGACAGGCGCGAGCACCACTTCGTCATAGAAGGCAGCCGGTGCCGGCTCCCAATAGCCGGGATCGTCGATGACCTCGATCATCGGCAAGGGCGGCGGGATATCGTCATAGACGACTTCGGCGAATGTCGGCGGCGGCGCGACGGGCGCCGACAGCCGCTCGAGGCGCCAACGGGCCTCGGCTACGTGCGGGCCGTTGCGATAGCGCCGCAGATAGGTCCAGTAGCCTTCCGGCGAGTTGACGCGGAGCGTCTGGCGCCAGACGACAGCCTCGCGCTTGGCTGCCAGCAGACGCTTGATGCGCAGGGCCAGCGGCCCGTCGGGATAAGCGCGCAGGAAGACCTGGTAGCCCTGGATCGTGTCCCGCTCGATGGCGAGCGCATAGGCCTCCTCGATCGAAAGGCTTTCGGGCGGACGCTCGGCCAGCGGCTGCGGCGTTGACCCGGTCGACGTGTTGTCCGGCCGCTCGGTGAGGATCGGCACGGGGGGCTGGAGGCTCGAGACCTCCCATGGCGTGTCGCGACCGTTGCTCTGCTGATGGACGCGCAGGCGCGCCCGGGCGATCAGTTCGTTGATCGCGACGCCCGGTTCCCGAAGCTGCTCGGAGAGGGCGAGAGCGAAGCGGCCATAGGCCGTGTCGGTTGGAGATGACATCGCACCGGGGGCGGCAGCAGACGTGATCAGCATGCCGGGCGCTCCGTCGATGACGCCGATGCCGGGGCGCACCGGCTGGCCGACATTGGCGAAGGGATGTTCGCGCGACAGATCCAGCAGAACCACCTTGGCCTTGCTCGGGATCGCCGCGAGCGCACGGGTGATGTCGAGAATGCGAATGCCGCCGATCGGAATATCAGACTCGCGCTCGACTGCAGTATCGGCCGCGATGAGGTAGCTTTCGCTGTCATGCTGCAGACCGAGGCCTGAGACATAGACGAAAGCGATGGAATCGGGGCCTGCCTCGCGCACCTTGGCCATGAAGCTGGCTATGGCCTGGCGCAGTTCGGCCTGGGGCAGGTCTGCCCCTTCGACCGTGGCAAAACCCAGATCTCTCAGCGTCTGGGCAATCAGGCCGGCATCATTGAGCGCACCAGCCATGGGATTGGTGCTGTAATTGCCAGACCCGAGAACCAGCGCAACGCGGGTCTCGGCCATGGCCGGTAAGGCAGTGAAAGCTGTCACCACCGCGGCTGCAAGCAGCCCGATGAACCGACGGACCATGAAGGTCTCCTCACGCGATGTCCAAACGGACGGGCTCGCCCCCCAATTCCGAATGTAACGTTTTGTCGCGTGAACAGGTCGCGAATACAAGCGGCGTTTGGCGCGGTGGTGTTGATACAGATCACAACCGAAGCGCTATTTCCCGTCGCAAGACCGGCAGCAGATTGCTCTCGAACCACATATGCCGCTTGAGCCAGCCGGTATTGCGCCAGGACGGGTGCGGCATGACGAGGACCGCAGGCTCTGTCCGTGCGCCGAAGATCGCCTGCCAGTTCGCGACGGTCGCCGTCAGGGTCTTCTCCCGGAGGTGCCCCAGGCCCAGACGGTCCAGATGATAGGCCTGAGCTGTCGCCCCGATCGCCAGAATGAGGTCAGCGCGCGGCATGCTCGCCATCAGGCGATCGTGCCAGGCGATCCGGCATTCGAGCCGAGGTGGCAGGTCGCCGCCCTTGGCGTCATAACCGGGAAAGCAGAAACCCATCGGCACGATGGCAATGCGGTTGCGATCATAGAAGGTATCCCGATCGATCCCCATCCAGGCCCGCAACCGATCGCCCGAAGCGTCGTTGAACGGCAAGCCGGATTCGTGAACCCGCAGGCCCGGCGCCTGGCCTGCAATCATGATCCGCGCCGTCGACGAGGGCCAGGCAACCGGGCGCGGTTCGTGGGGCAGCGGCTGGCGCAACGGCTGCTCGACGCAGATCCGGCAGGCCGCGATCGCCCGTTCGAGCGCGGCCAGATCCTCCATGCCCTCAGGCCTTGGCGCTCGGCCTGGATGACACGGCCGCGTGCCACCGCCGAAGATCGACCAATTCGTCCGGGATCGCCACACGGGTCGGACGCAGGAAATCGATCCCGATCATCCCGGTGATGTCGGCATTGGTGAAGCGCCCGGCCGCGATGAAGTCCCGGCCCTTCAGGTGCTGATCCAGGAAGGTCAGTTCGCCAACGATCCGCGCCTTGTTGCGCTCGCCCCACTCCTTCACCTGCGGCACCTCCATGTCGGCCATGGCCGGGTGCAAGTGGCGGAAAGCGCCGGCAATCGTGGCGAGCAGATCAAGCTCCATCCGGCGGTTCCACATCTCGATCTCACCGATCTCCAACGGCGTGCGGCCGAAAAGGTTCGGTTCAGGGTGGATGGCTTCGAGATAGCGGCAAATGGCGACGGACTCGCAGAGCCTGGTGCCATCATCCAGTTCCAGCACCGGCGTTCGCTGGCGGGGGTTGAGCGCTGTGAATTCGGCGCTCTTCTGCTCCATCTTGCCGAGATCGACCGGCACCCGTTCGATCTCGATCCCCTTCTCGGCCATGAAGACCCGGACGCGGCGAGGATTGGGCGCGACTTGCGTGTCGTAAAGCTTCATTCGTGTCTCTTCCCAGATGGTGCCGGAGGTTCTTGTGAAGGGCCTCGCCGGACGTAACCATCGTGTTCGGGGGAGACCCTGTCAAACCACCCGAGAGACCGGTTCGGTGCTCTTAAACCCCAGCGCCGAACAGGCGTCGGCGGAGCGCAGACACTTTCTGCGCCTGCTGCGGCTCGACCTCCAAAGCGATCGGCGTGCTGTCACCGACTGGCTCCATCGAGGGGCTGGCAATGGCCGGCAGAGCCTCCATGACCCGCTCGGCTGGAAACGTCACGACAACCTCGGTGCCGACACGCACGGTCGACTTCAGGGCAAAGGTGCCACCATGCATGGCCACCAGCCCCTGGACGATTGGCAGACCGAGGCCCGTGCCCTGCTCCGCCGACTTGATGGCGTTGGACCCCTGGCCAAAATTCGACAGGACGATCGGGATTTCCTCTTCCGGAATACCGGGGCCAGTGTCCTTCACCGACACATACTGTCCCCCTGATGCCGTCCAGCCAACCTTCAGGCTGATCTCGCCGCCGGCCGGTGTGAACTTGATGGCATTCGACATGAGGTTCAGCACGATCTGGCGGATCGACCGTTCGTCGGCCCACAGCTTCGGCATGTCGGGCTCGAACCGCTCAACGATCGTCACCCCCTTGTTCTTGGCGCGCACCTTCAGGAGGTGGTGGCAGTCCTCGACGACATAGGCCAGCGTCAAGGCCTCCTCGTTGAGCTCGTGGCGGCCGGCCTCGATGCGCGAAAGATCGAGGATTTCGTTGATCAGCGACAGCAGATGCTGGCCGGACGAGTGGATGTCGTTGGCATATTCGGCATATTGGGGCGAGGAGTGGGGGCCGAACATCTCGCCCTTCATCACCTCGGAGAAGCCGAGGATGGCGTTGAGCGGCGTCCTCAGCTCATGGCTCATCTGGGCAAGGAAACGCGACTTGGCGATATTGGCCATTTCGGCATTGCGCCGGGCCTCGTCCGAATTGGCCTTGGCGGTTTCGACTTCGCCAAACAGCGCATCCTTCTCGGCGCGCGCCTCGATGGTCGCAAGGTTGGTCTGGTAGAGGCGCGTGGCGATGATGGCAAAGAACAGCAGGGTGCCGCCAGCCATGGTCGCCAACAGAGCACCTTTGACCCCATGAACGAGGATGAAATAGGTGATGACCAGCGTGCCGACAGGAAAGGACGACGCGAGCACGGCGGCCGGCAACGTGGAACCGATCATGGCCGAGACAGCAATGATGATCAGCATGCCGACGAGCAGGAACGTATTGGCTTCCGGCTGATCGGTCTTCATCACCGTGGTCAATGCCAGCACCCAGGCGAGCCCGATCAGCGTCTCGGCGAGCACGAAGCGGATGCGCCAGGAGCGCAGGTCGACCTTTTCCGCATCGACCTTGAGGAATCCGCGCGCCAGCAACACCACGAAGGCATGCATGACAAGAACGGTACCGGCGCCGAGCGCGCCCATGATCGGATTGGTGATCCAGGAGGCGACCCATCCAACCGCTATCGCCAGCAGCACCACGGCAAGCGCTGCCGAGACCTTGTTCTGCGCATAGACGCGCATCAGTTCGAGTTCGAACGAGCGGCGCGTGCCGGTGGTCGATGTCAGACGCTCGCGGGCATCGCGAACCTGCCGCACGACGCGCTTGCGGCTCTGGGCCTGCCGCTCGGCACGTTCCGCCTGCCGATCGCCGAGGGGCTCGCCCACAACCTCCACGCTCATTCGAGCGCACCCCTTCATCACGCAATACCAATTGTGGTGAAACGTGGCAGAAGTTGATTAACGACCGGTCGAAGTACATGGTGAACGAAAGGTGAAGATCGTGTCCCAGACGTTCCGCCGCTTCCCACGGCCGGCCCCGTGGCGTTCCGATAGCTTGCGCCCGAACCGTGGTTTTGCATTTGTGCTGCTGACGTGTCTGATCGTCGGCGCAACGATTGCGGCCTATGTGCTGAACCGCGTGCCGGTGCGCCCACACATCACCGGCCACGCCCGCATCATCGATGGCGACAGCCTGATGGTCGGCGGCACAGAGGTCCGGCTGCACGGGGTCGATGCACCGGAACTTTTCCAGCGCTGCACGCGCGACAACCGGGAAGTTCAATGTGGCCGAGAGGCAGCGCGCCATCTCACCGCCCTGATCGCCGGACAGGTCGTCACATGCGAGCGGCGCGACATCGACCGGTTCGGCCGGACCGTCGCCGTCTGTCGCGTTGATGGCGTCGATCTTGGTCGCGCCATGGTGGCCAATGGACAGGCTGTTTCCTACGGATCCTACTTGATCGACGAGGCTGGCGCCCGCCTGGAGCGCAAGGGCCTGTGGGCAGGCACATTCATCCGTCCCCGCGAGTGGCGGGACCGGGAGCGTGGCCGTTTCGCGCCGGGTGCGTGAGAAACGGCAGATAAGCTACTCGAATACCGCGACTTTCCCTCGTCCTTAACTGCGGGTTAACCATCCGAAGCCAGGATTGGTCCCATTGGCGGCCGCTCAGGTCGGCCGGATGATGTGGATGGATTCTCCAGTCTCGACCGATCTCTGGCAGGTTGCCGCCGCATTCTGCGTCTTTCTCGTCCTGGCGGGCCATGTGACGCTGGAGAGCGGACTTGTGCGCGCCAAGCATTCCGTGAATGCGGCCGCCAAGGCGCTGGTGCAGGCGGGCTTGTCGGTCTTGCTGGTCTGGGCTGTCGGCTACGGCCTGATGTCCGTTGGTGGCAATGGGCTCATGGGCGGCGGGCCCTTCTTTCCTGACACCGCTTTTGCATCGTCGGACCTCCTGTTCATGATCGCCGTCAGTGCAGCCGCGGCGACAATCCTGTCGGGTCCGCTCGCCGAGCGCACGACGCTACGCGGCTACGCGGCGGTCGTCCTGATCTTCAGCACCGCGATCGCACCGATTGTGGCGCACTGGGTCTGGGCCAAGGGCGCGGATGGTGGTGGCTGGCTCAATCAGTTCGGCTTCATCGATCTCGCGGGCGGCGCGGTCATCCATGTCGCGGGCGGGGTCGCGGCCTTGACGGCTGCCGCCATGATCGGCCCGCGGAGCGGGCGCTTCACCGATGCGAAGCGGACGACGGTGATTCAGAGCCAGAGCTTCCCCTTCGCCGCTCTCGGGGTGCTTCTGCTCTGGCTTGGCTGGTTCGGTATCGCTGCGGGCAAAGCGATCGGCATCGGCGCGCCCCCTGCGGCAGCGATCCTGGTCCTGATACTCGCCGGCGCCGCTGGCACAACGACCGCCTTCATCGCCAGCCAGATCGCGCCCCGGCAGATCACCGTCATCCAGATCATTCATGGCGCTTTGGCCGGCGTGGTGGCGGTTGCCGCAGGCGCCCATCTGTTCAGCCCATTGGCGGCTGTCTTGATCGGTGCGCTCGGAGCCGGTGTGGCATTCGGCGGGGCGCGGCTCGTGGAACATGCCGGTATCGACGACGCCCTCGGCATCGCTTCGGTTCATCTGTTCGCTGGCGGCTTCGGGATCGTTGCCGTCGCCTTTGCGGCGCTTCCGCCGGATGCCGGCATGGTGGGCGTCCAAGCGGCCGGATTGATCGCTATCTGTCTTTGGAGCGCCGGCCTGATGGCCGCCGGCATCGCCGCTGCCCGGCTTGTCCTGCAGATGCGCGTGGCACGGGACGACGAGCGCATCGGTCTCAACGTCTCCGAACATGGCATGACGACCGATGTCGCGCTGCTGGTCGGCCAGATGAACGCGGTCAACCGCTATTCCGGCAGTTTCGCCTATCTCGATGCGGATACCGACGGCGAGATCGGCCAGGTCGCCCGCGAGTACAATCGTGCGGTCGACATCTTCCGCGCCCAGATCACTGGCGTCAGGGATCAATTGGCGACGACCAAGGGCGAGCTCGACGAGACCCATGCCGACAATGTCAGGCTTGCCGGCGAACTCACGCAGCGCGACGAGCGGCTGGAAGAGGCAACGCGCGAAGTCGCCCTGCTGACGGACCAGATCGCTCGCGCGCTCGTTTCCATGCAAGGCCTGCAGGGCCTGCGCACGGGCATCGTGCGATTGATCGGGCGGACATTCCGACCACCGATCGAGCGGCTGCATGCACTGGCGCTGCGCGCCGATGCCAGCCGGACGCCAGCCGACATGGACGAATTGATCGAGGCCGCCCGCGACGAGACCGCCAGGCTGGCCCGGCGGTTGGCCGATGTCATCGACTATGCGGAGGCTTCGACCTTCGCAACACCCCCGACACTGGACCGGACGCCCGTCGACAAGCTGATCTCCGAGGTCAACATGGTCCATCGGGGACGCGCCGAGGCAAAGGGCGTGAAGCTGCGCGTCGTCTGGGCGCCGGACGTGTCCGGCATGGTCATCAGTGCCGCGACACTGCGCAAGATCATGAGCGAACTCGTCGAGAATGCGATCGAGACGACCCGCACGGGCGGTCTGGTCAGCCTGCTCGCGAAGCGCGGGGGCCCAAGCGAACTGATCATCGATGTCGTGGATTCTGGCGCCGGAATCAGCCCTGGACAGATCGCCCAGGCTCTCGACCCGCTGACTGAGTCGGCTCTCGCAATTGGCGACGAGCCGGGGCGGCTCGGGCTGGCACTCGTCAAGAAGCTTGTCGACATCCACGAGGGCACACTCACGATACGGTCAAAGCCCGGAGTGGGCACACAGATTCGCGCAACGCTGAAGATCGACGCACTTGAGAGTACGGCCCGGAGAGCTTGAGACGTCCTCCGCGGATTTTCGGCTCTCGACCTCGGTGGCTGGATGCGGCATGGTCCGCGCCTTCCCCGCTCAAGCTCCGCAAGCCATGGCCAATCATCTCTTCGACCTCGTCCGCATCCAGGCGACCGACCTCGCCAAGACCTTCATCGAGACCGAGTCCGGCACGGTCTACAGCTACGGCGATCTGTTCGATGCGACGGGGCGCTTGGCCAATGTGCTGGTCAGCCTCGGCGTTAAGCCGGGGGACCGGGTGGCCGTGCAGGTGGAGAAATCGCCCTCGGCGATCTTCCTGTACCTCGCCTGCGTGCGGGCCGGAGCCATCTTCCTGCCGCTCAACACGGCCTACACGCTGACCGAACTGGAATACTTCCTCGGCGATTCCGAGCCCGCCCTGGTCGTGTGCGACCCGTCGCGCCGCGACGGCATCGCTGCGATCGCCGCCAAGACCGGCGTTGGAGCAGTCGCGACGCTCGGCAAGGCGAATGACGGCAGCCTGATGGAGATGGCCTCCGCTGCATCCGCGGGCTTCGAGACAGTCGACCGTGCGGCAGGCGATCTGGCGGCAATCCTCTACACCTCGGGGACAACCGGCCGCTCGAAGGGCGCCATGCTCAGCCACGACAATCTCGCCTCGAACGCGCTGACGCTGAAGGACTACTGGCGCTTCACGTCGAATGACGTGCTGCTCCACGCCCTGCCGATCTTCCACACCCATGGCCTGTTCGTCGCCACCAACACCATCCTGATGGCTGGCGCCTCGATGATCTTCCTGCCGAAGTTCGACGCCGACACGGTGTTCGACCTGATGCCGCGGGCGACCTGCATGATGGGCGTGCCAACCTTCTATGTCCGGCTGGTGCAGGACGCCCGGCTCACCCGGTCGTCGACCGCCCATATGCGCCTGTTCATTTCGGGCTCGGCGCCGCTGCTCGCCGAGACCCACCGGCTGTTCCGCGACAAGACCGGTGTCGCCATCCTGGAACGCTACGGGATGACCGAGACCAACATGAATACGTCGAACCCCTATGAGGGCGAGCGCGTGGCCGGCACGGTCGGGTTCCCGCTTCCCGGCGTTTCGCTGCGGGTGGCCGATCCGGACACCGGCGCCGAACTCGCCCAGGGCGAGATTGGCGTCATCGAGGTGAAGGGGCCGAACGTGTTCGGCGGCTACTGGCGGATGCCCGAGAAGACGGCCGCCGAGTTCCGCGGCGACGGATTCTTCATCACGGGTGACCTCGGCAAGATCGACGACAGGGGCTATGTCCACATCGTCGGCCGCGGCAAGGATCTCGTGATTTCCGGCGGCTACAACGTCTACCCGAAGGAAGTCGAGACCGAGATCGACGGCATGGCCGGCGTGGTCGAGAGCGCTGTCATCGGCGTCGCCCATCCCGATTTCGGCGAAGGCGTGACCGCGGTCGTGGTGGCCGAGAAGGGTGCCAAGATCGACGAGCGCGCGATCCTGACCGCACTGGAGACGCGGCTTGCCAAGTACAAGCTGCCGAAGCGGGTGATCGTGGTCGACGACCTGCCGCGCAACACGATGGGCAAGGTGCAGAAGAACCTGCTGCGCGACGCCTACAAGGATCTCTACAAGGCCTGATCGGCACCGGCGGGCGGGATATCAACCGCTCGCCGCATGCCGCTCCAGAACCCGGTCGACGAACTGGCCGGCTGCTCCGAGATAGCTTGTGGGGTCGAGCAGCCGCGCCATATCCGCTGGCCCGGCAATCGCCGTGATGACAGTGTCCTCGGCCAGCACGTCGACAAGCGCCCTGCCCTCGGCGACGGCCACACGGCAAGCGGCCTCGATCCGATCGTGTGCAACCAGGCGGCCGAGCGCCGGGCTCAGTGCCATCTGAACCGCTTCCGCCATCAGCAGACCGTCGGTGAGGCCGAGATTGGCCAGCATGCGATCGGGCCTGACCTCCAGCCCCTCCAGAAGTTCGATCGCGTGATGGAGTGCGCCTCCGGCCAGCCGCGCCAGTTGCGGCAAGGCCAGCCATTCGGACTGCCAGCCACCGGTGAAGCGCTCATGCTCGCCGACGCCACCGGCCGCGACGGACGCCAGCAGCTGCGGGGCGAGACCGGCCGCGCCGAGGATCGTCGCCGACAGCATGGGATTGCGCTTGTGGGGCATGGTCGACGAGCCGCCGCGGCCGGGAGCAGATGGCTCCAGAACTTCGCCGACCTCGGTCTGCATCATCAGGGCGATGTCGCGGGCGAGTTTGGCTGTGGTCGCCACGATGCCGGCCATCAGCGCAGCGGCTTCGAGCATGCGGTCGCGCTGGCCATGCCAGGGCGTGTCCGGCGGCGCCAGATTGAGCTTGTCGGCAAGCAATCGCGCAACCTGCGGACCCTTGTCGCCAAGCGAGGCCAGCGTGCCGGCCGCACCGCCGAACTGCAGCGCCAGGACGCGCGGAAGCGCTTCCGCCAGACGCTGCCGATGGCGCATCAGCGCGTCCAGCGTGCCCGCGATCTTCAACCCGAAGGTGATCGGCAAGGCCTGCTGCAGCCAGGTGCGGCCTGCCATCGGCGTGTCGCGATGGGCCTTGGCAAGGACTGCAGCGGCCGCGGCGGCACGCGTGAGGTCATCATCCAGCAGGCGGAAGGCTTCGCGCAGCTGCAGCACGACGCCGGTGTCCATCACATCCTGGCTGGTGGCCCCGTAATGGACCCATTTCGCCGCCTCCGGATCGGATGCCGCAACCATCGCGGTCAGCATCTTGACCAGTGGAATGGCCGAGTTGCCAGCGATGCCAGCCGAGGCGGCGAGCGTCTCGATATCGATGTCGGCGCCGGTGGCCACAGCAATGGGCGAGACAGCATCGGACGGGATGACGCCCGCCTCGGCCTCGGCTGCGGCGAGCGCCACTTCGAAATGCAGCATGGCGCTGATCGCCGCGCGGTCGGACCACACATCCTCCATGGCAGGCGAACCGAAGAGCGGAGACCAGAGAGGCGATGGCATGAGGCTTCCAGACGGGATCGAGGACGTTCCCAAGGCTTAGCAGAGCAGCCTAGGCAAGACCAAATACCGTTGATTGACGAGGCGCGCCGGTATCCTGCGCTTGACACCCCCCTCACCCCATCGCAATGAAGCCCGGTCAGCCGGCCGGACGGCCGCCGCCGCATCACCCGAAAGGGCGCGGGGGAGGAAAGTCCGGGCTCCACGGAAACACGGTGCCGGATAACATCCGGCGGGGGCGACCCCAGGGACAGTGCCACAGAGAAGAGACCGCCGGGGCATGCTCCGGCAAGGGTGAAACGGTGGGGTAAGAGCCCACCGCGCGACCGGCAACGGAAGCGGCACGGTAAACCCCACCGGGAGCAAAACCGAATAGGGACAACAGGAGGGGCAACCCTTCAGGCGTGGATCCGCGTCGTTGTCCGGGTAGGTTGCCAGAGGCGTCCAGCAATGGGCGTCCTAGAGGAATGGTCGTCACGCGGGAGCAATCCCGCCCCACAAAACCCGGCTTATAGGCCGACTGACATGTTGAGAGCCCCCGGCGGGAAACCGTCCGGGGGCTCGCCATGTCCGGGTCTCCCTCAGGCAAGCCGGAGGTTTCCTGGAACACGACGGAGCACTCTCTCCAGCCAGGCCCGCCGGTCGGCGAGGCCCGTCAAGCCGCCATTGATGACGCGGGTCACGGCTGCGAAGTCGCCGGTGTCGCAGACGGCGTTCAACCCCTTCCAGTCCCAGAACCCGCAGGCAATCCGCAGGGCGTGGGGCAGTTGCAGCGCAAGCTCCGGGTGAGCGACGAGATCGAGGCCTGCGTGCCGGCCCACCATGGAATACCCATGCTTCCCGGTGATCTGCAGATAGCCGCGACCGCGATAGATCCAGCCGTCGTCGGGACCGTCATTGCCCATCCGGCCGCCATAGACCCGATTGGCCAGGGCGCGCGGATTGTGAGCGAAGCCGAGCGTCGCGCCCTCGGTCGGGAAGCGGCGCGGCCAGACGGCCCTGAGCCGGGACGCCGAGTAGTTGAGGTTCTCCTCGCGCAGGACAAGGCCGGATTCATGGCCAGTCTGGGCCAGAAAAAAATGCAGCCTTTCAGGGCGGGCGGAGATCCCGAATTCAGCGAACAGGGACTGCGCCTGTTCGGCAAAGGCCGTTGCATTCTCAGGCGGTGCATTCGGGAACAGCCGCCGGACAATCTCGATCGTGATCATGGCACTCTCTCTGTGAGAACGCCTCCGATCGGGACCCTATCAGATCATAGGAATATTTGCCAGTGAAGCCAGCTTGGTCAGCCGCCTGAGACGGTTTCGACGAGATCGCTGCACAGGCCCTCGTCCTCGGCCCAGGGATAGAGCCGGCCGCCGGTGAAGGGCGGGTCGGGCATGAGGGCCGCCAAGTCCGCCGGCAGCATGACAAGACTTTGGACGCTGGCCGGTGGGCGGGCCGGCCATTCGACGACGAGGGCGAGGTCGGGCCGCATCGTGATGCCGGTCGGCGTGTCGCGGCCACGCCTGAGCACGCGAAGGCCCTTCGCGCCGAGCGCGGTGAGGGCCGCGGCGCCCTCGCCTTCCAGCCAGCCGGTGAGACGACGCGCTTCGGCATCACCGCCACGGAAGCGCCAGATCGACAGGCCGTCGGCATCGAGTGGCGTCGCGCCGGTCACGATGGCTGGGGTGGCACAGGGCACATCGACATAGACAGTGCGCCAGGCGTCGAGGCTCGCCAGAAAGGCCGGACGATAGCGATCACGCACGGCGATGTCGCGATAGCGCGCGAAGGCCTCGGTCTCGAACAGGCTCCAGTCCGGCCCCTGATAGACATCGACCGTCTTCAACCCGCCCTCGAAGGCAAGATAGGACGCGCAGGCCGTGAACCCGGCCTGGTAGAGATGGGGCGCGTGGACGGAGGCATACCAGGCGGCGAAGCCTGGAAGCTCGGCATCGGGAACATCCACCTCGACGACGTAGAAGATCGGATCGGCCAAGGGGATCACTCCTGACGGGAGGGGTACTCCCCCGGCAGGAACCGGGGGAGCGGTTTCGCGGGCTATCAGCGGCCCTGCATCTGCGCCTGGCTCGACACGAAGGCGTCGAAGGGCAGTTCGGCCACCCGGAACCAGACCTGCTCCTTGCGCCAGTAGGGCAGCCAGGAATCGTAGAACTTCTTGAAGTTCGGATTGCTGGCGGCGAGTTCGCCATAGAGCGCCATCGCCTCCTTGAAGGCTGCCTGCATGATCTCCTGCGGGAAGGCGCGCAGTTCGGCGCCGGCCGCCACGAGGCGGAACAGCGCATCGGGGTTCTGGTTGTCGTACTTGGCGACACCCAGGGTCAGCGCTTCGGCGCAGGCGGCCTCAAGGGCGGCGCGATAGGCCGGCGGCAGGCTTGCCCACTTGTCCTGGTTCACGATGAAGGCGACGTTGGCGCAGCCTTCCCACCAGCCCGGGTAATAATAGTACTTGGCGACCTTCTGGAAGCCGAGCTTCTCGTCATCGTGGGGACCGGAGAACTCGGCGGCATCGATCGTGCCGCGCTCCAGCGCCGGATAGATGTCACCACCGCCGATCTGCTGGGGCACGACGCCGAGGCGGGCGAGAATGGTGCCGCCAAGGCCGGCAATGCGCATCTTCAGGCCCTTGAGATCAGCAACCGTCCTGATCTCCTTGCGGAACCAGCCGCCCATCTGCGCGCCGGTATTGCCCGAGGGGATGATGTGGATGTTGTAGGCCTTGTAGAAGTCACGGATCAGCTCGAGACCGCCACCCTGATAGAGCCAGGCATTGTGCTGGCGGGTGTTGAGGCCGAAGGGCAGCGAGGTATCAAAGGCGAAAGCCGGATCCTTGCCGATATAGAAGCTCGACAGGGTGTGGGCGCATTCGACCGTGCCGTTCTGCACGGCGTCGAGGGCGGCGAGCGCCGGCACGACTTCGCCGGCGGCGAAGGTCTGGATCTGGAAATTGTTGTCGGTCAGTTCGGCCACCCGCTTGGCCACCTGGAGCGACAGGCCATAGAGCGTGTCGAGGCTCTTCGGATAGCTCGATGTCAGCCGCCAGGTCACCTTCGGGTTCGTCTGAGCAACGGCTGGGGCAGCGACGGCCGCTGCGGCACCGGTCGCGAGACCGGTTGTTGTGATGAATCGGCGGCGGTCCATGGAACGTCCTCAATGTCTCTTTGAATGGGCCGGCATTGTCGCGTGAGCTACGCCCTCGTTCAGGACATGCCGCGACGACGCCAGGCGGCGGGACCATAGAGCGTTCGGGACCGGCTCGCCGCCCCAGAAATGTCAGGCCGGCCATTCGCTCAGGGAGGGGCACCCGCTGCGCCGCCCCTGGGTGATGGATGGCATCAGCAAAATGCGTTTGCCGAACCAGACCGCCGAACCGAAGGTCGCTGCCCGTTCATTGGCGCCCCCTCCATGCCCCACCGCCCGGTTCTTGGCCTTGCCCTCGGTTTCGTCGGCGTCGTGCTGTTCGGCGCGACCCTGCCCATGACCAGACTGGCGGTCGCCTCGCTCGATCCATGGTTCGTGACCTTCGGCCGGGCCTCGGCGGCAGGCCTTGTTTCGGTGGTCGTGCTGCTGGCGCTCGGCTGCAAGCCGCCGCCCCGCGTTGAATGGGGACGCTATGGCATCGTCGCGCTCTGCCTGATCACCGGGTTTCCCGGATTCATGGCGCTCGCCATGGTGACGACCGAGGCAAGCCACGGCGCCATCGTCATGGGCATCCTGCCGCTGGCGACCGCAGCTGCATCGGCTCTTGTCACCGGTGAGCGGCCGTCACCGGCCTTCTGGCTGATGGGCCTGATCGGCGCGGCGATCGTCGTGGCCTTCACACTTCGCCAGTCCGGTGGGCTGTCGTTGTCGATCGGCGACCTGTTCCTGCTGGCCGCCGTCGCTGCCGCGGGCCTCGGTTACACGTTGAGCGCGGTTCTGACAGGCACGCGGCCCGGCTGGGAGGTCGTGTCCTGGATGCTGGTGATGGCGCTGCCCGCAACGCTGCCGCTGACCTATCTGACCGGACCGGCCTCCTATGGTGCGGTCCCGATGACGGCCTGGCTCGCCTTCGCCTATCTCGCGCTGGTCAGTCAGTATATCGGCTTCTTCTTCTGGAATGCCGGTCTCGCGCTCGGCGGGATCGCGCGCGTCAGCCAGGTGCAGCTGCTTCAAACCTTTGTGACGCTGGCCATCGCCGCCTGGCTGCTTGGTGAGCCGATCGGCGCCGAAACACTTGCCTTTGCCGGTGTTGTTGCTCTGGTCGTGCTGGTCGGAACGCGTATCAGGAGCCGATAGGCGCGGCTGCGGGTAGCCATGACGGCCACCTGCGACTAAACTCTCACCATGCAGATCGGGATCAAGACCTGTCTCCTGGGCGGCGTCGCGCTGGTGCTGCTGGGCGCCCTTGCCCAGCCCCGCGAAGCACAGGCACAGATGGACCTGACGCCACCCGGTGTCGCCAGCCAGCCTGCTGCGCGGCCAGCGCCGGCACGTCGGGCGGCGCCGCGCCCGACTCAGGCGGAAACCGGTGCGCCACGCACGGCGCCCCTGCCCCTGCCTCCGCCGGAGGACAGGCCGGCAGCCGTGGCAACCGAGGAAGAACCAGCTCCGCCGCGGCTCGCCAGTGTCCCTCCTGCGGCGCCCGCAGTGACCGAGCCACCGCTCGCGCCACCCAGCCGGATCGACGATGCCTTCCAGGCGGCCGGTGCGGCCCGGCCGGCAGAGGCACCACCGCTTCCGGCGGCTCCGGTTGTCACCCAGCCGCCGACCCAGCCTGCGCCGGCGGAGGCCCCGTTTGCGGAAGCCCCGACGCGCCGTGTGGAAGGCCGGGTCTTTTCGGAACACCAGTTCCCGACCGGGCGGGCCGCGCATTTCGCCACGCTGCGCAGGCAAGCCGAGGCGAGCCGGGTTCCGATCGACCTGGCCGATGCCGTGGCCACCATCGAGAGCGCGTATAATCCGCAGGCCGTCGGCAATGCCGACGAGATCGGCGTCATGCAGCTGCGTCCGAGCATCGCCAAGCAGATCGGCTTCGAGGGCTCGGTCCAGGACCTGTTCGAACCTGAGACCAATATCCGGCTCGGCGTGACCTATCTCGCAGGCGCATGGGAGCGCGCGGGCGGCAATGTCTGCGAAGCCCTAATGAAATATCGCACCGGCTGGGACGAGGCGCAGATGAGTGCGCTCTCCTTCGAATATTGCCGCAGGGCCGCGGTGTACCTGAACGCGATCGGCTCGCCGCTCGCCCGCGGCATCGTCCTGCCCACGCGCACAGCCCCTGCGGTTGCCGGGACACCTGTCGAGGGGCCCTCAGCCGGCCGCAATACCGGGCGCTTCAACTGGTCGGATCACGACAGCCGCCTCAAGCGGATCGACCAGCAGTTCGGCGGCCAGAATTTCGGGATCATAGCTCGCGAGCGGCAATCGCCGTAGACGCCCGCGCAGAACCCGCCCTAGGCTCCGCTCCATCATCAGGAGGAGCCTTGCATGCCCGTCACCGCCAATGTGGACCAGGTCGTCGCCGACATCATCCGCTGGGCCTCGATCGAGAGCCCGACCTATGACGCAGGTGCGGTCAACCGCATGCTCGACGAGGGCGCCAAGGACCTGGCTGCCATGGGTTTCCGCATCGAGCGGCAGGCGGGCACGCTCGGCTTCGGCGATGTGGTGGTGGGCCGGCTCGATGGCGCGGAGCCAAGGCCCGGCCTGCTGATCCTCGCCCATGTCGACACGGTCCATGCCGTCGGCACACTGGCGGGTCCGCTCCCCATCCGGATCGAAGGCGACAAGCTCTACGGTCCTGGCGTCACCGACATGAAGGGCGGCACGGTGCTGACGCTGCATGTGCTCGCCAAGCTGATCGCGGCGCGCGGCGGCAAACTGAAGCGGACCGTGACGGTGGTCCTGATCCCCGACGAGGAGGTCGGCTCGCCGTCGTCGCGCGCGACCATCGAGGCCGAAGCGAAGAAGCACGCGCATGTGCTCGTGCCCGAACCCGGCCGCGACCATGTCTGCGTCACCGGCCGCCATGCGGTGCTGCGCTACAACATCCATGTTCATGGCCAGCCGTCCCATGCGGGTGCCGCCATCCGGCGCGGGGTAAGCTCGATTCGCGCCATGGCCCGGCTCATCGAGACGATGGAAGACTGGTCGGACTACGATAAGGGGCAGACCTTCGCGGTCGGCCGGGTCAATTCCGGCACCTGGGTCAATGTGGTGCCGGTGCTGTGTTCGGCGGAAGTGCTGTGTGTCGCCGCGACGCCCGAGGATGTCGCCGATATCGACCAGCGCCTGCGCACGATGCGGGCGCCCTTCCCCGGCACGCGGGTCACCATCGAGGCGGGACCGGTCCGGCCGCTCTATGTCGCGAATGCCGCAACCATGGCGCTCTATGCCAAGGCCAAGGCGATTGCCGATGCCCATGGCTGGCCGTTCGATCACATGCAGTCGGGCGGCGGCTCGGACGGCAATTTCACCGGCGCGCTTGGCGTTCCGACGCTTGACGGGCTCGGGGTCTGGGGTGGCGGCATCCACACCAAGGAAGAATTCTGCGACATTCGCTCGATCACCCCGCGCGGGACAATCCTCGCCGGCCTGATCGAGGATCTGGCGGGTTGAGCCAACCGCCAGAATCCTGGCCAACAGAGCCGAGAGTAACGCCGATGACCATGCCGCTTCTCGATGACGACCAGCTCTCGCCGGAGGCGGCAGCGGTCTTCGCCGACATCCGGGAGACCCGGAAGAGCGACTTCGTCAACAATTTCTGGCGGGCGCTGGCCCATGACCCCGTCAGCCTGAAGCGGACCTGGGAGAGCATCAAGCAGGTGATGGCGCCGGGCGCCCTCGACCCGCTGACCAAGGAACTGATCTATGTCGCGGTGTCGATTGCCAATGGCTGCAACTATTGCATCAACTCGCATGCGGCCGCCGCGCGCGCCAAGGGCATGTCCGACGCCCAGTTCATGGAACTGATGGCCGTCGTCGGCATGGCGAGCGAAACCAATCGGCTGGCAACGGGCCTCCAGGTGCCGGTCGACGCCGCCTTTCTGCGTCAGCCGCCACGGTCCATCACCGAGGATTGACCGCTGACGCGGAATGTCGCGGTGACGCAGCGTTTCAACGGTCGCCAATTCGCCTCAATTCATGGTTGACTAGGGGCATGATCCAGAACCCGCCACGACTGGCGGGTTTGCCCTTGCCACCTTTCCGGGGAACGACCATGGCGCGCACAGTTTCTTCAACCCGCCGGCTAGGCCAGAGCCTCGCGATTGCGGCTCTCGCGGCAGCCCTTGGCGGCGCAGCCAGCCTCTCACCGGTGGCGGTGCCCCAGGCTCAGGCCCGCTCCGCGGTGGATGTTTCCGATCTCGCCGAACGCGTGATCGATGCCGTGGTCAACATTTCGACCTCGACCCGGATCGACACGGCTGCAGCGCGTCCCCCCGGCGGTCGCCCGCCCGGCGGTCCCGGTGGCCAGGCACCCGGCGGCCAGAATCGCCCCGGCCCCGGCGCCCCGTTTGACGAATTGTTCGAGGAATTCTTCCGCCGGCGCGGCGAAGGCGCTCCTGGTGCACCGGGCGGTCCCGGTGCTCCCGGCCAGCAGGGACAGCAGACGCCGCAGCGGCGTCAGTCGTCGCTCGGTTCGGGCTTCGTGATCGATCCCTCGGGCATCATCATCACCAACAATCACGTCATCGATGGCGCCGACGAGATCACAGTGATCTTCAACGACGGCACGCGCCTGAAGGCCGAACTCGTCGGCCGTGACCGCGAGATCGACATCGCCGTTCTCCGGGTGAAGCCGGAAAAGCCGCTGGTCTCGGTCAATCTCGCCGATTCCGACAAGATCCGCATCGGCGAGCCGGTGATGGCCATCGGCAATCCGCTGGGCCTCGGCGGCACGGTGACGGCCGGCATCGTCTCGGCGAAGAACCGCGACATCCAGTCCGGTCCGTTCGACAACTACATCCAGACCGATGCCGCCATCAATCGCGGCAATTCGGGCGGCCCGCTGTTCAACATGGCCGGCGACGTGATCGGCATCAACACGGCGATCTTCTCGCAGTCCGGCGGCAATATCGGCATCGCCTTCGCCGTTCCGGCCAATACCGCTCGCCCGATCATCGGGCAGCTGCGCGAATTCGGCGAAACGCGCCGTGGCTGGCTCGGCGTGCGCATCCAGGAGGTCACCGACGAGATCGCGGAAAGCCTCAACCTGCGCGGCTCGCGCGGCGCCCTGGTGGCCGGCATCGAGCCGACCGGCCCCGCCGGCCCCGCTGGCCTCAGGACCGGCGACGTGATCATCCGCTTCGATGGTCGTGATGTCCGCAATTCCCGCGAACTGCCGCGCATCGTCTCCGAAACGGCAGTCGGCAAGGCCGTGCCACTGGTCGTGATGCGGGCCGGTGCCGAACAGACGCTGACGATCACGCTTGGTCGCCGCGAAGGCAATATCCAGCAGGCCTCGACCGGCCGGCAGCCGGCGGAGCGGCCGCGCGAGAACCCGACCGTCACGGCCCTTGGCCTGTCGCTGTCGGGGGTGACGGCGGAACTGCGCCAGCGCTATCGTCTCCGCGATGATGCGCGTGGCGTCATCGTGACCCAGGTCGATCCGAATTCGCGGGCAGCCGAGCGGCGCATCGAGGCCGGCAACGTCATCCTCGAAGTGCAGAACGAGCCGGTGAATTCGCCGGCCGATATCACCCGGCGGATCGAGGCCCTCAAGGCCGAGGGCCGCAATTCGGCACTGTTCCTGGTGTCGAATGCCGAGGGCGACCGGCGGTTCGTGGCGCTCAACCTGCGCTGACGCGGCATCGAGACCGACTGATCAAGGGGGCCTGAGGCCCCCTTTTTCATGCCTTGAATTCGGCTCTGGCGTAGCCCTGCATGTAGAGAAGCGCTGAAAGGTCGCCATGGTCGATGCGCACCGACGCCTCGGCCGCGACCTTGGGCTTGGCATGATAGGCGACGCCAATGCCCGCCTCGCCCAGCATGGCGAGGTCATTGGCACCATCGCCAACGGCCATGGTCTCGTGAGCACCAAGGCTAAAGCGCTCCCGGAGTTCGATCAGCGTCTCGCGCTTGGCCTCGCGCCCAAGGATCGGCTCTTCGACCAGGCCGGCAAGCTTGCCGCCCTCGACGACGAGCTTGTTGGAACGGTCTTCATGGAAGCCGATCATGCCGCCAATGGGGCCCGTGAAGAGCGTGAAGCCACCTGAAACGAGGGCCGCATAGGCGCCGCTGGCGCGCATGGTCTGGACCAGTTCCCGTCCGCCGGGCGTCAGCGTGATGCGGCTCGCAATCACCTCCTCGACCACGCCCTCGTCCAGCCCTTTCAGAAGCGCCACGCGCTCGCGCAGAGCCGGCTCGAAGGCGATCTCACCCCGCATCGCCCGCTCGGTGATCGCCGACACATGCTCCTTGAGCCCAACGAGATCGGCGAGCTCATCGATGCATTCCTGTCCGATCATGGTGGAATCCATGTCGGCGAGGAAAAGCCGCTTGCGCCGGCCAGCCGCGGGTTGCACCACGACATCGACCGGCAGTCCCTCGAGGACCGCGCGGAGACGATCGGCTACGGCCCTGTTGTCGCTGCCACCAGCCGGTGCGAAAGGAATGTCGACGGCAATGCCGGCATTGAGCGTCGCCGGTTCTGCCGCATTGTGAAGCGTGGCGCTGGCGGCTTTGACAGCATCCGGGGTCACGGCAGGCTTCGCCGGATTGGAAATGAGGGTCGCGACGTGGGTCAAGACGAAAGTCCTGCGAAAACAGCCAGAATGAAGGCCGTCCTCATCGCAGGTCCGACCGCCAGCGGCAAGTCTGCGCTGGCGATCGAGATCGCCGAGCGTTTCGATGGCGTCGTGATCAATGCCGATTCCATGCAGGTCTATGCGGATCTGGCCGTCATCACGGCCCGTCCGAATGCGGATGAGATGGCGCGCGTCCCCCACCGCCTCTACGGCACCGTCGATGCCAGCGAGAATTTCTCGGTCGGGCGGTGGATCGCGGCGGCGAGCCGGATCATTGGCGAGACCACAGCGGCCGGGCAATTGCCGATCCTGGTCGGTGGCACCGGGCTCTATTTCAAGGCGCTGCTGGAGGGTCTCTCGGCGATCCCGCCCGTTCCCACCGACGTCCGAGCCCGCATTCGGGACGAAGCCCTGGGCCAGAGCCCGCAAGACCTCCATGCGCGTCTCACCCAGATCGACCCGCAGACCGCGGCGGGCCTCCGGCCAAGCGATCCCCAACGCATTGTCCGGGCGCTTGAGGTGATGGAGGCGACGGGCAGACCGCTCGTGGAATGGCAGAGGGACGGGCGGTCGGCTCCCCTGCTCGACGCAGCACGCTCACCTGGCGTCTTCCTGGCGGTCGACCGCCAGGTGCTGCGCGACCGCATCGACCGGCGTTTCGAGACGATGATGGCAGAGGGGGCCCTGGAAGAGGTCCGTCGGCTGGCGGAGCGCAGGCTTGATCCGGCCCTGCCGGCGATGCGAGCGCATGGCGTGCCCGGCCTGATCGCGCATCTTCGCGGCGAGATGTCGATGGATGATGCCGTCAGCAAGGGACAGCGTGACACGCGCGCCTATGCCAAGCGGCAGGAAACCTGGTTTCGCCATCAGATGCCGGGCTTTGTCGCCACAAGCCCGGCAGACGCCCTCGCGACATTGTCGGCGCTTGTTCAGCCCTGACGCGGATCGGCCTTGCGCCGTGGCGCGGTCGAGCGACGGGTCCGCTTGATCGGACTGGGCTCTTCCGAGGTTGGCGCCATGGCAATGCCCTCGGGATGCAGCACCGCCGTTCCGGTCGTCCCCTCATCCACCGCCACGAGATTTCGACCGGCCGATTTCGCACGATAGAGCGCTTCGTCGGCGCGGCTCAGCAGCCGGTCCGGATGTTCGCGCCCGTCCCAGCAGGCAACACCGAAGGAGCCCGTGCAGCCCAGCCAATCAGCGCCATGAGCGACCTGGGTCGTGGCGAGCATCTTGCGGATCCGCTCGGCCACCAGAACGGCCCCTTCCAACCCCGTATGCGGCAGGATCGCGATGAACTCTTCGCCGCCGAGCCGGCCAATCATGTCCACGTCTTCGCGCAGCCCATGGGTCAGGATGCTGGCCGTGGAGCGCAGCACGATATCGCCCGCCGCGTGGCCATGGGTGTCGTTGACCCGCTTGAAGTGATCCAGATCCATGACGAAGACCGAGATCGGATGGCCATAGCGCTCGGACAGGGCCAGCGTGTTCTGCAGGCCCTCGGCGATGGCGCGCCGATTGCGGGCGCCCGTCAGGGGATCGATAGTCGCGAGCCGGTTCAACTCGGCCTCAAGCTCCTGACGCCGCGCGATTTCCTTCTGCAACACCTGATTGGCGGTCGCGATCTCCGCTTCGCGTTGCCGCGCCGCGTCCTCGTCGGCCTTGCGCTTGGTAATGTCGGTATAGGTGACCATGAACCCGTCGCCATGCGGGACGACCGAAACTTCAAACCAGCGCGTCCGCCCGTCGCGATCGTAGGGCATGGTGAATTCCAACGGCTGCTTGCCGACGGCCACCGCCACATAGCGCGACCACAGGTCACGCGTCGTCAGATCGGGAAAGAGCGAAAGGACCCGCGCACCGGTCATCTCGTCGAGCGATCGGCCTGCGAAATAGGCGGCGCGGCGGTTGGCAAGGGTGATTTCGCCGTCAACCGGTTCGCCAGCCTCATCGCGGATCAGGCGGACGGCCAGAATTCCGTGCAGGGAGGCGTCCAGCAGGGCCGCAAGCACGTCACCGGATTCCGAGCGGCTCTTGCAGAACACAACGATCAGGTCGGAACCATCGGTCTGGCGGCAAGGGAGCACCAGGCGCTCCCATTGCTCGGAGCGGGTCTCGCCCCGGCGATGGACCGTCAGGACCGGCCGCTTCTCGGCAATCACCTTGGCTTGGGACTCACGGAAGAGCCGCCCGATGGCCGAGTGGACGTCGCCCATGCGCTTACCGGTCATGTCGGCGCCACTGGTTGCCGCGATGGAGCGTCCGTAGTGCAGATAGGTCCCGTCATCGGGGCCCTGCGGCTGGATCACGATCATGTCGTCGGCGATCGGTCCCAGCGCTTCCGGATCGAACGGGGCAAACGGTGCATAGCCGTAACTGTCGTGGAACGAGGTCCAGACGTCCAGCAACCGGCGGATTGCCGGTGCCAACGCGCGACCTGCGATGTTATCGACAAAGATTTCAGCGTGTTGCACGTGTACTTACCTCAAGGTCAGCGTGCCAGAGCTGACTTAAGGCGAGGTAAAGGGGGTCCGGATCACTTCGGTCACCCAGAGAAACTCGGCACGTCCAGCGGTCGCCCTTCACGATCAGCGATCTCGACGAAGTCCCGGGCCAGAACCTCGCCGAAGGTTGCTGCATCACGGATCACCATCTGGCGGCCGCGGTCGGTGATGAAAAGCACGAAACCAGCCGGGAATTGCGCCCTGAAGAGGTCCGGCAGCGGGCTCGCCTTCCACAGCATCGGCCGCTTGGGGTCGATGAAGACGAAGATCACCTTCTCCACGGGGTCGCGGTGGAAATAGGCGCCGCAATCGAGCGGGTGCGGAATGCGATTGCGGTCCGGACTGTCGGCGAGCCTGGCGGACAGATAGGCGCAGGCATAGGCGGTGCAAGTGCCCGGCCGCTCGGGCTGGCCAAAGATCGAGCAGCCATTGTCACGGATATGCTGACAGGGCCTATAGGCCGGCTTGTCGAGCGCCTCGATGGTGGGAAGTGAGCAGCAATAGGTGCAGGTGCGGCAGAAGGAGACGCGCTCGCCGGCCTCTTTGCGCCTCTTGGCCTGCCCCATCGCTCAGCCCTTCTGGCCTTCCTTGATGGCGGCGAGAAGCTCCTTGTGGATCGGCTCGTTGCCGCAGCAGACGTCGCCCTTCACCAGCATGGCGTCGTGGCCCTCGCAATCGGTGACGAAGCCGCCGGCCTCACGGACCAGAACGATGCCGGCCGCGAGGTCCCACGACGACACGCCCCGCTCCCAGAAGCCGTCGAACCGCCCGGCCGCAACATAGGCGAGATCGAGCGCGCAGGCGCCCATCCGGCGCAGGCCGGCGAAGCGGGACTGGACGATCCGCATCTCGTTGCGAAACTCGGAATGGTCACCGCGGGCAATATGCGGAATGCCGCAGCCGACGACGCTGTCCTCGGGCTTCTTGCGGGCGGAGACGCGCAGGCGGCGGTCGTTCAGGAAGGCGCCGACGCCGCGCTCGGCCATGTAGAGCTCGTCATTGGCCGGATTGTAGATGACGCCCGCAACCAGAACGCCATTGCGCTCCAGCGCGATCGACACGGCGAAATGGGGAATGCCGTGCAGGAAATTGGTGGTGCCGTCGAGCGGATCGACGATCCACGTGTGGGTGACGTCGGAGCCCTCGGTGCGCCCGCCCTCCTCGCCGATGAAGCCATAGCCCGGCCGGGCCTTCATCAGCTCGGCCTTGACGACCTCCTCGGCCTTGCGATCGGCCGCACTGACGAAATCGGCAGGCCCCTTCAGCGAGACCTGGAGGTTTTCCACCTCGCCGAAGTCGCGCTTGAGGCCGCGGCCCGCCTTGAGGGCGGCGCCGACCATGACATTGAGCAGGGCGGAGCGAAGCATGGTAATCCTTGGGACGCATCACGTCTAAGCGCGCGTCATGCCCGCCCGTGACGCCAGGGTCAAGCTTTCGACGGTTTGCGGCGAGCGATCGGCAGCCGCTCAGCGCATCCATTCCCGCGCGCCGCGCTCGGCCTGGTCGCGCTGGACCGGGTCAAGCTTGGCCACGAAATCGGAGAGCCAGGCATCGTCGGAGCCCAGAACGCGGGCGAGCGTATACCATTGCGCGGCCTTGAGCGGATCGGCTGCGACACCTCTGCCGCTCGCGAGCAGTCGGGCAAAGCGGTTCATCGCGACCGGATTGCCGCGCAGTGCGGCGCGCTGGAAAAGCCGTGCCGATGCGGCCTCGTCCTTCGGCACGCCATGGCCGTTGAACAGCATGATGGCGAAATCGATCTGCGCCTCGGCGAGGTCCTGGGAGGCCGCAGATTGCATCAGACGGGCGGAGCGAGCCAGATCGACGGCAACGCCATTGCCGTCCTTGAGCATGACCGCGAGCGCATATTGCGCATCGGCGCTGCCGGCTTCCGCGGCCTTCTCGAACCAGCGGGCCGCGGCCGGCATGTCCTGCGCGCCAGCCTGACCGGCAAAGGCCATCAGCCCGAGATTGTACTGGGCTGCGACATGGCCAAGCGCCGCCGCCTTTTCAAAGAACGACTTCGCGAGGGCCGGATCGCGCGTCAATCCCGCCTTGCCCTCGATCTGCATCATGCCGAGGGCGAACATCGCGTTGCGGTCGCCGCGGTCGGCCGCGAGCCGGTACCAACCCAGCGCCTTCTGCTCGTTCTGCGGCACACCGAGGCCGGTGGCGTGAAGCTCGCCGATCAGCGTCATCGCGATGGGGTCGGGCGGCGTCGCCTCGACGCGCACGGTCGCCTCGCGGAGCGCGGTCAGGAACTGGCCGCGCTGGTAGGCGGCAAAGGCCGCGTCGCCGGTCGGGGCGGCGGGGGGCGCAGGCGTCATGGCCGGGACGGGACGTGTCGGTGCGGCGCGTGTCTGGGCACTGGCAGATCCCGGCAGCAGCCCCGTGAGCGCCACCGCGAGCAGATAGCGTTGGGCTGCGACGAACCTCATGCCGTCGCTCCGACAGCCAATGCCGCGACGGCCCTCGCGACCGCCTTTGCAGGCCCTTCCGGATCCTTCCAGATAGCGTCGCCGAGGGCGACGAAATCGGCGTGGACACCGGCAAGGGTCGCGACGCCGTCAATATCCGGCGCATAGCCGACGACGGGCACCTCGAACACCTCGGCCCACCAGGCGACCCGCTCGACGACAGCGTGGAACGGCGGCAGAACCCCGTTCTTCTCCGCGTGGCGGGACACGATGGGGTCGCCGAACATCACATAGTCGGCGCCACGCTCGCCGCAGGTCATGGCGTCGTCGCGCGATTTCAATCCATCGACGCCCACCATGCGGTCCGGCTGCAGCCGGCCGACGGCTTCATCGAGCCGCTCCGCATCGAAGCTCAGATGCTGACCATCGGCGCCGCCGCGCACCACGACATCGACGGGGGCGTCCACCATCAGCGCCGCGCCGCGGGCCTGGACGGCCTTGGCCAGCACCTTGACCCGATTGATGGCGGTGCGTTCATCGACCGGCTCAAGGCGCGCGATGACAGCTGCAACCGGCCCTGCGGCGAGCGCGAGGTCGAGGGTTGCGAGAAACGCTTCGGGCTCGCCGATGAGCGGCGTGATCAGCACGAGCTGGGTCGGCGGAATGGCAATCGGTTGGGTCTTTGACATGATCCAGCACCCTATGACCGAAAGCGGCGAAAAAGGGGAGAGCCGAATGAAATTTCATCGCAGCCGACATCGTTTGGAAACAAGTCATGGCGAGGGTGCGCCGAACAGACGCGGCACGTATGGGCAACCGCTGAGATGCCAGTGCGTTGTTTGCCGTTATGATCCACCGGTCGATCGTCAGGACCACCCCAACGTCAGGACACACACGATGATGTCGCGCACCGCGCCCCTCCGCCTTTCGGCGGCGCTTCTCCTGGTCATGTCGGCTGCCGCCCAGGCTGGGCCGGCCGAGGACCTCTCCAAAGCCGCAACTGCAGCGCTTGCCGGCCTGCAAGTCTCGGGCGCGACGTTCGGCGAGGCCCGCGAAGAGGGCTCCAATCTGGTCTTCACGGGCGTCACATTCGCGTCGACCGGCCAGCGCGCCGTCGGGGTCAAGGTCAATCGGATCACGGTGACGGGTGGTGCAAGCGGGGACAGCCTGCAGAACGCCCGCGTGCTTCTGGAAGGCGTCGAGGGAACGGGCTCCGATGGCCCCGCCTATCGCGCCGACCGTGTCGATGTGGCGAACGCCCAAGGCTCGCTGGCCGCGCTGCTGGCAAGCCTTGCAGCCGGCGAACCGCTGTTTTCGGGGGCAAGCCAGGCCGCGCTGACCGGATTTTCGTCCGAGCGCATCGATATCCCGTCATTGACCATCACGCGGCGCCAGATGGGGCGCACGGATGAAGGCATCTATCGCAACGTCCGCTTCAACAGGTTCGCGCGCGGCAAGATCGGCGAGATCACCATTGGCGGGCTCTCGACCAGCACCCAGCAGGGGCCGGCCGGCCCGAAGGTCGAGATCGGTCAGATCCGGCTGACCGGCGTCGATGCAACCGCAGCTATCGCCACGGGCACGACATCGACTGTCGCGCTGGAGAGCGGCACGATCGAACAGGTGCGCAGCGCCAGCCAGACCGGCCAGCCCTTTTCCATCGAGCGCCTGATCATCGGCAAGATCACAATGCGCCCCGGCGAGCGGTCCCTGCTCGCGATCACCGAATCGATCCGCGACATCGATCCCTCGGCGACGGACGATGCGGGCCGCCGCCGTTCGATCGGCGCAGCGGCCGAGATCTTCTCGCGGCTCGATATCGAGCGGATCGAGATGGTCAATTTCAAGGGCCAGTCGCCGACCAACGAAGATATCTCGATGGAACGGATGGCCTTTGTCGGGCTGAGCCAGGGCAAACTTGGCTCGATCGAGGTCAACGGCATGGCTGCACCGGCCAACAATGGCCAGCGCGGCCGCATCGCCCGCTTCGCTATCGAAGGGATCGACGGGTCGGGCCTGGTGGCTCTGGGCAAGGAAATATCGGAAGGACGGTTCGCGCAGGGCCAGACCGTGCCGCCCGCTGCCTATCCGGATATCCGCCGCGTCCTGTTCGAGGGCGTCGCCGTGACCGACCGCACCGGCCAGTCACTTGGCAAGGTGGAGCGCTTCGAGGTGGAGGCTGGCCCGCGCATCGGGCTGGTGCCGACCCGGCTTCGGGCCCGCATGACCGGCTTTGAAGCTCCTGTCACCGATCCGATCCAGCGTGCCCAGATGGCGCCGCTCGGCATCGAGGACAAGATCTTGCTGTCGTCGGAATTCGAACTCGAATATGTCGAGGCCGCCCGGGAACTGCGGTTGCGCAACCTCAACATCACGGTGGCCGATGTCGGCGCCCTGACGCTGGCCATGACGATCGGCGGCCTGGAGCGCCAGCAGATCGAAGGCCTGCCGGGAACGGCCGCGACGCTGGGCCTTGCCGCCAAGGCAGGCCCGCTGACGCTGTCCTATACCGAGGACGGCGCCGTCGCATCGCTCCTCACCCACACGGCCGAGCAGGCGGGCGTGGAGGAAGACGCCTTCACCGAACAGCTGAAGGAGCAGGCGTCGGCCCTGATCGGTCAGTTCATCCAGGACAAGGCGCTGGCCGCCAGCATCCGCACCGCCGTCAACGCATTCCTCGATGATCCGAACTCGCTGACGATCTCGGCGACGCCGAAGGGCGAGTTGCCGCTGGCGGCACTCGCCATGGCCGCCCGGTCTTCGCCGCTGGCGCTGCTGCCGATGCTGAACATCCAGGTTCGCGCCAACCGCTGACCCCATCAGCAGACGCACCCAAAGAAAAACGGGGAGGCTCGCGCCTCCCCGTTTGCATTCCGGCTGCCGGCTACCGCTGGATCAGGCGATCTTCGGGTCGAGATCGCCCTTGGCATAGCGCTTGGCCATGTCGGCCAGTGTGATGACCTTCTTGATCTTGGAAGCCTGGCCGGCGGTGTTGAACTCTTCCAGGCGCTGGCGGCAGAGCTTGGTCATCGCCTCCATGGCGGGCTTCAGATATTTGCGCGGGTCGAACTCGCTCGGGTTCTCGGCGAAGACCTTGCGGATCTGGCCGGTCATGGCCATCCGGTTGTCGGTGTCGATGTTGATCTTGCGCACGCCGTGCTTGATGCCGCGCTGGATCTCCTCGACCGGCACGCCCCAGGTCGGCTTCATCTGGCCGCCGAACTTGTTGATGATGTCCTGCAGCTCCTGCGGCACCGACGAGGAGCCGTGCATCACCAGATGGGTGTTCGGCAGCTTGCGGTGGATCTCCTCGATGACGTTCATCGCGAGAACCTTGCCGTCGGGCTTGCGCGAGAACTTGTAGGCGCCGTGCGAGGTGCCCATGGCGATGGCGAGCGCATCGACCTTGGTCTCGCGCACGAATTTCACGGCCTCATCGGGATTGGTCAGCAGCTGGTCGTGGGAGAGCTTGCCCTCGGCGCCATGGCCGTCTTCCTTCTCGCCCTCGCCGGTCTCGAGCGAGCCGAGCACGCCGAGCTCACCCTCGACCGAGATGCCGCCGAGATGGGACATGTCGGTGACCTGCTTGGTCACGCCGACATTGTAGTCCCAGTCGCCGGGGGTCTTGCCGTCGGCCTTCAGCGAGCCGTCCATCATGACCGAGGTGAAACCGGCCTGGATCGCGGTCATGCAGGTCGCCGGCTCGTTGCCGTGGTCGAGATGCACGCAGACCGGGATGTGCGGGTAGATTTCGGTGACGGCGTCCATCATGTGCTTGAGCATGATGTCATTGGCGTAGGACCGCGCGCCGCGCGAGGCCTGGATGATCACCGGCGCATCGACGGCATTGGCCGCCTCCATGATCGCCAGCGCCTGCTCCATATTGTTGATGTTGAAGGCCGGCACGCCGTAATCGTTTTCGGCGGCGTGGTCGAGAAGCTGGCGAAGCGTGATGCGGGCCATGGGCGGTTCCATCCTTGAGGTTCTTGAACGGGGCTGATGACCGTCTAACCCAAGCGCGCGGCCAAAAAAAGCCGTCTGTTCGGGGCGAAGAGCATAGACTTAATGCGGCCGCGGCAGAGGGATCGGCGCGCTCAGCGGCGGGGTTGCCGGCATGCGCTCGATCAGGATCGCCTCGGCCTGGCGGAGGACCATCTGCTGGACCGCCGGATTGGTCGCCAGCATGGCGTGGTTCACCATGAAGGCCCCTGCTTTCCAGGCGTCGATGTTCTCGGCGCCGACGATGTCCGGAAAGCCGGGCGTGCGGATGTTGGTGCAGCGGGGCACGGGACAGGCCGGCGAGCCGAAAGCGGCATCGATGGTGATGATGACCGGGGCCGGCTTGCCGGCGGCGACCATTTCGCCAGCATATTTCAGCGCGCTCGATCCGCCCATCGAGTGACCGATGATCACATCGGGCGCGGCGTTGGCCGTGCGCGTCATGAGGTGGGTATCAACGAGGGTGCGATAGCCGAGCCGATCGAGCATGCCGGCCAGCGCGGACACGCCGACATATTGCTGGTGGACGTAGATGAACAGGCCATCGAGCAGCAGGACGGTCGGGCGCGTGTCCTGCGCGGCGGCGGTTGCCGGCGCGCAGACGATGGCCAGGAGAGCCGCAGTCAAGAACCTCATGCTTCTCAGCATGGCCTCCCGCAAGGATGGTCGCGTCAGATGCCCCGGCATGCGGGACAGCGCATCAGGACCTTAGCACATCCACGCCCGGCAGCGGCTTGCCTTCCATCCATTCGAGGAAGGCGCCACCGGCGGTCGAGACATAGGTGAAGCGGTCGGCCGCGCCAGCCTGGTTGAGCGCCGAGACCGTGTCTCCGCCACCGGCCACCGAGACGAGATCGCCATTCTTCGTCAGTTCAGCGGCCGCTTCCGCCACCGACACGGTGCCATTGTCGAAGGGCTCCATCTCGAAGGCGCCGAACGGCCCGTTCCAGACCAGCGTCTTCGACTGAGCCAGCACGGACACGACATGCTCGACCGATTTCGGGCCGATATCGAGGATCATCTCGTCGGCGGCCACGTCGTCGACACCGCAGACGCGGTGCGGCGCATTGGCCTTGAATTCCTTGGCGCAGACGACATCGACCGGCAGCACGATGCGGCAGCCGTTCTTCGCGGCCTCCGCCACCATGGTGCGCGCGGTCTCGACGAGATCATGCTCGCAGAGCGACTTGCCGACAGACTTGCCCTCGGCGGCGAGGAAGGTGTTGGCCATGCCGCCGCCGATGATCAGGACGTCGACCTTCTTCGACAGGTTGCCGATGAGATCGAGCTTGGTCGACACCTTGGCGCCGCCGACAACGGCTGCGACCGGCCGCTCGGGCTTCTCCAGCGCCTTGGTCAGCGCCTCGAGTTCGGCCTGCATGGTGCGCCCGGCATAGGCCGGCAGGACATGGCCGAGGCCTTCGGTCGAGGCATGGGCGCGGTGAGAGGCCGAGAAGGCGTCGGCAACCCAGAGGTCGCCATTGGCGGCCAGCGCACGCACGAAATCGGGGTCGTTCTTTTCCTCGCCCTTGTGGAAGCGAGTGTTCTCAAGGACCAGGATCTCGCCCGGCTTGATCGCGTCCACGGCCTTCTTCGCGACATCGCCGATGCAGTCCTCGGCGAAGGCGACGGGGCGCCTCAGCACGTCGGCCAGCGCCGGCACCACGGCCTTCAGCGACTGGGTGGGATCGACCCCCTTGGGACGGCCGAAATGGGCGAGGATGATGACCTTGGCGCCGCCGTCGGCGAGCGTCGTCAGCGTCGGCACGATGCGCTCCAGGCGCGTCAGGTCGGTGACCCGGCCATTCTCCATGGGAACATTGAGATCGACGCGCACCAGCGCGCGCTTTCCCTTGAGATCGGCATCGTCGAGGGTGCGGAATGAGGTCATGTTCAGCTAAGGGGTTGGGTCGCGGGGATCGGCGGACCAGTTGTCGTGGTTTGGTTTCGAGTCGCGGCTCAGGCCTTGGCGGAACCCGAAAATGATCAAGGCGATCAGACCGACCAATCCAGTCAGCCCCAGGACGTTCTGCCAGCTCATGTCACCTCGATAGATCGACGGCGCCTCCCGATGGAGGCGCCGGAATCAAAGCACAGTCAGATCAGCTTGGCGAGCGCGACAGCGGTGTCGCTCATGCGGTTCGAGAAGCCCCACTCATTGTCGTACCAGGTGAGGATGCGCACGAACTTCTCGTCCATGACCTTGGTCTGGTCGAGAGCGAAGATCGACGAATGCGGATTGTGGTTCATGTCGATCGAGACATTGGGCTCGTCGGTATAGGACAGGATGCCCTTGAGCGAACCGCGCTTGGATGCCTTGACGATGGCCTCGTTGACCTTCTCGACCGTCGTCTTGCGCTTGGCCAGGAACTTGAAATCGACCACCGAGACATTCGGCGTCGGCACACGGATCGAGGTGCCGTCGAGACGGCCCTTCAGTTCGGGAATGACCAGGCCGATCGCCTTGGCGGCGCCCGTCGAGGTCGGGATCATCGACAAGGCCGCGGCGCGGGCGCGGTAGAGATCCTTGTGCATGGTGTCGAGCGTCGGCTGGTCGCCGGTATAGGCATGGATCGTGGTCATGAAGCCCTTGTCGATGCCGCAGGTCTTGTGCAGCACGGAGACGACAGGGGCGAGGCAATTGGTGGTGCAGGAGGCGTTGGAGACGACGAGATGATCCTTGGTGAGCTTGTCGTCATTGACGCCGAAGACCACCGTCAGATCGGCGCCGTCGCAGGGAGCCGAGACCAGAACGCGCTTGGCGCCGGCCTTCAGATGGGCGGCGGCCTTGTCGCGGGTGGTGAAGATGCCGGTGCATTCCATTGCCACATCGACATTGAGTTCCTTGTGCGGAAGCTCGGCCGGATCCTTGATCGCGGTGACCTTGATGCGCTTGCCGGCGACCACGATGAAGTCGCCGTCGACGGTCACCTCGGCCGGGAAGCGGCCGTGAACCGAATCGAACCTGAGGAGATGGGCATTGGTCGCCACCGGACCGAGGTCGTTGATGCCGACAACCTCGATGTCCTTGCGCTTGCCCTCGACAATGGCGCGCAGGACGTTACGGCCGATGCGGCCGAAACCGTTGATGAAGACGCGAACGGTCATGTTGAGCTTCTCCTTGGCATGCGGCCGGAAATTCCAGCCCGGTCCCGAAATCGATCGGCGTCACGCAGTGGCGCCCGATGGTGGCAAGACCGGGGCATTGGCGCTCCGGCCTTCATGAAGTCAGATCAGGCCAGCGCCTTGAGCACGGCGTCGGCCGCGGCTTCCGCCGTGATGCCGAAATGCTTGTAGAGTTCCTTGTAGGGCGCCGAGGCGCCGAACGAGGACATGCCGACGAACAGGCCATCGGCGCCGATCACCGCGTCCCAGCCCTGGCGGATGCCGGCCTCGATGGCGACCTTGACGCCAGCGGAACCAATCACCTTGGCGCGGTCCTCGGCCGATTGCTGCAGGAACAGGTCGAGCGAGGGAACGGAGACGACGCGGGCGCGGACGCCCTTGTCGGCCAGCAGCTTGCGAGCAGCCACCGCGATCTCGACTTCGGAACCCGTGGCAAACAGGGTTGCCTGGGCCTTGCCGCCTTCGGCTGCGATCAGCTCATAGGCGCCGGCAGCCGAGCGGTTGGCTTTCGCGTCGGTGCGCAGCTGCGGCAGGTTCTGGCGGGTCAGCGCCAGGATGGTCGGGCCATCGGTGCGCTGGAGCGCCAGTTCCCAGGTCTCGGCGACCTCGATGGAATCGGCCGGGCGGAACACGCGCAGGCCGGGAATGGCGCGGAGCGCTGCCAGATGCTCGACCGGCTGATGAGTCGGGCCGTCCTCGCCGAGGCCGATGGAATCATGGGTCATGACATAGACCACGCCGAGACCCATCAGCGCCGAGAGGCGGATCGCCGGGCGGCAATAGTCGGTGAAGACCATGAAGGTCGCGCCATTGGGGGCAAGGCCGCCATGGAGCGCGATGCCGTTCATGGCAGCGGCCATGCCGTGCTCGCGGATGCCGTAATGGACGTAGCGGCCCTTCGGCGTCTTGGCGGAGAAGGCGACGGCAGACTTCGCCTTGGTGTTGTTGGAGCCGGTGAGATCGGCCGACCCCGCCAGGAATTCCGGCATGACACCGGCGATGACCTCAACCGCCAGTTCCGACGACTTGCGGGTGGCGATGTTCTGCGGCGTCGCGATCAGCGCCTTCTTGTGGGCGGTGAAGGCCTTGGCGAGCTTGGGCGAGCGCTCGTGGCGCATCCGGCGGGTGAATTCGGACTGCTTGCCCGGGCTCAGGGTCGCGAAGCGGGCTTCCCAGTCCTTGCGGGCGCTCGCGCCGCGCTTGCCGACCTCGGCCCAGGCCTGGGCGATATCGGCGGGAACCGTGAAGGCCGGCCAGTCGATGCCGAGCTTGTCCTTGGCGGCCTTCAGCTCGTCCGCGCCCAGCGGCTCGCCATGGGCCTTGGAGGTGCCGGCCTTCTTCGGTGCGCCATAGCCGATGATGGTCTTGCAGGCGATGAGCGACGGCTTGCCGGACTTCTGAGCCCGCAGGATGGCGGCGGCGATCGCCTCGGCATCATGGCCGTCGATGCGCTCGGCGCGCCAGCCGGCGGCCTGGAAGCGCTTCACCTGGTCGACCGAGTCGGCGATCGACAGTGGGCCATCGATGGAAATGCCATTGTCGTCGAAGAGCACGATCAGCTTGTTCAGCTTCCAGTGACCGGCCATTGCGATGGCCTCCTGGGAGATGCCCTCCATCAGGTCGCCGTCGGAGGCGAGCACATAGGTGAAGTGGTCGACAACCTTCTTGCCGAATTCGGCGGCCAGCATCTTCTCGGCCATGGCCATGCCGACGGCGGTCGCGATGCCCTGCCCCAGCGGGCCGGTCGTCGTCTCGACGCCGAGGGTGTGGCCATATTCGGGGTGACCGGGGGTCTTGGAGCCGATCTGCCGGAAACGGCGGATCTCCTCCATCGGCATGTCCTTGTAGCCGACAAGATGATTGAGCGCGTAGACCAGCATCGAGCCATGGCCGGCTGACAGCACGAAGCGATCACGGTCGGCCCAGGTGGGGTTCGCCGGATCAATCTTCAGGAAGCGCGAGAACAGCACGGTCGCCATGTCGGCCGCGCCCATCGGCAGGCCGGGATGACCGGACTTGGCCTGCTCGACAGCGTCCATGGACAGGGCGCGGATCGCGTTCGCCATGCGGCCATGGATTTTGGGGGATGTGAGATCGACGGACGGCATGAAGGCTGCTCCCTTGCGCGCGCCCGGATCGCTTCATTGCGCCGAAGGGGGCACGCGGCCGATGAAAGGGCCCGAAGACATCAGGATCGGGCTGTTGGGGCGTGTCCTAACAGCGCAAAAGCCCAAGTCAATGGTCCGATCGGCAGGCCGGCCCTTCATTTTGGCCGGTTTGCAGGGATCAACCGCCTTCGACGCGACCGATCTTGCGCACCGCGCGGATCAGACGCGCCGAATCCGAAGCGATGAAGGCGGCAAATTCCGGCTGGTCCTGATAGGCCGGAGGAGAGCCGGCATTGTCGAACACGCGCCGGACCTCGGCGTCGGCCATCGTCGTCTTCATGGTATCGCGCAGCTTGGTGACCACCGCGCCCGGCATACCGGCGGGGCCGAACAGTCCCGCCCAGATATAGAACTCGACATCCGGATAGCCGAGTTCGCGGAAGGTCGGCGTATCGGGAAAGCTCGGGATGCGTTCGGCGCCGAAATTGGCCAGCACGCGGATGGTGCCAGCCTCGACCTGCTGTTTCAGGACGCCGGGGGCCGAGGCGAGCGCCTGGATATTGCCGGAGATCAGGTCGGTCAGCGCTGGGCCCGCGCCGCGATAGGGGATGTGGTTCATCCTGATCTCGGCATTGGTTGCGAACATCTCCATCGAGACATGCAGCGTGCCATAGGGTCCTGACGAACCGTAGGGAATCACGCCCGGCCGTGCCTTGGCGTCAGCGACGAGATCGGCAACCGATTTCCAGGGTGCGCGGGCATTGACGGCGAGCAGGGTCGGATCGGCCAGAACGCGCGCGATCGGCACCAGATGGTCAACCTCGTACTGGACCGCGCGCGCCATGAGCCGGTCGGCCTCGGGCAGGACGGCCAGCGAGGACAGCGTCATCAGGAGCGTATGGCCGTCGGGCGTCGATCGCGCGACGGCCGTATTGCCGATGGCGCCGCCCGCGCCACCCCGGTTGTCGACGACAACGGGACGCCCCAGCAGTTTTTCCAGCGACTGGGCAACGGGCCGGGCCGCGAGATCAGCCTGCCCGCCCGGTGGGAAGGGCACGACCATGCGGATGTTCTGGCTTGGCCAGGCCGCCTGACCGAAGGCCGGCGCCAGGCCGGCGGCAATCGGCAGCGCGGCAGCGCCCATGAATGCACGTCGATCCAGCGCTTTCCGCATCTCGTCTTCCTCCAAACGTGGCGTTCCGTCCTGATTGATCCCGATTCAGCCGACCGGGTTCTCGATGCGTCCGATCCCTGAAATCTCGATGGCGACGCGGTCGCCCTTGACCAGGAATTTCGGCGGATTGAAGCCGATGCCGACACCAACGGGCGTGCCGGTCGCGATCACATCGCCGGGCTCCAGCGCGATGACCGATGAAATGGTCTCGATGAGCGTCGGAATGTCGAAGATGAGATCGGAGACGACCGCATCCTGGCGCAACTCGCCGTTCACCCAGGTCTTGAGCGTCAGCTTCGCCGGGTCAGGGACCTCATCGGCGGTCAGGATGGCGGGCCCCATCGGACAGAATGTGTCGATGCCTTTGCCGAGCAGCCATTGCCGATGCTTCTGCTGCAGCGTGCGGGCGGTGACATCGTTGATCACGGTGTAGCCGAACACGTGGCCCAGCGCGGCTGCCTTGGAAATGCCGCGGCCACCGGTGCCGATGACCACACCGAGCTCGCCCTCGTAGTCGACGGAGTTGGTCGGATCGAGCGAACCGAGAATCGTTTCGCCGGTCGCGATCACCGCGCTCGGCGGCTTGGAGAACACCACGGGAGCTTCGGGCACCACTTCCTTGGCGGTCGAATCGAAACCGCTCTGGGCAAATTCCTTGGCGTGCTCGTGGTAGTTCTTGCCGACGCAGAAAATGTTGCGGGCGGGGCGCGGGATCGGCGCGCACAATGTCACCGATGCAAGTGCCAGAGGCGCCTCCAGGAGGCCTTCAAGCCTGGGCGTCAGCGATTTCCAGCTGGAAATGGCTGCAATCATCGACGTTGCGGCCTCTCCGGCTTCCGCCTTCAACAGGCGCATCGACTGGCCGTCCGCGCTCAATTGGGCGACGTGATGCCCCTTGCCGGTTTTGATCGTCACAAGCCGCACGGGCCGTCTCCTCAAACGTTTGCAGGTGTTTGTCTGACTTATATCACCGCCTAATCGGCGGTCGAGGGCCGCAGCCGCGACAGTTTCAACCTTGCAGGGAGATCGACGCGAAACCCGTGAAGTGGGTCAAGGTGATTGACGCTGTTTCTCGCCGTCGCGTAGGGTCCCGATCCTCGCGGGCGCCGTAGCGGCGGTGGCCCTTGGCCCATGAAAACCACCGGCAGGCAAACGCTTGGCACCAACGGCCGATCCCTCGCGTCTTGAAGCAGCTACCCGCCGGCTGTCGGCGGCGCTGTCCGGTCTCGAGACCGCGATCGCCCGCCGGATCGAGAACGAGCGGGGACAGGAGCGTCTCCAGTTGCAGGCTCAGGCAGCCGAGGAAGACCGGGCCCGGCTCGCCGAGGAACTCGATCGATCCACGGACCGCATAGCCCTGCTGGAGGCGGCCAATCGTGACGTCGTGCGGCGTCTCGACCAGTCCATGGATGCGATCCGCGGCGTGCTTGCCGCCTATGAGAGCTGACGCGCCATGGCCCATGTGTCGGTGACCATCAACGGCCGTCAATTCCGGATGGCCTGTGACGACGGGCAGGAAGACCACCTGCTGAAGCTCGCCGACGACGTCAACGGCAAGGTCGACCAGCTCAAGGGAGCCTTCGGTGAGATCGGCGACACCCGGCTGACCGTCATGGCGGCGATCATGGTGGCGGATGAACTCGCAGACGTGAAGCGCCGCTTGCGCCAGGCCGAGGCCGAGATCGCGGCGACGCGCGAGGCCCGCGCGCTGCTGATCGAACGAGCGGAAGTCCGCGAGGCGCAGATGGCGGAGGCGATCGAGCATGCCGTCGGCACGATCGAGCGCATGACCGCTGATCTGATGTCATCGGGCCGCGGCGGCGATCGATGACCCGCCATGCTGTCGAACCAATCCGCCGTTTGCCGACAATAGTCACAAACATTTAACCGGATTGGACGACGCTTTGTATCTGTTTCGGTTGGCGGGCCGCGCTTCCATGCTGCTTGTCCCGCGGCAGTCCACAGGCAGGTGATCGCTCCAAAGGACATCCCCTCGCCATATCGATCCGGACGGCCACCGGGCCGTTCGAGCGTACAGTTGGGACCGGCGGGATGACCGCAATGAAGGCCCGCGCGGCCAGTGAGTTCGATTTCGTCGAAGCGCCTCCCGAACAGCCCCGGGATCGCTGGGGCGTGATCATGACCAAACCCGACGTGGCAACGCGCGCGGAGGCGGTCGTCGAGGCGCGGGTCACCATGTTCCGCGACCGTTCGCGGTTCTTCGTGACCTATCGGACCGGCGACGAGCAGATCCTGTCATCGGCCCAATTTGTCGCCTTCATCCTCGAGCTGAAGCGCAGCGGGCGTTTCACCTTCGACCGCCGCAAGCAGCAGGCCGCGCCGAAGCCGATTCCAACTCCGGCCTGAGCGCTCCGAACGCTTGTCGTTGCGGCAATTTTCCTGTATTGGCGACGCCTTCGCATGCGGTTCGACTTCTGGTCGGCGCCGCTGACAGTGCCGGGGCGGCTCGCCGCCCGGGACAGGGTGAAAGCCCCTGCCCGCCTTTGCGTCCACGCCGTGGCCCCCGACGGGCTGCCGCCTTCGGATGGGGTCCACTGCCAGTGCCGGCCACGGTCCGCCTGAGATTTCATCTTATCTAAGCCGTTGCCCTGTCGGGTTGCGCCCGCGAGCCTCATCGAGGCCGCGTCCGGACGCGATCTTTGCCCCTCGTCCGGCCCGACAGACGCTGACGGTCTCCATCAACCCGGCGCACCAACGGGCCACAAGGACTGAAAACGAATGGCTTCCGCCACCAGCTACAATCCGAGCCGCGACGATTTCGCGGCACTGCTCGCCGAGAGCTTCACGACGACTGAAATGAACGAAGGTTCCGTGGTCAAGGGAACCGTGGTCGGGATCGAGAAGGATCTGGCGATCATCGACGTCGGCCTGAAGACCGAAGGCCGCGTCGCACTCAAGGAATTCACCGGCCCCGGCCGTGAAGGCGAGATCAAGATCGGCGACATCGTCGAGGTCTATCTGGAGCGCATCGAGAACGCGCTCGGTGAGGCCGTCATCTCGCGTGACAAGGCTCGCCGCGAGGAAAGCTGGGTCAAGCTCGAGAAGGCGTTCAACGCCAACGAGAAGGTCACCGGCACGATCTTCAACACCGTCAAGGGCGGTTACACCGTCGATCTCGACGGCGCCGTGGCCTTCCTGCCGCGCAGCCAGGTCGACATCCGTCCGATCCGCGACGTCGGCCCGCTGATGAACTCGCCGCAGCCGTTCCAGATCCTGAAGATGGATCGCCGCCGCGGCAATATCGTCGTGTCGCGCCGCACGGTTCTCGAAGAGACCCGCGCCGAGCAGCGTCACGAGCTGGTGCAGAACCTCGAAGAGGGTCAGATCATCGACGGCGTGGTCAAGAACATCACCGATTACGGTGCGTTCGTTGATCTCGGCGGCATCGATGGCCTGCTGCATGTCACCGACATCGCCTGGCGCCGCGTCAACCACCCGTCCGAGGTGCTGACAATCGGCCAGACCGTGAAGGTCAAGATCGTCAAGATCAACCACGAGACGCACCGCATCTCGCTGGGCATGAAGCAGCTCCTGGACGATCCGTGGCAGGGCATCGAGGCCAAGTACCCGATCAATGCCAAGTTCAAGGGCCGCGTCACCAACATCACCGACTACGGCGCCTTCGTGGAGCTGGAGCCGGGCATCGAGGGTCTGATCCACGTCTCGGAAATGAGCTGGACCAAGAAGAACGTCCATCCCGGCAAGATCGTCTCGACCTCGCAGGAAGTGGAAGTTTCGGTTCTCGAGGTCGACTCCTCCAAGCGCCGCATCTCGCTGGGCCTCAAGCAGACCCTGCAGAACCCCTGGGAAGCCTTCATCGAGCGTCACCCGATCGGTGCCGTCGTCGAGGGCGAGGTCAAGAACAAGACCGAGTTCGGTCTGTTCCTGGGTCTCGAGGGCGATGTGGACGGCATGGTCCATCTGTCCGATCTCGACTGGAACCGTCCGGGCGAGCAGGTCATCGAGGAATTCAAGAAGGGCGACATCATCCGCGCCCAGGTCCTCGACGTGGACGTGGAGAAGGAGCGCATCTCGCTCGGTCTCAAGCAGGTTGGTGGTGATCCGTTCGCGGATGCCGGCGAGCTGCGCAAGGGCCAGATCGTGACCTGCGAAGTCATCGACGTGAAGGAAGGCGGCATCGATGTGAAGCTGACCGGCACGGACCTGACCTCGTTCATCAAGCGTTCGGAGCTTGCTCGCGACCGCGCCGACCAGCGCCCCGAGCGCTTCGCCGCTGGCGAGAAGCTCGATGCCCGCGTCATCATGTTCGACCGCAAGGCCCGCAAGGTCCAGGTGTCGATCAAGGCGCTGGAAGTGGCCGAGGAGAAGGAAGCCATGGCCCAGTTCGGCTCGGCTGACTCAGGCGCTTCGCTCGGCGACATCCTGGGCGCCGCCCTCAAGGCGCGCACCACCGACAAGAAGTAAGGCGAAGGGGCCGCAAGGCCCCTCACTGCCTGCTCAAAAAGAACCCCGCGTGGAGCGATCCGCGCGGGGTTTTTCGTGCGTCACTGGGACGGCAGGCTCAGAGGCTGGCCATGGTCCGGGTGACGGAGTTGGAATAGGCCGTGCGCGAGCAGGACGCGGCCAGCCCCCGATTGTGGAGGGCCGCGGCACCAGCGGCAGAGCCGCAGCGCTGATAGGCAATCGCCAGGTGGCGCATGCCCCATTCAAGCCCGGCGCCGCAGGAATTCAGCGCCGCCGCCGGACCGGTATAACCAAGACCACGTGCGGTCGCCGGCTTGATCTGCAGCGGTCCGAGTTCGCCGTGGCTGCCGCGAGCCTGACAGCGCATGTTGCTTTCGATGCGGGCGACGGCGAGCGCGAAGCGGGCCGGCACGCCGTGGCGCGCCGCGACCTCGGCGATGCGGCGGGCAACGTCCGAGCGGTCGGACGGCGCGGCCGCCACAGCGCTGGCAGACGGTGCGATGAACTCTCGGGGAGTGCCCGTTGCGGGATTTGAACGGGCGTAAAGCGCAGCCCAGGACAAGTCCCCGGCCTCGTCGGCCTTCGCATGGGTTCCGCTCATGAGGGGGATGGCGAGCATGGCGCCAACAGTACAATGCATTGCAAAGCGGCCAATGGCCGCCTTCCTGATCGTCATCATATCTTTGTTCCTGAGTATTGCCGATGCATCTCTAACGGATGCGTCAATCGACAGCGTCCTGTGGTCGAACCTCAAGCACCGTCCTTATGACGTAAGCTGAGGCCATTCACTCGACCGGACCAAGGGGGCGGCTTATAAATTGCCTCTTGCTGCAATGCAACATCTTCCGTTGCACCACCTTCCGAGACAGGTCATCTGTCGCAGCCGAATGCGGCGACAACGCGAACAGACCGGGGCGAAGAAGGGCAGCTCAGCGCCAGAGCAGAAGCAGCGCCACGCCGGTGACAGTCACGACCACCGGAAACAGCGTGAGACCAAGCGCCACGGGGAGAAACCGATCTCTGGCTGCAAGCACCAGCGCCGGGAGCCCCGACAGGGCGAAGACAGCGGTCGCGATGAGGGCGGCAGCCTGATCCAGACCGCGGGTCGCGGGGTCGGAGCGCGAGAAGAGCCCATTCGCGCCGATCGCCAGCCACAGCACGGCCTCCAGGCCGGCAAGGATCAGCACAGTCCAGCGAAGCGCCACATCTGCCTCCATCCCCATAGGTCCTGACGCCATCCACAGTCGCGCATGGCCGGAGCCCTGAGGCAAGCCGGAGCCGGGATGATCGGCGCGCTTGCCTCCGCCAGTCCCTGTCTCTATCTCCAGCAGACAATCGGGAGCGCCCCATGCCGGAATTGAAAGTTGCCATCGTCCCCGTCACGCCCTTCGAACAGAATTGTTCGATCGTCTGGGACAAGGACACGATGAAGGGCGCGGTGGTCGACCCTGGTGGGGATCTCGCCCGCATCCAGGGAGCCCTCAAGGACCTGAAGGTGACTGCGGAGAAGATCCTCATCACCCACGGCCATATCGACCATGCCGGTGGCGCGGCAGAACTCGCCGAGATCCTGGGCATCCCCGTCGAGGGGCCGCATCAGGCCGACGAAACGCTGTTGAGCAACCTTCCGGCCCAGGCCGCGCGCTTCGGGATGGCGGGCGTGCGCACGCTGACGCCCGACCGCTGGCTGGTCGAAGGCGATACGGTATCGGTCGGCGGCCTCGTCTTCGATGTGCTGCACGTTCCAGGGCACGCGCCTGGCCATGTGGTGTTCGTCCATGCGCCGTCGGAATTCGCGCTCGTCGGCGATACCGTGTTCCAGGGCTCGGTCGGCCGGACCGATATCCCCGGTGGCAATCACGAATTGCTGGTCCAGGGCATCAAGGAGAAGATCCTGCCACTGGGTGACGATTTCACCGTGCTGCCGGGACACGGCGCCGCCACCACGCTCGGCCGCGAGCGGCAGACGAACCCCTTCCTCACCTGAGGCAGCGGCCTCTTGTCGCGATCCGCACTTTCCCTGATATGCGCCGACATATCAGGGCAACAAATGTTCTGTTACTTGGCCCATCAGACCGCGCGAAGGCTTTCGCGCCAACGCGCTTCAGGATAGCCTTTTGTTTCAGCCAGTTCTGACATTTCTGCGCGACCGGATCGGGTTCAAGCGCATACTTCTCGCCGTGTCGCTCGCGATGCTCGGCTTCGCGATCTATGTGCTCTACGACAAGCTCAAGGCGATCGACTGGACCAAGGTCTGGGAGGCCATCGGCCAGATCGGGCCAGGCACGCTGATCCTGGCGGGGCTGTTTGCAGCGGCCGCCTACACGACACTCACGGTGTATGACTATTTCGCCACCCGCACGATCGGGCGCAGCGACATCCCCTACCCCGCCTGTGCGGTCGGCTCATTCACCAGCTACTCCATCGCGCACAACCTCGGCGCCACCGTGTTCACGGCTGCCGTGGTGCGCTACCTCGTCTATTCGCGCTTTCAGATCACCCCCCCGGAGGTCGTGAAGATCTGTTTCATCGCGGGCCTGACGTTCTGGCTCGGCAATGCGACGGTTCTCGGCCTGGGCTTCGTGCTGGAGCCCTATGTGGTCGGCCCCATGGTCGAGGGCTTCGGCATCGGCGGCGGGACAGTCCGGACCGTCGGTTTCATCATCCTCGCCGTGCTGGCGGGCTGGCTCGTTTTCGTCGCGAGCCCGCGCGGCTTCGGTCGTGGCGCCTGGCGGATCAACCTGCCGAGCGCTCCACTGACGGCGCTTCAGATGGTGATCGGCATCGTCGATCTCAGCTTCTGCGCTGCCATTCTCTACGTGCTCCTGATGGCGATGCCTGGCGCCCCGCCGGCACCCTTCGTGGCGGTGGCGGTCATCTTCTGCGCCGCCATGCTGCTGGGTTTCGCGACCCATGCGCCTGGCGCCGCGGGTGCCTTCGAGGCGACGCTGCTGGTGGCCCTGCCGCCGCTCGGCTTCACGGCCGAGGCGGTGGTCGCAGCCTTCATCCTGTTCCGGCTCTATTATTTCATCATCCCCTTCGTGCTGGCGCTTGCGCTCGTCGCGATCCGTGAACTGGCAAGCGGCCATTCGCTCAGCCATCTCAAGGAAAGCATGGCGGTGATCCGTGCGGCCGAACAGAGCCAGGAAGCTGCCAAGCAGGCTGCCAAGGAAGCAGGCCAGCCTGGTCAGGCACAATGATCGTTTACCGGCGGGCGGGCGGCGGCTAGAAAGCCCCGGTCTCTCCCCCAAGCCGGTGCGTCATGATCCGTATCCTTGTCTTCTCCGGTTCGATCCGCACGGGCTCGTTCAACACGAAGCTCGCGGCCGCGGCCGCCGCAGAATTGGCGCGCCTCGACGCCTCGGTGACGCTCATCTCCCTGGCTGACTATGCGATGCCGCTCTATGACGGCGATCTCGAGACGGCGTCAGGGCAACCGGAGGCGGCGCTCAAGCTCAAGCGCCAGTTCTGCGCCCACCAGGGCATTTTCATTGCCGGCCCGGAATATAATGCCGGGGTCACGCCGCTGCTCAAGAACACAATCGACTGGGTGAGCCGGGTGCGCGAACCGGGTGAAGGGCCGCTCGCGGCCTATCACAACCGGGTCTTTGCGCTGGGGTCCGCCTCGCCCGGCGGCTTTGGCGGCATGCGCTCGCAGATGGCGACGCGACAGGTGCTGGAGCTCGGCTGCGGCGCGCTGGTGATCCCGGAGACTGTCGCCGTGTCAGCGGCCCACCAGGCGTTCGACGAGGCAGGCACAATCAAGGACGACCGGGTCCGGGGCGCCTTGTCGGCCTGCTGCAAGTCCCTCATCGAGAAAGCAAGGACGGCCTTCGCGTGACGCTGACATCCAACCTGGACCCCCGCCAAAAGCTGTTCGTGGCGCTTGACCTGTCGAGCCTGTCCGAGGCCGAGCGCCTCGTGGCGCTGCTCGGCGATAGCGCGACACATTACAAGATCGGCTACCGGCTGGGCTATTCGGACGGCATCGCCTTCGGGCGCGAACTTGCGGCCTCGGGCAAGACGATCTTCTTCGACCTCAAGCTTCACGACATCGACAACACGGTGCGCGAGGGCGTCGAATCGATCGTGCGCACCGGCGCGCATTATCTCACCGTCCATGCCTATCCGCAGACGATGAAGGCGGCCGTCGCTGGCCGTGAAGGCTCAGGCCTGAAGATCCTCGCCGTGACCATCCTGACCTCGTGGAACGATGTCGACTGTGCCGAGGCCGGCTATCAGGGCAATGTCACAACGCTCGTGCAGAATAAGGCCAGGCAGGCCGTTGCGATCGGAATCGATGGCATCGTCTGCTCGGCCCAGGAGACCGGCATGCTGCGTGCGGCCGGAATCCCCGATCGGATCGAGTTGGTGACACCGGGCATCAGGCCCAAGGGAGCCGAGATTGGCGATCAGAAGCGAATCGTCACCCCTTCCGCTGCCATCGCCGGCGGGGCGGACCGCCTTGTCGTCGGACGGCCGATCACCGGCGCGCGCGACCCGGCCGCTGCGGCCGATGCCATTCTCGCCGAGATCGCCACAACGCTTGGATGATCCCACGCCCCGGATCACGGGAACAGATCAGGCTACCACTCGTTACAGTCTTGTAACTTGTCTTGAGCCCGCGGACGGGTTCAAATGGCGTCCGGTTCGCAGCTAGAGAGCGTGATGATCGATCCACAGCAAACCCGTCGGCTGCATCCCTCCGTAGCGGCGGCTATTGCCGTCGTTGGCGTTGCCGCGGGCCTGTTCATCGCGCTCTACATGTTCATCCAGCTGCGCTCCGCCTGGATGGACGGTGTGGTTGCCTTCGGTCGCGAGGAAACGGCCTGGGACTTCGATTACGAAACCCAGCCCTTCGCCTATATCCTGGCCATGTCCGCGGTCTTTCCGGTTGGCATTGTCTGCGGCGGAGCCCTCGCCGTTGCCAGCGCGTTCGCCTTCATGCGCCAGCGCGCCCTGCTGCGTCCGGATACGAAGCGCAAGAGCCGGCGCTAGCGGATCAGTCCTTGCGGACGGCCTGGAGCGCGACCTGGATCCGCCCCATGGCCGCTGCCACCGCATCGGCGTCGCTCGGTCCGCCCGCTTCCATCATGATGGCGACGATGTCCGCGTGAACCGCGAGCGCCTTTGTGGTCAGGTCCCGTCCGGCATCCGTCAGCGACAGGCGCCTGATCCTGCCGTCGACGGGATCACGGGCACGGGTGATCAATCCGCGCCGCTCGAGTTCCGGCAAGGTCATGCTGACAGCGCTCTTCCCGACCAGAAGCTTGGCCACCAGATCACGCTGCGGCAGATCGGGCGAACGCTCGAGATTGGCCAGAATGTCGTAATGCGACAGCGACAGGCCGAGCGGCTCCATCGCCTGCGACATGGCCGCCTCGCAGGCGTGGTGGACCTTCACCACACTCAGCCATGAGCTAAAGCCCGGCACGTCCCAGGGACGCGCATAGTTCCGGCTCTCGCGCTTCTGTTCCGGCACCCTTTGGTCCGTTTCCCGTTGCACTTCGTTCAACCTTGAACTAGATTGTTCAGTGTTGAACAAATGATACCGGACGGAGAAGCATCATGAAAGGCCTTGCGTTCAAGGCGCTCCGGACCGGGATGCAGGTCGGCAGCGTTCTCGCTCCGCAAACGACGGGGCGCGTGGCGCTCCGGCTGTTCCGCACGCCGTTCGACCCGATGGGACCGAACGCCCGCAAGCAGGCGGTAGTCGAAGAGGGACGTCAGGCCTTCGCCGCAGCTGAATCCCACCGCATCCCTTTCGGCGCAGGCCACGTCCAGGCCTATCGGTTCATGCCGGATCCGGCGCAGGACCGAGGCGAAACGGTTGCGCTGGTCCATGGCTGGGCCAATCAGGCCTATTTCATGCGCAGCTTTGCGGCTGACCTGGTGCAGGCTGGATTTCGTGTCCTCGCGTTCGATCTGCCCGCGCATGGCGACTCGTCCGGCCGTGTGACGGACCCGTTCGATAGCGCCCGAGCGCTTCACGCCCTCGCCGCCGAACTTGGCCCCCTGCATGGGATCGTCGCCTATTCCTTTGGCGGCGCTGTCACGGCAGTCGCCATCGAGGGTACCGCGCCGCTCGCCGGCCCGGTTCCAGCGTCCCGGATCGCACTCGTCTCGGTGCCCAACGCGATCGAGGACGTTACCCGCCGCTTCGGCGAACTGGCAGGCCTCGGCCCACGGGCCCAGACCTCGTTCGAAGACCAGCTCACGAGCCGTGGCGGACGCAGCCTCGACAGCCTTCGGGTCGGGCGTATCCTGGCCGGAAGCGGCCTTCCGTTTCTCGTCGTCCATTCCCGCGACGATCGGGAAATCCCGTTCGCCGATGGCGAAAAGCTGGCCGATGCAGGCGGGAATGGCGTCCTTTATCCCGTTGACGGCCTCGGTCACCGACGGATTCTCTATGCCCCCGAAGTCACGGGACGGATCACATCCTTCATGATGGAACGCTGACCCAGCACCTCAGCCTTGCGCCGGGGCGCCTGCGGGTCTACCTCAACGGCGAGCCCGGCGGCGACGCCGGGCGGTTGAAAACCCGCGGAGCCAGATCATGCCGCTCGACACCGACGCCGTGCTGGACCGCCGTCTCCTACGGCGCAAAGTGACATTCTGGCGCGTGGTGGCCGTCGTCTTCGGCGTCATTGGCCTGGGCGTTGCCGGCTATGCAGCGGGCCGTGCAACGGGTGCCTTCGGGGTCGCCCCGCATATCGCCCGGATCGAGGTCAAGGGCCTCATCACGCAGAATGCCGACCTGATCCGGATGATCGAGCGTATCGGACAGAACGATGCGGTGCGCGGTCTCGTGGTGAACATCGACTCGCCCGGCGGCACGGTTGCCGGTTCCGAGGCGCTGTTTCTGGCGATCCGCAGGGTGGCCGCAACCAAGCCCACCGTCGCGGTTGTGGACGGCATGGCCGCATCCGGTGGCTATATTGCTGCCATTGCAGCCGATCATATCGTGACGCGCGAGACCTCGATGACCGGTTCGATCGGCGTCATCGTGCAATTTCCCAATGTTGCTCGCCTCCTGGAGACCTGGGGTGTCAAGGTTGAGGCCATCCGCTCAACCCCGCTCAAGGCCCAGCCGAGCGGCTTCGAGCCGACCAGCCCCGAGGCGACGGCCGCGCTTCGCGAGGTCGTGACTGACAGCTATCAATGGTTCCAGCGCCTGGTGAAGGATCGCCGCGGCATGACCGATGACGAATTGCGCGTCGTCGCCGACGGCCGGGTGTTCTCCGGATCGCGCGCCCGCACCCTCAAGCTGGTCGACGTGATCGGCGGGGAGAGCGAAGCGCGCGACTGGCTGGCGACCAAGGGCATCGCACGCAACACGGCCGTCAGGCTGTACCGCCCCCGCGCCACCGGCGGCCTGCCCTTCGTCGCCCAGGCGGGTGTTGCGGTTGCGGACGCCGTTGGCTTGAGCAGTGTGGCCGAGCGGCTGCGCGCATCCAGCATCGTGGCCACGATCGAGCGGTCGGCGCTTGACGGCCTCCTGGCGGTCTGGCAGCCTCCAACCCCCTGATCCATTTCGGAAAATTCAACCTGGGGCGCTGGTTGCCAGCGCGAAGAAGATGATCAAGTCCGAACTCGTCCAGAAGATCGCAGAACAGAACCCGCAGCTCTACCAGCGCGATGTCGAGAACATCGTCAACGCGATCCTCGACGAGATCGTCTCGGCGCTGGCCCGTGGCGACCGGGTGGAACTGCGCGGCTTCGGCGCCTTCTCGGTCAAGGAGCGCAATGCCCGCGTCGGCCGCAACCCGCGCACCGGTGCGCATGTGGCGGTGGACGACAAGGTCGTGCCCTTCTTCAAGACCGGCAAGGAAATGCGCGAACGTCTGAACAGGGTCTGATCATGCTCCGGCGCATCCTCAATTGGCTGATCCTCGCCCCCGTCGCCCTGATCGCGGTTGTGATGGCGGTTGCCAACCGAGCGCCGGTCTCCGTGTCATTTGACCCGTTCAACCGGGACAATGCCGCCGCATCGGTCGTGTTGCCGCTCTTTGCCCTGGTGTTCGTCTGCCTGATCCTCGGCGTCGTGCTGGGCGGCGTTGCCGTCTGGTTCCGGCAGGGTCAGCATCGCCGCCGCGCCCGCAAGGCCGAGCACGAGCTCGCGATCGCCAACGAGGAAACCCAGCGGCTGCGCTCCGAGCTCGCACGGATCGGCGGCACGGCCCCGGAACCCCAGTCCGGCGGCCCCCTCGCCTTCTTCACGCGACCGGCCGCCTGACGTCATGCGCATCGTATCCGCCGCCGAGATCGCCGGCGCTCTGACCCATTCCGCCATGACCGATGCCCTGGCCGAAGCCTTCCGGGCCGAGGTCACGGTGCCGCTGCGCCACCATCACCCGATCCCCCAGGGGCCCGGCGCACGGGACGCGATGTTGCTGCTGATGCCGGCCTGGACCGGTGTCGGCGAAGATGCCTTCGTCGGCACCAAGATCGTCTCGGTGTTTCCCGAGAATGGCACCCGGGGCCTGCCCGCCATCTATGGCAGCTATATCCTGTGCAATGGCGCGACCGGCGCGCCGCTCGCCGTGATGGATGGCACCGCGCTCACTGTCTGGCGGACCGCTGCGGCCAGCGCGCTCGCGGCGCGCTATCTCGCGGCCAAGGACGCCTCGCGCATGGTGATGGTGGGCGCGGGCGCGCTTGCCCCTCACCTCATCCGGGCTCACGCCGCGGCGCGGCCGATCCGTCATGTCACGTTGTGGAACCGGTCGCGCGAGAAGGCCTCTCAACTCGCTGAAGGCCTGAAGGGCACCTTGCCCGGTATCACGATCACGGTCGCGAGCGATCTGCAATCGGCGGTCGAGGAGGCCGATATCGTCTCCTGCGCGACGATTTCGACCAATCCGCTGGTCTCGGGTGACTGGCTGAAGCCCGGCGCCCATCTCGATCTGGTCGGCGGCTATACCCCGGCTATGCGCGAGACCGACGATGCGGCGGTGTTGCGGGCGAGCCTGTTCGTCGACACCCGTGCCGGCGGCCTGCACGAGGCCGGCGATATCGTCGATCCCATCCGGCGCGGCCTGATCCAAGAGAGCGATGTGAAGGCTGACCTCTTCGATCTCGCGCGCGGCACCCACCGGGGCCGCGCATCGGATGACGAGATCACGCTGTTCAAGTCGGTGGGAACCGCGCTCGAGGACCTTGCGGCCGCCATGCTGGTCTGGCGGTCGCTGCCGGTCTGACGGTCAGAGCTGGACGGCCTTCATCTGCACCGCCGGATAGCGGTCGCCGGCGGCAGCGCCGGCCGGGATCGCCTCGTCGAGCGAAGCGAGATCGGCGCCCGTCAATGCCAGATCAAGCGCGCCCATGTTCTCGTCCCAGCGCTCGATGGACCGTGTGCCGGGGATCGCCACAACATCCTTGCCCTGGGCCAGGACCCAGGCCAGCGCCAGCTGCGACGGCGTGCAGCCCTTGGCGCGTGCCATGTCCTCGAAGCGGCCGAGCAGTTCGCGGTTATGGGCGAAGTTCTCGCCCTGGAAGCGCGGGTGGAGCGCGCGCCGGTTGTCGATCTGGGAAAGCTCGGTGATCGTGCCGGTGAGAAAGCCACGGCCGAGCGGCGAATAGCCGACGAAGCCGATGCCCAGTTCCTTGGTGACGATACGGGTGGCATCACCTTCTTCGCGGTAGAGCAGCGAGAACTCGGTCTGGACCGCAGCGATCGGATGGGTCGCGTGGGCGCGGCGGATCGTCTCGGCGCTTGCCTCCGACAATCCGAGATAGCGGACCTTGCCCTGCTCGACGAGCTTGGCCATGGCGCCGACCGTGTCTTCGATCGGCACGTTCGGGTCGACGCGATGCTGGGTATAGAGGTCGATCACCTCCTCGCCGAGACGCTTCAGGCTCGCCTCGCAGGCCGCGATCACATATTCGGGCCTGGAATTGACGCCATTCGGACCGCCATTCTCGCCCTTCACCTGACCGAACTTGGTCGCCAGGACCACGCGGTCGCGGCGCCCCTTGATGGCACGGCCGACCACTTCCTCATTGTGTCCCCAGCCATACATGTCGGCGGAATCCAGATGATCGATGCCGCGGTCGATCGCATGGCGGATCAGGTCTTCGGAGGCCTTGTCGTCGGCGGCGCCATAGACGCCGGAGAGCGGCATGCAGCCAAGGCCGATGGCCGAGACCACGAGGCCACCGGTTCCAAGCTCACGCCGCTCGATGGAAATCTCATTCTTGGACATATGCGCGATCCTTATGGCGGCAGCGAGCGTAACAGCCGCAATGACATGAAGCCTAGGGGTTTGCCCTAGCATGCCCACATGACAGGTGACGATCAAAAGCAGCCGACCCTATCGCTTTGTCCGTTCTCGCTCTAAAAGCTCCCGCCATGCCCCTGCTGGTGAAAATCTGCGGCATCAAGACGATGGCCATCATGGAGACGGCGCTCAATGCGGGCGCCGACATGGTTGGGCTTGTCTTCTTCGCAAAGAGCCCGCGCAACGTGTCGCTGGCGACAGCCTGCACCCTGTCGGGCCGCACCTGCGGGCGAGCAGCGGTCGTCGCGCTGACCGTCGATCCGGACGATGATTTCCTGCAACTCGTCATGCGCGACCTCAAACCTGACCTGATCCAGCTGCACGGCCGGGAAACGCCCGAACGGGTCGCCGACATCCGTCAGCGGTTCAAGGTGCGCGTCATGAAGGCTGTGGGGGTATCGGCGCGGTCCGATCTCGCCGACATTCCCGCCTATGCCGCGGTTTCCGACATGCTGCTGGTCGATGCCAAGCCCCCGAAGGACGCAGCCCATCCCGGCGGGAACGGGCTCGCCTTCGACTGGGACCTGGTTGCCGGCCTTGACCCTGGGCGGCCGGTCATGCTTTCCGGAGGCCTCGACCCCGACAATGTCGCCGACGCCATTCGCCGCACTCGGCTGGCCGGCGTCGACGTCTCGTCCGGGGTAGAAAGTGCGCCCGGCATCAAGGACGCCGACAAGATCAAGGCCTTCGTCGCCGCCGCCCGCCGGGCGGAGGCCGAGGTTGGCTACGGAGCCGCTTTCGCGGCTGCAGGCTGAGGAACACGCTGATGAATGCCCCCGCCAAGCCCAATTCCTTCCGCTCCGGTCCCGACGAGCGCGGCCGCTTCGGCATCTATGGCGGCCGCTTCGTCGCCGAAACGCTGATGCCGCTGATCCTCGACCTGGAGAAGGCTTACGCCGACGCCAAGGCCGATCCCGCCTATGCCGCGGAGATGGCCGGCTATCTCACCCATTATGTCGGCCGGCCGAGCCCGCTCTATTTCGCTGAGCGGCTGACCGAGCACCTCGGCGGCGCGAAGATCTATCTGAAGCGCGAAGAGCTGAACCATACCGGCTCGCACAAGGTGAACAACGTTCTGGGCCAGATCCTGCTCGCCCGCCGCATGGGCAAGAAGCGGATCATCGCCGAGACCGGCGCCGGCCAGCATGGCGTTGCAACCGCCACGCTCTGCGCGCGCTTCGGCCTGGAATGCATCGTCTATATGGGCGCGGTGGACGTTGCCCGGCAGGCCTCCAACGTGTTCCGCATGAAGATGCTGGGCGCGACCGTCGTTCCCGTCCAGTCCGGCGCCAAGACGCTGAAGGACGCGATGAACGAGGCGCTGCGCGACTGGGTGACCAATGTCGGCTCGACCTTCTACTGCATCGGCACGGTTGCCGGTCCCCATCCCTATCCTGGCATGGTGCGCGACTTCCAGTCGATCATCGGCCGCGAGACCCGCGAGCAGATGCAGGAGGCCGAGGGCCGCCTGCCCGACAGCCTGATCGCCTGCGTCGGCGGTGGCTCGAACGCCATCGGCCTGTTCCATCCCTTCCTCGACGACCCTTCCGTCGAGATCTATGGCGTGGAAGCGGCCGGTCATGGCCTGACCCATCTCCATGCTGCCTCGATTGCCGGCGGGCGCGCTGGCGTTCTCCACGGCAACCGCACCTATCTGCTGATGGATGACGACGGGCAGATCCAGGAAGGCCACTCGATCTCGGCCGGCCTCGACTATCCTGGCATCGGCCCCGAGCATTCCTGGCTGAGCGACGTGGGCCGCGTGACGTACCTCTCCGCAACCGACGATGAGGCTCTGGAAGCCTTCCAGCTTCTCTCCAAGGTCGAGGGCATCATTCCGGCACTCGAATGCGCCCATGCGCTGGCCAAGGTGAAGGACCTCGCGCCGACCAAGCCGAAGGACCACATCATGGTCATGAACCTCTCCGGCCGCGGCGACAAGGACGTCCCGCAGGTCGCCGAAATCCTGGGGACCAAGCTTTGACCACCCGCCTCGACACCCGCTTCGCCGATCTCGCCCGCGCAGGCCGCGCCGGCCTCGTGACCTATGTGATGGCCGGCGATCCAGACCGTGAGACCGCGCGTGCCATCCTGCAGGCCCTTCCGGGTGCTGGCGCCGACGTGATCGAATTCGGCATGCCGTTCACCGATCCGATGGCGGATGGCCCGTCGATCCAGGCAGCCGGCCTCAGGGCGCTTGGTGCCGGCCAGACGCTCCGCAAGACGCTGGAGGATATCGCCTGGTTCCGCGCCTCCGACCCGACGACGCCGATCGTGCTGATGGGCTATTACAACCCGATCTATATCTACGGCGTGGAGAAGTTCCTGGTCGATGCCAAGGCCGCCGGCGTCGATGGGCTGATCGTTGTCGACCTGCCGCCCGAAGAGGACGAGGAACTCTGCCTGCCCGCCCTCAAGGCCGGGCTCAACTTCATCCGGCTGGCAACCCCGACCACCGATGACAAGCGCCTGCCCAAGGTGCTGCAGAACACGTCGGGCTTCGTCTATTACGTGTCGATCACCGGCATTACCGGCATGGCGACGCCCGATTTCGGCCAGACGGCCAGCGCGGTTGCCCGCATCAAGAAGCACACGAGCCTGCCCGTCGCCGTCGGCTTCGGCGTGAAGAATGCCGATCATGCGAGCGCGGTCGCCCGCGGTGCGGATGCGGTGGTCGTCGGCTCGGCGCTGGTCGATCAGGTCAAGGGCTCGCTGGATGCCTCCGGCAAGGCGACGGCCGGCACGGTCAGTGCGGTGACCGATCTGGTGAGCTCGATTTCGGCTGGCGTCCGCGGCGCCCGCAAGGCTGCCGAGTAAGCGCAAACGCGCAAGGCCATCGCGCCGCCACCATTCTTCGCCTATATGAGCGGCTGAAGGCCTGCCCGGCCGCTCCCGTCAGGATTCTCCGATGAACTGGATCACCGACGTCGTCCGTCCGAAAATCCGCTCGTTCCTCAAGCGCGACACGCCTGAGAACCTGTGGGTCAAATGCCCGGAAACCGGGCAGATGGTGTTCCACAAGGACCTGGAGAGCAATCTCTTCGTCATCCCGGGCTCCGACGTGCACATGCGCATGGGCTCGACCGCCCGGCTGAAGTCGCTGTTCGACAATGGCACCTGGTTCGATGTGCAATTGCCCGAAGTGCCGGCCGATCCGCTGAAGTTCCGCGACGAGAAGCGCTATGTCGACCGCCTTAGGGACGCCCGTGCCAAGACCGGCATGATGGACGCGATCAAGGTCGGCTATGGCAAGCTCGAGGGCAATGCCGTCACCATCGCGGTGCAGGACATGGATTTCATGGCCGGTTCGCTCGGCACCGCCGCGGGCGAGGCTATCGTCCGGGGCATGATGACGGCGGTGGAAAAGAACACGCCCTTCGTCATGTTCACCGCCTCCGGCGGCGCGCGCATGCAGGAAGGCATCCTGTCGCTGATGCAGATGCCGCGCACGACGGTGGCCGTACAGGCGCTGCGTGATGCGAAGCTCCCCTATATCGTCGTGCTGACCAATCCGACGACCGGTGGCGTCACCGCCAGCTATGCCATGCTCGGCGATGTCCACATTGCCGAGCCCGGCGCGTTGATCGGCTTTGCCGGCCCGCGCGTCATCGAGCAGACGATCCGCGAGAAGCTGCCCGAAGGGTTCCAGCGCGCCGAATATCTGAAGGATCACGGCATGGTCGACATGGTCGTCCATCGCCACGATCTCCGGGCAACGCTTGGGCGCCTTTGCCGCGTGCTGACCAAGGCCGGCCCGAAGAACGACGCGGCACCCGTCGATCCGCAGCCGGCAAAGGCCGCCTGACCGCGACACGAGCACGTTTCTGCCGCGAGGCTCGCGCCCTGTCCGGCGCGCCATGCGGCGGCCAGCAGCCGATCCAGCACCGACCGAGACCATGCCCGTCGCGACCACCGCCATCGACGAGATCCTGGAGCGGCTGACCCGGCTGCACCCGAAGAAGATCGACATGTCGCTCGCCCGTATGGAGCGAGCGCTGGCCTCCCTCGGCCACCCGGAGAAGGCATTGCCGCCGGTGATCCATGTCGCCGGAACCAATGGCAAGGGGTCGACGTCAGCCTTTGCCCGCGCGTTCCTGGAGGCCTCCGGCAAGAAGGTGCATGTCTACACATCGCCCCATCTGGTGCGCTTTCACGAGCGCTATCGCCTCGGTGCCGAGGGGGGTGGACGGCTGGTGGACGACGAGACGCTCGCCGACGTGCTCCTGGAGATGGAGCGGTTGAACGCCGGCGATCCCATCACCCAGTTCGAGATCACGACTCTGGCCGGTTTCGTGCTGTTCTCGCGCCACCCCGCCGATGCGCTGATCCTTGAGGTCGGCATGGGTGGCCGGCTGGATGCAACCAATGTCATCGACCGCCCCGCCGTCAGCGTGATCACCTCGGTCTCGATGGATCATGCCGACTATCTCGGCGACACGATCCCGAAGATTGCCGCGGAAAAGGCCGGCATCCTGAAGCGCGGCCGCCCCTGCGTCGTGTCGCGCCAGACGCCCGAGGCGATGGCCGTGATCGAGGCCATGGCCGAGAGGACACGCTCGCGGCTGTCGGTTTCCGGCCTCGACTGGTTCGCCCGCGAGGAGAACGGCCGCTTCGTCTATCAGGACGATGATGGGCTGATCGATGCGCCGCCGCCGAAGCTCATCGGCCGGCACCAGTTCGAGAATGCCGGAACGGCGCTTGCTGCTGTCAAGACGGCCGGGTTCAAGGTCAGCGAAGCCGACGTCGTGCGTGGGCTGGCCAATGTGCGCTGGCCTGCCCGCCTGCAGCGCCTGGCCGGCGGCAAGATTGCCGCGGCCCTGCCCGCCGACAGCGAGATCTGGCTCGACGGCGGCCACAATCCCGGCGGCGGCGAGGTGCTGGCCGAGGCGATCCGGGGCATGAACGCCCGCTCACCGCGTCCGCTGGTGATGCTCTGCGGCATGCTCTCGACCAAGGATCCCAGAGGCTTCCTGGAGCACTTCAGAGACCTCTCTCCCGATATCCTGACGGTGCCTTTCACTTATCCGGTGGCGCTGACGGCCGAGGCGCTGAGCGAAGCGGCAGGCTCGATCGGTCTGGTCGCACGCCCTACGAAGAGCCTTGCCAGCGCCTTGAGTGAAGTCGCGGCCAAGTATGGGGAGGCCAGGCCGCGCGTGCTGATCACAGGCACCCTCTATCTTGCCGGTGAGGTCTTGGCCTTCGATGGCTGGCAGCCGGACTGACCGGGCTTGCCTCCCGGCAGGGGCCATGTCCTGATCGTCCCATGAGGCGCGTTCACCCTTCGTCGATGCTGGTTCTGGCGGCGAGCCTCGTCGCCAGTCCCGCGCTTGCCCAGCCCTTCACCGCGCCCGACCGCAGCGCCATCGACCGCCTGTGCCGGACAAGCGCTGCACTACCGCCCTCGCCGCTCACCCTCGATATCGCGACCGGCGCCGCCCGCGAGCACGCAGCCTTCGGCGGCCATGTGATCGACCGCGACGGCCGCATGCTGCGGTTCGGGGCTGTCGAATCCGATGCCTTTCGCGATGAGGCCGGCGGCCGCGGCGTGCCGTGGCGGCAGGTGCTGCGCTATTGGGAGAGCCTGGGCTCCATCGACGGCTCGCCGTTGCAGGTCAGGCGGTTTCCAGGCCTTGCCGAAGATGGCGCCGCCATGGGTGCGAGCGATCTCAGGCCCCTGCCCGACCTGATCGACCGGCTAACGCGTTCGAGCCTGCCGGCGCCCGAGCGTGAGGCGGCGATCCAGGCGGCGATCCGTGCGGCCATCGGAGATATCCCGTGGTCGGCGGCCTTCGTTTCCCACGTTGCGATCAGCGCCGGTATCGCCCGGTCGCGCTTCGCGGCGGCGATGGCCCATCTCGACTATGTGACGGAAGCGGCGCGGCGCTCATCCGACGAAATCGCGGGACGCCAGGCCACCAGCTTCTACCGCGCCTGCGACCCGCGCCGCACGGCGCTCAGGCCGGGCGACCTCCTCTGCCTGCATCGCCACAACATGGGGGAGATCGCGGCACTCACCGGTGACGCCGGCCTCTATGCGGCCCTGGTCCCGGCGCTGGCGCGCGGCGAGCGTCCCGTGTGGAACCTCCATTGCGACATCGTGGTCGCCCGCGACGATCGCCGGCGCACCGTCACGCTGATCGGCGGCAATGTGCTGCAGTCGGTGGCAAGGCGTGATCTTCCGACCGACCGGCGCGGCGCTCTCGCATCAGCCCGCACGCGGCCCGCCTGCCCGGACAACACGGCGCCCGGCCCGCTCTGCCGGCCCGAAGCCATGCCCTGGTTCGTGCTGCTGCAGAGTGTCGATCCCTGACCCGACTTGCGTGCGGTGCAGCAAACGGCGATCCTCGCCCGAACCGCAGCCGGATCGGCCCACCATGAGCGAATCTGCCGTCGTCAGGCACAGGGCCTATGAGGACATCCTCGCCCTTGCCATGGGCACCCTCGTCGTCTCGCTCGGCATTGCGTTTTTCGCCAAGGCGACATTGCTCACCGGCAGCACGGTCGGCCTGTCCCTGCTGATGAGCTACGGCACCGGCCTGCCCTTCGGGCTGGTCTTCTTCGCACTCAATCTGCCGTTCTACGTGCTGGCGGTGCTGCGCGTCGGATGGGGCTTCGCCATCCGCACCTTCGTGGCGGTGGTGCTCGTCTCCGTCCTGTCCCGCGTCACGCCACAATGGGTAGAGATTGCGACGATCCAGCCGCTCTATGCGGCCGTGATCGGTGGCACGCTCTGCGGCATCGGCATGCTGATGCTGTTCCGCCATCGGGCCGGTCTCGGCGGCATCAACATTCTCGCCTTCTACCTGCAGGAGCGGTACGGCCTGCGCGCCGGCTATGTGCAACTCGGCATCGACCTCGCAATCATGCTGGCGGCCTTCGCCGTGCTGAGCCCCGACAAGGTCGGCTATTCCCTCGTCGGCGTGGTGGTGCTCAACCTGATCGTCGGCATCAATCACCGGCCCGGCCGCTACCTCGGCGTGAGCTGAGGCTCAGTCGGTCTCGCGCAACAGCGTCAGCGCGGCCCAGGCGCCAAGGCCACCGAACAGGATGATCGCCACCATGGGCACTGGGCTCAGCCAGATGCCGACCAGCGTGCCGGAAATCTGCGCCGCGATGGCGCCAACACCCATCTGCACGAAGCCGATGATGCCGGAGGCGGACCCTGCGGCCTCGGGGCGCACGCTGACGCCGCCGGCAATGGCGCTCGGCAATTGGAGGCCGTTGGAGAAGGCAATCAGGGCCTGGGGAATGAACATCATCGCCGGATGGGTCATCCAGCCCGACAGCGCGAATGTGCCCTGCACGATGGTCGCGAAGACCATCAGCATGGTGCCGAGATAGATCATCCGATAGGAGCCGACGCGCGCGGCGAAGCGGCCCGACAGGGCATTGCCGATCATGTAGCCGCCGGCATTGACGATGAACCACAAGCCATAGGTGCTGGAGCTTTCGCCCATCACGGTCACGACAACATGCGGGGCACCGCCGACAAAGGCGAAGAAGGTGACCGAGGACAGGGCGCCGATGCCGAGATAGGCGAGGAATACGCGGTCGCGCATCAGGAAGCTCGCATCGCGCATCAGCTGGGCCATGCTCGGCGAGGAGGCGACCGCCCGTGTCTCCGGCAGGGCGAAGATCGAAACCGCCAGGGTCGCCGCCGCAATCACCGCGATGACGACGAAGATCCACCGCCAGCCGACGGTCTCGTTGAGCAATCCGCCGATCGAGGGCGAGAGCATGGGAGCGACCACCATGGCCATTGTGACCCAGCCGATCATCGAGGCCGCACGATCACGATCGAAGACGTCGCGGATGATCGCACGCCCAATGACCTGCCCCGCGGAGGCTCCGACCGACTGGAGCACGCGCGCGACGATCAGCCAGGTGGCGCTGGCGGCCAGTGCCGCGAAGACCGACGTGAGGGCGGTCGCGGCAAGGCAAGCGAGCATCACGGGCCGGCGGCCGAAGCGATCGGACAGGGGGCCCAGGAACAGCTGCGATATCGCCATTCCCGCGAGATAGAGCGTGATGATCAACTGGATCGTGCCGGGATCGGTCTCGAAGTAGCGCGCAAGGCCCGGCACCGCCGGCAAGGGCAGATTGAGAACCATGGGGCCTATTGCGGCCAAAAGGACCAGCAACGGCAGCAGGATGCGGGGAGACAGTCTGGGATCGGGCATGGATGCTCGCGGACAGGCCCCACATGTCGCCTGTCTTTCCTGCCCGGTCAACGTCAGGAGAGTTGTGGATGCAACCCGATGGCGAAGGATTGCCCTCCGCCTAGTTGGCGACCGATACGCCCGCTGCGCGAATGACCTGCCGCCATTTGGCGACCTCGCGCTCCAGCTGCGCACGGGTCGCGGCGGGTCCACGTTCTCCGGCCGGATAGGCCATGGCGCCGAGTTCCTCGAAACGCGCAAGGATGGTCGGATCGTTGAGGGCCGCTTCGAGAGCCGCAGAGAGCCTCTCGATGATGGGCTGAGGCGTGCCCTTCGGCGCGTAGAGACCATGCCAGACGGTGACGTCGAAGCCGGCAAGGCCCGCCTCCTGGAGCGTCGGGACCTCCGGCAGCTGGCTGACTCGCTGAGGGATCGTCACGGCATGGGCGCGGATGCGGCCGCCGCGGATCTGCGGGATCGAGTTGGTCGTCTGGTCGCACATCATGTCGATCTGGCCGCCGACCAGATCGTTCATGGCCGGGCCAGAGCCGCGATAGGGGATCTCGTTGACCTTCACGCCGAGCATGGCCTGCAGCAGCATGATGCAGAGATGCGAGCCGGCGCCGACGCCGGAATGGCCCATGGTCACCTTCTCGCGGTTCTCGCGGATATGGGCCAGCAATTCGGCCGCGTTGCGCGGCGCGAGGCTGGTGCGGGCGACCAGCACATAGGGCCCGGAATTGACGAGACCGATGGGCTCGAAGGCAGTCAGCGTGTCGTAGGAGAGGTTGGGATAGAGCGTCGCCCCCGTGGCGAGCGCGAGATGATGGATGAGCAGCGTATAGCCGTCGGCGGGAGCGCGGGCGACGCGGGCCGCCGCCACGGTACCGCCGGCACCGGCCGCGTTCTCCACGACGATCTGCTGGCCGAGCGCCTGCGACATGGACTGCCCGACGAGGCGGGCGAAGACATCGGTCGAGCCGCCCGCCGCGAAGGGCACCATCAAGGTGATGGGCTTGTCGGGATAGGTCTGGGCCGGGGCGCTTGCCGGCCAGAGACCAAGCGCCAGGACCGCTGCGGCAACCCACCTGTTCATCACGGCCTCCCATGCCCTGCCCGCCTGCGGGCGTGACAACAAAGGTCAAGCGCGGGCGGGCTGGCAAGGGGGCGATGCCTCCGCCCTTTGGCGGGGCGGAGGCGGCAGCGGTCAGTTCGATACGGTGATGCCGGCCTCGCGGATGACGCGGGCCCATTTGGCGACTTCCGCCTCCAATTGCGCCCGCGCGGCCGCCGGCCCGCGCTGGCCCTCCGCAAAGGCGACAGTGCCGAGATCGGCGAAGCGGGCGAGGATCTGCGGATCCTTGAGCGCCACTTCCAGCGCCTGGTTGAGCTTCTGAACGACAGGCTCCGCCGTACCCCGCGGCGCATAGAGCGCATGCCAGACTGTCACCTCGAAGCCGGCGAGGCCTGCCTGCTGCAAGGTCGGCAGGTCCGGCAATTGGGCCACGCGTGCTGTGGAGGTGACCGCATAGGCGCGCACCCGCCCGCCCTGGATCTGCGGGATCGAATTGGTGGTCTGGTCGCACATGGCGTCGATCTGACCGGCAACCAGATCGTTCATGGCGGGGCCGGTGCCGCGATAGGGGATCTCATTGAACTTCGCGCCGAGCGCCGATTGCAGCAGCATGAGGCAGAGATGGGCGCCCGATCCGACACCGGCATGGCCGAAGGTCACGCCGCGCCCCTGCGCTTTCGCATAGGCGAGGAACTCGGCAATCGAGGTGGCCGGCAAGCCGTTCTTCGACACCACGACGAAGGGGCCCTGGTTGACGAGGCCGATCGGCGCGAAATCCTTCAGCGTGTCGTAGGAGAGGTTGTTGTAGAGCGTCGCGCCGGCCGCCAGCGCGAGATGGTGGATCAGCAGCGTATGGCCATCTGCCGGCGCGCGGGCGAGGCGTGCCGCACCCGTCGTTCCGCCGGCCCCGCCGACATTCTCGATGACGACGGTCTGGCCGAGCGTCTGCGACATGGACTGGGCGAGCAGGCGTCCGAGCACGTCGGAGGGGCCGCCCGCGGCGAAGGGCACGATCAGGGTGATCGGCCGGTCGGGGAAGGACTGCGAGAGGGCGGGAGAAGCAAGGGTGATCAGCGATATGGCGGCGGCGCAGAGCGCGCGGCCGAACTGGCGACGAAGCATGGTTTCCTCCTGAAAACACTGACGGAATGTTGTTTTTTGGAGGCCCGGCCCGTCGATCCGGAACTCACCTTAAATCCGAGAGATAATGGTAGTTGTCAGAGCGGCAGAGCGAGACACGCCATTCTACCGGATGGCCGTCGAGATCGGCGGCGACCCGGTCGATGCGCAAAACCGGCGTGCCCTCGGCAAGGCCGAGGTGAAGGCCATCCGCGGCTGGGCACCCGATCGCCTTGAGACTTTCGGTCGCCCGCGCCACCGTCACGCCGTAGCGCTCGGCATAGAGGCCGTAGAGATTGTTCGGCACGGGATCCTCGCCCTCAAGGCCGGGGAAGCGGCTTGACGGGACAATGATCTCCTCGGAAATCGCGCGCTCGCCACCGAGCGAGCGCAGGCGGCGGATCACCACGACCGAGGCATTCGGCGCGAGCATCAGGCGGGCGCGCGCCTCGGCATCGGCCCGGACCTTCACGACCGAGAGGACTTCGCTGTCGGGGAATGCGCGCGGGCTGTCGTCCCGCGTCAGCTTGAAGAACTGGAACAGCACGCGGTCGTCGTCATGGGATGCGACATAGGTGCCACGACCCTGCCGGCGCACCAGCAGGTTCTCCGCCGTCATCTCGTCGAGCGCCTTGCGGACCGTGCCCTGGCTGACGGCGAGCTCCTGCGCGATCTGCATCTCGCTCGGGATCATCTGGCCGGCCAGCCAGCGGCCCTCGGCGATGCGGCGCACGAGACGGTCCTTCACCTGCCGATAGAGCGGCCGGAAGCCGACGGCTTCGACGCCGCCCTCTCCTCCGTCACGATCCACCGCCATGGGCCACCTCGACGTCCGATCCCGTTGACACTCTATCGCGTCTTATGTCTTATACAAGACTATAAATCCAAGAGCCCGGAGATCCGGGTCAACAGCGAAGCGAGGCGGCCATGGGCGCACCCCATCTCCTGGTTCACGAGAAGAAGGACACGGTCGGCGTGGTCGTGGTCGAAGGCCTGAAGGCCGGCACCGACATGCTGGCGGTGATCACCCACGACAATTCCGACTTCCGGATCACGGCGAGCCAAGACATCCCGATCGGCCACAAGGTGGCGCTGAAGGACATCAAGAAGGGCGATACGGTCTGGAAATATGGCCAGGACATCGGCATCGCCAAGGCGGACATCAAGAAGGGCCAGCACGCCCACGTCCACAACATCAAGACCAAGCGCTGGTGACGGCAGGCGGCCCCGCGCCGCTCTCGCCTGAACCGCCCATGTCCAAAACTCTGCCGGCTGAAGCCGCATTCCCAAGGGAAACGCCATGTCTCTGATGGTCGCCAACTTCTCGCTCGTCCAGCGCAAGCTGAAATCGGTCAAGGGCCGCCGCATCGAGGCCGAGGCCTTCAAGGCGCCCATCGTGAAGCGCCCGACGGGCCGCTCGCTCGACAGCGTCATGGGCTGGCGGCGCGAGAACGGCCGCGTCGGCGTGCGCAACCACGTGCTGCTGCTGCCGCTCGACGATCTGTCCAATGCTGCCTGCGAGGCAGTCGCCAATAACGTCAAGGGCACGCTGGCGATCCCGCACGCCTACGGCCGCCTGCAGTTCGGCGAGGACCTCGACATCCATTTCCGCACCCTGATCGGCACGGGCTCCAATCCGAATGTCGCAGCAGTGGTTGTCATCGGCATCGAGGACCAGTGGACCAAGATCGTGGTCGACGGCATCGCCAAGACCGGCAAGCCGGTGGTGGGCTTCGGCATCGAGGGCCATGGCGACATCGCCACCATCGCCAAGGCGAGCTATGTCGCCAAGGAGTTCATCCAGTGGGCGACCGAGCTGCCGCGCGAGAAGTGCGCCATCGAGGAGCTCTGGATCTCGACCAAGTGCGGCGAGAGCGACACGACGACGGGCCTCTCCTCCTGCCCGACGGTCGGCAACATGTATGACAAGCTGATCCCGCGCGGCATCTACGGCGTGTTCGGCGAGACCTCCGAGATCACCGGCGCCGAGCATCTGTGCAAGGCGCGTGCGGCGACACCGGAAGTCGGCGAGCGCTGGTACAAGATGTGGAAGGCCTATCAGGACGACGTGATCGAGGCGCACAAGACCGACGATCTCTCGGACTCGCAGCCGACCAAGGGCAATATTGCCGGCGGCCTCACCACCATCGAGGAGAAGGCGCTCGGCAATCTCGAGAAGATCGGCCGCGAGTGCAAATATATCGACATCCTGCAGCCGGCCGAGGCGCCGGCCAAGGGGCCCGGTCTCTATTACATGGACACGTCATCGGCTGCTGCCGAATGCGTGACGCTGATGGCGGCGGGCGGCTATGTCATCCACACATTCCCGACCGGCCAGGGCAATGTCATCGGCAATCCGATCGTCCCCGTCATCAAGATCACTGGCAATCCGAAGACCATGCGGACCATGCCGGAGCACATCGACGTGGATGTCTCGGGCGTCCTGAAGCGCACCATGACCATCCCGCAGGCCGGCGATGCGCTGATCGAGAACATCGTGCGCACCGCCAACGGCCGCCTCACCGCCTCGGAAGCGCTCGGCCATCGCGAATTCTCGATGACCAAGCTCTATCGCTCGGCGTGATAGGGTTATAGAGCGGCGGCAGACAGTCTCTGGACCCCCGGAAGCCATGACGACATGCCGTCGCCCTTACCTCTCATGACCCTGCCTGCCCCGCTCGTCACGGCGCGGCTGGTCCTGTCGGCCATCACGGCGGCCGATTTCGAAGACCTCGCCCGGCTTGCCGCCGATCCCGAGGTTGGTGGCAAGCTCAAGCATGGCGTGCTGACGCCCGACCAGTCGCGTGCCCTGCTGCAGGACTATTGCGATGGCTGGAACCGGCTCGGCTATGGCGTCTTCATGGTGCGCCGGCGTGACGACCATCGCTTCGTCGGCCTTGCCGGTCTCTGGGAACATGATGACGGCCATGGCGCGGCGCTGCGCTATGCGGTGATGCCCGAGCATCGCGGCCAGGGCTTCACCAAGGAAGCTGTGGTGGCCGTCCTCGACTTTGCCGCCGCGCGCGGCCTTGGCACCATCAGGGCCGTCACCCGCGAGACCAATGCGGTCTCCCGCAAGATCCTGACCGGTCTCGGCTTTCATCTGGTCGAACTGCGCCAGAAGGCCGACCGGCGTGTCGCCATCTATTCCCAGCATTCTCCGGAGCCGTCATGACGGGCAGCCAGGCCACCTCGTTCATGCGCCCTCTCCTGCCAGGCTTCGCGCTGTCGGCGGCGGTGGCCGTTGCCGCCGTTCTGCTGGAACCGGTGGTGCGCAGTGCCACGGGCGGACGCTATTCACTGCCTGGAACCGTGATTGCATTGATCATCGGCATGGCGCTGCACCGCATCGCCGCCCAGCCGCGCTTCACCCCCGGCATGACCTTCGCCGTGAAGAAGCTGCTGCGCTGGGCGATCGGCCTGCTGGGTCTGCGCATCGCGCTCGGCGACATTTTCGGCCTCGGTATCGGCACGCTGGTGCTGATGGTGGTGTCGATGGCGCTGACCATCGTCACCGGCTTCTGGCTGGCGAAGCGCCTCGGCCTCAGCGACGGCTACGGTGCCCTGGCAGGTGCTGCCACGGCCGTTTGTGGCGCCTCCGCAGCGCTCGCCACGACCACCGTGCTGCCGGCCTACAAGAACCGCGAAGCCGATACGGCCTTCACGGTTGTGGCGGCCAATGCGCTCTCCACCATCGTCATGCTCGCCTATCCGCCGCTCGCCATCCTGATCGGCTTCGACCAGACCCATACTGGCATCTTCCTCGGCGCCACCATCCACGACATGGCGCAGGTGGTGGGCGCCGGCTACGCGATCTCCGATCCGGTCGGCAATGTCGCCGTCGTCGTGAAGCTGTTCCGCGTGTTCCTGCTCTTGCCCGTGGTGCTGGCCATTGCCTGGTGGTTCATGCGGCAGGGCGCCGAGACGGGCGAGGCCAAGGTGCCGGTGCCGGTCTTCGCGCTGGTCTTCGTGGCGCTGGTGGTGGTCAATTCCGTCCTGCCCGGCATCCCGGCCATCGCGCCGATCTATGCGGTGATCAAGGGCTGGCTGACGCTGCTCTCCAATGCCGGCCTGCTGATCGCCATCGCGGCGCTCGGGCTTGGCACCTCGCTCGCCACCATTCTTGCCATCGGCTGGCGCCACGTGGCGGTCATGCTGGGCACGACGGTGGTTCTGCTCGCCGCCATCACGGCAGGCCTTCTCGTCATTCAGGGATAATCATGGCCGACATCGTCATTAGCGAGTTCATGGACGAGGCCGCCGTCGACAGTTTGCGCGGTGATTTTTCCGTTCTCTACGACAAGGGTCTGGTCGATCGCCCCGAGGAACTGGCGGCCCTGGCCGGGCAAGCCCGCGCTCTGATCGTGCGCAACCGTACGCAGGTGCGGAGCGCGTTGCTGGACGCCGGCCCGAAGCTCGAAGCCATCGGCCGGCTGGGGGTCGGCCTCGACAATATCGATCTTGAAGCCTGCAAGGCGCGCGGCATCGCGGTGCTGCCGGCGACAGGCGCCAATGATGTCGCAGTCGCCGAATGGGCGGTGACCACGATCCTGATGCTGGTGCGCGGCTCGTATTTCGCGACGCCAGACGTGGCGGCGGGCCTATGGCCGCGCGAACGCCTGATGGGTGGAGAGATCCAGGGCCGGACCCTCGGCCTGATCGGCTTCGGCGCGATTGCCCGCGAGACCGCATCCCGCGCCCGCGCCTTCGGCATGTCGATCATCGCGGCCGATCCGTTCGTGGCGGCCGAAGACCCGGCCTGGGGCATGTATGGCGCAAAGCCCGTCAGCCTCGAGACATTGATCGCGCAGGCCGATGCGATCAGCCTGCATGTGCCGTTGACGGCCGAGACGCGCAATCTGATCGACGGGCCGCGCCTGGCCGCCATGAAGCCCGGTGCCGTGCTGGTCAATGCCGCGCGCGGCGGCGTGGTGGACGAGGCGGCGCTGGCCGAGGCGCTGAAAGCTGGCCGGATCGCGGGCGCGGCGCTCGACGTGTTCGACCAGGAGCCGCTGAAGGCTGGATCACCGCTCGCCGGCTGTCCGAACCTGATCCTCACGCCGCACATTGCCGGCGTGACGGGTGAAAGCAATGTGCGGGTGTCCTCCGTCACCGCAGCCAATGTCCGCCGTGTCCTCGGGGAGCGCCGCTGATGCCCATCCTGCCGCTCGATACGGCCCGCACCTTCGTCGCCTCGATCTTCACGCGCCATGGCGCGAGCGAACAGGTTGCGCGCTCGGTCGCCACCGCCTTGGTCGGCGCCGAGGCCGACGGCTTGAAGGGTCACGGCCTGTCGCGCATCCCGACCTATCTGGGCATGCTGACCTCGGGCAAGATCGACGGCAAGGCTGTTCCCACCGCCACCCGCGTGCGGGCGGCCACCCTGATGATCGATGCCATGGATGGGTTCGCCTATCCGGCGGTCGATCTGGCGCTGGCCGAACTGCCGGCGATCGTCCGCGAGACCGGCATTGCGGCGGCGGCCATCACTCGCTCGAACCATGCCGGTGCGCTCGGCCACCATGTCGAGCGGCTGGCCGACCAGGGCCTGATCGCGCTGTTCTTTGCCAACACGCCTGAGGCCATCGCGCCGGCTGGCGGGACCAAGGCCGTCTACGGCACCAACCCCATCGCCTTCGCCTGTCCCCTGCCCGGCCGTCCGGCCGTGGTCGTCGATCTGGCGCTCTCGACGGTGGCGCGTGGCAATATCGTTGCCGCCAACCAGAAGGGCGAGGCGATCCCTGAGGGCTGGGCGCTCGACAGCGACGGCAATCCGACCACCGATGCCGCCAAGGCGCTGAAGGGCACGATGGCGCCGCTTGGCGGCGCGAAGGGCACGACGCTGGCTCTGATGGTGGAGGTGCTGGCCGCGGCCCTTACCGGTGCGCATCTCTCCATCGAGGCCTCGTCCTTCCTCGACGAGAAGGGCCCGCCCCCCGGCACGGGCCAGACCATTCTGGCAATCGATCCGGCTGGCTTCGGCCATGGCCATTTCGGCGCGCGGATGACGGCACTGGCCGGTGCCATCGAGGCGCAGGCCGGCGCGCGGCTGCCCGGCCAGCGGCGGCTCGCCTTGCGCACCAAGGTGGCCAAGGACGGCCTCAATGTGCCGCAGGATCTGGTCGATCGCTACGGCCCGCTGCCCTGAGGTAGTCTGAAAGGGAACCATCCGGCTCACCGCGCGTTACGGCAGCGAACCCGGAGAACCCTGATGAGCAAGACCCCGTCGGCGAAGCGCATGGCCAAGAGCGCCGCCAAGAACCCCACCGTCAAGAGCCCGGCGGTGAAGGCCCCGACGTCCTCGCCTGCCTTCGTCAGCGATCTCAAGACCAGCACGCGCGCCGCGATGATCGCGCTGCTCAACAAGCGGCTGGCCGACGCGATCGACCTCAAGCTTGCGGTCAAGCAGGCGCATTGGAACATCAAGGGGCCGAGCTTCATCGGCATCCACCTGCTGCTGGACGAGGTCTCGGGCCGGGTGGAGGACCATTACGACACGATCGCAGAGCGCTGCGTGCAGCTTGGCGGTACCGCCCATGGCACGCTGCAGTCGGTCGCCAAGGCGACGTCGCTCACGCCCTATCCGACAGATGCGACCGCGCAGGACGAACATGTCCGGCAGATCAGCGATCACCTCGGCGCCTTCGCCAAGAACTGCCGTGAGGCGGTGGACGACGCCGACGAGGCGGGCGATGCGATCACCGCCGACATCTTCACGTCGATCGCCCGGGCCGTCGACAAGGACCATTGGTTCATCGGCGCCCATCTCGGCTGACCGGACAGATCACCGCGGAAGGCTGGCGAAGGCCTCCGCGCGGGCGATCAGGCGGCGGGCGCCCTTGACGGTCGGAACTTCGACAAGCAGCCCATCGACATCACAGCGCTCGAGCCCTTCGGCGCGCGACTGGTCGAAGGCGGCGACGATGCGGCGCGCATGGGCCACATCGGCCTCAGCCGGCGTCAGTTCGGCATTGATCCCGGGAACCTGGGCAAAATCGACGACGCTCTTCGCCTTGTAGCCCCGGCGGCGCGCCCAGATCAGGTCGGCCTTCGATGCTTCGATATCTGAGAATGTGTAGGGGCAGTCGATGGCAACGATGCCGGCCGCGACACATTCGACCAGGAACCGCTCGCGGACATAGGCAAGTTCGGTGCAGTCCGGCCCGCGCTCGGCACCAAGATCGGCCACCATGTCCTCGGCCGCCACAAGCGCCGCACTCACGCGGCTGCTCGCCTGGGCGATCAGTCCTGTGCGCACCAGTCCTTCCGCCGTCTCGATATTGGGCACGATCTCGGTCGAGCCCAGCGGCAGGCCATAGTCGCGCTCCAGCCGGGCAATGCCGGCATCCAGCGCCACGACCTGCTCGGGCGTCGCGACCATCGACATCATGACGATATCGGGCGCACCGGCCATGATTGCGGCGAGGTCCTCGGCGCCGCAGACCTCCATCGGGTTGATCCGGACGGCGGCCAGCGCGCCGCGTGAGCGCCACATCGGCAGGATGTCACGTGCAAGGGCGCGTGCCTCCGGCCGGCGGGCGGGGGGCGTGAAGTCCTCCAGTTCCTGGATCAGCACGTCGGCACCGGTCGAGGGGGCGGCCTCAAGCCGCGCCCGCTCGGCGCCATGGACGAACAGCCAGGACCGGCGGAGATCCGCCGGCCGACGTGATGAACGCCAGGGCATGGGCAACCTCGCGTCAGGCGACCTTGACGACCAGCTTGCCGAAATTGGCGCCCTTCAGGAGACCAATAAAGGCCTCTGGCGCCTTGTCCAGGCCGTCCACGATATCCTCGCGATACTTGACCTTGCCCTCGCGGATCCAAGCCGACATGTCGGTGAAGAAGGCCTTGGACTGATCGGCAAAGTCGCTGACGATGAAGCCGCGGAAATTCAGGCGCTTGGTGAGCACGGCGCGCATGATCTGCGAGGTGCGATCCGGGCCCGGCGGCAATTCGGTCATGTTGTACTGGGCGATGAGGCCGCAGACCGGGATACGCGCGAAGAAGTTCAGGAGCGGGAAGACCGCGTCGAACACAGCGCCGCCGACATTCTCGAAATAGACGTCGATGCCCTTCGGGCAGGCCGCGGCAAGATCGGCCGCGAAGGTCGGCGAACGATGATCCACCGCCGCGTCGAAGCCGAATTCCTCGATCAGCGCCTTGCACTTGTCGGCGCCGCCGGCGATGCCGACCGCGCGGGCGCCCTTGATCTTGGCGATCTGGCCGACAGCCGAACCGACCGGTCCCGTCGCTGCAGCAACCACAACGGTTTCGCCGGCCTTCGGCTGGCCGATCGTGAGAAGTCCCGTGTAGGCGGTCATGCCGGGCATGCCCATGACGCCCACCGCGGTCGAGATGGGCCCGGCCGACGGATCGATCTTGCGCAGGGTCTCGGCCTTGGCCACGGCGTGGCTCTGCCAGCCGGAATGGGACAGAACAACATCGCCTGGACGGAACCGGTCGCTGTTGGAGGCGACGACCTCGGCCACCGTGCCGCCCTCCATCACACCACCGATCGGAACCGGCGCTGCATAGGACTTGGCGTCGCTCATGCGGCCGCGCATGTAGGGGTCGAGCGAAAGATAGCGCATCTTCAGCAGGACCTCTCCGTCTGATGGCACCGGCATGGCGGCATCAGCGATGGTGAAGTCAGACAGCTTCGGCTCGCCGACAGGGCGCGAGGCGAGAAGGATCTGGCGGTTCGTGGTGGGCATGGGGCGTACTCCCTCGGCAGCCGTGCTTGGGCACGGCCTTGTGGACTTCTAGCTAACGATCCCGCCCGCCGACCGCAATTGGCTGAAGTCCCGACCTTGCTCCCGATCCGCAGACGTGGGCAGGTGTCGCGGTCGGGCCTGGAGTCGGACACGAAGTTGGAAAGCATGTTTCAAGAATAGTCAGCTTCCTGACAGCGAGTTTGTCCTATTTTTTGTTGTCGGGCTTGACGATCGGGCATCGATCCCCCATCCTCTCCCCATCATCGTCGTGACTGCGCTGCGCCGCCTATGTATGTTCCAGGCGTCGACAACCGGATATCCGGTGCGACCAACCCGTCTGATCCTCCTCGGCGCGCGGATCATGACTCTTCAGCCGGACAGGCCCACGGGGTACTGACGGTGGTTTTGAAAGACTCCCCTTCTTGAACGATATGACTTTTGCGGATCTCGGCCTTGCCGAGCCGCTCCTGCGCGCCCTCCGCGACGCAGGCTTCACGCAGCCGACGCCGATCCAGGCGAAGGCCATCCCCCACCTCCTCGAAGATCACGACCTGATCGGTATTGCACAGACCGGAACCGGCAAAACCGCCGCTTTCGCCCTGCCGATCCTGCAGCACCTCATGGAAGACACGACCCGTGTCGCGCCAAAGAGCGTGCGTGCCCTCGTGCTCGCCCCGACCCGCGAACTCGCCCTGCAGATTGGTGAGAGCATCACCAAGATGGCGAAATATACCAAGATCCGCCACACGGTGATCTTCGGTGGCGTCGGCCAGAACCCGCAGGTTCAGGCCATTGCGCGCGGCATGGACATTGTTGTCGCAACGCCCGGCCGCCTGCTCGATCTGATCAACCAGGGCGCCGTCAAGCTCGACACGGTCACGCATCTCGTCCTGGACGAAGCCGACCGCATGCTCGACATGGGCTTCATTCGCGATGTCACCAAGATCATCGCCAAGCTGCCCGAGCAGCGCCAGTCGCTGTTGTTCTCGGCCACCATGCCGACCGCCGTTGCCAAGCTCGCCAAGACCATTCTCTGGGAGCCCATGCGCGTCGAGGTGACACCTGAAGTCGTCACCGTCGAGGCGATCGAGCAGCACGTCTATCATGTGCCGACCGCGTCCAAGCGGGACCTCCTGGAAAACCTGCTGGCCGACCCGGCGCTGGCCCGCGTGGTGGTGTTCACCCGCACCAAGCACGGCGCCAACCGGCTGGCCGAACAGCTGGGCAAGTCCGGTTTCTCGGCCGATGCCATCCACGGCAACAAGAGCCAGGGCGCCCGCCAGCGTGCGCTGGCCGCGTTCAAGTCGGGCGAAGTCCGGATCCTGGTCGCAACGGACCTGTTCGCTCGCGGCATCGACGTGGCCGAGGTCACCCATGTGGTGAACTACGACCTGCCCAACGAGCCCGAGAGCTATGTCCACCGGATCGGCCGGACCGGCCGGGCCGGCCGGACCGGTATCGCTTTCGCTTTCTGCGATCCGAGCGAGAAGACCTTCCTCAAGGATATCGAGCGCCTGACACGCGTTGCCATGTCGGTCGCCAGAACCCCCGGCCTGCCGCAGCCGCGCCGTGAAGCGCCGCGCCCGCCGCAGCCGCAAAGGCGTCCCCAGCCCCGCCGACGGGCTGCGTGACACAACTCCCTCCCTCCACCGCCAACATGAGGAGCAATCGATGGCGACCGGGATAGTGAAGTGGTTCAATCCCCAGAAGGGCTATGGGTTCATCCAGCCCGATGACGGCGGCAAGGACGTGTTTGTCCATGTCTCCGCGGTGCAGCGTGCCGGCCTGAACGACCTGCGCGAAGGCGAGAAGGTGAGCTACGAGCTGGCAACCGACCGTCGCACGGGCAAGCAGTCGGCCGACGAGCTCAAGCTCGCCTGAGGCAGACCTCCTGCGGCGCGCTCGACAAAGCCGCGTCGCCGCCTGATGGCCGGGACCCTTGACGGTCCCGGAACCTTTTCCCGTCGAGGCGGCGGCCGCCAGTCGCATGGCGCCGGAAGTGCCTGACCTGACGATCCGGTGACGGGGCCACGTGCCCTGCCTTCCGGAACCCGGGGGCTTTGCATCGCATGCATTCCCCGGCGAAGCGTTCGAAGCGGCCTTTTTGGACCTGTCGCACTGATCAACAAGGCTGCGTCGCCCGCCTGATTGGCGGCGCAACACTCTTGCCCCATGCATCGCTACCTAGTGGTCGGCGACCTATCTGAAACAACCAGCTTGCACCCCAGCTTAGCGACCCGCCGCCTATTTGCCGGCGGCGGCCTCACCTTTTGCGGATTGCGCATCGAGTGCCGCCAACTGGATGGCGCCAGCCGTCACGGCAAAGCAAATGACCGCCCCCTGCCGATAGCACAACCCTCAATTGCGCAGACTGCTGTGAACAATACCTGAGGCCGCGAGACAGCGCACCGTTCTGGCCCGCTGCATTCACCGATAATCCCGCGCCTTAATCGCCAACAGCGAAATATTCTTCCTCTCTTGTCGCTAAATATATCTCGCCATACCACTTCTTTTAGCGTTCTATGTCTCTTAATTTCATATTATTTTGTCGACACAATATTCAATTCATAAGCCGACCCTTCGATTGGTGGACTCAATTCCCAATTCGCCGCCACACTCATGCTTCCCAAGCATATCGCTTTCACGCCGATCGATCTGACAGCGACATATGCTTCGAGCGATTGGGCGAATGCATATGGTGCTTGGCAAGCTCTCAGACGGAATCGCACGATCCAGAAGGATCCGCTCATCGACACGCAAGATTGCCGGCGGCGGCGACGGGTTCCACACCAGCACGACCTGGCGCGTCGATCCGCCGGCCAGCCAATCGGAAAGGCCTGATACCTACCGTGCGTTGATCTCGCATCTTGGCGCAGCGACCGGGCGTGATCGCCTGCTTGGCATGCACTGTCTCCCGTGCGGCGGTATCGAGATGAGCCTCCTCGCATCAGGCCGGTCGCGTCGGCGCCGCGCCTTTTCAGCCTCGGATCACGACGCCATGAGCGCTTTCGTGGGCGCGTCAACCAACACGGTGATCCTCTGCACGCGTGATCTGTCAAAGGCCGATGCGGGGATGAGCCATCTTGGCCGCCTGGCGGCCTGGTATGAGCAAGGCGCCATGGTCATTCGTGCAGGCCGCGAGACGCCCGCGGGCCATGGCAGGCCTCGCCGGTCCGCAATTCAGTTCCACAATCGGCGCCTCGGCGAACAGCTACCGCCGCCCCTCTTTGTCGGCTCGTGCAATCCCGGTGTCACCGGACGGCATGCGCGCCCTATCGTGGCCATCAACGACCCCATCATCGACTGGCAAATCCTGCATCCGCCGTCTCTTGCCCGCCGGCCACTGGCCATCATGGCGACCTATAATGAAGCGGATATCGTGGCCGAGTCCGTCCAGGACCTTCTCGAACAGGGCTGCGAGGTCGCGGTCATGGACAATTGGTCAACGGATCGCACCTGGGACATCCTTCGCGATCTTGTATTGCGGCGTGGTCCAGACGTCTCCATCGAACGGTTTCCCGACCGTGTCCGGCCAGCCTTCGGCGAATGGCGCGCCATTCTGGCCCGCAAGGCCGAACTGGCACGGGCACATCCCGGCCGCTGGATTCTCCACGTGGATGCCGACGAGTTTCGGCGCGCACCGTTCCCGGGGCTGACACTTGCCGAAGGCCTCGCAATTGCGAGTGGGGCCGGCGCCACACGTGTTGGCTTCACACTAACGAACTTCCGTCCCATCCGTGGCCCTCAAAGACACATCAGATCGGTCAGATCCCGACTGCGACATTTCGAGTTTGGCGACAGACCTGGGCATTATCTGCAGAGCAAGGCATGGCTGCAGGGCTTTGAGCGCGTCGACCTTGAAACGAGCGGCGGCCACCGAGCCGACTTCCCCGGGGCGCGGGACTTCGGCTACAAATTCCTGCTTCAGCACTACCCGATCAGGTCGCCTGCTCACGGAGCACGCAAGGTGCTACGTGACCGGCAAACACGGTGGTCGCCCCATGAACTGAACGTTCTCGGCTGGCATCACCACTATGACCATCACACCGAGAGCTCGGATTTTCTCTGGGATGCCGACGATCTGCATGCTTTCGATCGGCACTTCTGGCGCGAACACGGTCTTGCGGTCCTGACCGGCCTCACGGGCCGGCATGAGGTCAGTCGTGGCGCATAATGGTTAGTGCAAGGTCGCCGTGGTGCTCGCAAGCCCCGCGCCGATCTGATCGATCACCAGGATTTCCGGGTCCTCGTCGTCCGCAGAGGGCGAGACCGACAGGATCAGCACGCCCGGCCGCTTGCGGGCGACGAAATTGGCCACCGTGCGCGCCTGCTCGTAGGTGTCGAGATAATGCACGTCCTCGGCAACCAGCCGCGAACCCTGCTGGACGAAGGGAACGACGGCGAAACTCCGCTGGGCCATCCGTCCTCCTCCTGCGCTCGCTTGCACCGATATAGGCACAGGCGGAGGGATGCGGGATCGGGCCTATCCCCCACGTGACATCGCTTAGGGAAAACACCGGGGGTATCGGCGATGGGTATCAGGATCGCGTTGGCCGGGAGAGCCTATGGCTCGGGCTTGCCCCGCGCATTGGCATCTCCAATGATGGCGCAGTGAGGAGAGCAGCCGCATGACCTATCGCTTCGTCGTCATGGGTGCCGGCGCCATCGGCTGCTATGTCGGCGGGCGGCTGGCTGCGGCCGGTGCCGACGTGACTTTCGTGGCCAGGTCCGCCAGGCGCGCCGAGATTGCCGGACACGGCTTGTCTCTCGCCTCCTTCGACGGTTTCAGCGCCGATCTCGTCGCAAGCTCCGTCGCGGTGGCCGAGACCGCGGCCGATGCCGCTGCCAAGCCCGGCCCGTTGATGGTGCTGCTCGCGACCAAGGGAGGAGCCACAGCCAAGGCCGCAGCCGAGCTTGGCGCGGCCTTGCCCGCCGGCACGCCGGTTCTCTCGCTGCAGAACGGGGTCGACAATGTCGCGCGCATCGCGGCAGCAGCGCCGGCTCTTGTGGCGCTCGCCGGCATGGTGCCGTTCAACGTGACGCTCGACCATGATGCCGATGGCCGGCTTGCCTGCCGGCAGACCACGTCCGGTGTGCTCCATGTGATCGACCACCCTGCAACCCGTGCAGTCGAAGCCATTTTCTTCAGGGCCGGGCTGCCGCTCGCCTTCAGCTCCGACATGGCGGCGGTGCAATGGGGCAAGCTGCTTCTGAACCTCAACAACCCGGTCAACGCCCTGTCCGGCCTGCCATTGCGCGAGGAATTGCTCGATCCCGATTATCGCTGGGTGCTGGCCGCCCTGCAAGACGAGGCTATGGCGGTGATGAAGGCGGCGGGCATTCGACCGGCCAAGGTGGGGGCGGCACCACCCTGGGCGATCCCGTTGATCCTGCGCCTGCCGACCTGGGCCTTCTCGCGGATTGCCGCGAGCATGCTGACCATCGACCCGTCCGCCCGCTCCTCGATGTGGGACGATGTGAAGGCCGGGCGGGTGACCGAGATCGACGATCTCTGCGGCGCGGTGGTGCGGCTCGGCGCCCGGGTGAATGTCGCAACACCGCGCAATGCGGCGATGATCGGGCTCATCGAAAGCCACAGTGCTGGCCAAAGGCTCGACGGAGCCACGCTCAGGCAGCGGGTTGCGGCCGCCTGAGCGCGGCTGATTGTCGAGTTCAGCCTTGATTTTGGCGGCCAAAGCCTCGATATGCGGGCCAACCCCTTCCTCGCGAGCGAGCACGCCATGACCCGCCCTACCGATTCCCGCCCGAACGCCGAGACAGACACCGCGCCCCTCCACGACAATCCGACGCCGGACAGCCCTGCCGTGGATGCGCCGAGTGAGGAGGAAGCCGGGAACAGCCTTGAGGCCGAACTGGAGGCCGCCCGCGCGGAGGCCCGCGACATGAAGGATCGCGTGCTCAGGACGCTCGCCGAGATGGAGAATCTCCGCAAGCGCACCGAGCGCGAGGTGGCCGACGCCAAGACCTATGGCGTGACCTCGTTTGCCCGCGACATGCTGGCGGTGGCCGACAACATGCGCCGCGCGTTCGAGACCCTTCCAGAGGATGCACGCCCCGCCGACGGTCCGGTCAAGGCGTTCCTGGACGGCATCGACCTCACCGAGCGCGAGTTGATCAAGACACTCGGCAAGCACGGCGTGAAGAAGATCGAGCCCGACGGCCAGAAGTTCGACCCGAACCTGCACCAGGCCATGTTCGAGATGCCGAACACCGAGGTTCCCAACGGCACGGTGGTGCAGACGGTGCAGGCCGGCTTCGTGATCGGCGACCGCGTGCTGCGTCCAGCACTTGTCGGCGTATCGAAGGGCGGCCCGAAGGCAGCACCGGCGTCCGCCGCTTCCCAAGGCGCCTGATCCGACATGACCGGGCTCCTGCCGCTGATCGAGTGGGTGGGAGTGGCGGTCTTCGCGCTGACCGGCGCGCTGGTAGCCGCCCGCAAGGGCATGGATCCGTTCGGCTTCGTGCTGCTCGGAACCGTCACCGGCATTGGCGGCGGCACATTGCGTGACGTGCTCTTGGGCGCCCGTCCGGTCGCCTGGATCATGGATCCGACCGTGGTCTTGATCTGCACGGCGGTGTCGCTCGCGGCCTTCGTGTCGGCCCATCATTTCGAGCGCGAGGGCCGCGCCCGCACGCTGCTCTGGGCCGATGCGCTGGGGCTTGCTCTGTTCGCGATCACCGGCACGGCGACCGCGCTCGCCTCGGGCGCGCCACCGGTCTCGGCCGTGCTACTCGGCGTGGTGACCGCGACGTTTGGCGGCATCATCCGCGACATTCTCGCAGGCGACGTGCCGCTGGTGCTACGCCGCGACGTCTATGTGACCGCGGCACTGGCGGGGTCGACCGCCTTCACCGCCGCCATGGCGGTTCTCCCGCTTGAGGTGGCGGCGGTGCTCGGATTTGTGGTCGGCTTCGGCCTCAGGGCGCTGGCGATCCTGAGAGGCTGGTCACTGCCGCAATATGGCCAGAGAGCCGACGAATAGTTCCATCGGGCGATGCAACGACAGGGATATCAGGACATGGGCATTGCAGCTCGGATCACCCGCATCGCAGCCGCCGCCTCGCTCATCGCCGCCACACTCACATCCGACATCGCGCTTGCCCAGCGCGTGCCGCGCGGACCGCCCGCTCTACAGGCGGAATTCCGTGAGTTTCTTGTCCCGTTCCGCCAGGCGCTCCGGGCCAATGATCCCGCCGGGGTTGCCGCCCACACCCGGCTGCCGATGATCTATAACGGCGCGGCACGCGATCAGGCCTATTTCCAGCGCACGATCTATCGGGACCTGTTCACGGCCCGCAACCGTACCTGCCTGCAGACGGCGCGACCGGTCTACGAGCGCGACGGCGAAGGCACCGACAGTTTCTTGATGTTCTGCGGCCACGTGATCTTCGTCTTCACCAAGAAGCAGGACGGCTTCCGCTTCGCTGATACCGGGGTCGACGACTAGCCCTCTTCCACGCGCTTGGGACAAGCTGCAGCGCTATGCGCGGACAGCGATCGATGCGACCTGCGACCAGCCACCCGACCCGGGAAGCATGGCTGCAGAAGCGCATGCCTTCTCCTCGGAAACACGGTCACGTCCGCTGCGGCATGAAGCCTCAGCATTGCGCTGCCAAAAGGCGAGACAGGAAAGGCGCCTGCCCCCGGAGCGCCACCCCTTCATCCGGTCAAGACCATAGCGGCACTGCCGGGACTCAACGGCCGACGCGGTCGGACCTGCCGCACCGGGGCCCACCGAGGCGACCACCAGACACCTCGGGCGACGCCCAACAAGGACCTATGGACCATGATGCTCATGCACCGCCGCTTCGCCTTCGCCGCCGCCTTCGGACTTGTCGTCGCCGCCCTCACGACGGACGCCGCCCTCGCCCAACGTGTGCCCCCGGGGCCGCCGGCCATCGAGGCGGAGTTCCGCGAGTTCATCGGCGGCTTCCGCCAGGCTCTGCGCGCGAACGACGCGAATGCGGTGGCGGCGCTCTCGCGCTTTCCGATGCAGCATAACGGGGACATGCACGATCAGGCCGCGTTTCTGCGGACGACCTACCGGCAGCTGTTCACCCAGCGCAACCGCACATGCCTGCAGAACGTGCGGCCCGTCTATGACAAGGACGGCGAGGGCACCCATTCCTATGTGGTCTTCTGCGGCGATACGGGCTTCTACTTCACCAAGAAGGCCGATGGCTTCCGCTTCGCCGAGACAGGCGTCAACGACTGAGCGGCAGCGCCGCGCAGCGGGCCTGCAGGAAGTCCCTCACCGCCGGATCGGTCTCAAGCCCGATCGCCAGGCCATAGGCCTTGGCGGCGCCGGTGGGATCGCCGAGCGCTTCGAGCATGGCGGCGCGCGCAGCCCAATAGGGCTGGTAGGACTCCAGGCGCGGATCGCGTGCGGCTGCGTCGAGCGCGGAAAGCCCCGCTGCCGCGCCCTCCCGCTCGGCAAGGGCGACGGCGCGGTTGAGAGCCACCACGGGCGAGCCGGTCAGATCGAATAGTGCGTCATAGAGCACGCCGATCGCCTGCCAGTCCGGCCGGCCAAGGCGGCGGCGCACCACATGGGCCGACTGGATGGCGGCTTCGAGCTGATAGCGGCCGAAGCGGCCGGCCCGGGCGGCACGGGCGAGCAACGCCTCGGCTTCGCCGATCAGCCCCTCGTCCCAGCGCGCCATCTCCTGAGCGGCGAGCGGCACATAGCGGCCATCAGCGTCGCGGCGCGCGAACCGGCGGGCGTGCGAATGGAGCATGAGGGCGAGCAGGCCTGCCGCCTCCGGCTCGTCGGGCAGGAGCGCGACCAGCAGCCGGCCGAGCCAGATTGCCTCCTCGGCGAGATTGCGCAGGCGCGCCTCCTGGCCGCTCGGATCGGCCCAGCCCTCGCCATAGGCGGCATAGATCGCCTCCAGCACCGCATCGAGCCGTTCCGGCCATTCGTCGCGCTCCGGCACGGCGAAGGCCAGCCCAAGCTCTGCGATCCGGCGCTTGGCCCGCACCAGCCGCTGGCCCATCGTGGCGGGAGCGACCAGGAAGGCCGAGGCGATCGTGCCGGCATCGAAGCCGAGCAGGGTCTGCAAGATGAGCGGCGCGCGCATGCGCGGCTCGATGGCCGGATGCGCGCAGACGAACATCAGGGACAACCGGTCGTCGGGAACGGCCGCCGCGTCCTCAGCCGCCTCGTCCCCGGCAAGCACCAGCAGATCCTCGATCGCCTTCGCTTCCACCGATCTTCGGCGATGGCCATCGATCAGGCGGCGGCGCGCCGCCGTCATCAGCCAGGCGTCGGGGCTTGCGGGAATGCCCGCCTCCGGCCAATGGCGGAGTGCCGCCACAAAGGCCTCGGACAAGGCGTCCTCGGCGCCGGCGACATCGCGGGTGCGGGCGGCCAGCCAGGCGACCAGCTTGCCATAGGCCTGGCGGGCGACGGCTTCCGCCGTGCCCGCAGCGCCGCGAGGATCGGTCCTCTCCATGGTCTCACATGGTCCAGATCGGCCGGACCTCGATCGTGCCATGGCTCGCGCCCGGGCAACGAGCGCCCCAGGCCAAAGCCAGGTCCATGTCGGCCACATCGATCAGATAGAAGCCGCCGAGCTGCTCGCGCGTCTCGGCATAGGGACCGTTCAGGACTTCCGACTTGCCATTGACGATGCGCACCGAGGCGGCGGTGGGCGACGGCCTGAGGCGCTCGCCGCCGCGCATGGCGCCGGCCGCCACCAGTGCTTCCGAATAGGCCTTGTAGGCACCGAGCATCGTGGCCTGTTCGGCCTCGCTCATGGCCATCATGGCGGTTTCATTGCCATAGATCAGAATCGCGAACTGCATTGTCGTCTCCTTGTCCTTGCGGGGCATCATGCCCTGCTGGACCGAAGACGCGCGAGCCCTCGCGATTTCGACAGGCCCGTCGATTTTCTTCGCGAAACCTATTCCACCCGCTCGAGCATGCGGCGCGGCGCGCAGCGCAAGCCTGCCTCGTGGTCGCAGCTGGCGAGGGAATAGAGGATGGCACCGGCGCGGCCGATCAGATTCTCCACCGGCACGAAGCCCATGGTGGCGAAACGGCTGTCGGAGGAATTGTCGCGGTTGTCGCCCAGCATGAACAGCCGGCCCTCGGGCACCACCTGCTCGGCCATGTCGCTCATGGGCGACCTGCGGTCGCGCAGCAGGATCGTATGCGGCTCGGCGCCGGGAAAGGTCTCGCGCCAGGCGGTGACGGCGACGACATCGCCCGCGGGATCGCGATAGATCCACTGGCGTGGCTCGCTCAGCAGAACGGCCTCGCCGTTCAGCCAGAGCCGGCCCTCGCGGATCGCCACCCGGTCTCCCGGCAAGCCGGCGACGCGCTTGATGAAATCCTGGCCGGTGATGGGATGGCGAAAGACCGCGACATCGCCGCGCGATGGCATGGCCCCGGGAATGCGGCCGGTATCACCGGGAAACCGCGGCAGATATTCGCCGCCAACGAGGGAATAGCGGCTGAAGCCGAAGGGGAATTTCAGCGCCGCCACCCGGTCGCCGACCTCAAGGGTCGGAACCATGCTCTCGGAGGGGATGTGATAGGTGGCGAAGGCGAAGGACCTCAGCACGATGACGATGACAACGGCGCCGAAAACGGTGTTGGCGAGGTCACGGAGACGAGTCATGGCAGGATCCAGGCACGCAGGGCGCGGACCATCGGTCGCAAATGCGGCTGGCTTGAGGCGGCTTCAACGGCCGTCTGCCGGCTCACATATGCGAAAGACGCCGGAGCGGGGGAGCTCTCCGGCGTCTCGCAGGCAGGGTCCTTGCGGGCATTCGCGCCCGCGGCCCCATGCACGTTTCCTAGCGGGCGACAGCGCCCGCCCATCGGCAGCTCAGTTGTTGCCGCCGGTCGAGTTCGGCACGACCTGACGGTCGATCTGCACGCGCTCGGCGGTCGTCACCGGGACCGACTGGCCGACGGCCGAGGTGCGGGCGGTGAACTCGCGGGGCGAGCCGGCCTGGGGGGTGGTCACGATGTCGTTCGACGGGGCGCCGACGAAGCCGCCGGCATCCTGCGCGAAGGCAGCCGAACCGAGGGCGAGGGGGGCGACGAGGGCAGCAGCCAGAATGATCTTCTTCATGGGTCTTCTCCAATGCGGACCCGGCCAATGGGGGACACGGATGGCCGGGCTATCTGTTGGGGCGGTCGAGGCGGGAGGTGTCCGCCGCCGGGACCGATGCCGGGTCTCATGACCCGGCAGGGGGATCAGGAATTGCCGCCGGTGGTCGACGGAACCTGCTGGATGTCGATCTCGACCTGCTCGGCGCGGGTGACCGGAACGACCTGACGGACGGCGCGGTTACGGGCGGTGAACTCGCGAGCGCCGGTCTGGGGCGTGGTCACGATGTCGTTGACGGGGGCGCCAGCGAAGCCACCGGCATCCTGCGCGAAGGCAGCCGAACCGAGGGCGAGGGGGGCGACGAGGGCAGCAGCCAGAATGATCTTCTTCATGGGAATTCTCCAAAGGGTGTCCGGCCGGGAGGGACACGAAGCGGGCCGGTTATTGGCTTGAGCGGTGCCGGCGGGAGGTGTCCGCCGCCGGCATCGGGAAACCGGACGGGGGTCCGGAAGAGGGATCAGGAATTGCCGCCGACAGTGGCGGGAACCTGCTGGATGTCGATCTCGACGCGCTCGGAGCGGGTCATCGGGGCCTGCTTGGCACGACCAATGAACTCGCGGGGGGCAGCGGCCGGACCGGTCGCAGGCGTGGTCACGATGTCGTTCGAGGGGGCGCCGACGAAGCCACCGGCCTCCTGAGCGAAGGCAGCGGTGCCGAGGGCGAAGGGGGCGGCCAGAGCGGCAGCAAGGATGATCTTCTTCATGGGTCTTCTCCAATTCATACCGGCCGGGAGGGACACTGGCTGGTCGGTGGATGTTCGGTTCGTGGTCGGTGGGAGGTGTCCGCCGCCGACGAGGACTGAGATGGACCTCTTCCCGATCACATGCCAATCACGAAAATGAGAAAACGCACACTCATTTAGAAACGTCAGCTTGCAAATATGCACGAACGCATTCCCCGAGGGAAAGTCATGCGCGGACGCAATTCACGACGCAATCACGCGTTCGCGATCATGCATTTTGACCAATTGTTGAGCTTGGCGATTCAGGAGGCAGAAGAGGTATGGCCGCAGGAGCCGGGCGCCAAAAAGGCAGTGTGATGGCGCCCAGCGCACCGGCCGCAGCACGCCTGCAAGGCCTTCTCCAGCGGCGCACGCGTTGACGCGGCCCCGCCGGTTGGCACGGTCAAGGGCCCCTCCCCGCGGGTCGCGAGGAAGCCGGGGCAAAGGGCATATGGACTTAGGGCCAGGGCCACTGCCCTGCCCCGCACCCGCCTACAGGGCGTGGCGGCCGCTCCATTCCTTCATCGCGGCCGCATCGCGCGGCGTGATGTCGGGATGGTGCGGATCGGCGGTCGCCGGGTCGAAGTACTTCCAGCTCCGCGCGCATTTGACGCCCGCCGCCTTGGCCGAAACGACCGCGATGCCCTTGGCCTCGTCGAGACGGAAGGCATCCGCCGGCCCCTCGCCCGCAGCGACAGTCGCCGCCGAGGTGATGGCGATCTCGGCGAGATCGGCGCCGTCCAGCGCCGCCATCAGGTCCGCATCTGCGATGAACACGGTGGGTGCTGCCTCCAGCGACGAGCCCAGCCGCTTGGCCGCCCGCTCGACTTCGAGCGCGCCGGTGACAACGCGACGCACCTTGCGGATCTTCTCCCACTTGGCGTCGAGATCGGTATCCAGCCAGGCGCTGTCGGCCGTGTAGAGGCCTTCGAGATGGACGCTGCCATCGCGGCCGTAGCGATCCCACCAGGCTTCCTCACAGGTGAAGGACAGGATCGGCGCGAGCCAGGTGGTGACCGCCTTGAAGACCTCCTCGATCACCGCCAGCGCCACCTTGCGCTCATGCGACGACCACGGATCGCAATAGAGGCGGTCCTTGCGGATGTCGAAATAGAAGGCCGAGAGGTCGACGTTCATGAACTGGGTCAGGAGCGCGAAGACCTTCTTGTAGTCATAGGTCCGATAGGCCGCGTGGATCTCTGGCGAGAGTTCGGCGAGTTTGTGCAGCATCAGCCGCTCAAGCTCCGGCACCTCACCGGCGATATCAGAGCCGTCGTGATGCTTCAGGGCGCCGAGCATCCAGCGCATGGTGTTGCGCAGCTTGCGATAGGCATCGGACGTGGTCTGCAGGATCTCCTTGCCGATGCGCAGGTCATCCGAATAGTCGGAGGCCGCCACCCACAGGCGCAGGATATCGGCGCCGGACTGCTTGATCACGTCCTGCGGCGCGACGGTATTGCCCAGCGACTTCGACATCTTGCGGCCTTCGCCGTCGAGCACGAAGCCGTGGGTCAGCACGACGTCGTAAGGGGCCCGGCCACGGGTGCCGCAGCTTTCCAGCAGGGATGAATGGAACCAGCCACGATGCTGGTCTGAGCCTTCGAGATACATGACCGTGTCGGCGCCGCCGTCGACCTTGCGCTTGAGGCCGGCGAAGTTCGGGAAGTCCTGCGGGCTTTCCAGCGTGAAGGCATGGGTTGAGCCTGAATCGAACCAGACGTCGAGCACGTCGTCGACCTTCACCCACTCGTCCGCCTTGTGCTGAGGCCCAAGGAAACGCTGCTTGGCGTCGGCCTTGAACCAGGCGTCGGCGCCTTCCTGGCGGAAGGCCTCGATGATGCGCAGGTTGACCGTCTCGTCCTTGAGGATCTCGTTCGTCTCCTGGTGGACGAAGACCGCGATCGGCACGCCCCAGGCGCGCTGGCGCGAGACCACCCAGTCCGGGCGGTTCTCGATCATGCCGCGGATGCGGTTCTCGCCGGATTCCGGCACCCATTGGGTATCGCCGATCGCCTTCAGCGCGCGCTGGCGCAGCGTCGTGCCATCCGCATAGGGCTTGTCCATGGCGATGAACCATTGGGGCGTGTTGCGGAAGATCACCGGCTTCTTGGAACGCCAGGAATGCGGGTACTGATGCTTCAGTCGGCCACGTGCCACCAGCGAGTCGGCGGCCATCAGAGCCTCAATGACGGCCTGGTTGGCATCGCCCTTTTCGCCCTTTTCGGTGATGACCTGGCGGCCTTCGAAGCCCGGTGCCTCCGTGGTGAAGCGGCCGTCGCCGTCGACGGTATAGGGGATCCGCGTCTCGATGCCGCGCTCGGCCAGGATCCGGCCGTTGGCCATCCAGATGTCGAAGTCCTCACGGCCATGGCCCGGGGCGGTGTGGACAAAGCCCGTGCCCGCATCATCGGTCACGTGGTCGCCGTCCAGCAGCGGCACGTCGAAGCCATAACCGAGGTTCGCCAGCGGATGGGCCGCGGTGATCCCTGCGAGTTCGGCTGCCGAAACGTCGGTCACGCGCTCGAAGCTCTCGACCTTGGCGGCCTTGAAGACGTCAGCCGCCAGCTTGTCTGCCAGCACATAGGTGTTGCCGACGCGCGCCCAGTTGTCGGCAGGCGCGGCCATCACCCGGTAGAGGCCATAGCCGATGCGGTTGGAATAGGAGATGGCGCGGTTGCCCGGCATGGTCCAGGGCGTGGTGGTCCAGATGACGACGCGCGAATTCTTGAGCAGCGCGAGCTTGTCCTTGTCGACCTGGCTTGCATCGAGATCGACGGCGCGCACGGCGAAAGCCACATGCACGGTGTCGCTGGTATGGTCGTGATACTCGACCTCGGCCTCGGCGAGCGCGGTCTTTTCCACCACCGACCACATCACGGGCTTGGAGCCGCGATAGAGCTGATCGGTCGCGGCGAACTTCATGATCTCGTCGGCGATCTGGGCTTCCGCGTGGAAGGTCATGGTCTGATAGGGATTGGCCCAGTCGCCGACCACGCCAAGCCGCTTGAACTCCTCGCGCTGGATTTCCAGCCAGCGGGTCGCGAAGGCGCGGCATTCCTGGCGGAACTCGACGACGGGCACATCGTCCTTGTTCTTGCCCTTGCCGCGATATTCTTCCTCGATCTTCCACTCGATCGGCAGGCCGTGGCAGTCCCAGCCGGGCACATAGTCGCTGTCGAAGCCCAGCATCTGCTGCGACTTCGTCACCATGTCCTTGAGGATCTTGTTGAGCGCGTGGCCGATATGGAGGTGGCCATTGGCATAGGGGGGGCCATCGTGGAGGACGAAGCGGTCGCGACCCTTGGCGGTGCGGCGCAGGCGATCGTAGAGGCCCATCTCCTCCCATGACTTGAGGATCTGCGGTTCCTTCTCCGGCAGGCCGGCGCGCATCGGGAACGGCGTCTCGGGCAGGAAGAGGGTCTTCGAATAGTCGAACGGATCGGACATCGGATTTACCGGATCATGCGGCTCGGTCGCCGCGAGGCAGGGAGAGCGGTTCGGTATCCCGGAGCTCCGGGCGCGCGATGTCGCGGCCTCAGGAGACCGGGCCGGTAATTCGCATGGGGCTTGAGGCCGCGAAGCGGAAGGCAGGGCGCATGCCGTCTCTTAAGGGGAATGCGGCGTCAAAGGCAAGCGCGGAGCGGCGGCGTCAGGGCTTTGACAGGGCTGAGACGAAGGCCTCGAGGGCGGCCCGGACGTCAGCCGTCCGGACCGATGCAAGCGTGGTACGGGCCGCCGCGACCACCGTCTGGCTCTCGACACGCTCCAGCCCGGCCGCGAAGCGCGGTGCCGAATCGTTCAGCGCGCGCGCAAGCTCGCTGGCATGGGCGGGGGCGACGCTCGCATCGCCGAGCGTCGCCAGCGCGCCGAGGGCGACCTGTGCCGCGCCGGCACGCATGCGGTTCCAGCCGTCACGGCGGGCCTGATTCATCTGTTCGGCGGGCAAGGACGCAACATAGGCACCCGCCGCTTCCAGCGAGGCCCCCGCGCAGCGCACAGAAAAGGCAAACCCCGGCATGATCTCGTCGGCATATGTGGTCATATTGCCGTCGAGGTCAGGATTGCCGCGGCCGCGGGGATTGAACTGGAAATAGGCCTGCCAGATACCGCCGCCCGCGGCACAGAAGCGAAGGAGCACGGGCACGTCGGCTGCGCCAGCGCGGCGCGTCGGATCGAGCGATCGAATGTCCCAGATCGCGTCGAGCAACCGCCGCACGGCTGGATCGGCAATGCGCGGCAGCGTGCCCCCGGGCTTTGCGGCTTCAAAAAGCGCATTGAACTGGACAAGAGCGGCCTGCGCCGCGCTGTCGTCCATGGGGGCGGGTGTCGATTGCAGTTGGGCACGGGCGCGGCTCATGTCGAGGCACGGCAGCATCAACGGGATGATCGCCGCGAGAGCGAAACGGATCCTGGCTCGTGCCATGGCGCAAATCCTCGATTCGCCGAGCTGAATGCTGGCTTAAAGCCAAGTTAGCAAGTCAGCGCGGCCGGGGAAACGACCCAGGCCGCCGCTTTGAAGGGGAACCGGGGCACAGCCCGGCCGTTGGTGAGGGATACCCCCAAACACGGAGATTTCTATGACAGCCATTGCCCAAGCCCGGATCCTGATCATGGCCACCGATGGATTCGAACAGTCCGAACTGATCGTGCCGCTGGAGCAATTGCGGGCCAACGGCGCAATCGTGGATGTCGCCTCTCCCACCAAGACACTCGATCCCGGTGCGATCCGCGGTTGGGACAAGGCAGACTGGGGCGCGAGCGTTGCTGTCGACAAGACGATCGATCAGGTGAGCGCCAGCGACTACGACGCGCTCGTCTTACCGGGCGGCGTGATCAATCCCGACAAACTGCGGGTCGAGCCAAAGGCCATCGACCTCATCAAGCAGTTCACCGCGGCGGGCAAGGTGGTGGCCGCCATCTGTCACGGCCCCTGGCTGCTGGCGGAAGCCGGTGTCGCGGCGGGCCGGCAGATGACATCGTACAAGTCGATCCGGACCGACATGGAGAATGCCGGCGCCGAATGGGTCGACAAGGAGGTGGTGACCGACGAGGGCATCATCACATCGCGGTCGCCCGACGATCTGCCGGCCTTCGTGGCCAAGATCATCGAGGAGATCGAAGAGGGCAGGCACCAGCGTGCGGCATAAGACATTGGGCCTGCGCGACTGGAAAGCCGCGCGGGCCCGGCATTGTTACTCCGCCGCCTCCGCGTAGGGCGCCGGCTTCGACCAACGCAGCACCGGATTGCGGGCGGCCCGCGTCTCGTCGAGACGCGGGCGCGGCGCGTGGTAGGGCGCCGCCTTGAACCGGTCGACCTCGCCGCGACGCGCGGCAAGGTCGAGATCGCGCAGCGTGGCCGACAGCAACAAGTCGCTTGGACGCCCATCGACCGTGCCCCACCCCGCAGCCAGCACGCTATTGCAGCGCCTCGAGAGACCTCGCTTCCGCGACCTGACCACGACGTCCCAGCAGGCCGTCGCCGGCTTGGCCGCTCCTGCGATGTCCGGTAGCGTCACGTTCACGCGAAACCCGATGCGCCCGCACAAAGGCTCCTGCATGTCTCTCTGGTCTGACTTTCAAACCAATACCAAGCGCCCGATTCACAAGTGGAAGCACTATTTCCCCGCCTACGAGCGCCATTTCTCGCGCTTCGTGAACACGGATGTCCTGATGGTTGAAATCGGCTGCGGCGAAGGTGGCTCGCTGCAGATGTGGAAGCGCTATCTCGGGCCCCATGCGCGCATCGTCGGCATCGATATCAACCCAGCCTGCCAGGCCTTTGCAGAAGACCAGATCGATGTTCGCATCGGCGACCAGTCAGACCAGGCCTTTCTGGCGGAGGTGCTGGCCGAGTTCGGCACCCCCGATATCGTGCTCGACGATGGCAGCCACGTGATGTCCCACATCCAGGCGTCGTTCGACCTGCTCTATCCGCAGATCGCGAAGAATGGCGTCTACATGGTCGAGGACCTGCATACCGCTTATTGGGACGAGTTCGAGGGCGGACTGAAGCGCAAGTCCAGCTTCATCGAACATTGCAAGGATCTGGTGGACGAGCTGAACGCCGACCATGCGCGCAATGCCCTGGAACCGACCGAGTTCACACGCTCGACGCTGTCGATGCACTTCTACGACAGCATCGTCGTGTTTGAAAAAGGCCGGCACACGCAAAAAGCTGCCCCGAAGATCGGCAGCAGGACCTCGGCCCTGCCGCAGAATTTCACGGGGTTCTGGCCAAAGACCTGACGGCGGAACCTATTCCGCCGCCTCCGCGTAGGGCGCCGGCTTCACCCAGCGCAGCACCGGATTGCGTGCGGCACGCGTCTCGTCGAGACGGCGGCGCGGCGCGTGATAGGGCGCCGCCTTGAACCGGTCGACCTCGCCACGCTTCGCCGACAGGGCGAGATCACGAAGCGTCGCAATGAACAGGTCGAGCGAGGCCTTGGATTCCGATTCCGTCGGCTCGATCAGCATGGCACCGTGGACGACCAGCGGGAAATACATGGTCATCGGATGATAACCCTCGTCGATCATCGCCTTGGCGAAATCGAGGGTCGAGACGCCGGTGTTCTTCAGCCAGTCGTCGTCAAACAGCGCCTCGTGCATGCAGGGCTGGTTGCCGAAGGGCAGGCTCATGAGATCGGCCAATGAGGCGCGGATGTAGTTGGCGTTGAGGACAGCATCCTCGGAGGCCTGCTTCATGCCGTCAGCGCCGTGGCTGAGCATATAGGCGAGCGCGCGGACGAACATGCCCATCTGGCCGTGGAAGGCCGACATGCGGCCGAAGGGCTTCTGCCCCTTGGCGAGCTGGCCCCCCTCCTCCACGAGAGCGAAGGCCTTGTCGGCGGTGACGAAGGGATAGGGCACGAAGGCCGCGAGCCGCTCCGACAGGACAACCGGGCCCGCGCCCGGACCGCCGCCGCCATGGGGCGTCGAGAAGGTCTTGTGCAGGTTGATGTGCATGGCATCGACGCCGAGATCGCCGGGACGCGCCTTGCCGACGATGGCGTTGAAATTCGCGCCATCGCAGTAGAAATAGGCGCCGGCATCGTGGATCGCCTTGGAGATCTCGACGATCTCCTTCTCGAAAATGCCGCAGGTGTTCGGATTGGTCAGCATGATCGCCGCGACATCGGGGCCGAGCGCCGCCTTGACGTCGGAGACATGCACGGTGCCGTCGGCATTGGCCGGAACCGAGCGCACCTCGAAGCCGATGAGGGCGGCGGTCGCCGGATTGGTGCCATGGGCCGATTCCGGCACCAGGACGACCTTGCGATCGCCCTCGCCGCGCGCTTCAAGCGCCGCCTTGATCGCCATCATCCCGCAGAGCTCGCCATGGGCGCCCGCCTTCGGGCTCATGGCGACCGCCGGCATGCCAGTCAGTTCCTTGAGGTAATGGGCGAGCGTGTCGATCACCTGCAGCGCGCCCTGCACGGTGGAGACCGGCTGGAGCGGATGGACGTCGCCGAAGCCCGGCAGCCGCGCCATCTTCTCGTTGAGGCGGGCATTGTGCTTCATCGTGCAGGATCCGAGCGGGAAGAGGCCGGTATCGATGCCGAAATTCTTCTGGCTGAGGCGCACATAGTGGCGCATCGCCTCGGGCTCGGAGAGGCCCGGCAGTCCGATCGCGTCCTTGCGGGCGAGACCGCCGAGGCGCGATTTGACCTTCTTCGGCTCCGGCAGGTCGACGCCGCTCGTCTCGGGACGGCCGAATTCGAAGATCAGCGGCTCCTCGATCTGCAGCGCCTTGTTGCCGGTGAAGGTCGGATGGGCGGAAGCGGTGCCTGCATCACCGGCGGCGGAGGGACGGCCCTGGTTGTTCATGGTCATGGTCCCGCTCCTCAGAGGCTCGATTCCAGCGCCGCCACGAAGGCTGCGCGGTCATCGTCGGTGTTCACTTCGGTGTTGGCGACCAGGATGACGCCCTTCAGCGCCTTGTCCTTCGGCCAGAGGCGGGACGCCGGCACACCGGCCAGCACGCCCTTCTTCGCCATCTTCTCGACGACCTTGGCGCCGTCGCCTTCCACCGCGATCGCGAACTCGTTGAAGAAGGTCTTGTTCAGCACCGTGACGCCGGCGACATCGGCCAGGCGATCCGTGAGGTCGCAGGCATTGGCGTGATTGACGGCAGCAAGCTTGCGCAGGCCGGATTCACCGAGCAGCGACATGTGGATGGTGAAGGCAAGGCACATCAGCCCGGAATTGGTGCAGATGTTGGAGGTCGCCTTCTCGCGGCGGATATGCTGCTCGCGAGTCGACAGCGTCAGCACGAAGCCGCGCCGGCCCTCGGCATCCACCGTCTCGCCGCAGAGGCGGCCGGGCATCTGGCGGACATATTTCTGCTTGGCGGCGAACAGGCCGACATAGGGGCCTCCGAACTGCAGGCCGACGCCGAGCGACTGGCCCTCGGCCACCACGATGTCGGCGCCCATCGCGCCAGGCGCGGTCAGCGCGCCAAGCGAGACGATCTCGGTGACGACGGCGATGAGCAGAGCGCCGGCATCCTGCGCCTTCTTGGCGATTGTGGTCAGGTCATGGAGGTTGCCGAACACGTCGGGCGTCTGGATAACGACGCATGACGTCTCTGAATCGATGGCCGCAGCGACCGCCTTGAGATCGGCGCCGGCATCGCCGGGATTGGGCGCAAGCGACACAAGCGTGTCACCGGCCATGCGCGACAGGGTCTCGACCGTGTCGCGGTAATGGGGATGCAGGTTTCCGGCGAGGATGGCCTTGCTGCGCTTGGTGACGCGGTGCGCCATCAGCACGGCCTCGGCGGTGCCGGTGGAGCCGTCATACATGGAGGCATTGGCCACCTCCATGCCGGTGAGCATGGCGACCTGGGTCTGGAATTCGAACAGGTACTGCAGCGTGCCTTGTGCGATTTCAGGCTGGTAGGGCGTGTAGCTCGTCAGGAATTCCGAGCGCTGGATCAGATGGTCGACGGAGGCCGGCACGTGGTGCTTGTAGGCGCCGCCGCCGACAAAGAACGGCACTTCGGAGGCCGAGATGTTCTCGGCCGCGAAGGCCCCCAGGATGCGCTCGACCTCGAGCTCGCCCTTGGCTTTCGGCAGGTTGGCGAGACCCTTCACCAGCTTGGCCTTGGGCACATTGGCGAAGAGGTCGTCGACCGAGGCGACGCCGACCTTGGCGAGCATGTCGGTGCGGTCCTCGGGGGTAAGTGGCAGATAGCGCATTCCGGTCTCCAGTCTGGCGGCAGGCCCAGCAGCGCTGGCCAAAACAACTCGATTGGTCAGCTAGCCTCGAAGGGCCCTTGATCTCAGAGCGTGTCGACGAAGGCCTTGTAGGCAGCCTCGTCCATGAGGTCGTCGAGATCGGCCGCGTTGGCGATCTTGACCTTGAAGAACCAGCCCTTGCCGGCGGGGTCGTCGTTGACGGTGCCGGGGGCATCCTCGAGGTCCGGATTGACCTCTGTCACCGCGCCGGTGACCGGCGAATAGATGTCGGAGGCGGCCTTGACGCTCTCGACGACGGCGGCGCTGTCGCCCTTCTTGAAGCTCTTGCCGACGCCCGGCAGCTCGACGAACACGACGTCACCCAGCTGCTGCTGGGCATAGCTGGAGATGCCGACCGTGCCGGTATCGCCCTCGACGCGGATATATTCGTGGTCCTTGGTGTATTTGACGGTCGCCATGGCGAGGGTCCTCTCGAAGTTTCAGCCGCGGAAATAGCGATGGGGGGCGAAAGGCATTGTCACGATCTTGGCCGGCAGGTCCTTGCCGCGCACTTCCAGGATAACCGGCGTGCCGGGCTCGGCGAAGCGGCGGTTGACATAGCCCATGGCGACCGGACCGTTGACGGTCGGGCCAAAGCCGCCAGAGGTGATCGTCCCGATGGCGGTGCCATCCAGCGCCTTGACCGGTGTGCCTTCGCGGGCCGGCTGGCGGCCATCCGGCTGGATGCCGACGCGCAGCCGTGAGGTCCCCTCGGCCAGTTCCTTCTGGACGCGGGCGGCGCCGGGAAAGCCGCCCTCGGCCCGGCGGCGCTTCTGGATCGACCAGGTCAGCCCGCCCTCGACGGGCGAGGTCGTGGTGTCGATGTCGTGGCCATAGAGGCAGAGACCGGCCTCGAGGCGCAGCGAGTCGCGGGCGCCAAGACCGATCGGCTTGACGCGGGGATCGGCGAGCAGAAGCCGGGTCAGGGCGACGACATCAGCATTCTTGACCGAGATCTCGACGCCGTCCTCGCCGGTATAGCCGGTGCGCGAGACATGGGCCCAGATGTCGCCAAGCTTGAGGTCGGTCGAGGTCATGAACTTCAGATTGGCGATGTCGGGGGCGAGGCTCGCCACCGCCGCGACGGCGGTTGGCCCCTGCACCGCGATCAGCGCGAGCTCATCGGCAATCTTGAGCGTGACGCCGGCCGGCAGATGGGCCTTCAGATGCGCGTAATCGGCATCCTTGCAGGCGGCGTTCACCACCAGATAGATCCAGTGCTGGTGCCCCTCCAGGCCGAGCCGCGTGACCATCAGGTCGTCGAGGATGCCGCCGGCCTCGTCGGTGAACTGTGAATAGCGCTGCTGGCCCGGCTTGAGGCTGAGAATGTCGGCCGGGACCAGCTTCTCGAGCGCGGCTGCGGCCGTCTCGAACTGTCCATCGGCAGGGATCAGGAAGCACTGGCCCATATGGCTGACGTCAAAGAGGCCTGCCTCGGCGCGCGTCCAGTTGTGCTCGGTCAGCACGCCGGTCGGATATTGAACCGGCATGTCATAGCCGGCGAAGGGCACCATCTTGGCGCCAAGCTCAACATGCAGGGCATGGAGCGGGGTCGTGAGCAGAGGGCCGTCGGTGGCTTCAGCCATGGTGTCCCGCCTATCGAGCGCGAAGACGCGCCCGGAGCGAACCCCGGTCACGTCACAATGCGGGCTTGTCGCCCGCTCGCGCCCCTCTGTCGCAGGACCTGAGAGATTCACGGGACAAGGATCCCGCTTACTCCGTCGGTGGGCCGCGTTTGGACGCGCGGCCACTTTCCAGAATGCCAATCCCCCGGCGGTCCACTTTGCCTGAGAGGTTCCGGGGCCGTTGCTCCTTCGGCGCCGGGAGATCTCTAGATAAAAAGACCACCCGGACTCTCCCGCCGGGTTTCGTTTGACACGGTGAAGGGAGTGCCGGGAACGGCGTGCCGAGTCAAGGCGAGGTTGTGGGCAGCGGTGCCTAAGCCGCAGGCGTCAGCGGATCGGGGCCGTGGCGGTTGGGGCCCGCCGTGCCGGGGATCACGCCGATCGCGATGGCCCAGAGACAATTTGCCGTGACCAAAAGGCCGACGACGGTCATGGCGACCCCCTGGAAGTAGCTGCCACCGAGCAGATTGGCGACAAGGTCCAGCCCGATCAATCCGAGGCTGACCAGCACGGTCCAGGACGGATGGTCGAGGTCGTTGACCCGCTTGCGCAGCAAGGCGTAGCCGGGTGGCAGAATGATCAGCGTCATGACCACGACAGTCAGCCGCTCGGCCAGCGAGTTGGCCGACGGGCTCCAGCCGGTGAGCGCATAGACCACGGCGAATGCCCCACCGATCACAATGAACATCACCACCATCATGGCCAAGAGCAGAAGGCCGCCAATCCAATAGGACTTGCGCGATATCCGACCGTCGAATGTCGTCAGGAGTTGCAGCATGAAAAGCCCCTATCCCCGGTTCCTTCCTGACGGAGGTTCGAGCGAATCAGAGCGCGGGTCAAATCAGGCCATGGCCGGGCGAGCTTCGCCCGGGGCACGCCAGCTTATTGTGCGGCGGCTGTGCGGGCGCGCCGCGGGCGGTTGCGCGCCGGCTGGTCGCGCACCTGGGCCTGCGTGTCGAAGCCGACCCAGATGATGTAGTTGGCCAGGGCCCCCGGCTCGGGCAGCGGGAAGGCTATCGCGTCCTCGACCTGGGTGAAGGCGACACTCGGCGAATCCGCCGGAACGTTGATCGCGACCTGATAGAGCCTGGACCAGACCGACCCATGGAGGCCGGGCGCCACCGCGATGCGGATCGGCAAGGTTGCCCGCCCGGCGCCGCCCTTCGGTCCGACCAGCAGGCGGCCCTCGATGCCGGCGCGCACGATCATGGTCTGCCCTTCGATCCGGCATTCGCGGGCGAGATCTGTAATGGTCGCCTGATAGACGAGTTCGGTCGGCCCCTCGCCGCCCGTCCGCCAGATGTTGGAGCCGTCTCGCACCTCGATGCGCGGGCAAAGGTCGGCGCGGATTTCCGCCTGCTGAGCCGGTATCGGCTGGCCGAAGATCGCATTGGGGATAGGCGCTCCAGCGCCCGCCGGGTTCTGCTGGGTCTGCGCCGTCTGGCCCGCTGTCTGCTGTCCACCGAACCAGGAGCCGCTGCTGCCGCAGCCGCCAAGCGCCAGAGTGGCCACGATCAGGCCCGTCACATTGATCAAACGCCGCACGCCGTCACCCCGAAATCCGAAATCGCGAGCCGCGCTTATAGCAACAGGTGCGCGGCAGAACAAAGGCGGTCGTCGCATGCATCAAGCGGCTCGTTCGCGCGGTGCCTCGCGAGGGCCGCGACAGCCTTCCGGCACGGGATGTTAATCCGGATATGCGCCAATAGCTCCGATTGGCCGGAGACCCTTGGATGGACGCGTCCCCCGACCGCGCTGCGGCGCAGGACATCAAGCTTGCAGAGCTCCTGGGCGCGCTCAGCCATGCGCTCGACATTACCGAAGGCCACCCGGTCGGCCATTGCATCCGGTGCTGCTGGATCGGCCTTCATATCGGGCGCGAGGCCGGCTTGCCGGAGACAGCGCTGGCCGACCTCTATTACACATTGTTGCTCAAGGACCTCGGCTGCTCCAGCAACGCCGCCCGCATCTGTCAGCTCTATCTGACCGACGATCTGAGCTTCAAACGCGACTTCAAGCTGATCAACGGCAGCCTGTCGCAGGCGCTTCGCTTCGTGCTGGCCCATACGGGCCTGAAATCGGGCTTGGCCGAGCGCTTCCGCGCCATCGTCAACATTGTCCAGAATGGCGGCCAGATTGCCCGCGAGTTGATCGAGACCCGCTGCCATCGCGGAGCCGAGATCGCGCGCCGCATGCGCTTCTCGGAGGCTGTCGCGGAGGGCATCCAGAATCTCGACGAGCACTGGGACGGCGGAGGAAAACCCACCGGGATCGCCGGCACAGCCATCCCCATCTTCTCGCGCATCGCCCTCATCGCACAGGTGGTCGATGTGTTCTTCATGGCCGCGGGCCCGCAGGCTGCCGTCCGCGAAGTCTCCAGCCGCTCCGGCACCTGGTTCGACCCGGCACTGCTTGCAGCCTTCGCAAGGGTTGCCGAGCGCCCCGAATTCTGGACGACGCTCGCCTCGGACGACCTGCAGCCGCACATCCTGGCGCTGGCGCCCGGTCAGATGAGCGCAACCGTCGATGACGACTACCTCGACGACATCGCCTCGGCCTTCGCCCTCGTGATCGATTCCAAGAGCCCGTTCACCGCCGGACACAGCGAGCGGGTCACCCTGTTCACAGACCTGATCGCCGAGCAGATGGGCCATGATGCCGAGGCGCGCCGGTGGCTGAAGCGCGCCGCCCTGCTGCACGACATCGGGAAGCTTGGCGTGAGCAATGCCATCCTGGACAAGCCCGGCAAGCTGGATGACGACGAGCGCGCCGAGATCGAAAAGCATTCGGCGCATTCCGAAGCCATCCTCAGCCGCATCGACGCGTTTCGCCGGCTGGCGCCCATCGCGGGGGCTCATCACGAGCGCCTCGATGGCAAGGGCTATCCGCGCGGCTTGACCGCTCCGCACATTCTGCCGGAGACGCGCATCATCACCACGGCGGACATCTTTGACGCCCTGACCGCCGACCGCCCCTATCGCGCGGCCATGCCCATCCCGAAGGCGCTCGACATCATGGACGGGATGGCGGGGCATGCGATCGACCCCGACTGCCTGCGGGCCCTGCGGCGAGCACTCGAGACGATCGACGTCAATCTGGCTGCCTGATCGCCGGCCTGCATTTCCAATCGTGATGGACAAGCCGCCCGAATTTCATGAGAAGGGGGCACCTCGGCCCGCTATGATGACCGATCGATTTCCCTCTCCCAGCCGCGCGGATTGCCCATGACGACGTCGCTTCTCGATTCGCTCCGTTCCGAGGCAACCGGCGCGCCCGCCAGCGGCATTGTCGAACTGTCGAAATATGCGCGCGCCGCCGGCGACGTGATCCAGCTCTGGGTCGGCGAGGGCGATACCCCGACGCCCGCCTTCATCTGCGAGGCGGCGACCCGCTCGCTCGCCGCCGGCGAGACCACCTACACCTGGCAGCGCGGCATCCCCGAACTTCGCCAGGCGATCGCGACCTATGCCTCGAACCTCTATGGAAGGCCGCTGGGCTCTGACCGGTTCTTCGTCTGTGGCTCCGGCATGCAGGCCATCCAGATCGCCATGACCATGGCGGCAGGTCCCGGCGACGAAGTGCTGATCCCCTCCCCCGTCTGGCCCAATGCGCCGGCAGCGGCCGGCCTGCGCGGCGCGACGCCGGTCTATGTCACGCTCGACCACGGCAATCGTGGCTGGCAGATAGACCTCGACAGGTTCGAAGCCGCCATCACGCCGAAGACCAAGGCGATCTTCGTCAACACGCCATCGAACCCGACCGGCTGGACGGCGACGGAAGAGGAACTGGTCGCCATTCTCGAACTCGCCCGCAAGCACGGGCTGTGGATCATCGCAGACGAGATCTATACCCGCTTCGTCTGGACGGCGGGCCAGCCGAAGCGCGCACCGTCATTCCACGACGTGCGCCAGGACGGCGACCGGATCATCTGGGTCAACACGTTCTCGAAGAACTGGGCGATGACCGGCTGGCGCATGGGCTGGGTCGAATGCGATCCCTCGCTCGGCGACGTGGTGGAAAACCTCATCCAGTATTCCACCTCGGGTTCGCCGATCTTCATCCAGCGCGCGGGCATCGCGGCACTGGAGCGGGGCGAGAGCTTCGTGGAGCACCAGATCACCAAGGCGCGCAAGGCCCGCGATACCATTTCGGAAGCGATCGAGGCTTCCGGGCGTTGCCATTTCTCGCGGCCCGATGGGGCGTTCTACACGTTCTTCGGGGTCGACGGCATGACCGATTCGATGGCCGGCGCCATGAAACTGGTCGATCTCGCCAAGATCGGCCTTGCTCCGGGCGCGGCCTTCGGGCCGGGCGGCGAAGGCCATCTGCGACTCTGCTACCTGCGCTCGCAAGGCGAGATCGAGGTGGCCGCGGAGCGCCTGTTGAAGGCCCTCAAGGCCTTCTGACGGCCCCGTTCCGTGTGGTCAGGTCGGTAATGATCCTGTCAGGTGAGCCCCGCTAAGACAGGCGGAGTGATCGGTTGTGCTACGAACAATCCCGTAGCAATGTGATTGGTCTCTGCCGGGCTCCCGGGGCTGTCTCTCCCCAGGCTCCGGTCCCCGTCGGCACCCGTCATCCCCGGGAGGATGGCTATCGAGCAGATCACCAAAGCTCACCTCACGGTCTCCGAGGCCCGGCTCTCGAGCGTGCTCGATATCGCGGCCGACGGCATTGTCGTGATCGATGAGCAGGCGACGATCCTGATCTTCAACAAGGCCTGCGAACGCCTCTTCGGCTTGAGCGCGCAGGAAGCGATAGGCCGTTCCCTGTCCTCGATGCTGGCGCTGGAGGCGGCCGATCTCGAGGATGCCGCCGGCCAGACGGCCTGGATCCGCACGCTGATCGGCCAGGCTGTGGAAGTCCGGGCACGCCATCGCGACGGCCAGGACGTCCCGGTCGAATTGTCGGTCGGTGAGGCCAGCACACCATATGGCCGCCAGTTCATCGGCATCCTGCGCGACCTGACCCCCCGCAAGGAAGCCGAGCAGCGTCTCAACGAGTTGCAGACCGAGCTCCTCCATATGGCCCGGGTCTCGGCCATCGACGAGATGGGGGCGGCCCTCGCCCATGAGCTCAATCAGCCGCTGACCGCCGTCATGCTCTACCTGCAGGCTGTGGCCAAGACCCATGAGAAGGCGATCGAGGCCCATGCCCAGGGCGAGGTGGCGGCCCATTTCGATGCCGCCGTGTCGTCGATCCTTGAAAAGGCGCGCCGCGAGACCGAGCGCGCCGGCCAGATCATCCAGAGCATGCGGCACTTCATCCAGAAGCGCGAACCCGACCGCCGGCTGATCGACCTCGCCCCGCTGGCCGAGGAGGCGATCGAACTGACCATGCTCGGCTATCGCACCTATGCGCGTGTCGAGCGGCGGTTCTGCGAAGACCTGCCCGCCGTGCTGGTCGATGCAATCCAGATCCAGCAGATCATCGTCAATCTCGTCCGCAATGCGCTGGATGCCGTTGGCAAGGAGCCCAATGCCCGGATCTGGGTGGAGACGGAAGCCTCCGACGGTGTCGTGCGGCTGATGGTCCGCGACAGCGGCAGCGGCGTCCCGGCGGCAGCCCTGCCCCATCTCTTCAAGGCCTTCGCCTCGTCCAAGCGGAGCGGTCTCGGTCTCGGCCTCGCCATTTCCCGCACCATCGCCCAGAACCACGGTGGCGAACTCACCGTCGATGCCGGTGGAGGCGGGCGCGGCGCCTGCTTCTGCCTCACCCTCCCCGATCCGCGCGATGCCCGCACGCCCCTGCTCATGGCGCGGCCGGGTGCCGACCGCCCCGAACAACCCAATCCGGTGCCCCGATGACCGAATCCCAGAGCGAAATCTATGTGGTCGATGACGATCCGGCGGTGCGCGACGCGCTCAGCGTCGTGTTCTCGATCGAGGGATTCGGCGTTACCGGGTTCGCCGACGGCCAGGCCTTCGTGACGGCGGCCCGCGGTCAGACGCCGGCCTGCATCATCCTCGACGTGCACATGCCCGACCGTTCCGGCCTCGACATCCTGAAGGAGCTGAACGCCGACAGCTATCCGGCACCCATCTTCATCATTTCAGGCCAGGGCGACATTCCGATGGCGGTCGACGCCATCAAGCATGGCGCCCTCGACTTCATCGAGAAGCCGTTCGATGCGGACACGGTGGTGTCGCGGGTCCGCGAGGCGATCGCCAGCACTGCCCGGCGGATTGCCGCTCCGGCCGCGCCGGTGAAGAGCAATTTTCCTGGCATGGACCTGCTCACGCCCCGCGAGCGCGAAGTACTTGGCCAGATCGCGGCCGGCGCCTCCAACAAGGAGGCAGGACGCCACCTCGGCATCAGCCCGCGCACGATCGAGGTGCACCGCGCCCGCATCATGGAGAAGCTGGGGGCGAAGAATGCCGCCGATCTCGTACGGATCGTGCTGACCGAGCATCGGCCATCCTGAAGCCTTGGCCGCCCCTCAATGCGGGCCGGCAACCTTGCCGCTGACGCCGGCCTGTTCGAAGGTCGCCATGCCCTGGTGGATGGCCAGCGCATTCTTGACGATGCCGCAGGCGAGCGCCGCGCCTGACGCCTCGCCAAGCCGCATGCCGAGATCGAGCAGCGGCGCCTTGCCGATGCGCCGGAGCACTTCGGCATGCGCCGGCTCGGCGGAGACATGGGCCGCGAGGCAATGGTCCAGGCTTGTCGGATCCAGGCGATGGAGCACGGCGGCCGCGGCCGACACGACGAAACCGTCGAGCAGAACCGGAATGCGCTGAAGCCTGGCCGCCATGATGGCGCCTGCAAGCGCCGCGATCTCGCGGCCACCCAGCCTGCGCAGCACTTCGAGCGGGTCACCGAGATGGCCCTCATGCCGGGCGACCGCCTGCCGGACTGTCTCGGTCTTGCGGGCGAGACCAGCCTTGTCGACCCCGGTGCCCGGTCCGACCCAGTCCTCGGCCGATCCGCCATAGAGTCCGTTCAGCACGGCGCTGGCGACGGTGGTGTTGCCGATGCCCATCTCGCCGAGACAGAGCAGATCCGCGCCAACAATCGCCTCCATGCCAAAGGCGATGGTCGCAGCGCATCCCGCTTCGTCGAAGGCATCGTCGGTGGCGATGTCGGGCGTCGGCACGTCGATGGCGAGATCGAAGACCTTCAGCCCGATGTCGTTGGCCACGCAGATCTGGTTGATCGCGGCACCGCCGGCGGCAAAGTTCTCCAGCATCTGGCGATTGACGCTGTCGGGAAAAGCGGAGACCTGGTTGCGGGTGACGCCATGGCTGGTCGCGAAGATCGCAACGAGAGGCCGGTCGACACGCGGCTTGGCGTTGGCGCTCCAGGCGGCCACCCATTCGACGATCTGTTCGAGACGGCCGAGCGAGCCGGCAGGCTTGGTCAGGTCCGCCTCACGCATCCGCACCGCCGCGAGCGCCGCCTCGTCCGGGCCGGGCATGCTGGTCAGCAGGGAGCGGATGTCGTCGAAGGGCAGGCCCGTCGGGCCATGGGGCTGGGGAGCCATGAGCGCTGCTTCCGGATTCGTCGGAGAAGATCGGGGGCGGAGCCGTAGCAGGGCCAGGGACCTCAAGACAAGCTGGCGCAACGCCGCGTCGCGCCTTATGCGAGACCCATGACCGACCTCCATCCGGCACCGTCGCTCTGGCGCGACACGATCCAGTCCCTGCGCTTCTATTCGCGCTTGCCGCTTCCCGTCCTGCCCGGCGAGGACGATCCGCATCGCGTGCCGGATTTTGCGGTGCTGGCGCGCGCCGTGCCGATGGCCGGGCTGGTGCTCGGCGGGCTTGCCGGAATGATCCTGGTGCCGGCAGCCCTGGTCTTGCCCGCCTTAGTGGCGGCAACCCTTGCGGTTGGCTGTTCGATCATCATGACCGGCGCCTTCCATGAGGATGGCCTTGCCGACACCGCCGACAGTTTCGGCGGCATGACGCGGGACAGGCGGCTGGACATCATGAAGGACAGCCGCATCGGCACCTTCGGCGGCGCGGCCCTGATCATTGCCCTGATGCTGAAGGTGACGACGCTCGCAAGCCTCATCCCCCAGGTCGGCATCGGAGGAACTGCGCTGGCACTGGCTGCTTGCGGCGCCTTGTCGCGCACCGCGGCGCTGGCGCTGGCGTTCTACCTGCCGCCGGCGCGCGACGACGGGGCAGCTTACGCGACCGGCGCGCCGACCCCGGAAAGCTGGGATCAGGCCCGGTTTTTCGCCCTTTTGACCGCTCCCCTGCTCTGGCCGGCTGGCGGTGTCGCCGGCACGGTCACCGCGATCCTGGTGATTGTGGGGGTGGCGTTCGGGATGGTGGCCCTCGCCCGGCGCCATGTGGGCGGCTATGTCGGCGACATGGCAGGCGCCACTCAGCAGGTCAGCGAGATTGCCGTTCTCATGACATTGCTTATCTTGGCCTGAGCCCACCGGACCCCATCCATGCGCGCCGCCGCCATCGAAAGCCCCTGCCAACGCCTCTGCACCATCCATCCGACGGCCCGCATCTGCGAAGGCTGCGGGCGGACGCTTGGTGAGATCGGCGGCTGGCTGACCATGACGCCAGAGGACCGCCGCCGCGTCATGGCTCTCCTGCCGGACCGCCTCAAGGCCCTGGGCGCACCCTCATGACGTCACGCGGACTGCTCTGGGTCCTGCTCGGTGCCGTCGGCCTCGGCGTGCTGGTCGCGGCCATGCGGTCTGAGGGCATGGCGGCAGGCACGCTCGATACCGGCGACTATGCCTCGCTTGTCGGCCTTACCGTGCTTGCGACGCTGACCGGAGCCAGCGTCATGGGCATGTTCCGCGGGCGGGCCGGCGATGCCATCCAGGCGATCGTTGCCTGGCTCGCCATCTTCACGTTCCTCGGCGTGGTCTACACCTACCGCTTCGAGTTCGAGGCCGTGGGGCGCAGGCTCGCCGCCAATCTCATTCCCGGCATGGCGACCCAGGGCGTGACCGGCGCGCGGGAGGTCACGGTGCCGCGCGGGCCAGGCGGCACCTATGTCGTGCGTGTCGAGGTCAATGGCGCGCGCGGCGTGCCGATGCTGGTCGATACGGGCGCGACGGCGCTGGTGCTCAGCGATGCCGATGCCAGGCGCGCCGGCATCCAGGTCGACCGCCTTGCCTTCAACGTGCCGGTCTCGACCGCCAACGGACAGGCGATGGCGGCCAGCGTGACGCTGGACAAGGTGAGTGTCGGACCGATCATTGCGCGCCAGGTGCGCGCACTGGTCTCCCAACCAGGTGCGCTCTCGTCGAGCCTGCTCGGCCACACGTTTCTCGACCGGCTCGAAGGCTATGAGGTGCGCGGCGGCGTTATGGTCCTGCGCGGCAAGAGCTAAGGCGCGCGGCGCCTGCGCACCAGCATGACAAGACCCGTGGCGAGCGCCACGAGCAATGCCAGCGCCGCTGTTTCGGCGATCGTCGCCAAGCCCGCCACGAAGAGAAGGAACCCCGGCACCAGGCCGATCAGGAAGGCGCAGCAGCTCCAAAGAAGGATCCGCACCGGTCGCCCATCTGGCTCAGCCGACCGGGACACCGCCGACCTTTGGGGATCGCGGGTCATTCTGAGCGCCGTGCCGACAGCCGCGGCGGCGCCCAATACGATCGCGATGACAGGGCCAATCACCAGGCCATAGGCCATGGCGCCGCCGCCGTCGTGGTCGCGCGCGCCGGTCAACGCGAGGTAGCCGAGATAGAAGCCCATCGTGGCGAGCCATCCGCCAATGGCACCGCCGAGGAAGGCAAAGACTGAGGCGATGAGGACGCGCATGGTCAGGCAGCGGGCGGAGCTGGCGCCGACGTCTGCCGGCGCGAAAGCCGAAGCGCCGTGACCGTGGCGGCGACTGTGCCGAACAGAAGGCCGAGTGCCGGGCCGAGAATGAAGATCGCCCCCATCGCGCCGCCACCGTCGCGGTCGAAGACGCCGAACCATGTGGTGGCGGCGAGATATCCGCCGATCGAGACGGACCAGCCGGCAACAAGGCCAAGGAAGAAGGCAAGGAAGGACCAGAGGAAGGTGCGCATGGTGGCGGGATAGAGCCGATATGTTTCCGCCTGTCGGCGCGGAACTCGCCTCTTGTCACCGCCCCCCGACACGGACCATTGTCCCGCCTCCACGAGGCCAAGTCCCATGACCGCACCAACGACCGTCATCACCCGTCGCCAGACACTGAATCTCGGGCTCGGCGCGGGAGCCGCCGTGACCTCGCTTGCCGCCGGGCCAGTCATCGCCCAGGCCGGCGCGAAGGTGGTGACGCTGCTGCTGGTCAACGACATCTACAAGATGGGCGAGGAGAAGGGCCGCGGGGGATTTGCCAGGCTCAACGCCATCGTCAAGGCCGAGCGGGCGCGTGGGCTGCCCATGATCTATGTCCACGCTGGCGACATGTATTCGCCCTCGCTGATGTCCGGTTTCGATCAGGGCGCGCATACGGTGGAGCTCACCAACATGGCGGCCCCGGACGTGTTCGTGCCGGGCAATCACGAGTTCGATTTCGGACCCGAGGCCTATTTCAAGCGGATGGACGAGGCGAGGTTCCCGTTCTACGCGGCGAACATGCGGGCTGCAGACGGATCGATGCTGCGTGGCCATATCGACGGCAAGATCTTCGACCTCGGCGTCGTCAAGCTCGGCGTGTTCGGCGTTGCCCTACCGACAACGCCGGAACTCTCATCCTCCGGTGACATGAAGTTCCTGCCGACCATGGAAACGGTGCGTCGCGAAGCCGCCCGCCTCCGCCGCGACGGCGCCGATCTAGTCGTCTGCTGCGCCCATACCGACCGCAAGGACGACCTCGACATCGTCCGCTCGCGTCTCGTCGATATTCTGCTGACCGGCCACGACCACGACCTCGCCATTACCTATGACGGCCGCACCGTGATGGTGGAGAGTTCCGAGGAGGGCTATTACGTCACCGCCATCGACCTGACGCTCGGCACATCGGGCGAAGGGGCCGAGAAGCGCGTCACCTACACGCCCTCGTTCCGCGTCAACGACAGCCGGCTGGTGACCCCCGATCCGGAGACGATCGCCCGCGTCCAGCAATACGAGAAGATGCTGTCGGAGGAGCTCGACGTGGTGATCGCCACGCTCGCCGGCGAACTCGATACGCGGACCGCCATGGTGCGCTCGCAGGAGACGGCGTTCGGCAATCTCGTCACCGACGCCATGCGGATCTCATCGGGCGCCGATGTCGCGATCACCAATGGCGGCGCCATGCGCGGCAACAAGATCTATCCCGCTGGCACCCGCTTCACCCGGCGCGATGTGCTGACCGAAATGCCCTTCGGCAACCGCACCGTGGTGGCCGAGGTCACGGGGGCCAACATCATCGCCGCGCTGGAGAACGGTGTCTCCGAGATCGAACAGCGTGCGGGGCGGTTCCCCCATGTCTCGGGCATGACCGTCACGGTCGAACGCGACCGCCCCGCCGGCAGCCGCATCGTCGATGTGAAAGTCGGCGGCCAGCCGCTCGACATCGACAAGGTCTACAAGGTCGCGACCAACGACTTCATGCTGCGCGGTGGCGACGGCTATACGGCGCTCGGCCTGCGCGTCACCGATGCCGACGTGAAGGGCAAGCTGGTTGCCTCGGATGTGATGGTCCATTTGCGCAGTCTCGGCACGATCACGCCGAGGACAGAGGGCCGCATAACACTGCGCTAAATGAGAAGACCTGCAACACCGGATTCAATATATCCGTCCGTATGTTGCGAATATGTCGCGACGATTGCGAATGTGCCTGAACGGCTGTTTCCCCGATTGCCGGAATCCTCGCGTCTGGCTAACCTGCCTGCTACTATAGACACTTCGAATATGAACGGTCCGCCCGCATGATCCGCCCAACACTTCTTTCATCGGTCGCTGTTGCTGCGCTGTCGGCCGGCACCGCCAATGCGCAGAGCCTCGGTGCACCGCGCACGCCGGTCGCGGTCAACTGGACCGGCTCCTATGCTGGCTTACTGGCGGGCGCGAGCTGGGGCTTCAACCGCTGGACTGACGTCAACGCCGCTTATGGCCCCAACAATTCGAACTACAATTCGAACCCGATGGGCGTCGCCTTTGGCGTGTTCGCCGGCCACAATTGGCAATTGTCGCAGAATTTCGTCGTCGGTCTCGAGGCCGATCTGACCTACAGCACGGCCAATGGGACCGCGGTCGTCCTACCCACCTGGGCCTGGATTCACGGCCACGCCAATTTTGCTGGCAGCCTGCGCGCCCGCGCCGGCTATGCCATCGACCGCGCCCTGTTCTACGTTACCGGCGGCCTTGCCTTCGGCAACCCGTCGCAGATTCGCACAGATCTCCTGAACAATCCGAACATCGGCGCACGTTACGATGGCTTCCGCATCGGCTACGCGCTCGGCGCGGGTGTCGAGTACATGGCCAGCCAGGCTTGGACCGTGCGTCTCGAAGCGCTCTATTACGGCTTCGGCAGTGCGCGGCCGACCGACCTGCTGAATGCCGGCTATGTCTACACCGCTCAGTCGTCCCAGTTGCAGGTGCGCGTCGGCGCCGCCTATCGCTTCTGATCTGGACGGGTCAGTTCGGCGTCAGCCCGAGCCGATCGAGCAGCGACTTCATCCGCTGTGTTTCACCGCTGAGGCGCGCCGCAAAGGCGGCGTGATCGCCGTAGATCGCCTCGACGCCGGTTCGGGCGGCGATATCCCGGAAGACCGGACGTTCGAAAGCCTGGCGGCACGCCTCCTCCAGCATCGCCTGGCGGTCCGGCGCTAGACCAGCGCGAGCGAACAATCCGCCGAATGCCTGGAGCGAAATGGGATATCCGAAACTGCCGATGGTCGGCACGCCCGGATAGACCGGCGATAGCCGCTCAGAGAAGACCGCCAGTGGGCGAACCAGCGCGGGATCGAACGATCCGGTTGCCAGCACCGCGCCATCGAGCTGACCATTGGCGAGATCCGCCAGCATCTGGCCATGAGCGCGATAGGGAATGTCGTTGACGCCGATGCCGGCACTGGTGGCGAAACCCATCAACTGCAGGTGGGTGGCGGCCGCCCGACCCTGGTGGCCCATGCGCAGTGTGCCGGGGGCCGCTGCCGCCCGCCGCACCAGGTCCGCCACATCGGCAATGCCGGAGGCCTTGGAGGCGACCAGCACGAAGGACAGCTCATAAACTTGGCAGAGCGGCAGATAGGCCGCGGGATCAAGATGCGGCTCGCGCCTCAGATGCGGATGGACGGTGAGCTGGGTCGGTCCGGAAAAGACCAGCGTCAGGCCGTCCGGCTCTGCCTGGGCCAGATCGACAAAGGCGAGCGTGCCCGCCGCTCCATCGCGATTGGCGACGATCGGACGGCGGCCGAGCGATGGCTCCAGGGCCTCGGCAAGGCCGCGCGCGAGGGCGTCGATGGTCGTTCCCGCGGAGAAGGGCACGATGATGCGGATCTGCCCCCTGTCCTGCCCGACCGCTGAGCGCCCGACCGGGGCGACAGCGAGCAGACCAACGCCGAGAGCCAGCGTCCGCCGATTGATCGTCACGAGCGATGATGTCCGCATGCCGCATGCCCTGCTTCATCCTGTCCGCGATCGTCTAGCCGAAAAATCCCCGTCAGGAATCGTCGATTTGCTCTAGCCTGCCTCTCGCACTCCATCTGCGATGAACTGTCGTCTCTGTCGGACCGTGCAACAGTGCCTGAGCCGGAACGCCCGCCATGATCTTCGTCGATACGATCCACCTGCACGCCGGTCTCTTTCCAAACCGCCCTGCCATCATCATGGCTGATCGGCGGGTCACCTACAGGATGCTGTCGGACGAGATCCATTGGGTGTCCGCGCGCCTTCACCAGGCAGGCTTCCGGTCCGGAGACATGGTGATCGTCGATATCGAGAACCCGATCCGCCACTTCACTCTCGTCTCGGCCCTGATGAATCTCGGGATGGTCTCGATGACGGCGAGCGGCTCCATCACCGAAGTGCCGGAGGTCGGCATCACCGCCGTGTTGGCGAGCCGCACCATGGCCACGCCTCAGGCGATGCGCCTTGTCGTCGTCGACGACAGGTGGTTCCAGCCGTTGGATGATGCCGCCTATCCGATAGATCCCGCATCGCGCGATCCGAACCGCCTCATCATGTTCGGGCTAACCTCGGGTACGACAGGGCAGCAGAAGGCCATTCCCTTCACTGTGGGCGAATTCGACCTGCGCCTGCGAAACCTGATGCTCTATCATGGTGCGCCGGGCACCGAGCGTGATCTGGTGCTGATCGGCTTCGCCTCGCAATGGGCCCTGTCGGAAACGGCGCGTGCTCTCGCCTCGGCGCGCACGGTGTGCCTGGCCCGGAACGCCGAGGAGGCGGTGCGGCTGATCGATCTCTACCAAGTGGGGGTCATCCTTGGCTCACCGCAGCAGTTCGCGGGCCTGCTGGCGGCGCTCGACGAGGCACCGGTCTCCTGCGCATCGGTGCGGTTGGCCTCGCTGGCGGGGGCGATGCTCGGGGCTGAGCTTGCAGCTGGCATCCGGAAGCGCATCACCCCGCTAGTTCTGGTCGGCTATGGCTCGACAGAGGCTGGCAAGACGGCACTTGCGTCGCTCGATACCGTCGAGATGATTCCAGGCGGCGTCGGCCACATCGTGCCTTCGGCCCGGCTGGAGATTGTCGATGACGAGGACAACGCCGTTGCGCCGGGCGCCTCGGGGCGCGTCCGGATCATTGCGGCAGGCGGCGGGCGGCCCTACGAGCGCGGTACGCTCTATCCCGACCGGACACCGGACTGGTTCTATCCCGGCGACCTCGGGCACCTGACGGCGGAGGGCCTGCTGGTGATCGAAGGGCGCACCGACGAATTGATCAATGCCGGCGGGCTCAAGGTTGCGCCTGACCGGGTCGAGGAGTTGGTGGCGGGACGGCGGGACATTGCCGATGCGGCGGCCTTCGCTGTTCGCGGCGCTGGTGGTTTCGATCAGATCTGGCTTGCCATCGTGCAGCGACAGCCCGTGCAGCCGGACGAGCTGATTGCCTTCTGCCGCCGGCGCTCCGAGACGCTTGCGCCGGTGCGGATCGTGGTTGTCGATGCGATCCCCCGCAATGCGATGGGCAAGGTCGAACGCGCCAAACTGAAGGCCCTTGCTGGACGCTGAATGGTCCTGTCGCGAATGGCTGACCCATCTCGCGCTATGGGAACCTCGATCCCGGCATGTCTGTAGACCGGCTCCGGCTGTGTGGGTCGCTGATGATCAATGCCGTCGATCAGGTCCGGCTCAATGTGCGCCTGGCCTGCGGGTCACCGATGCCGACGTGAAGGGCAAGCTGGCTGCGTCGGGTGTCGTTGTGTATCGGCGCGGCCGGGAAACAGTTGCGCCGCAGAGCGAAGGGCGGATTGTTCTGCGACAGCGCATCAGTCTCATAGCTTTATCCCATGAGCCGTCGGTCAATATCGACTTCCGCGCTGGGTAATTGTTGCTTGATTGTCGCAATCATGGAGTCATCTTCGCGACACTCGGAGCAACCGATTGCAGATTTCCGTTTCTGGATGTATCGATTCCAAATAGTTGGTTTCCCCTGAACCTGGCAATCGAGATCGAATGACCCGCGCCAAGCTTCTCTCCTCCGTCGCACTGCTCGCCCTCACCATTGGCAGCGCCCATGGCCAGGGTCTGGGCGCGCCCCGCGTGCCGGTCGCCATGACATCCGGCGTGGCCAACTGGACCGGCGCCTATGCCGGCGCCTTGCTCGGGGCAGGAATCGGCCAGAATCGCTGGACCGACATCGGCGGCATCTACAACCCGCCCAACACGTCATTCACTTCAAGCCCGGTCGGCGTCGCGCTCGGCCTGTTCGCTGGCTACAACTGGCAGACGTCGGCCAATCTCGTGTTCGGCATCGAGGCCGACATCACCTACAACACGGCGAGCGGCAGCGCGCATGTCTCCGGCGGCTATGCGTTCGTCAATTCGAAGTCGCAGTTCGCCGGCAGCCTGCGTGGGCGCGCGGGCGTCGCGGTCGACAAGGCCCTGTTCTACGTGACGGGCGGTCTGGCCTTTGGGAACCCGTCGCAGAGCTATGTCGACAATGGGTTCGTGGTCGCCCGCTCTGACAGCTTCCGGCTCGGCTATGTCGTGGGCCTCGGCAGCGAGTACATGGTCAGCCAGAACTGGACCGTGCGGCTTGAAGCCCTCTACTATGACTTCGGCACCAACAGGCCGCGCGATCTGACCAACAATGGCTATTCCTTCGCTTCGCGGAGCTCGCAGATCCAGGTCCGCGCAGGCGCCGCCTACCGCTTCTGACGCCTAGGCGTCATTGCGACACGAGACCAAGCCGACCCAGGAGAGCCTGCACCCGCAGGCTCTCTTCTTTTATGCGGCGGGCGAAGGCATCTCCGTCGCCGAAGATCGTCAGGACGCCGAGCCGGCGGGCTGTTGCCTGGAAATCCGGCTCCTCGGACGCTGCCCGGAATGCTCGCGCCAGACGGGCCAGCGTTTCGTCGGATGTCCCTGCACGCGCAAAGACGCCACCGAAGACCGGCAGTGCCGGGGGGAACCCGAGCGAAGCCGAGGTCGGCAGGTCCGGATAGAGAGCGATGGGCTGGCCAGCAATCAGCATCAATGGCTGGATCACACCTGTGTCGAACGTGCCGGGCGTCGAAATGGCCGCGTCGAGCGCCCCGCTCGCGAGATCGGCCACCAGTTGGCCATGCGCGCGATAGGGCACCTCGATCACCTCGACACCGGCAGTCCGCGCAAAGCCGAGCAGTTCGATATGCGTGGCCGAGGCCAGGCCGTAATGACCGAACTTCAGCGCGCCAGCGCGCTTCTTCGCCAATTCCACGAGGTCTGCCACATTGCGCAGCTCCAACCGTCGCGAGACCACCAGAACCAGCGGTTGTTCGAACATCTGGCAGACCGGCCGATAGTCGGCGGGGTCGAGCTTGGGGTCACGACGCAGGTGCGGGTGGACGACCAGGGGGCTGGCCGCACCGAAGATCACCGAGGATCCGTCGGCTGGGCTTTGGGCCAGTTCGGCAAACGCAAGCGTCCCGGAAGCGCCATCGCGATTCATCACGACAGGTCGTTCCGGCAGGTGCAACGACAAGGCCTCGGCGAGGCGGCGCGCCATGGCATCAATTACCGTTCCGGCCGAAAATGGCGCGACAATTCTCAGACCTTGCGATTGGGCGACGGCGCGGTCGAAAGCAAAGGCCGACAAGGCCGCCCCGATCATCGCCCCGCGGCGCGACACGCTACCGGCGCACATCTCCATTTCCGCATGCATCACATCTGGCATGTATTGTCGCCAATCAACCGGTTCTGTTCTACTCGTCTTAAACTTCGAACTGAGGCCAAACCATGATTTTCGTCGACGCAGTGCTGCTGCATGGCAGGCTCTTTCCTACCCGGCCGGCGATCATGACATCGGACCGCATCGTGACCTACGGCATGTTGTCCGATGCGATCCACTCGGTCGCAGGACGTTTGCATGGTGCTGGCTTGAAGCCCGGCGATATCGTCCTTGTCGCTGTCGCCAATCCGATCCGCTTCATCGCCCTGATGTCTGCGGCCATGCGCCTCGGACTGGTCGTTCTTCCCGCCCGCCCGGATGAGGTGCGGCTGCTCCCATCGGTCGGGGCTGTGGCGGTGCTCACTGATGCCATGATCATGGCGCCGGTTGGCGCGCGCACCATCATCGTCGATGGCCGGTGGTTCGAGCCAGCTGGCGCAGCCTATCCGGTCGATCCGACTGCGTCCGCCCCCGACAGATTGTCGTTGCTGGCTCTGACATCGGGAACGACCGGCCAGCCGAAGCTGATCCCCTTCACCGTCGAGGATTTCGACCGGCGCGTGCGCGATCTCTATCGCTACCAGCCGGCACCGGGAACCGAGCGCGATCTCCTGCTGATCGGCCTCAACTCGCAATGGGCCATCGCACAAGCGGCCCGCGTGCTCGTGTCGGCCCGCACCCTGTGCATCGCCGAGGCCGCGGAGGAAGCCGCAAGGCTGATCGACCTCTACCAGGTCGGGACCATCATTGGGTCGCCGCACCAGCTGGCAGAACTGGTCGCGGCGCTGGAGGAAGTTCCGGCCTCCTGCGCCTCACTGCGGTTGGTGAAAACCGGTGGCAGCAGCCTGTCGAAGCCGCTGCTCGAGGCGATCAAGCGCCGCATCTGCCAGCACATCATCATGATCTACGGATCGACCGAGGCCGGACGCACCGCCATGGCCACGACCGCGATGATCGAGAGCGAGCCGGGTTGCGTCGGCGTGCCGGTCCCCGACCGAACGATCCAGATCGTCGACGAGCAGGATCAACCCCTGCCACCAGGGGCGACAGGGCGCGTGCGCATTCTCACGCCCGGCGGCGGACGCGCTTATACGCCAGGAACCCTGACACCGGACCGTTCGCCCGACTGGTTCTACCCGGGTGATGCCGGCCACCTGACGGCGGACGGGCGCCTGATCATTGCCGGCCGGTCGGATGACCTCATCAACAGCGGCGGCGTGAAGATCGCCCCGGAACGGATCGAGGAGCTCACAGCCGGGCGCACGGACATTGCCGATGTCGCGGCATTCGGGCTTCCTGGCGCATCGGGCGTCGATGAGATCTGGCTGGCGGTCGTTCCGCGCGGCCATCTGGATCAGGCCGACCTCCTGGCAGCCTGCGCCCGCCGATCGGACCTGATCGCGCCGCGCCACCTGCTGGTGGTGGACGCCATCCCCCGGAATGCCATGGGCAAGGTCGAACGCGCCAAGCTGAAGGCGCTTGCACGCCGCTGAATGATCGAATTGCGAGCGATCGGTCTCACGTTAGCCATGAAGGCAGTCAACGTGAGGCGACGATGCCGGGAGCTTGTTCGTCCATGTCATTCGCCCCTTTGACACACCCCAGCCGCCGCGAATTGGCGTTGGGCGCCTTGAGCCTCGTCACGGCGCCCGGCCTGCTTCGCGCCCAGCCGGCCACGGGTGAGCGGGCCGACCTGCGCTCGGTCTTCCGCGAGCACGGCGTGAGCGGCTGCTTCGTCAGCTACGACCTCAAAGCCGATGTCTGGACCTATGTCGACCGCGCCCGCGCCGAGCGGCGCTACGTGCCGGCCTCCACGTTCAAGATCGCCAACAGCCTGATCGCCTTGGAGGCCGGCGCCGTCGCTGACGAGAATGAGATCGTTCCCTATGGCGGCAGGCCTCAACCGATCAAGGCCTGGGAGCGCGACATGTCGCTGAAGGAGGCCATCGTCGTGTCCAATGTGCCGGTCTACCAGGAACTGGCGCGGCGCATCGGCATCGAGCGCTATCGCGAATGGCTGGCGCGGCTGGATTATGGCAACCGGGATCCGGGAACCGTGGTGGACATGTTCTGGCTCCGGGGACCGCTGATGACGAGCGCCGTGGAACAGGTGCGGTTCAACGTCCGGCTTGCCCGCGACCGGCTGCCCGCCTCATCGCGCGCGCAAGCCATTGTCCGCTCGATCGTGACGTTGGAGACTCAAGGGCCGCGCACGCTCTATGCCAAGACGGGCTGGTTTGCCGCCGGCACGCCGAAAATCGGCTGGTGGTCCGGCTGGATCGACACAGGCGAGAACGTCCACGCCTTCTGCCTCAACATCAACATGACCGCCATGGCCGATGCCTCCAAGCGCCTGTCGATCGGCCGGACGATCCTGGCGCGGCTTGGGATTTATGGGTGAGACGGACAAGCTTATCGCCACGAATACACACGCGACACTGGGTTCTACAGTCTATTTTATTTATCCGGCAAAATACATTCGAATCTCTGACGTTTGACTATACACTTTTTTTTGATGCGCTAATTGTTAATCCACAATAACTTCCGGATGATAGATATGTGCAAAACATACCTTTCCGTCGCTGTTCTGTCAGTCGGGCTGTCTGGTTGCTCAACCGCATCAATCCCACCTGTTGATGGGGGCGATTTCATCCCGGTTTCGAGTATTCTCAATGGCGTCAGATGCGAATTTGCTAGCTTTGCCTTACGAAATCCAAATGCCCCCTTCTTGAAGGGGCCATGGCAAATATCTGGTGAGCTTGAGGTCAAAATCGTCAACTCGAGCCAGGCGACGGCAGGAGCGGACGCGAAAATCGCCGCACTTGGCGGCTCGCCACTTACATTGAACTTCGGGTTCGGGTGGGAACATACCTCCAATACAACCCGCAAGACGACATTCAAGTTCTCGATCAATTCGCAGGCACCGATGAGGCCATGTGAGCGCATTACTCCGAACGGACCATTTCGATCGACGGATGCGTTTCCAGTTATCAACGGCTTGGGTTTTGAGAACTGGCTGCAGGCCACTTACGCTCAGAGTACCAATGGTGCGCAATTGAATGGTGAAAGTTACGAGTACGGCGTCGATTTCGGCGCAACATCGAAATTGTCAGGAAATGCCGGAATTGAGTTGGTCCCAGTAACAGTCAGCGCAGCGGGCTTCAACAAGCGAGACGACGTTCAAAGCCTGGACATTTCGATCGTGCAACCGTCGCCCAGAGCGGGACCAATCCGGATTGAATTGACACAGCGCGTGGCTTCCGTGGGGGGCACGAACCTCCAGGCATTGCGCCAACCTGTTCCCAGCCCAGCGACAATCGGGGCGGTAATCGTTCCTCAGGCGGTATCACCCGGTACATCGGATATTGGCGAGGCGTTGCGGCAAGCGGCGCGTGCGCGGCGCCGCCCTTAGGCGAAGCCGGCCTAGCGCGCCACGACATCCCACAGGAAGCGCAGGCACACGATCAGCAGGAACAGGCCGAAGGCCACCTCAAGCTTGCGCTTGGGCAGGGAATGGGCGATGCGCGCGCCGATCGGAGCGGTCCAGATCGAGGTCGGGATGAACAGCAGGAATCCGATCAGCGACACGTAGCCGAGCGCGAAAGGGAACTGGATGGCGGCGACCTGCGGAAACTCCGCGGCCTTGGGCCAGCCGGCATAGATGTATCCAAGCGCGCCGGGAATGGAGATCAGCACGCCGAGACCGGAGGACGTGGCAATCGCCTTATGGATCGTGTGGCCATAGGCCATCATGACGAGATTGCCGAGTTGGCCGCCGCCAATGCCCATGAGGCTCGACAGGACACCGATGATGCCGCCGGAGGCGACCATGCCGGCGGGGCCGGGCATGCCGGTGCCGAACTTCAGCTCCTTGCCGGTGAGCAGGCGATAGGCCGAGAGGCCCGCGACGAAGATGAAGACCGCCTTGAACACCCCGGGCGGCGCGTAGCGGGCAACCGCCGAGCCGACGATCACGCCGACGACAACCGGCACGGCCCAGGCGCGCAGCACCTCCATGTCGACCGCGCCCTTGGCTCTGTGGGCCTGGAATGAGCGGATGGAGGTCGGAATGATGATGGCAAGCGAGGTGCCGACGCAGAGCGGCATGCGGATCTCCAGCGGCACGCCGACCACACCGAAGAGCTCGTAAAGGACGGGCACGATCACCGCGCCGCCACCCACGCCGAAAACACCGGCCAGGATGCCCGTGGCAGCACCGGCGGCCAGAAGGCCGACGGCAAGGATCGCGAGTTGGTCGTAGGGAACGCCGAAGAGCATGGGGGACATCCGCGCGGGAAACGAGTGGGCGGCTTAAACCCGCATCTGCGCGCGAACAAGACCCGCCGCCGCGTGTCCGGCCTGCAAGGGGGCTGATTCTGGCCGACAGGACATCGGACAAGCCCGGAAACATGACGGTTACAGGGGAAACGCAGCGAGCCTCCCGCGGCGCCGGGCTGCAAAGGAGGCCTGCGACAAGGGCGTCATCGGCGAACGGATCCACGGGCCTGAACGGCCATGGGACGCACCGCCCCAATCAACAGGAGACAGGACCATGACCTCGATCAAGACCCTTGCCGTCGCCGCCCTCTTCGCGCTCACCGCGGGTTCCGCCATGGCTGCTGCCGTCGGTGGCGGTGGTGGCGGTGCTGCCGGTGGCGACGCCGGCAGCTTCGGTGGCCCCGATGGCTCGATCGCGGCCATCCAGCTTCCGGCGCCGCCCCAGGCTGCTCCGCAGAACCAGCCTGGCCAGGGCACCAGCTGCCGCTACGAGTTCCTCCGCGGCCACTTCTGCGACGTGGTTCCGCGTCGCTGAGCCTGGCGGCACACCGGGCAACGCGGGCGGCCTCCGGGCCGCCCTTTTCGTTTGCGGATCAGGCGGCGATGGCAGCGGTGCCGCGCCGCGCGACGACGAGCGCCATCGCGTCACGAAGCACGTCAAGGCCGGCACCGGGCTTCACGGCATTCTCGGAGAGGTGACGGCGGAAGGCCCGCGCGCCGGGAACTCCCTGGTAGAGGCCGAGCAGATGGCGCGTGATCGAGGAGAGACGGACGCCCTCTGCGAGGTGCGTCTCGGCATAGGGGATCATGGCCTCGAAGGCGGCGTCGAGGATTTCCGGCGCCACGGCGTCGCTGTCCTCGTCCACGCCCGCGAGGATGGCCGGGTTCTGGTAGGCGGCGCGCCCGATCATGACGCCATCGAGCGTCACGCCGTCCCGCGGCTCAAGCAGCGCGCGCGCTTGGCCAAGCGTGGCGATGCCCCCGTTGACCGAGATCGGCAGGTGGGGAAACCGCGCTTTCAGGCGAAACACGCGCCCATAGTCGAGGGGCGGGATCTCGCGGTTTTCCTTCGGCGACAGTCCCTGCAGCCAGGCCTTGCGCGCATGAACGATGATGGCGTCGGTGCCGGCTGCGACCACAGAGTCGGCCAGGGCATCCAGAGCCTGTTCCGGATCCTGGTCGTCGATGCCGATCCGGCATTTGACGGTGACGGGAATATCGACAGCCGCCTTCATGGCCGCGATGCAGTCGCCCACCAGGGCGGGGGTTGCCATCAGGCAGGCGCCGAAATTCCCCCCCTGGACCCGGTCAGAGGGGCAGCCGCAGTTGAGATTGATCTCGTCATAGCCGAAATCGGCGCCGATTTTGGCTGCCTGCGCAAGGGCTTGCGGATCAGAGCCACCCAGCTGGAGAGCCACCGGGTGCTCGTCCGCCGAGAAGCCGAGCAGGCGCTGGCGGTCGCCATGGATCACCGCATTGGCAGTGACCATTTCCGTGTAGAGCAGCGCGTCGCGCGTCAGCTGACGGTGAAAGAACCGGCAATGACGGTCCGTCCAATCCATCATCGGGGCGATGGATATGCGACGCATGCAGTTCTTGGTGTCGGTCGGATCAGTCATGCAGTTGGCGCGGCGGTCAGGGGAGCTCGGTACAACGGGGTTTCTCTGCTCGGTTGGGCGCCTCTCTACACCAGATCGGCGCCAAACGGGAGCACAGGCCGCGATATCGCGATCACGTGACGAGCCGTGCTCCGAGCAACCTTCGGGCGTTCCGCGCGTTTGATTGATTGCATTGGGCGGGCGCGCTCGCTGCCAAGCTTGGCCCGGCGATCAAGGACGCAGTTTGAGGATACCAGCGCAGCCACGTGGAGGGACAGCCAGCGGCTTCACTGCGCCATGCCTGGTGGCAATGGTCATTGCGGCGCTGTTGAGCCTCGCTCCCGAAGGAGCCATGGCGCAGGGCCGACGCGCAAAGCCTCCGTCCTTCGCCGCGCCCGTGCCGGAACCCCGGCCCCGGACCGAGCTGACGCCGCCGGCCGCAACGCCTCCAGCCATCGTGCCTGCTGCCCCGGCCATTGAGCCAAGTGCCAATGGTGGGAGCGATGGTGATGTCGCCGCCTGCCACCGGGCCTTGAACGAGATGGGCGTGCGGTTCGCGCCCGCCGCCGCCCCCGAAGGCCAAGCGCAATGCCGGATCGACAATCCCGTCCGGATCGAAGCGATCAGTCTGGATGGACGCGTGGTGCGGTTGCCGGACAAGCCACTGCTCGCATGCTCACTGGCCCTCAGCCTCGCAAGCTTCACCCGCGACATCACCGCCCCCCTCGCCCGTGGTCTTGCCGATGACGCGCTGGTCGCGTTCGGCACGGGCAACGGGTTCGAATGCCGCTCGCGCAACCGGGCCGCCGGCGCAAAGATGAGCGCGCACGGAATGGGGCTGGCCGTGGATATCGCCTGGTTCGAACTAACCAGTGCTGGCCGCATCATGGTGGAGCGTCCGGCAACGCCGGTCGGTGCCCGGTTCATCGGCGCAGTCCGGAAGGCCGGTTGCGGCTGGTTCACGACGGTGCTGGGCCCGGGCTCCGACCCATCCCACGCCAACCATCTCCATTTCGACCGCGAGCGCCGCGGCCGCGATGGCCAGTCCCGCCTCTGCCAGTAATCCCCGTTGGCGGCAGCGAAAGCCTGTCTCCGTTCAGGCGGCCACGGCGGAGACATCTCGGAACAAGAAAGAGACCTCGCTCCGGCTCGGAGCGCCCGTTCCGGCCCGTCCAGGCGGAGACATCATGGAACAGGACAGAGACCTCTCTCCGGCCACGCGTCCGGCCGGGACTTGCCTCGGCACTCATTTCTCTTATAGTGGAACACAGTCTCACATAGCAGAGCATGGCCGCCATGGCTAAGGGAATGGACGCGCGATGAAGGCTCGCAAACCGCGCCCCGGTGACAATGGCGGCCCGCCGCTCGACGATTACGAAGGCCCACCCTGGGGCAAGGGCGATCCGCACATCTTCCTGCACTGGCAACGTGCCCACAGGGCGGCGTGGAAGAGCGTTTCTGCCGATGTCATGCGCTTCCGCATGGAGAAGGCCGACCGCCTCGGCCTGACCTATGAGGAATACAGCCTCGAGATCATGGAGCGCGGCCGCTACCTGCAGGTGGAGGACGTCGAGCGTATCGCGGAGATCAAGGCCGCTCGCCGCAAGCGCCGACGCAAGTCCGGTCCATGACTCCGGATGCGCCTCGTCAGCCGGCACATGACGGTTGGTCACAGGAAGGGGCTTAACGAAGCCCCTCGTCCCGTGTCAGCCTATGGCACGGGAGCATCTCATGACAGCCATCGCCGATCTCGACGCCTTCGCACTCGCCTCTGCCTTCAGGCGCAAGCAGCTTTCACCCGTGGAAGCCACCCGGGATGCCCTTGATCGGGCAGAGGCGTCGCAGCCGTCGATCAACGCCTTCGTGACCATCGACCGTCCGCGAACGCTGGCCTGGGCGGCCGAATCGGAGGCCCGCTGGCTGAAGGGCGAGCCGAAGAGCCGTTTTGATGGTGTGACCGTCACGGTGAAGGACAATATGGCGGTGGCTGGCTGGCCGTCGCGCAAGGGCTCCCGGGTCACCACATCCGCACCGGTCGATTTCAACGCGCCGGTCACCGCGCGTTGCCAGGAAGCAGGTCTGGTCGTGCTCGCGACGACAACCATGCCTGAATTCGGCTGGATCGGTCTGTCGACCTCGCCTCTGACCGGGATGACGCGCAATCCGTGGAACCGCGAGCGCACCGCCGGCGGATCGACGTCGGGCGGCGCTGCGGCCGCAGCGCTCGGGATCGGGCGGTTTCATCTGGGCTCCGACGGCCTTGGCTCGATCCGCATTCCCGCCGCCTATTGCGGGGTTGCCGGCCTCAAGCCGAGCTTCGGGCGGGTGGCCGCCTATCCCCTCTCGGTGATGGGCGAACTGTCGCATCTCGGGCCGCTGGCGCGCGAAGTTCGCGAGGTTGCCGGGCTGCTGTCGATCCTCTCCGGCCCCGACCATCGCGACCCGCTGGCCTGGAACACGGCCGCGCCCGATTTCTCCATTGGCCTGGAGGACGGGGTCAAGGGTCTGCGGATCGCCTACTCGCCCCGGCTCGGCTTCGCGACCAAGGTCGATCCCGCCGTGGAGAAGGCGGTGGCCGCAGCCGTCAAACGCTTCGAGGAACTGGGCGCGATCGTCGAGCAGGTCGATCCGCCGATCGGGGACCCGGCGCCGATTGCCTGGGACATCTGGAACGCCGGCGCGGCCCTGGCGCTGGCTCTCTTCTCCAAGGCCGAACTTGCTCAGATGGATCCGGGCCTGGTTGCCTGCGCGGAGATCGGCAAGGCCATGACGACCCCCGCCCTGCTGGACGCGCTGCTCTATCGCAGGACCAAGACGATCATCGCCATGGCCGAATTCCACGAGCGCTATGATCTGCTGATGACCCCGACCATGCCAACCGGAGCCATCCCGCTTGGCGCGGACCTGCCACCCGCGGGCTTTGCGGGCCATGCGGATTGGGGGCCGCTCTGGACCGACTGGTGCCCGTTCACGCCGCCCTTCAACGTCACACAGCAGCCCGCCGGCACGGTGCCTTGCGGCCTTGACGCCGATGGCCTGCCGATCGGACTGCAGATCGTCGGTCCGCGACGCAACGACGCAATGGTTCTGCAAGCCATGCGCGCATTCGAGAGCGTGGAACCATTCCACCGCGTGCAAGGGCACTGATGCAAGCCTTGATGCGTTCGAACGGCGCAGCACAGCCAATCCGCATTTGCACTCATTTTGGCCGCGGACTGCCTGCGGAACGGGATTGACTCTGTTGCGACAGGCGTCGTCTCATCCGGCGTCCAGAGCGGGTCGCCAATTCTCCGCTTGGCTGGTCTGGGAGTAGCCCTATGTCGTCCGTCAAATTGTCCCGCCGCACCGTCGTCGCCGGCGCTGCCGCTGCAGCTGGAGCGCTTTCGGCGACCAGCCAGGCAAGCGCCCAGGGCGCTGCCAATGTTCTCCGGGTGGTGATGCACTCGGATCTCCGGATCGTCGATCCGATCTGGACCACCGCCTATATCGTGCGCAACCACGGTTACATGATCTACGACACGCTGTTCGCCATGGACGCGCAGGGTCAGATCAAGCCGCAGATGGTGGATACGTTCACCGAGAGCGCCGACAAGCTCACCTATTCGTTCACGCTGCGCGATGGCCTCCTCTGGCACGACAACAAGCCGGTCACGGCGGAAGACTGCGTAGCCTCGATCAAGCGCTGGTCGGCACGCGATCCGCTGGGACAGACGGTCATGGGCTTCGTGGCGGAGATGACCGCCAAGGACGCCCGGACCTTCGAGATCAAGCTGAAGGAGCCGACCGGCCTCCTCATCTTCGCGCTCGGCAAGCCGTCGTCCAACGTTCCGTTCATGATGCCGAAGCGCGTCGCGGACACCGACCCGAACACGCAGATCTCCGAGTTCATCGGTTCCGGCCCGTTCGTCTTCCAGCGCGACGAATGGCGTCCGGGCGACAAGGCCGTCTACACCAAGTTCGCGGGCTACAAGCCGCGCCCCGAGCCGGCCTCCAGCCTCGCCGGTGGTAAAGTGGTCAAGGTCGACCGCGTTGAGTGGCGGGTCATCACCGACCAGCAGCAGGCGGTCAACGCTTTGCTGGCCGGCGAAGTCGACATCATCGAGGCTCCGAGCCACGATCTTCTGCCGCTGATCAAGGCGGACAGGAGCATCAAGATCTTCAACTGGAACCCGCTCGGCAACCAGTACACGATGCGGTTCAACCACACGACCGCACCGTTCAACAGCCAGAAGGTGCGGCAGGCCGCCCTCTATGCGCTGAACCAGGAAGACTTCCTCAAGGCCACGATCGGCGATGCCGAATATTACAAGGTCTGCAAGGCCATGTTCGTCTGCGGCTCGCCGCTCGAGACGCTGGCCGGCATGGAAGACAAGCTGGAATCGAATTTCGCCAAGTCGAAGCAGCTGCTGCAGGAAGCAGGCTACAAGGGCGAGCCGGTTGTCCTGCTGCACTCCACCGACCTTCAGGTTCTCACCAACCTGGCCCCGGTCGCCAAGGAGCTTCTGCAGAAGGGCGGCTTCACCGTCGACATGCAGTCGATGGATTGGCAGACCGTCGTTGCCCGCCGCGTCAAGCGTGACCCGCCGACCCAGGGTGGCTGGAGCGCCATGCTGACCTCGTGGGTCTCGGCCGATATCCTCAACCCGGTCATGGCCGGCTTCTTCAACTCCTCCGGTGACAAGGCGGCCTTCGGCTGGCCGACCGACCCGGAGATCGAAGCCCTGCGCGCCAGGTTCGCGCGTGCCAGCACCGCGGCCGAGCAGAAGCAGATCGCCGAGGCCGTCCAGCGCCGCGTCGCCGAGAACCCGACCCACGTGCATCTGGGCCAGTGGTACCTGCCGGGTGCCACGCGCCCGAACATCTCGGGCTGGCTCGCGGCCCCTGCGCCGGTGTTCTGGAACATCGAGAAGGCCCGCGCCTGATCAGCGGTCAAGGGCGGCCGGACTGATCCGGCCGCCACCTCCTCGAAGGATATCCGGCCAAGCATCTCATGATTTCCTACATCCTCCGCCGCCTCCTCGCGATCGTGCCCGTGCTGTTCACCGTCGCGGTGATGGTGTTTCTCATGCTGCGCCTGACGCCTGGCGACCCTGCGGCGATCATCGCCGGCGACAATGCGACAACGCAGCAGATCATCGATATCCGCACCAAACTCGGGCTAGAACAGCCGATCCTGCAGCAATTCTTCATCTGGCTGGGGAACATCGTCCGCGGCGATCTCGGCGAGAGCTTCTTCTTCCGCAAGACGGTCTGGGAACTGATTTCCGACCGCCTGGAGCCGACCTTCTCGCTCGCTCTTCTGACCATGATCATCGCGGTCGTTGTGGCGATCCCGCTGGGCGTGCTCGCAGCCTACAAGCAGGGCACCTGGATCGACCGGATCGTCATGGGATTCTCGGTGATCGGGTTCTCGGTGCCGGTCTTCGTGATCGGCTACCTGATGATCTATGTCTTCGCCATCAAGCTCGGCTGGTTTCCGGTCCAGGGCTACCAGCGCTTCGCCAACGGCATAGGCGGCTTCCTGCAGAGCCTCATCCTGCCGGCCTTCACACTGTCGGTCATCTATATCGCGCTGATCGCCCGTATGACGCGCACCAGCGTGCTGGAAGTGCTGAATGAGGACTATATCCGGACTGCCCGCGCCAAGGGGCAGACCGAGATCAAGGTGCTGTTCCAGCACGCCCTGAAGAACGCGGCCGTGCCGATTGCGACAGTCGTCGGCATCGGTGTCGCCCTGCTCATCGGCGGCGTCGTGGTCACCGAGAGCGTCTATTCGATCCCGGGCCTCGGACGACTGACGGTCGATGCGGTTCTGGCGCGCGACTTCCCGGTCATCCAGGCGATCATCCTCGCCTTTTCGCTCGTCTACGTGCTGATCAATCTGCTCGTCGACCTTTCCTACACGATCTTCGACCCGAGGATCCGCTATTGACCGTGCCTGCCCACATATCGCCCGCCGCCGGCGCAACGGAGACCGTGACCGCGGTTGCCGCTCGTCAAACGGTCGTGCGCAAGCTCCTGCGCAATCCGACCGTCATGGTCGGCGCCATCATCGTGCTTGTCATGGTGTTCATCGGCCTGATCGCGCCGCTGATCGCAACCAGCGACCCCAGCGGCATCAACCCGGCCGCCAGAAACCGCGTTCCCATGGCGGAATCGAGCTTCCGCACCGATGACGGAACGCGGAAGACCATGGTCCATTACATGGGCACCGACACATTGGGCCGCGATGTCTACTCGCGCGTCGTCTATGGCGCGCGCGTGTCGATCTTCATTGGCGTTGCGGTCTCTGTCCTGTCGGTGTCGATCGGCCTGTTCATCGGTTTGATGGCTGGCTATTTCCGCTGGCTGGACAGCGTGATCATGCGGATCATGGACGGCCTCATGGCCATCCCGGCGATCCTTCTCGCCATTGCGCTGGTGTCTCTATCGAGGGCGGGCGTCCTGACGGTCATTGTCGCGATCGTCGTGCCCGAAGTGCCACGGGTGGTCCGCCTCGTGCGGTCCGTCGTGTTGTCGGTGCGCGAGGAGCCCTATGTGGAAGCGGCCGTCATGTCGGGGACTCCGACCTATCTGCTGCTGATCCGCCACGTGCTGCCGAACACGGTCGCGCCCCTTCTGGTCCAGGGCACGTTCATCTGTGCCTCGGCCATTCTGGTGGAAGCCATCCTGTCGTTCCTCGGCATCGGCATTCCGCCGCAGATCCCGACCTGGGGCAACATCATGGCCGAGGGCCGTCAGCTGTTCCGCGTCTTCCCCCACAACATCCTGTTCCCCGGCATTTTCCTCGCCTTGACCGTGCTGGCGGTGAACATGCTCGGCGATGGTCTGCGTGACACGCTGGATCCGAAAATGGAGAAGCGCGGATGAGCGGCCCGGTCCTCGAAATCCGCAATCTTTCGGTTCGCCTGCCCAAGGGCGGCGATCGGGTGCATGCGGTGGAAGACGTTTCCTTCTCGGTCAATCCGGGCGAGATCGTTTGCGTTGTCGGTGAATCCGGCTCTGGCAAGTCGGTGACGGCGCATTCGGTCATGGGGCTTCTGCCCAAGGGCCAGCTTGCTGTCGATGGCGGGCAGATCCTGCTCGACGGCGAGGACATGGTGACCGCGCCGATGAGCCGCCTCCGCGCGCTGCGCGGCACCAAGATGTCGATGATCTTCCAGGAGCCGATGACGGCGCTGAATCCCGTCGTCACCTGCGGCGAGCAGATCGACGAGGTGCTGGAGATCCATACCGATCTCTCGCAGGCCGAGCGCAAGGAAAAGGTGCTGGCGGTGATGGAGGCCGTGCGCCTGCCTGATCCCGCGAAAATGTTCGACGCCTATCCGCACCAGCTTTCCGGCGGGCAGCGGCAGCGCATCATGATCGCGCAGGCCCTGGTCCTCGACCCCTCGCTCCTGATCGCCGACGAGCCGACCACGGCGCTCGACGTGACGACGCAGGCGCAGATCCTGAAGCTGGTTGCGGAAATGCAGCAGCGGCGGGGAACGGGCGTGCTGTTCATCACCCACGATTTCGGCGTGGTGGCCGAGATCGCCCACCGGGTGGTGGTGATGCAGAAGGGCAAGGTCGTCGAGACCGGTGCGGCCAAGGACGTGCTGACCCGGCCGCAGCACCCCTATACCCAGATGCTGATCAATTCCGTGCCGACCCTGACCCCGCCGCACCGCGAGGTGATGGAAGGGCCGATCGCGCTGGAGACGGTGAAGCTGAACAAGACCTATGGCGGCGGCGGCTTCTTCCAGAAGAAGCGGGAGGTGAAGGCTGCCTCCGATGTCGATATCCGCGTGCGCCGCGGCGAGACGCTCGGCATTGTCGGCGAGAGCGGCTCGGGCAAATCGACGGTTGCGCGTTGCATCGCCCGTCTGATCGAACCGACATCGGGAGCTATCCTGGTCGGCAACATGGACGTCGCGCTGATGTCCGAGCGGCAGTTGCGGCCGCATCGCAAGCACTGCCAGATCGTCTTCCAGGACCCGTACCGGTCGCTCAATCCACGCCGGCTGGTCGGCCAGTCGATCGTCGAGGGGCCGATCAATTTCGGCGTCTCACCCGCCGAGGCTCTGGAAAAGGCGCGCGACCTGATGGCGCTTGTCGGGCTGGCCCCCGATGCGCTCGACCGCTATCCGCATCAGTTCTCGGGCGGCCAGCGCCAGCGCATCTGCATCGCCCGGGCGCTTGCCATGGAGCCGGAAGTGCTGATTGCGGACGAGGCAGTCTCGGCGCTCGACGTGTCGGTGCAGAAGCAGGTCCTCGCTCTGCTGGATGACGTCCGCAAGAAGTTCGAGCTCGCCGTGCTGTTCATCACCCACGATCTTCGGGTGGCAGCGCAAATCTGCGACCGGATCGCGGTCATGCAGAACGGTGTGGTGGTTGAACACGGAAAGACGACGGAGATCTTCGCCAATCCGACCCACGCCTATACCAAGGCGCTGTTCGAGGCCGCACCGGGCAAGGATTTCGAGTTCGCCCGGGTCGCCTGACGCCGCACCCTTGGCGAAGCAGGCGTGACAGCGCTAGGCTTGGGCATGACGGATGCCGCAACATTGTCCCGCCGGATCGCGCAAGGGCGCGGTTCGGCACCCGCCGATCTGGTGATCCGGAACGTCCGGCTGCTTGATCTCGTCACCGGCGATCTCGTTCCAACCGATATTGCCATATGCGGCGACACGATCGTCGGGACCTATGGCGCCTATCAGGGCGCACGGGTGATAGAGGGGCGCGGGCGGATCGCGGTGCCCGGATTCATCGACACCCATCTGCATGTCGAATCCTCGCTGGTCACGCCGATGGAGTTCGACCGCTGCGTCGCAAGGCATGGGGTGACGACGGCGATCTGCGACCCGCACGAGATCGCCAATGTGCTGGGACGCGCCGCTTTCGACTATATGCTGGAGGGAGCGTCGCGGACAGTCATGGACCTGCGCGTCCAGCTCTCGTCCTGCGTGCCGGCAACCCATCTGGAGACCTCGGGGGCTCGCCTGGAGGCGGCCGACCTGATCGCCTACCGCGACCATCCCAAAGTGATCGGCCTCGCCGAATTCATGAATTTCCCCGGCGTGATCCATGGCGACGCGGGCTGCCTCGCCAAGATCGAGGCGTTTTCCGACCGGCATATCGACGGCCATGCGCCCCTGCTGCGTGGCCTTGATCTCAACGGCTATATCGCCGCCGGCATCCGCACCGACCACGAGACCACGACCTCCGACGAGGCGATGGAGAAGATCCGCAAGGGCATGACGATCCTGATCCGCGAGGGATCTGTGTCCAAGGACCTTCATGCTCTGGCACCGCTCCTGACGGTCGCGACCTCGCCGTTCCTCGCCTTCTGCACCGATGACAGGAACCCCCTCGACATTGCCGAAGAAGGCCATCTCGACTTCATCATCCGCACCGCGATCAAGCTGGGGGTGCCGCCGCTGGCCGCCTATCGCTCGGCCTCGCTGACGGCGGCAACCACCTTCGGGCTCAGGGACCGCGGCATGATCGCGCCGGGGAAACGCGCGGATATCGTGCTGCTCGACGATCTCGAAGCCTGCGCCGTATCCGACGTCTTCTGCGGTGGCGTGCGGATTGAGGAAGCGGCCTATGCCGGACGCCAGCCTGTCACGCCGGTCGGGCTCGACAGCATGAAGGCACGGCGCGTCTCGGCTGAGGATTTCCGCGTGCCGGCATCCATCGGCGCCGTCCCCGTCATCGGCGTGATGCCCGGCAAGATCATCACCCAGCACCTGATGATGGACCTGCCGGTCGCAGGCGGCTTCGTCGACATCGATCTCGGCCAGGATGCGGTCAAGGTGGCGGTCGTCGCCCGGCATGGCATCAACGACAATATCGGGCGCGGCTTTGTCCATGGCTTTGGCATGAAGCGCGGCGCCATTGCCTCGTCTGTCGGCCATGACAGCCACAATATTTGCGTGGTCGGCGCCGATGACGCCGACATGGCGATCGCGGTGAACCGCCTTGTGGAGATCCGCGGAGGCTTCGTGGTGGTGGAAGGCGGACAGGTCCGGGCCGAACTACCCCTGCCGATTGCCGGCCTGATGAGCGACCAGCCCTTCGAGAGCCTGATCACGCCGCTCGAAGATTTGCGCAAGGCAGCCAGGGCGCTGGGGGTCGTGTTGGCGGAACCCTTCCTGCAGGTCGCCTTCCTGCCGCTGCCGGTCATTCCGCATCTGAAGATCTCGGATCGCGGCATGGTCGATGTCGACCGCTTCGCGCTGATCTGAGGAAACGGGCGGAGTTTTCGGGTGTCGGGCAAGCGCGGCGCGTGAGACGAAATAGGCGTTGGAGAACGCCATGACGCCCTTTGCCCGCCTCTTTGCCACCGCCGGTCTTGTCCAGGCTGCCGACCAGATCGCCCTTGCCGCCCTGCCCGTCACAGCGGTTCTGGTTCTGCATGCCGGGCCAGGCCTGGTCGGCGCGCTGGTCGCGGCGCAAACGGCCGCCTGGCTCGTCGTGTCGCTGCCGGCCGGTGTGCTGGTCGACAGGAGTGACAAGCGGGTGGTGCTGCTGGCCGCCCTCACCCTCAGCGTGATCGCCATGGCTGCGGCGACGCTCGCGGCCTTCGCGGGAAGCCTGGCTATTCTGGCACTGGCGGCCTTCCTCGCGGCAGTCGGCACAGTGACCTTCGTGCTGGTCCAGATCGGCCTTGTGCCGCAACTGGTGGCCCCGGCAGAGTTTCCCAAGGCCAATGCCCGGATCGAACTGTCACGCGCGCTCGCGGCCACTGCCGCGCCCTTCGTCGTGGGATTTCTGGCCGAACGGCTGTCGCCTTTGGCAGGTTATCCTCTCGCGGCAAGCCTCGCGCTTGGCTCGCTCGCCCTCGCCTACGGATTGCGCCCGCCCGCATCGCGCATTGCGGCTCCCGAGAGGCCGCCGGTGACCCAGGCCATCGCTGAGGGCGCGCGATTCGTGCTCCGCGAGCCGATCCTCGGCGCCATCGGTCTCTGCGCGATCTTCTGGAACTTCGCCTTCGTGGCTCTGCTGGCGATCTTCGTGCCCTTCGCGCTCCAGCGCCTCGGCACCGATGTCGCCGGTGCGGGCCTTGCCCAGGGCATCAATGGGCTCGGCATGATCGCGGGGGCTGCGGCCGCTCCCTTCATCTTCGCGCGCGTCCAGCCGCGCACCGTCCTGCTGTTCGGCCCGATCTCTTCGACGATCGGAGCACTGCTGATGGTGCTGTCGCCCCGGATCGGCGGGCTGCCGGTGGCGGCGCTGGCCTTCGGGCTGATCGGCTTCGGGCCGATGCTCTGGCTGGTCATGCAGACATCGGTCCGCCAGACAGTGACGCCGGCCCATCTGATCGGCCGTGTGACCGCGACGATCCAGGTGGCGATTTATGGCATCAGGCCGATTGGCGCACTTGCCGGAGGACTTACCGCGCAGGTTTTCGGTCTCGATGCGGCGATGATGCTTGTGGCTGCTGCCTTTGCGATCTCGGCGCTGGTCTCGGTCGCCTCGCCTCTGGCCCGTCTGACGCACATGCCGACACCCTCCACTGCCCGATGAGCAGGTCGCCTATGACAGTTGGCCGCTTGGAGTTCGGCGAGATTTGCGTCTAAGACATCCGCGATCATCAAGTTTCGAGGAAGAGACGCCATGTCGGTTGCAGCACTTCACACCGCCCCCGGCTCCTATGTGAAGGACAACGAGGACTTCAACTGGGAAGACCCGTTGAACCTCGACAGCCAGCTCACCGAGGAAGAGCGCATGGTGCGCGACACCGCGCGCGACTATTGCCAGGAAAAGCTCCTGCCGCGCGTGACGTCGGCCTTCCTTGAGGAGCGGTTCGATCGCGAGATCATGACCGAGATGGGTGAACTGGGCCTGCTCGGCGCGACCATCCCCTCGGAGTTCGGCGGCGCCGATCTCGGCTATGTCGCCTATGGTCTGATCGCCCGCGAGGTCGAGCGCGTCGATTCCGGCTATCGCTCGGCGTGCTCGGTGCAGTCGTCGCTCGTCATGTATCCGATCTATGCCTATGGCTCGGACGAGCAGCGCCGCAAATATCTCCCGAAGCTCGCGACCGGCGAATGGGTTGGCTGCTTCGGCCTGACCGAGCCCGATGCCGGCTCCGATCCGTCGTCGATGAAGACCCGCGCCACCCGCGTCGATGGCGGCTTCGTGCTCAAGGGCTCGAAGATGTGGATCACCAATTCGCCGATCTCCGACGTGGCGGTCGTCTGGGCGAAGTCCGACGACGGCATCCGCGGGTTCATTGTCGAGCGCGGCATGAAGGGGTTCACCACCCCGAAGATCGAGGGCAAGGTGTCGCTGCGCGCCTCGATCACCGGCGAGATCGTGCTGGACGACGTGTTCGTGCCGGCCGAGAACATGCTGCCGAATGCCAAGGGCCTGTCCGGCCCGTTCGGCTGCCTCAACCGCGCCCGCTATGGCATCGCCTGGGGCGCCATGGGCGCTGCCGAAGATTGCTGGCACCGTGCCCGCCAGTACACGCTGGATCGCAAGCAGTTCGGCCGGCCGCTGGCTGCCACCCAGCTGGTGCAGAAGAAGCTTGCCGACATGCAGACCGAGATCACGCTCGGGCTTCATTCGGTGCTGCGTCTCGGCCGCATGATGGACGACCACACCGCGGCCCCGCCGGCGATCTCGCTGCTGAAGCGCAACAATTGCGGCAAGGCGCTGGATATCGCTCGCATGGCGCGCGACATGCACGGCGGCAACGGCATTTCGGCCGAATATCATGTGATCCGTCACATGGTGAACCTTGAGACGGTCAACACCTATGAGGGCGCCCATGACGTGCATGCGCTGATCCTCGGCCGCGCGCAGACCGGCATCCAGGCGTTCTTCTGATCTGAAACTCGACCAGAATCACGAAAAGGCCGGCCCTTTCGGGCCGGCCTTTGTCGTTGCGGGCACTCGCACACGCGGTCAGCGTGGACGCGGCAGTGGACGCGTCTGGATCGAGATCAGATAGGCGACGATGGCGGCCGCGCCTTCGCCGGAGAAGGTGAATTCGGGCATGGCCGGGTGGCCGGCCGAGAAGCCTTCGGCCAAGGCCTCCTCGAGCACATCCACGGGATAGCGCCGCCACAATTCCCGGAACACCGGAGCTCCCTGGAACGTGCTCGTGCCTGTGCGGTCAATGGCATGGCAGCGCGAACAGTTCTCGCGCACCAGCGTACGCCCGCGCTCGATCAGGGCGTTCTGCCGATGGCGGCGGTCGCTGGCCTCCGCAGGGGGCGAGAGAGCCAGAAACACAAGTGCGAGCGCGCCAAAGCGGACCATCGGCCAGATTCTCCATGCTGATTTGCGCCAGCATGGTTCACCGGCATCCGCGCCGCCTTGCGGTCCCTCAAGTCGCCAGCGCCACAAGCTCCGCCGTCAACGCCGATTGCGGATCTGCGAAGGGCAGGATGATGGTGAAATGGTTGGCACCCGGTACGACGATCTCCTTCGTCTCGGCACCCGCCGCACCCCAGCATTCGACCAGCGCGCGCGTCTGGCGATGGTATTCGCTGGATTCGTCGCCACCGACCACGGCCGTGACCTTGAGACCGACCGGCGGGGTCCAGACCAGCGGCGACATGCGGGAAGCGGCACCGACATCCATCCCGACCGCCTTGTTGACCGAGGTCTGCAGCAGAGGCGACAGGTGAAACAGGCCGGAGATGGGCATGGCTGCGGCGATGACCGGCTTGGCCTCGCCGATCCAGGACCAGTTGGCACCGGCCAGACAGGCGGCGAGATGTCCGCCTGCCGAATGCCCGAATGGCAGGACCATCCGGCCCGTCCGCTTGTGAAGCTCGCGGGCGCAGAGGATCGCCTGGTCGACGATGTCGCCCAGTTGGACCGCGGGGCAGAGGTCGTAGCTCATCACCGCGACATCCAGGCCGTGGGCATTGGCACCCCTTGCCATATGGCTTGCCCAGGACTTGTCGAGCGCCTGCCAGTAGCCGCCATGGATGAACAGCAGGACGGGTGCGCCGGGACGCGGCGTGGGGGCTGGAAACAGGTCGTAGCGGTGTCGCTCGCCCTGCCCGTAGGCTTGGTCCAGCTGGGCGTCCGGCCTGGAGGCGCGGAAGGCCGCGGCATCCGCCGCCCAGCCTGCCATCACCGCCGGATGCTCCGGCACCCGTGCCCGGTTGTTATATTCGACTTCCAGATCAATCGGCATGGCGGGAGATCCCAGCAGGTGAATTCCACAGCCCTTCGCCGACTTTGGCAGGGCGACAACAGTTTTGGGGGCGCGGCATTGACCGGCTGCGGCGCAGTCCGTAACGGGTAGCGCTGGCACCGTCCGGATCCGATCCCATGGCTTCGATCAAGCAAAAAGCGGCGCTCGCGTCCATCCTCATCACAGTCGTGCTGACCGCGGCGAAATTCGCCGTCGGCCTTGCCAGCGGGTCGATTGCGATCCTGGCAGAGGCAGCCCACGGCCTGGTCGACACGGCCGCAACCCTGCTCACCTTCTACGCGGTGCGGCTTGCCGACAAGCCCGCCGATGACGACCACCAGTACGGCCACGGCAAGGTCGAATCGCTGGCTGCACTGGCCGAGACGGCATTCCTGTTCCTCGTGTCCGGCATCGTCGTCACCGAGGCCGTGCGTCGCCTGACCGGCGGTGGCCATGCCGTCGAGGTGACGCCGATCATGGCCGGCCTGATGATCGGCGTCATCGCCGTGGACTTCTGGCGTGTCAGGGTGATGAGCCGGATCGCGGCGGAGACCGGCAGCCACGCGCTGGAATCGGGCGCGCTGCATTTCGCCGCGGATATGGCGAGTTCGGCGGTCGTTCTGGCAGGTCTCGGCTTCGTCTGGCTGGGTTTTCCGCTTGCCGATGCGATCGCCGCGATCATTGTTGCCCTGATGATCTGCGTCATGAGCTTCAGGCTTGGAAAGCGGACCATCGACGCCCTGATGGATCGCGCTCCGAAAGGCGCGACCGAAGCGATCCAGGAAGCCGTGGAAGCAGTGCCAGGGGTCGTGGAACTGGAGCAGGTGCGGGTTCGCGAGGCGGGTGCGGAGGTGCTGGCCGAGATCATCGTTGCGGTGAACCGCACGCTGCCGCTGGAACGCGTCGCGCAAATCAAGGCGTCGGTGGCGCGCGCCGCCGAGGCGGCGCATGCCGGCACCGTCGCAACCGTCACCGCCAATCCGATCGCCCTCGACGACGAGACCGTGATGGAGCGTGTGCACCTGACAGCGCGGACGGAAAGCCTCGCGGTGCACCATGTCACCGTGCAACATCTCGGCGACAAGCTGTCGATCGGGCTCGATCTGGAGGTCGACGGCGCGCTGTCACTGGGGGAGGCTCACGACGTCGCGAGCCATCTGGAGCAGGCGATCCGCGGCGAGTTGGGAACCGAGGTGGAGGTGGAAACGCATATCGAGCCGCTCCAGGTCGAAATGCTGGCTGGCACCGACTGCGATCCGGCCCTGCTCGCCGAATTGACCGCCAGCCTCTCGTCGCTTGCGGCGGAGGTCGGCACCATCACCGATGTGCACAGCGTCCGCGCCCGCCAGACCCGGCATGGGCTGGTGGTGAACTATCATTGCAGGGCCAATCCAGGTCTGCCGGTGAATGACGTCCATGACGCCGTGGACATGGTCGAGCGGCGCTTCCGGCGCGCCTTTCCGAAGGTGGTGCGGGTGGTTGGTCATACGGAACCGACCCGTTCCCTTCCCTCCCCGGCCACTGCGCCCTAGGCTCGGCCGACATCCGCGGCCCCTTGAGCCGCTTGCAGGATCATCCGTCATGCGCACCGATCAGGCCCAGCCTGTCAGGCTCTCCGAATATCGCGTCGCCAACCACAGTGTGACGACGGTTGCGCTCGATGTTGCGCTGGATCCGACTGCCACCCGCGTGAATGCCCGTATCGACGTCGTGCCACATCCGCAGGGCGTCGCCGGCGCGCCGCTGGTCTTCGACGGCGATGACCTGGTGCTGGTCTCGCTATCGGTTGACGGCGTGGCACTGCCCCCAGAGGGGTTTGAGGCGACACCCGAGCGCCTGACGATCTTCAATCCGCCGGCGCGCGCCTTTGCTCTCGAGATCGAGACCCGCATCAACCCAGAGGCCAACACGCAGTTGATGGGGCTCTATCGGTCTTCCGGCACGTTCTGCACGCAGTGCGAAGCGGAGGGCTTCCGCCGCATCACCTATTTCCCCGACCGGCCGGACGTGCTCGCCGTCTATACGACGCGGATCGAGGCTGACAGGGCGTTGGCGCCGGTGCTGCTGGGCAACGGCAATCTCGTCGAAACCGGAGACCTTGAGGACAACCGCCACTTCGCGGTCTGGCATGATCCACATCCCAAGCCGAGCTATCTGTTCGCGCTGGTGGGCGGAGATCTTGCCCATGTGGAGGACCATTTCACCACCCGCTCCGGCCGCGAGGTGGTGCTGCGCATCTATGTCGAACACGGCAAGGAAGGGCGCTGCGCCTATGCCATGGATGCGCTGAAGCGCTCCATGCGGTGGGACGAGGAGGTCTTCGGCTGCGAATACGATCTCGACATCTTCATGATCGTCGCGGTCGGCGACTTCAACATGGGGGCCATGGAGAACAAGGGCCTCAACATCTTCAACGACAAATACGTGCTGGCGCTGCCCGACACGGCCACGGATCAGGATTTCGCGCAGATCGAGGCGATCATCGCGCACGAATATTTCCACAACTGGACCGGCAACCGGATCACCTGCCGCGACTGGTTCCAGCTCTGCCTGAAGGAGGGCCTCACGGTCTTCCGGGATCAGGAATTCACCTCCGACATGCGCTCCAGGGCCGTGAAGCGGATCGCCGATGTCCGGCTCCTGAAAAGCGCCCAGTTCTCCGAGGATGCGGGCCCGCTCGCGCATCCGGTCCGGCCGGAGATCTACAAGGAGATCAACAACTTCTACACACCGACTGTCTATGAGAAGGGCGCGGAGGTCATCCGCGTTCTGAAGGTTCTGATCGGTGCGGAAGCCTTCAAGACCGGCCTCGATCTCTATCTGAAGCGCCACGATGGCGATGCGGCAACTGTCGAGGACTTCATCGCCTGCTTTGCTGAAGCCAGCGGCCGCGATCTCACCCAGTTCTTCCTCTGGTATCGCCAGTCCGGCACACCGGACGTGAGCGTCGAGACCCATCACGATGCGGTGGAAGGCACGTTCACGCTCGACATCCGCCAATCGCTTCGCCCGACACCCGGCCAGTCGATGAAGGAGCCGATGGTCATCCCGCTTGCGATCGGCCTGTTGGGGGAGGATGGCGTCGACCGGCCGCTCCTGACCGATGATGGCCAGCAGGTTGCAGGCGTCGTTGCGCTCAACGCGGAACGCCACCGCTTCACATTTTCCGGGCACCCGACAAGACCGGTTCTGTCGATCAATCGCGGCTTTTCAGCGCCCATCCGCCTGAAGACCGATCTGCGGAGAGAGGACCTCGCCTTCCTCGCCCGGCATGACAGCGACGCCTACAATCGCTGGCAGGCGATGCAGACGCTGGCGACCCAGTACCTCACTGACGCGAGCGAAGCCGTCCGCTCCGGCGGCGCCTCCCCCGCCCCCGACATTCTGCTGGAGGCGATGCGGGCAGCCCTTGCGGGGTCCGAACAGGACCCGGCCTTTGCAGCACAGGTCCTGACACTTCCCTCGGAGGCCGATATCGCCCGCGAGATCGGCACCAATGTCGATCCCAGCGCGATCTTCGCCGCACGCAGGGCCCTGCGCACCGCGCTGGCGCAGAGCCTTGGCGACAGCCTCTCAGGACTCATCGAGCGCCTGGCTCCAACCAGCAGCTATTCTCCGGACGCGATCTCCGCGGGCCGCCGGGCGCTGGCCAATGTCGCGCTCGACCTTTTGGCGGCGGCCGGCGATGCGGAGCGTCTTGCCGCCGTTGCCCGGCGCTTTCATGCAGCCGACAACATGACGGATCGGCTCGCGGCTCTCGCCGTACTCGTCCAGCATCAAGGGTCTGACCGCGAGGATGCGCTGGCAACGTTTGAGGAGCGGTTCCGCACCGATCCGCTGATCCTCGACAAGTGGCTGGCGCTGCAGGCAGGAATTCCCGAGGCTGGCACGCTCGATCGTGTCCGAGCGCTGATGAGCCGTCCCGGCTTCCACGCGACCAACCCCAACAGGCTTCGCTCCCTTGTCGGAAGCTTCGCGAGCCTCAATCCCACGCAGTTCAACCGGATCGACGGCCAGGGCTATGACTTCCTCGCCGAGGTCGTCATCGGGCTCGACACACGCAATCCCCAGGTTGCCGCCCGCCTTCTCGGGGCCTTCAAGAGTTGGCGGGCGCTTGAGCCGGCGCGCCGTGCGAAGGCAGAGGCTGCGCTCAAGCGCGTGAGCGAAACCGACGGCCTTTCGCCCGATGTTCGCGACATCGTGGACCGATCGCTCGCCTGACTCCATCCGATTGATTGTCTTGGGGTTTGTCTTCCTATCGCGTTAACGAAATATTTCCGTTTTGCCGATTCGCGGACTCTAGACAGCACGAGCCCAAATCGATTCTTATCAGGGTGATTCGAGGGGGCTTTCGGCCCCGCGAGATACTGAAATCATCCAGATTCGACGGGGGTACCGCCGATGGCGCGCATCACAGCGCCCAGCGCGGAAGCGCGGAATCATGCTCATGGGTTGCGTGGCTTCAAGCGACCGATCAATGCATCGATCGAGACATGGCTCGCCCCCTACGAGCCTTTGCTTCGCCGACTTGTGCCGACCCTGATCCTGGCCTTCCTGGTCGTGATGGGCGCCGGCGCCATCCTTCAGATCTATAACGGTCGCGTCGATGCCATGGCCTCGGCCAGGACAGACCTCTCAGCCACAGCGGCAACGCTCGGCGACGAGATCGACCGCAGCATCGCCGCTCATCCTTCCCTTGGCATTGCCAATGGCCAGATCGCGATAGACGCCATCCCGGCCCGAGCCGTCAGCTATCCCAACCGCTTCGTTCTCGCCACGGGCAGCGACGGCAGGATCGTGGCGGTGGCGCCCTTGTCGGCACGCCCGCTCTTCGTTGGGCGTGATATCGCCGACATCCTCGGCGATTCTGTCGAGACGGTTCACCATCAATCGAGCGCCGGAACCGCGCCGACCCTCACGCTCGTGGACGGCACCGATGCCATCGTCGCATCGCGGGCGCTCGACCGGCCAATGGGTCGCATCTACGTGATCCAGAATGCCGGAGATGCGCTTGCCGCCTGGATGAGGTCGGCCCTGCTCACCGGCACCCTGTTTGCGACGACAGGCCTGCTGCTGCTCATTCTCGGCGCCGCCTTTCACGTCCAGACGGTTCGCGCCGTGACGGCTGACATGATCAACCAGAATGCCCGCGCAACCATCGACGCAGCCCTGGAAAGCGGCCGGTGCGGCCTGTGGGACTGGCAGATCGGGTCGAGCCAGCTCTTCTGTTCCGCATCCATGTTCGAGCTGCTCGGCATGGAAGGCCGCGAGGGCCTGGTCACCATCTCCGAGCTTGAACCCCTCCTGCATCCTGACGACGCCTATCTCGGCGCGATTGTCAGCATGAAGGACCTCGATCCCCGGCAGCCCGTCGACTTCCAGTTTCGGATGCGCCACGTCGACGGCTCCTGGCACTGGCTGCGCGCACGCGGTCGTGGCCTGTCGATTGCCGGCGTGAAGCAATCCCGCTTCGTCGGCATCATCGTCGACATCACGGAACAGGTCGAAACAGCCGAACGCAACGCGGCGTCCGATCTGCGCATCCGCGAAGCGATCGAGACCATTTCGGAAGCCTTCGTCGTCTGTGACGACAAGGAGCGGATCGTGGTGTGCAATTCCAAGTTCCGCCAGCTCAATGGGCTGAGCGAGGACGCCGCTCGCCCTGGCCTGCACTATCACGAAGCGCTGGCCAACGGCGGTGGCGCCAAGGTTGTCGATGGACGCGTACTCGACTCCCGCGAAGAGATCAGCGGCCGCGATCTCGAGGTTCATCTCGCCGATGGTCGCTGGCTGCAGATCAGCGAACGGCGCACGGCCTGCGGTGGCTTCGTGTCGGTCGGAACCGACATTACTGACCTGAAGCGTCACGAAAGCGAACTGACGGCTGGCGAGCAGCGGCTGAAGGCGAGCATCGCCGACCTCCAACGCAGCCAATATGCCCTGGAAATCCAGACCCAGCAGCTCGCCGAACTGGCCGAGAAGTACAGCGAGCAAAAGACCCGCGCAGAGGAGGCCAACCAGGCCAAGTCCGAGTTCCTCGCCAATATGAGCCATGAGCTCCGCACGCCGCTCAATGCCATCATCGGCTTCTCGGAAATCCTCAAGGAAGGCCATTTCGGGCCGATCGGCGTGTCAAAATATGGCGAATATGCCCGGGACATCTACGATTCCGGCCATTTCCTGCTGTCGGTGATCGACGATATCCTCGACATGTCGAAGATCGAGGCCGGTCGCCTCAAGCTCCAGCCCTGCCCGACCCGCCTGGAGGACATGCTCGATGAAGCCATGCGCGTCGTCGCCAAGATGGCATCCGACAAGCAGATCATCATCGAAGCCGAGATTCCCGAGGGCATGGAAATCCTCGCTGACCGGCGGGCGATCAAGCAGATCGCGATCAACCTCCTGTCGAATGCTGTGAAGTTCACGCCTGTGGGCGGCATGGTGTCGGTGCGGGCCCGCAAGGCACGTGGTGTGGTGGCACTGGCGATCGAGGACACCGGGATCGGCATCCCCCGCCATGCCATCCGCAACCTCGGCAAGCCGTTCGAACAGGTCCAGAGCCAGTTCTCCAAGAACCACAAGGGCTCCGGCCTCGGCCTAGCCATCGCCAAGTCGCTGGCGGAAATGCATGGGGGTTCTCTGAAGATCAGGTCGACCGAAGGCCGTGGAACCACAGTCGTCGTTCGTCTGCCGATCGACGGCCCTGCCGGCTTGACCATCGAGCAGACAGCGTCGAAGCGCGCGGCTTGATAGTGCAACAGCGATACGAGCCGCCTGGCCTCAGACCGGCCCGACAATCTGCACGAAGGCCTTCCTGACAGCCTTCTGGACCTCGCTCACATGGGCATCGAGGATCGCGAAGTCCGGCAGTTCGCCAGCGCGCGCCAGCAGGCGCTTCAGGCCCGGCGCGGCCGTTGAGGGATCAAAGCCATCGACCAGGCACAGCCGGATGATCTGGGTCAGGCGTTGATAGAGCCGGCATGCCGCCCTGAGCGTGTCGCCGTCCTGCGCCTTGACCAGCTTCAGCTGAGCCGCCTTGTCGAGAACACGGGCTGTATTCTGGTCGAGGATTTCCGGGTGCTTGGCGCCATGGACGAGCTGCAGCGCCTGCGCGACAAACTCGATGTCGATCAGCCCGCCACGGACATATTTGAGATCCCAGCGCTCATCGTCGCCCTTGTCCTCGGCAATGGCGGTGCGCATGTCGATGACATCACCCAGCGTGCGCTTGGGCGACCGCTTGGCAGCGAGCACCTCGCGAATGGCGGCCTCGACCTCCTCGCCGAAGCCGGGGCTTGCCGCGATCACCCGCGCCCGGGTCAGCGCCATGTGCTCCCAGGTCCAGGCCTCGTTCGCCTGATAGGCGCGGAAACTCTCGAGCCGGGTTGCAACCGGACCCGAGCGGCCTGACGGCCTCAGGCGCAGGTCGACATCGTACAGCACCCCCTCACTCGTCGGCACCGACAAGGCGCTGACGAGCCGCTGGGTCAGGCGGGCAAAATAATGGCTGCCGACCAGCGGCCGCTTGCCGTCCGAGGAGTACTCGTCGGGATCGTGGTCATAGAGGAGGATGAGGTCGAGGTCGGAGCCCGCCGTCATCTCGCGGCCACCAAGCTTGCCCATGGCGAGGACCGCCGTGCGCATGCCCTTGATGCGGCCATGCGCCTCGATCATCTGATCGCTGACAATCCGATAGAGCGCGACGATCAGCTGCTCCGCCAACCGGGCAAAGGCCTGGCCTGCCGCCTCGGCTGAAACCGTGCCGGCCAGGACCCGAACGCCGGTCAGGAACAATTGCTCCTGGCCGAAGATGCGCACGCGATCGAGCACTTCCTCGGGATGGCGGGCGAGCGCAATGGTTGCGGCGATCCGCCGGACAAGGTCCGCGTCCGTCGGCAGGTCACCGAAGAAGTCCGGCTCCAGGAGCGCGTCCAGCACGTGAGCCCGCCGCCCCAGCAGATCGGCAAGGCGCGGCGCCGATCCAAGGATTTGCGAGATCAGTTCGAGCAGATCGGGATGGGCACGCAACAGGGCGAGGAGTTCGATGGGTTGGGAATGGCGGGTCAGGAGCCGGTCGAAGGCGCGGAGGCCCAGATCGGCATCGCCTGTACGCGACAGGGCCTCGATCAATGCCGGTGCCAGTTCCGCCACCCGGTCGCGGGCCTCCCGGGCCCTGAGGCCGCCGGTGCGTGCGCCCTGCCAGGCTCTGACTGTCGCAATGACCGCCGGCGGCTCCTGGAAACCAAGATCGGCGAGGGCGGCCAGGGTCGAGCTTTTTGGGGGATCCGCCAGCAGATCGAGGTTGCCCTTGACCTCGGACATCGGTGGCAGGCTCTCGAACAATTGGGCATAGGCCGCTTCGACCGGCCGCAATTCAGCCGTCAGGGCTTCCGCGAATTGTGCACGCCCCTTGTAGCCAAGGAAGCGGGCGATCCGCTCGACGTCCTCGGCCGCCTCCGGCAGGCTGTGGGTCTGCTCATCGGCGACCATCTGCAGGCGATGCTCGACCTTGCGCAGGAACCGATAGGCCTGTTCGAGCTTCTCGCGTGTGTCCGGCTTGACCCAGCCGGCCTCCCGCAGGCGCTCAAGCCCGGTCAGCGTATCCTTGACCCTGAGGCTCGGATTGCGACCGCCGGCGATCAGCTGCTGGGTCTGGACGAAGAACTCAATCTCGCGGATGCCGCCACGCCCGAGCTTGATGTTGTGGCCTTCGACCGCCAGGGCGTCATGGCCGCGGAAGGCGTGGATCTGCCGCTTCATCGCATGGACATCGGCAACGGCTGTGTAGTCGAGATAGCGGCGCCAGACGAAGGGCTCCATCTCGCGCAGGAAGGCCACACCCGCATCGATGTCGCCTGCGCAGGGTCTCGCCTTGATGAAGGCCGAGCGCTCCCAGGTCTGGCCGAGGGTCTCGTAATAGTGGAGCGCTGCCGGCACCGAGATGGCGATCGCGGTTGATCCCGGATCGGGCCGAAGCCTGAGATCCGTGCGGAACACGTAGCCGTCGGCAGTGCGCTCTTGCAGGATCTTGGCCAGCCGCTGCGTCAGGCGGATATAGGCCGGCTGGGGTTCCTTCCCCGGCTTGAACGGCGCCTTGTCCGGATCGAAGAAGACGATGAGGTCGATATCGCTGGAGTAGTTCAGTTCATGGGCGCCGTGCTTGCCCATGGCCAGCACGATATAGCCGGAGCAGCGCTCCGGCGCCGTGGGATCGGCCGGCCGCAAAGTCCCGGCTTCCGCCAGTTCGCGCAGCAGGTGGCCAACCGCCTCACTGACGGCGAGATCGGCCGTGCGGGTCAAGGCGCCGGTGATCGCCTCCAACGGCCAGACATCGCCGATATCAGCCATGGCGACCAGCAGGGCGACCCGCGAGCGGAAGCGCCGCAAGGCCAACCCGACCGCTGCATCGTCTGGCGCGGCACGGCATTCCGATGTGGCCTCATTGGCAAGTCGCTCGAAACAGTCTTCCGGCGGCTCATCCAGGGCGGACAGCAGGAACAGGGGATCGTGCCGGGCAATGCTGGTGAGGAAGGGCGAATGGGCCAGGATGCCCGCAACCAACGCGCGGGCCTTGGGCGCCTTGAAGCAGGTCTCGAGCCCGGCAACGGCATTGGCGTCATCGATACCGGCGAGATAGCCGGCCAGAAGCTTTGCTGCCGTCATGCCTTTTGGCAGGACCGGCGCCGTGGCGATCCGGTCGATCAGCTTGCCGTTCCGATCAGACTTTTCCATGCGCATGACTTGCTTCGTCCACCCAGCGTGGCAGACGTAGCACGACCTTGAGGCCCGGCCCATTGTCGGCCAGCGTCAGACTGCCGCCATGGAGGCGGGCGACGGCGGCGGCGAGGCTTAAGCCCAGGCCCGAACCCGGCCGCGAGCGGCTTGTCTCCAGCCGCACGAAGCGTTCGAGCACACGCGCATGGTCGGCCTCCGCGATGCCGGGACCGCGATCTGCAACGGTCAGAATCGCAAAGCCGTCCTCGGCCCTGGCGGAGAGCTCGATCCGGGCATCGCTGCCTTCGGTCCGGCCGTACTTGATCGCGTTATCGACGAGATTGGAAACGACCTGGCCGATCAGTTCGCGGCTGCCGAGAATGCGGACCGGCTCCGCCGATACCGAGAGCGACATGCCGGCTTCCTCGGCCGAGGGTTCGTAGAGCTCGCCGAGGCCAGAGACCACCTCGCCGAGATCGAGCGGCGCCATGCCCTCGCGCTGGTTGCCGGCTTCGGCGCGCGCGATCATCAGCAGAGCGTTGAAAGTGCGAATGAGGCCGTCGGATTCGTCGATGATGCCGCCGAGCGCTGCCTTGAAGGCGTCATCCCCGGACGCCGTGCGCAGCGCCTCCTCGGCGCGATTGCGCAGCCGGGTCAGCGGCGTCTTCAAATCATGGGCGATGTTGTCGGAGACCTCCTTCATGCCGGTCATCAGCGTCTCGATGCGGGCCAGCATGACGTTGAGGCTGCCGGCAAGGCGGTCGAGTTCGTCGCGTGTGCCGGCAACCGGCAGGCGCCCGGAGAGATCGCCGGCCATGATGCGCTGGGAGGATTCGGTCATGGCGTCGATGCGCTTCAGCACGCGCCGGGTGACGAAATAGGCGCCGATGAGCCCCAGCACGAGCGCGAAGAGCAGCGAGAGCCTGAATCCGCGCCCGAAGATTTCGCGCATTCGATCGCGCTCCTCGAGATCGCGGCCAACCAGAAGGCGGAAGCCGCCGGGCAGGCCATAGACCTGGGCGAGCGCACGGTGCGGCTTGGTCGGCGAGGTCTCGTCGGCCCGGCGATAATCGGTCTCGATCCATCCCTGCAGGCCGAGCGTGCCGGGGGGCAGATCGCCGATATTGCCGCCGACCACCTCACCCGAGAAGGTCGCAACCATGTAGAGCGACGCACCGGGGCGGCGGGCCCGCTCGTCGATGACATTGACCAGGCGCCGGATGCCGCCGATCGCATATTGCTCGGCGAGGCCGCGCACCTCGGCCTCGACCGTTTCGGTGATCTGGTCGGTGAACAGGCGCTGCGTCGCAAAGCCGAGCGAGCCGATCACCACGCCCGCGAACAGGACGAAGATGAACAGGTAGGCGGCGATGATCTTGAACGCCGTCGTGCTCAGCAGCGTACGCAGACGGTTCACGCGCGCACCGAATAGCCCGCGCCGCGGATGGTGTGGATCAGCGGCCGGTCGAAGCCCTTGTCGATCTTGGACCGCAGCCTGGACACATGGACATCGATGACATTGGTCTGGGGATCGAAATGATAGTCCCAGACATGTTCAAGCAGCATGGTGCGGGTCACCACCTGTCCGGCATTCTTCATCAGATATTCGAGCAGCCGGAATTCACGCGGTTGCAGCAGGATTTCCTCGCCCGCCCGCGCCACGCGATGGGTCAGACGGTCCAGTTCGAGGTCGCCGACGCGGTAGAGCGTGTCCGGAGCTCCGGTTGCCCGGCGGCGCGACAGGACTTCGACCCGCGCCAGAAGCTCGGAAAAGGAATAGGGCTTCGGGAGATAGTCGTCGCCACCGGCCCTGAGACCTTTGACCCGGTCGTCGACCTGGCCGAGCGCCGACAGGATCAAGACGGGTGTCTCGCGCCCCTTGCGGCGGAGTTCGCCGATCAGGCTCAGGCCGTCGCGCTTGGGCAGCATGCGGTCGATGACCAGGACGTCGTAGGGGCCGTCCTCGGCCAACGCCAGCCCGGTTTCGCCATCGGCCGCGTGATCGGCGACATGGCCGGCCTCCCTGAAGGCCTTGACGAGATAGGACGCCGCGTCGCGGTCGTCCTCGACGATGAGAATACGCATGACCCGCATCGTATACGCGCTCGGCGGCGCTTCGCCACTCGGCTCGTCAGCTGGATCAACGCCAAACGGGACGGCCGGGGGTTGAGGTCCGGCCGTCCCGCTCGAGACGATCCGGGAAGGGCGGGGGGCGACTGGGGTTGCCATTCCAAGATCCACCATGTGTGGGAACGGGCGCCGGAAAGGTTCGACGCCCGTTCGGTTTATTTTCAGCCGGTGGTGAGCGGGATGGCGACGAAGCGCTGGCCGTCGCCGGTACGGACCCGGATCAAGGCTGAGCGGCGGCCATCGGCCTTTGCGGCGGCAAGCGCTGCCGTCACATCGGCGACGGATGAGACCGGCCGGCCGGCGACATCGATGATGACGTCACCCGGACGGATGCCGCGCTGGCCGGCGGGACCCGAAGGATCGACGTCGGTGACAACGACACCACCTCCTGCCGCTCCACGCGAGCGGCCGAAGCCATCACTGCCGGCAGGGGCCAGCGAGAGACCAAGCCGCGGCAGTTCGGGGCTCGGCTCGGCACGACCGCGCCGCTCCTCGCTCGGACCGCCACGGCCACGCAGAGAGGCCTGCTGATCGCTCGGCAACTGGCCAAGCGTCAGGTTGACGGTGCGCTCTGCCCCATCGCGGTGGACCGTCAGGCGAACGGTGGCGCCGGGACGGGCGGTGCCGATGCGCCGCGAGAGCTCGCGGGCGTCGTTGATCGCCTGGCCGTCGACACCGGTGATGACATCGGACGGCTTCAGGTCGGCGCGGGCCGCAGGGCTGCCTTCCTGGACACCCGCGATGAGAGCGCCACCGGGGCGGGCCAGCTTGAGGCTTTCGGCGATCTCGGCCGTGACGGGCTGGATCTGAACGCCGATCCAGCCGCGGGCGACCGTGCCGGTGTCGCGCAGGGACGCGACGACGTTCTGCGTCGTCTCGGAGGGAATCGCGAAGGCGATGCCGACATTGCCGCCCGAGGGCGAGAAGATCGCGGTATTGACGCCAATCACCTCGCCATTGGCGTTGAAGGTCGGGCCGCCCGAATTGCCGCGGTTCACTGCCGCATCGATCTGCAGGAAGTCGTCATAGGGGCCGGAGCCGATATCGCGGCCGCGCGCCGAGACGATGCCGGCCGTGACCGTTCCGCCGAGGCCGAACGGGTTGCCGACCGCGATGACCCAGTCGCCGACGCGCGGAGCGGCGCCTGCGAAGCGGACGAACGGGAAGTCGGTGCCTTCAGCCTTGAGCAGCGCCAGATCGGTGCGGGGGTCGGTGCCGATGACGCGCGCCTTGAACGTGCGGCCGCCATCCATGACGATCTCGGCCTCGGTTGCGCCCTCGACCACGTGGTTGTTGGTGACGATGTAGCCGTCAGCCGAGATGAAGAAGCCGGATCCCTGCGCCATGGAGCGCGGGCCACCCCGCGGCGGGCCACGGCGTTCGCCCCGGCGGTCGCGCTCGCCAAAGCGCTGCTCGCCCTGGCCGCGCGGGTCACCACGGAACTGGTCGCCGAATCGCCGCATGAAGCGGTCCATCGGATGGCCCTGCTCGCCCTCGTCCAGGCCCGGGATCTCATTGAGCGACATCTGCTCGGGGGCGGCGGCGCGGCTGACCTTGACCGACACGACGGCGGGCTTCACCCGCTCGACCACGTCGGCGAACGACATCGGGCCTGCCGGCTGTGACGTCTGGGCCAGAGCCGGTCGAACGAAGGCGGAGGAATTGGTCTGGAGCGACAGCGCCCCGGCGCCAATCGCCAGGACCGCGACCGAACCGAAAAGGGCAGCGCGCAGGCGGGATGTCATGAACGTCTCCATCGAAGGGGGAAGTCCGGAAGACCGGACCATAACCGAGACGATGGATGAACGAGGATTACGCCAGTCTGTCGGCTGGATTAAGCTTTGGTAAGGTTGGGCCTCAAGAGCGCAATGCGGCCTCGAGCTTGGCCTTTTCGTCGTCGCTGAGCGGGACGGCCGGCGGGGGCTCGCCGGCAAGGCGGCGACGGCGGAGCGACGCCGCAATGGTTCCAGCGCCAATCAGCAGGAAGGCGAGCGGCGCTCCCCAGAGCGCGACGGTGTGCCAGCCGAAGCGTGGCGTCAGAAGGACGAACTCGCCGTAGCGGGCAACCAGGAATGAGGTCACCTGGTCGTCGGTGTCGCCCGCTTTCAACCTTTCGCGCACCAGCACACGCAGATCGCGGGCGAGCTGAGCATCGGAATCGTCGATCGACTGGTTCTGGCAGACGAGACAGCGCAGGTCCTGCGACAAGGCGCGCGCACGCGCCTCCAGCGCCGGATCGGCCAGCATCTCGCCGGGCAGAACCGCGTGCGCCGGCAGGCAGAGCCCGAGCATCAGCAGGAGGGAGAGGAGCGCACGCATCCGCATCACTCAGCCGGCTCCAGCCGGGGGCGGCGGGCGGCGGGCTTCGGCGCGCCGACCCTGAGGCGGCGATCGGACAGCGAGAGCAGGCCGCCAAAGATCATCACCAGGGTGCCGATCCAGATCAGCAGGACCATCGGCTTGTAGAAGATGCGCAGCGCAATCGAGCCGTCCTCGCCGGTATCGCCGGGAGAGACATAGAGCTGGGAGAACACATTGGTCCGCATCGCCGCCTCGGTTGTCGGCATGTTGCGCGCGGTGAAGATGCGCTTGGCGGGCTCCATAAGGCCCGTAAGGACTCCATCCTCGCGCACGCTCAGGCGGGCGACCAGATCGCGATAGTTCGGGCCCTGCGTCGGCACGAGGCCTTCGAGCGTCAGATCGTAGCCGGCCATGGAGACGGTCTGTCCGGGCTTGACCTGAACGATCATCTCCTGCCGGTAGGCCGTCTCTCCGACAATGCCCAGCAACATGACGCCGATGCCGGCATGGGCGAAGGCCGTGCCCCAGGCGGAGCGCGGCAGGCCGCGTGCGCGGGCCCAGGCCGTGGCAAGGGGCGCCCGGAACAGCTGGACGCGCTCGGTGATTTCGAGAACGGCCGCGATGATGATGTAGGCGGCAAGCCCGATGACGAAGGGGGCCAGCACCGGCCCTCCCCTGAACATGGCAAAAGCGATGCCGGCTGCGACGAGTGCCGCGCCGAAGGCCCAGACGAGCCGCTGGGCAACGCCTGCGATATCGCCGCGCTTCCAGGCGAGGAACGGCCCGAACGGCATGGCGAGAAGCAGGGGCAACGAGAGCGCACCGACTGTGAGATTGAAGAAGGGCGGTCCGACCGAGATCTTCGCACCGGTCAGTGCCTCAAGTGCCAGCGGATAGAGCGTGCCAACGAAGATCGCCGCGCAGGACGCCGTCAGGAACAGGTTGTTGAGCACCAGCGCGCCCTCGCGCGAGATCGGCGCGAACAGGCCGCCCTGCTTGAGGGCCGGCGCGCGCCAGGCATAGAGCGCCAGCGATCCCCCGATGAAGAGCACCAGGATCGCCAGAATGAAGACGCCGCGTTCCGGGTCGACTGCGAAGGCATGGACCGAGGTCAGCACGCCCGAGCGGACGAGGAATGTGCCGAGGAGGGACAGCGAGAAGGCGAGGATCGCCAGCAGGACCGTCCAGACCTTCAGTGCCTCGCGCTTCTCCATCACGACGGCAGAGTGCAACAGCGCGGTGCCGGCAAGCCAGGGCATGAGGGAAGCATTCTCGACCGGATCCCAGAACCACCAGCCGCCCCAGCCAAGCTCGTAATAGGCCCAGAACGAGCCCATCGAGATCCCGGCGGTGAGGAACATCCAGGCGGTCAGCGTCCAGGGGCGTACCCAGCGGGCCCAGGCGGCATCGATCCGGCCATCGATCAGGGCCGCGACGGCGAAGGCGAAGGAGACAGAGAAGCCGACATAGCCGAAATAGAGCAGCGGTGGATGGATCGCGAGGCCCGGGTCCTGAAGGACCGGATTGAGGTCGCGCCCCTCGAAGGGGGCCGGCGACAACCGGGCGAAGGGATTGGAGGTCTTGAGGATGAACAGGAGGAAGGCCGCGGTGATCCAGCCCTGGACCGCCAGCACGTTGGCGCGCAGCGACAGGGGAAGGTTGCGCCCAAACAGCGCGATCAACGCCGAGAAGGTGCCGAGGATGAGCACCCAGAGCAGCATGGAGCCTTCGTGGTTTCCCCAGACGCCGGAGATCTTGTAGATCAGCGGCTTCGCCGAATGGCTGTTCTGGAAGACGTTCTCGACCGAGAAGTCGGACACGAGATAGGCGTGAGTGAGGGTTGCGAAGGCCAGCGCGATGAAGGCGAACTGGCCGAGCGCCACCGGCCCCGCCGTGCCCATCAACACGGCATCGCCTGTCCTGGAGCCCCAGATCGGCAGGACCGACTGGATGAGCGCCAGCGCCAGGGCGAGGATCAGGGCGTAATGGCCGATTTCTGGCGAAAATGTCATCGCTGCGCGCCCTGCGGCCGGGCGGCGGGCGGCGGGTCGCCGGGCTTCCAGTGTCCCTGCTGGCGCAGCGCGTCGGCCACTTCCTTCGGCATGTAGGTCTCGTCGTGGCGGGCCAGCACATTGTCGGCCACGAAGCCGCGATCAGGCTGGAGCACTCCCTCGGTCACCACGCCCTGCCCTTCACGGAACAGATCCGGCAGCACGCCGCGATAGGTCACAACGATCGTGTTGGCGCCGTCTGTCACCGAAAAGCGGACATTCATGTTCTCGCCCCGCTGCAGCGAGCCGGTCTCGACGAGACCGCCAAGGCGCATACGCGTGCCCGGCGCAATGCTCTTCTGGATGATGTCGGTCGGCGAGTTGAACAGCGTGATGGAGCCAGACAGCGCGTAGAGGACCAGGCCACAGGCAAGGCCGAGCACCGCAAGCGCCGAACCAATCAGGATCAGGCGGCGCTGCTTGCGCGTCATGCCGGCCCGCTTTGGCGGATTGAACGAAGTGCTGGTCATCAGCCGCCAAGCCCCAATTCACGAATGAGCGCGTCAAGCTGGCCGACCTTGTCCGCATCGGCTGAAAACCGGCTGCGGGCGTCGGCCGCAGCCTGGCGGGCCTTGTCGCCATCACCAAGAACCGCATAGGAGCGGACAAGACGCAACCAGCCGTCGAAATCGCTGCCATCACTGGCGAGTTTGGCGGCGAGACTGTCGACCATGCCGCGGATCGCATCGGCGGTCGGAAGGGCGGGCGCTGGCGCCTGCGCAAATCCGATCCGCTCCAGTTCGCTGCGGATCAACGGCAGCCAGGGCGCGTTGGGCGGACCAACCTCGACGATGCGCTCCCATATCCGGCGGGCATCGTCGCGCTTGCCGTCCTGATCGGCGGCAAGACCGAGAAAATACCGCGCCTTGGGATGATCGGCCTCGCTTGCAACCGCCTGCTCGAAGGCGGCCTTCGCTGCTGCGGTCACGACGCCCTGGGCTTCGGAGACCAGGGCTTCGGCCAGATCGGCGTGGCGGTCGGCGGTCGGCCCGAGCAGCCGAAGCGCGTTCGCACGCGCCTTCACGGCATCGGCCGGCCGGCCAGCGCGCAGATAGACCGGGGCAACAACCTCCCAACCGCGGCCATCCTCGGGGTTCGCGGCGAGATGGGCTTCGACGCGGGCGACGAGTGCGTCGAGATCGTTGCGGGCCGGGGCTTCGCGGGTCCTGGCCGCCAGCGGCTGCCCCGCATAATCGGGTTGGCCACGCCAGCCATAGAGGGCAGCGGCAACACCGGGAACCACGAGGAAGGCCACAATGGCAGCTGTTCGCCGCCGCGCATTGGCGCCTGACACAACCGGGTCCGAATGAGCCTCCGATGCGGCGATCAACCGGCGGGAAACCTCGATCCGGGCGGCCTCCGCCTCGGTCTTGCCAATGAAGCCCGAATCGCGATCGCGATCGATCTCGGCCAATTGGTCGCGATAGACGGCGAGATCACTGCCCTGCCCGGCAATCGCCGCCGCACGTCCGCGCGCAAGCGGCAGCAACACCGCCAGAATGGCGGCGCCTGTCATCAGCGCGAACACGAACCACAGGGTCATCAGCTCTTCCTGGCGGACATGTAGGCCGGGCGCTGAAGAAGCGCCAGCAGGCGGCATGTCGCGGCTAAAGCCGCATCATGACCGGACGCCCGCAATCCCGGCAGGGATTAGGCCAGGGCGGGCATCGGCGCAATCCATAGGGATTTGCAGGCTGGTCACGATTGATCGAGCGCAAGCCAGTTCGCAAGATTCTCTAGCGTACCGCGGCCTTGTCGCTGCGGATGGCGACATCGGCGGCCTTCTGCAGCAATTGCGCATAGCTTGCGCCAAAAATGCGCGCCGAGAACCGGATCGCGGCCTCGATCTGGCTGATCTTGAGGGAACGGTCGACGTCCGGAGCCGCGCGTATCGAGTCGAGAAGCTTGGTGAGGGTCGGATCGAGATAGCCCTGAATCTCGGTGAAGACGCGCAGCGTCACCTCGTTGAGGGCGATCTCGGCGGCGCAATTGCGCGCGACCGTCAGGATGTCGAGCCTGGCTTCGATCTCCAGAACCACGTCTTCGGTGATCGGCTCGACGGCAAAATCGTCGCGCTGCCGGGAGCGCAGCAGGCGGCGCATCGTGCCGGGAATCGGCTCGATCTCGGCGGTCAGAAGACGCGCCAGCTCAGTCCGGCACTTCGCGACCCGCTTCTGCCACGGGCCGTCGCCGGACATGTTCACGTCGGTGCGCAGCGTGCGGACGGAATCATGGAACTCCTTGACCGCAGCCACCACCTTGTCGGTCTTGCCGGCCTTCAGCGCGGCGCCGGCACGGATGGCCGCGCGCTCGATATCGCAGATCACCAGATCGATGGCGGCACGATAGGGGTGGGCGATGATCTTGATCGCGTCGTCACTGTCCACGGCAGCGGCGGCAAGCCGGGCAAGCTGGGCACGGTGGACCAGACGGTTCTGAAACAGGGCCAGGAGGATCGGCAGCAGTTCCGGCCGGCCAGACGCGATCGGATCGAACAGGGCGCGCGCATTGGCGAGGCCCTCGTCGGCAAGGTTCTTGATGGTGTTTGGCGTCTTGTTCACCACCTGGGCGACGTTGGACGCCTCAGACCAGATCCGCAGGACATCCTTGAGGTCGTCGAGCACATGCTCGTCGCCGAGCCGCGACCAGAGCCGCTTGCGGCCGATCTCGGTCTGCACTCCGTCCTCGATGGCCTTGTCGATGGCGGGCCGGATCGTCTTGATGAAGACCATCACCTCGCGCTGGGCGATATCCGGCTCCTCGGCGGTCTGTGCCGACTGGAGCTTGGCCTCCAGCGCCTTGGTTTCGGCCGGCACGAGGTCGCGGCTGAGCCATGTCCAGATGTTGGCCAGCGAATCGCGCGTCACGCGGCCCTTGATCTTGGGGTCCAGCCGCTCGTCGATCGCGAAAGGTTCGACCGACCGGAACAACAGGCGCGAAGTATCGCTGGCTCTGGATTCTGCCTTGCCTGGCAGTGACCGGATGTCCGGCTGAAGCACCGACAGGATCAGATCGCCGCCGGGGATTTCGTTCCCATGCAGGCGCCCACGCTCGATTTCGGTGGCCAGCAGCCGCTTGGCTGATTCAGGCAGTGCGGCCAAATAGAGCTTCAGCCGCTCCATCTGCGACGGAGCGGTCTTGGTATCCGGGCTGTCTGTCAGCGTGGATGCGTCGGTCATAGGAAACCGACGCTAACCTTCCGCGGTTAATTTAGGATTTTCGCCACAGGCTCTGACGTTAGGTCAGGAAACCGGGGTCCAGCTGCCATCGGGATTGCGGCAAGCGGTGCCGACTGCCGTCCGCGGCCGGCCGTCGATATAGATCGTGTGGGTATATTCCCGGCAGAGACCACCCGAGCGGCTGTAAGTCGGACCGGCCTCGACCCAGCCATAGGCCTTGGCCGAACGCCATTCCGACCGACGGCCCTCATAGAGTGCAACGCGCTCGGCTTCGAAGGCCCGGCGACGATCCTGCTCATCGAGATCGCGTCCCACCGCATTGCCGATCAGACCGCCAATGGCGGCGCCGGCCAGGCCAGCAGCGAGCCGCTCGCCCGGGCCACCGCCGAATTGCGAACCGATCAGGCCGCCGGCAACGGCGCCGATGGCCGTACCGGACTGTTCGCGGGTTTCACACCCGGCGACGGAAAGGCCGATCAGGGCGACGGCGGCAAGACGGAAGCGCATGGACAGACCCCATTTGGCGCCGGCGCATGGGCCAGCGGCGTGAAAGTTCGCGCTAGTCTGCCCGGGATTGAGGCAAAAAGGCGGCAATGCGGTGCCGGTCTAGACCATGGGCAGGCGGAGCACGGTGCGCAATCCGCCGGCCGGTGCCGTGTCGAGCGTCAGCTTGCCGCCGTAGAGGCCGGCGAGTTCGGAGACGATCGACAGGCCGAGCCCCGTGCCCGGCTTTGTCTCGTCAAGACGCTTGCCGCGGCGGCCGACCTCCTCGCGCTCCTCCGCTGAAAGGCCTGGTCCATCATCGTCAATGGTGACCGTGAAGAAGGCTCTGTCGGCGAGGGTCGGCGCCAGTTCCCGCTCGACGGCCACCGTCACACCGGACGCAGCCCATTTGCAGGCATTGTCGACGAGATTGCCGACCATTTCCTCGAGATCATGCCGCTCGCCGCGAAAGGCGACACCTTCAGGGACCTCGGCCGACACGCTGAGATCCTTGTCGCGGTGGATCTTTTCCATGGTGCGGGAAAGGCCCTCCACCACGGCTGCGACATCCACCACTGTGGTTGCGACCTGGGCCCGGGCAGCGGCGCGGGCGCGCTCCAGGTGATGGGTCACCTGGTCCCGCATGATGCCGACCTGCTCGGACACCTTCGCCGCCAGAGGATCGGTGCGGCCGGCCGCCTCGTTCTGGATCACCGAGATCGGCGTCTTGAGCGCATGGGCGAGATTGCCGACATGGGTGCGGGCGCGCTCGACCACCTCGCGATTGGTGTCGATCAACGCATTGACCTCGCGGGCGAGCGGGGCAATCTCCAGCGGAAAATCACCCTCGAGATGGTCCTTCTCGCCGGCCCGGATCGCCGCGAGCCCACCGGTCAGCCGCCCGAGCGGCACGAGGCCGACGCGCACCTGCAGCAGCGCCGCGATGATCATGCCGGCCGCGAGGATCAGCAGGGCCGCCACCAGCGCCAGGTTGAACTGCTTGACCGCCGTCTCGATGTCATCGGCATCGCCGGCCACTGCCACCACGAACTCGCCGTCCTCACCGAGCTCGATCGTGCGCTCAACCGCCCGCAGGCGCTGGCTGTTCGGACCCTCGACATAGCCTTCGCGCGAGCGTGTCGGCCCATCCGGCGCAACCTCTGGCCCGAGGCCCGGCAGGCGTCCATCGAACAGAGAGCGGGAGGCGCGGGTGTCGCCGCGGCCCTGGTCGACGCGGGTGATCTGCCAGTACCAGCCCGATTGCGGCAATTCGAACAGCGGCTCGCCAAGATTGGCGCCGACCTGGATTGCCGAATCATCGACGGCGCCCGCGATGTCGGCGATCAGGAGCTTCACATAGACGCCGAGGCGCCGGTCGAAACCGCGTTCGACCGCGCTGCGGTTGACCGCCGCCAGCACGAAGCCGGTGATGGTGAGCAGCACGACGGCGAAGGCCAGCGCCAGCAGGAACAGGCGCCGCGCAAGCGACGGCGCGCGCTTGGCGCCGCTCGCCATGATCAGGCGCCTTGAGGCGGCTGAAGGATGTAGCCGAGGCCGCGCACCGTCTGGATCACGTCGACGCCCAGCTTCTTGCGCAGGCGGCCGATGAAGACCTCGATCGTGTTGGAATCGCGATCGAAATCCTGATCGTAGATGTGCTCCACCAGTTCGGTGCGGGACACCACCTTGCCCTGCTGGTGCATGAGATAGGCGAGCAGACGGTATTCATGCGAGGTCAGCTTGACCGGGTTGCCGTCAACCGTGACGCGACCGGCGCGCGCATCGAGCCTGACCGGGCCGCAATTGAACTCGTTGGTGGCCTGGCCGGCGACGCGGCGGAGCAAGGCACGCAGGCGAGCGAGCACTTCCTCCATGTGGAAGGGCTTGGCGACATAATCGTCGGCGCCGGCATCGAAGCCCTGAACCTTGTCGGACCAGCGGTCGCGGGCGGTGAGGATCAGCACGGGCATGGTGCGGCCCGAGCGGCGCCATTGCTCCAGCACGGAAATGCCGTCCATCTTCGGCAGGCCGATATCCAGCACAACTGCGTCGTAAGGCTCGCTGTCGCCGAGATAATAGCCCTCCTCGCCATCGAAGGCGCGATCGACCACATAGCCCGCGTCGGTGAGAGCGGTGAAAATCTGCCGGTTCAGATCCGGATCGTCCTCGACGACGAGCAGGCGCACGCGAATGGTCTCCCTGGAGATGTCTGCCGCAAATCCGCTAGCGCACCTGGACCACGTGGCCGGTGGCCGCCTCGATGCGAGCCCGCGCAACCTTGCCACGCCGGCCGACGACTGTCAGCAGATAGACGAGTTCGCCATTGGCGCGACAAAGCCTGGCATTGACCACTTCGCCGCGATGCTCGGGCGCCAGGTTGCGCACGGCCTGGGCCAGCGGCACGGCCTGGCCAGCCCCGATCGCCGCGCGCTGCTCGGCAGGCGTCAGGCATCCTTGCGCACTCGCGGCGGCGGGAGCCGCGACAAGCACGCTGACAAGAAGAAGGATGGTCCTGGGCAAGGTCATGGCATGGGTGTCTGGGCCCGCTCCGAGTGCGGGGCTTGGGGACGCGCCGAACCTAGAGCCGCGGCCTGAACGGTGGATGAATGAGGGCACTCAGGGTGCCAGGCGGGTGGTCGCCGCCACCCTGAACACGATGGCCCCGACCAGGCCCGCGCCGGTGACGACCTGCAGGATCGCCTCGACAAGTGCGCCTTGGTCGATGAGCCGGGTCTCGACGCCAAACACCTGGGCAAACAGGCAGATCAGGCCGACAACGCTCGACCAGACGGTACGGCTCTGCAGGATAGGCTTCAGATCGGTCATGGGACGGCTCCTTGGTCTGGGGGGAGATGAAGGCGATGGGAGCGGGAACAGAACGGCACGGTCCACATTGATTCCGTCCGGACGCGCTTCAGTGGCGCGCCCGCACCGGTTCGACAGGCAAACGGCTCAGGCCGACAGGAGATCACATGACGGACAACGTCACATCACGTCGCAGGCTCATTGTGGGAGCACTGATGGCGGCGGTCGGACTGACGGTTCTTCCCGCGGCGGCCGAGGCGCAGGGGCGAGGCTGGGGACCGGATGGCATGGGTCCGCCTGGTCAACGCGGGCGCCCTGCCCGTCCGTGGATCCCGCCGGGCCGCAGGGGCGGATGGATTCCGCCGGGCCATCGCCGCAGGCGGTGGCGCCGCGGCTGGTAATCGATCAGGCGGGGCGCTTCGGCGCCCCGCTTTCGAGGGACGAGATGCTAACAGGTGGCGCTGAGGCCAGTCCGGCTATGACAAAGCCGACCAACTGGTCGTACCGAATGCCCTGACGGGTGGTCCCAACCGGCTCATCCACCTCATAGATTTCTTCAGCCTCTCCAACGCCGTCCGGGCCGACAACCTTTCGTGTGCGCACAGCAGTCCGAACCACGGGATCTTCGCACCAAAGGGCATAGCGGGCTGGATCGAGATCTTCCTGGCGGAAGGCCGCAGCCACCGCCTGCGCAGTAACGCCTATGTGAATGCGAGCTGCCTCACCCTTGGCCTCGACGCTCTCGTGCCACTGATAGCTGCCGAACAAGCATGCCAGGTGACGGGCAACGCGCCTCTCGGCGTCATTCAGTGGACCACGCCAGTGCTTCTCGCGCTCATCCGACGTATTGATCGTGCCATTCGCACAAAATATCTCCTTGAACCGCGCCGATGCTGAGCCGAGGTTTTGCGCATTGTCTGCGCCCGGCGCGATGTCGCCTGAATCAGAAATGCCGAGGCGAGACGCTGTCGTTGTCGTCCCGTTCTGTGTGGTCGAGAAACTGATCCGCGTGCCCTGGGCCGTATCGGTCCAGGCCTCCGCGCTGACCAGGTTGATCGACACCCGCGCCGCCGTCGAATAGCCCGTCGCGCCACGGCCATGGCCGCCGATCTGATAAAGCGTGGTGTTGGCGCCCAGCGCGGCTGGCGATCCGATGGTCCCGGCCGCGCGCCGTCCAAGGAATTGCGGAACGCCCGAAAACGTGTCGATCAGCACCGCTGCCGGCGCGGCCGTGCCGACCACATGGACCTTGGCGCCGGCAACCGGCGACGGTGCCGCGGCGCCGCTGTCGTTGACCTCGACAAGGCCGCCGGGCAGCCGTACCGCAGCCGTCGCCGGGTCGACGACGAGAGCGCTGCGCCAGGTCGCCCCATCGGCGGACACCTTGAGCCGCGCCTGATCGTCGCCTTCGAGCCCGAACTCCGCCCGCCCCGCCCATCCCGACTGGAAGAGCAGGCTGCCGGTATTGCCGGTGGCCTCCTTGTTGAGCGTCAGCTGGACGTCACCCGAACCGCCAGACGCGGTGTCGATGGCGGCAAACAAGGCATGGCCCGAGCGGACCGACAGGCGGTTGGTCAGGTCCGCCGTCGCATTGACGCCGAGAACGGCCAGATTCTGCAGCACCAGCGAGGCCGAGAGATCGACCCAGGTCGTGCCGTCGAAGATGACGAGGCGATTGTCGGCCTCATCCAGCGCGACGAAGCCGCGGCGCGGGGCGAAGAAGGTCCAGCCGCCACCGATGAAGGCCGCGACCTCAAGGTCACGGCCGGCCCAGGCACCGGTAGCGCCGGCCGCGACGATGTGCCGATCGCCCTCGGCGGGCGAGCCGGGCGGCGCTGTCAGCACCATGTCCTTCACGGCAAGCTGAACGAGGGCGTCCAGTGCCGCCAGCGCCTCGTTGTGGGTGACGTGCTTCTGCGCCTGCGCCGCCGCGATCAGCGGCAGGGCCAGATGGGTGGTCTCGCTCATGGCTCGGCCTCGTCAGACGGAAAGAGCGGCCTCGGTGGAGGTTCCGGGCCCGGCAAGGGTGGACAGCTGGGCGACACGAACAGTGAGTGCCGATACCGGCGCGCCGAAATCCGAGACTTCGTCAGCCGCCGCATAAAGCCAGGCGGGCTCTGTCGTTTCGACGGCGCGCAGTTCCGCGTCTGCGCCATCCAGGACCGCGATGCGGTAGCGTTCGGCGGCCTCGACCAGCGGCACCTCGGCCAGATCCCAGCTATCGCCGCCGATCCGCGTCCGTCGCGTCCACGCGATGCGGATGCCGCCGGCCTCGCGCCGGGCGGCGAGTTGAACCGGGCTGAACGGCCGGAGCGCCGTCAGGCCCATCGTCGCCGTCACCTCGGCCACCGCCGGATCGGCGGCGAGCAGCACGGACGAGCCGACGCGATAGCGCCAGCTGCGGCCGACGTGATCGAGGCTGGTCCCAAGCGCTACCAGCGGCCCCGACAGGAAGACGATGGGCGCGCCGGCCGCCACGGGCTGGATGCGGTCCTCCGTGCCGCGCTGACCGCGCAGGAGATGCGACAGCCGCCATGTCCGCTCCGCGATCAGGTCGGCATCACGGAATTGCAGGAGTTCCCATGTGCCGCCGGGGCCACGGATGGCGCAGGAATTGCCACCGCCCAACACCTGCGGTTCGGGCAGCGATGACAGGCTGCCGGCGACCAGCTGGACCGTGACGGAGGCACCGCGATCCCACAACCAGGGCGCACCGCGCTCCAGCGCGTCCAGCGTCTCGCCCATCAGCGAGGGCTTGGTGAGCGTGCCGATCGCCTCGTCGCCAAGGCCGTCGCCGCCGCGCCACACGGTATAGGGCCCGCGCCAGGGATCGGCCGCAGCCGCCAGATGTTGCAGGACGGGCGGGTCGGCATCGTCAAGCGGCGGCAGATCGAGGATCTCGACGGCGGGGCGTCCGTCGCCGGTCATGCTGGCATAGGGGCGTCTGGCTGACGGCGGCCGCCGCGGCCGGACAAGCGGCGCGGTCGAGATCGCCTCGGCCTGGCGCATGCCGGTGCCCTCCAGCGCGGTCAGGGCGAACCGGTGCTCGCGGTCGCCAAGCGTCAGCGCGAGCTGGTCGCCGGGCTCCAGCCGGATCAGAGAGGGCGGCAAGGTAAAGGTGGCGCGGTCCTGTGCGGTCCAAAGCCGCTGGAGCAGCGTCTCCGCGCGCACCGTCATCTCGGCGGGATCGGCAGCGGCCGCCAGCGCCAGGCTGGACACGCGGTGGCTTGATCCTGCGAGCCTTCGGGAGCTCACCGCGGATGTGCGGAAATCGGCTTCCGTCTCGGCAAAGGCGAGCGACAGTTCGAGTGGCAGCGCGCTCTCCTCGGTCCTTGTGATGGTGGCCTGTGCCTGCCCCTCCGCCTCGACCAGATCGTCGCCGGTCAGTGCGAGGATCGCAGGCGCTGCCGGTGTCGACAGGACCAGCGTCGCGCCCCTTTCGACCAGATCGAGAGAGAAGGCACGGGCGATGGGTTCCAGCGCATCGCGGGCCGACATCGGCCGCTCGATCACCGCGCCGTCGAGCACACCTTCCACGCCATCGGCCAGAACATCTTCGATGCCGTAATCGGCGAGGATGGCGCGGGCGAGATCGCTGACCGGCGCCGAGCCCAGCCGGCCATTCAGCCAGTGCCCGGTCTCCCAGTTGGCGCCGTCTGCCCAGGCCTCGTCATCGGCCGGGAAGGCCGGCCAGGGCCGGGCATCCCAGGTCCAAAGCGACAATGTCGCGGGATCGACCATGCGGCCGCCATAGACCGGAGAGACGGGATTATCGGCATCATCCGCGCCGAAGGCCGGATCGAACCGGCCAAGCACCGCCTCCAGCGCGCGGCGCTGGATCAGGTCGTCGCGGGTGCCGGCGGAAAAGGGCGGCAGGCCGCTCTCGCTCGATTTCGGATCGGGGAAGACCGACGGCCGGTTGGCGCCCTTGTCGACGGCGGGAAAGCCGCATTCGGTGAGCCAGATCGGCTTGGAGCCGGGCACCCAGCCGGTCGGCGCCGCCTCGACGCCGGCAATGCGCGGGCGGTGATCGTTCGCCCACCAGGACCAGATATCCTTCTGGCGGAAGGTCCAGGGCTTGCCGAGCCCATCCGTGATCGCTGTCCGCGTGCCGGCGATGCGGGCTGCGTCGGATGCATAGTACCAGTCGAAGGCCTCGCCCGACCGCAATCCGTCGCGCAGTGACAGGATATCGTAGGGCGAGCCGTCGGACGTGTCGCGGCGATCGGCGAGCGGCGCGTACCAGTCGATGCCGACAGCGGCGATGTCGTCGCTCGCCCAGAGCGGATCGAGCGGGAAATCGACATCGGCGCCCCGGACCTGCGCGCCATATTCGGTCCAGTCGGCGGCATAGGTGAGGTCGGCCTCCGGCAACAGGACTTTCACGTCGGCGGCAATCGCGACCAGCGCCTCGACGAAGGGATGGCCTACATCCGACCTGACACGCGTCAGGCCGATCATTTCCGAGCCGATGATGAAGCGGTCGACCCCGCCCGCGGCCTTGGCCAGCGCCGCCATGTGCATGACGAAGCGGCGATAGCGCCATTCATCCGGGCCCAGATAGCCAACGACCGGTCCGGTCACGGAAAAATGGGCGGCGCTCGCCGTACCGACGAAGTCCGCGATCTCGGCGACTGCATCGTTCGAGCCGTCCTGCGAACCAGGGCGGCCGGGCGCGGGATCGCAGGTGATCCGCCCGCGCCAGGGAAAGGCCGGCTGGCTGGCAGCCCCCGAATGCGGGTCTGCCAGGTCATTCTCCGCCGGAATATCCATCATGACGAAGGGGACGAGGGTGACCTTCAGCCCGCGCGCCGTCAGGTCCTGGATGGCCCGGATGATGGTCTGATCAGACGGCGAGCCGCCATAGGCGGGGACGTCATCGATCATCGAGACGATCTCGGCACTCTCGCGCGTCAGTCCGGCGGCGCTCCAGACGAGATCGCGCACCGCCTTGTCGCGGCGCTCGACCTTGGGACGGATGGTGCAATGGCCGGCGCGCAGATCGTCGCCGAACCAGGACACCACCAGCGAGACAGCCTCCAGATTGGGACAGAGCGCCTGCAGCTCGTCCATCGAGGCAGAGAAGTCGGACGAGGCCAGCGTCGTGTGGCGCGTCTCCGGCGCCGAGCGGCCATAGCCGAACTCACGGGAATGGATGTCCGGCTCATAGCCGAATTCGGTGCTACCGGGGATGACGACCACCGAGCGCACCATGGTCTCCAGGCGGCCGACGGCCTTCACCACCTCGAAGGACAATTGCGGAATGCGGTTGCCGAAATCGTCGAGCACGAGGCGCTCGAACACCACATAGGCGAGGCCGCGATAGGCCGGCGTCTCGCCGGCGCCCTCCTTGGCGACGATGAGCGGGTCGGCGTCCTGGGTCTCGGTGCCGCGATGGACGCGGATGGTCAGGTCCTTCTGGTCGAGTTCCTTGCCATCGGCCCAGATGCGGCCGATGCCGGCGATCGGCCCCTCGCAGAGCCCGACAGCGATATTGGCGCTGTAGCTGTAGGAGCGGCCGGAGCTCGAGCCCTTGCCGCCGGAGACCTGCTCCTCAAGCCTGGTCGCCCAGATCACCTGGCCGGCCAGGCGCATGCGGCCATAGACGCGCGGGATCGGCGTGCCCTCGGTGGACGAGAGGACGTCGAGGTCGGCCAGCCGCGGACCATCGGGAGCGCGCGGGCCGAACAGCGCCCGATCGATGACCGCGCCGGCGACCGCGCCGATCAATCGGCCGGCAATGGCGCCGGCAGCCCCGAACGACGAGCCGATGGCCGAGCCTGCAACGGAAAGGACAAGGGCGGCCATCAGTGGGTCTCCGGCAGGTCGGGAAAGGCGAAGGCAAAGGCGATGCGCCGCCGCCACCAGGGGCTGAGCGCCACTTCGGCGACCGCGGCGCCGTCATGGGCGTGGATCATGCGATCAGGTCCGGACAGCACCGCGCAATGCTTGGCGGGCAGGCCGACGCGCCAGCGAAACAGCACGATGTCGCCGGCCTCGGCTGTCGCCGGATCGACCTCAATGAGATGCTGGCGGGCGGCATCGGCCAGCGTCTCGCGGCCGGCGGCTTCCGCCCAGTCGGGCGTGTAGGGCGGCGGCGCGACCGGTTCCGGGCCGCACACGCCGCGCCAGACGCCCCGCACCAGCCCTAGGCAGTCGCAACCGACGCCGATCAGGCTCGCCTGGTGGCGATAGGGCGTGCCGATCCAGCGCCGGGCCTCGGCCACGATCAATGCGCGATCTGTCATGAGTCAGGCCTGCAGGCTGGAGCCGTCGTGGCCGGCTTCGCCTGCCAGCGGCACGGAGACGATCCGGTCGATGCCGGGCATATGGGGAAAGCCGCGGAAATTGAGGGCATTGGCGAAGCGGTCGCGACAGGTGGCAAAGCGCTTGTCACAACCGACGGTCACCGCCACAGAGTCGCCGGGCACGATCGGTTCCGGCGGCGTCTGCCAGAGCGCCAGCCAGACGCCGTCAGCAGCGATCGCCTGTGCTGCGATCTCAACGGAGAAACCGGCGGCGGCCCCGGTCTCGACCAGCAGCCGTCCGCCATTCAGCGCATCGGAGACAAAGTCGCCCAGCCCTGAACAGACCAGCGCGCCTGTCGCCTCGACGGCCAGAACAGTGGCGGTGGCGCGGCGGTCTGCGGCGGCCAGATCGACACCGCATCTGGCATCGCCGAGATCAGCGGAGCAACCCGGCGTGTAGAGACGGCCACGTTCGACATCCAGCGCCTGGGCGAGCGAGCGCAGTTCCGCCTTGAAGGCCCCCGATTCTCGGGTGATCTCGCCGAGCGTCATCACGCGCAGCAGCACCAAGAGTTCCGGCTCGCTCCAGTCAACCCAATGAATCTCGACGATAGCGCCGTCATAGCGGCCGGCGGCAATGTCGGCCTCAGTGAGACTGTCGGCGACGAGCGCGCCCGAAATCTCGCCGCCGGAGATCGCGAAGCCAAGCTTTTCGGCGGCGGCCGCGCCATCGAAGCCCGTCATGGCGAGACAGGGGACATCCTGGCAGACGAGGTCATCGTCGTGATCGGTGAAACCCTGCACGAGACCGTCGCGGCGGCGCAGGATCCAGCAGGTGGCAAGTGTCGTCGCGCCCTGGTCCAGTTTCGTCTGGAGGGCTGATGGAATCGTGCGCATGAGAGCTCCTACGGGCGGATCTCGACCAGCGGGATCGATGGGATGTCGCCAGCGGCAAACGAGGTGAGGTTGACGTCGAGGCGGTCGGTGTCGAACCGCACCGGCACGTCAAACAGGAAGCCGGCGGTGATCGCGGCGCCAGCGGGTGGCGGGTCGTCCAGCGTAACGGACCCGGTGGCAGGGTCGAGGGTGAACGCGGTCGTCTCGACCCCGGCAACGGCGATCCGGACGCTTCCGGCCTGCGGCTTGGTGATCGGCCGGCGATAGGCGCCGCTGCCTGTCCCGTAGGTCTTCACCAACCGGTAAGTGGTCGTTATGCCATCGCCGGTCCCGATCGCCTGGTCGAGCGCAGTCACAGGCGTCCCCGGTGGGGCCGAGGAATGGTCCAGCCGGTCGCGAAAGCGGAAGCCGGTCAGCCGGCCGCGCCGCTCCTCGAAGAAGGCCACGACGGCAGCAAGCCCAGCGAAGGTCTTCACCCCGTAGCCCGCGTCGTAGCGCCTGCGCGAATGCGCCCATCGCGCGTTGCGCTCCTCGCGGCCCGAGCCGAGCAGCACGATGTCGGTGCGCCGCTCGGGTCCGCCGGATGCGCCGAGCGCCACGTCGAGCGGGAACGATACCTCGTCAAAGGCGTTCATGAGGGTCCCCCAATTGATCCTGAGCAAGGCGATTGACCGGCAGCCGGACGAACATCCGACGCGTTAGCAATGAGGAATGCCTGATGAGCCACACGCCCCATACACTCGCCGAGGAACTGCCCGAATATGCCGAGGCCATGGTTGCCCTGAAGCATTCGGATGCGCATTTCGCCAGGCTTGCCGAGCGCTATGCAGAGCTGAACGAGGAGATTTACCGGATCGAGGCAGAGCTCACGCCGGCCTCGGATGAAACCGCCGAGACGCTGAAGAAGCAGCGCCTGGCGCTGCTCGACGAGATTGCCGAATATCTGAACAAGGCGGCCTAGACCCCGCGCCGTCCGCGAGCGACGGCCCGCGCCAGCATGGCGGTGAGTTCCGCCTCTGAGCGCCGGAACGAGCCGGCATCGCTGGCGGTGACATTCATGACAATGGCCGGACCGTTCCGGCCATTGCCTTGTGCGGCGATGCCGAGACGTCCGTCGGCGGTGCGGGCCAGCGGCATGACAGCCTCCAGGCCACGCTCGCCCATCAGGCCGGCCCGGCCGTCACCCATCGGGAAATAGGTGGGTGCCGCCACCACGCCGCCGCGCGCGAAGGGCGTTACGCCCGAGAGCGGGCCAGCCTCCGCCGACACACCCTGCCCCAGCCCCTGAAACCCCTTGGCGAAATCGCCGAGCGTGTTGCTGATGCCAGCCGTCAGCGGCTGAAGCGCCTGGCGCAGCGCCATGCTCGACAATTGCTGGCCAAGCGACTGCAGCACGCTGCCGAGCGACTGGCCGCGCGTTACCGCATTGGTGAAGGCGCGGGTCAGCGAGGCACCGAAGCCGCGGGCGAGCTTGTCGCAGGCGGCCATCTCGCGCTGGAAGGCCGAAGTATCGGCGGTGACCTCAACCGACAGCGTATCCATCTCAGCCATGCAATCCTCCTCGATCCGGAAATGCCGCCATCAGCCGCTCGAGCGTCGGACGGTCGGCAGCGGCGCCTCCCCGGCCGAAGCGGCCCTCCAAGGCGAAGGCCAGTTCGCGTGGCGTCGAGGCCCAGAGCACAGGCGGCGGCCAGCCGATGACACCGAGCGCCAGGCGCATCACATCGTCCCAGGGGAAGGGTTCGGCGGCCCCCCGGCGATGGCCGGCGCGGGCGGAAAAGGGGTGGAGGCGGTCCCCTTCTCGCTGCCCGCGCCACCACCAAAGGTTGCAGTTAACAGGTCGGTAACGATGCGGACATAGGTTGCCGCTCCGCCGTCGACCGTCAGGGCCGCAACCTCGCGGTCCGATAGATTGTCGCCCGCGCCCCGAAGGCCTGCCGCGATCACCGCGATCAGGTCGCCCGCCGACAGGCGGCCGGTCTCGAAGCGCTCGGCAAGCTCGATGAGCGAGCCCGCCTCGAACACGGCCTCGAGCTCTGCCAGGGCTCCGAGGGTGAGCACCAGGCGGCGGGTGGTGCCGCCAAGATCGGCTTCGATCTCGCCACGCTTCAGATTGGCCATGAGGAGCCTCCGGGCTCTGGGTTTGATTCAGGTTGAGGGATTTCCGCCCGCCAATTCAGCGGCTTGTCGGTGGAAGCGAAGACGCCGTGGCGCTCGCTCTCCGATTCTGATTCAACGTGTTCAAGCGGCCTCGAAGCCGACCGCGCCGGCGCTCTCCAGCGCCAGGTCGTAGGTCACTTCGCCATTGTGGTTGCCGGCAAATTCCAGCGCGGTGACCTGGAACGGCCCCTCGATCACGCCGAAATCCGGCAGGATCACCTGGAAGTCGCGGACCGCGCCATCGAAGAAGATCTGGCGCATCAGCGCGTCGGAGGCGGCATCGCGGAACAGACCCGAGCCGGCCACCGAGGCCCGCTTGACGCCCGCGCCATCGAGCAGTTCGCGCCAGCGGCCGACGCTTTCGGCATGGGTGATGTCGACCGTCTCGGCATTGAAGCGCAACTGCCGCGAGCGGAGCCCGGCCACGGTCACGAAGGCGCCGGTGCCGTCGTCGATCTTCAAAAGGAGGTCCTTGCCTTTCTGGGCGGCCATCGAAAGTCTCCGGATTGAGGGGGCTGGATCAGGCGGCGGGTTCGGTCACCGCGCGGAAGCGGACGACGCCGTGCCAGGTGCGGCCATCGTCCTCGCGGCGGATGTCGGCGGTGGCGAAGCGCAGGTTGACGAGGCGCTGTCCCACGGGATCGAGGGCGACCGTCTCCAGCGCCGCGACCAGTTCGCCGGCGATCAGATGGGCTTCCGTCTGGCCGCCCTGGCGCGACCAGATGTGGATCAGGACCGAATGCTCGTGGCCGGTGGATGTGTCGGTCGACCAGTCGCTGGTCTGGGCATCGCCCAGCGTCACATAGGGAAAGGCGACGGTCCGCGGCGGCTCGTCGAACACCTTCGGGCCACCCAGCAGAGCCGTCAGGGGAGCAAAGCCATTGAGGCCCGCATGGAGGGCCTGGCGCAGCGCGAGGCTTGCGACACTCATCAGGCGCCTCCCGCCCGGACCAGCCGAACCGCCGGACCGAGGCGCGGCTTCGCCTCTCGGTTCAGCGTGCCGAACTCGCGGCCGAAGGCGCCAGGCGCCTCGTCGACAACGCGCACCGAGGTGTCGGTCTCGACGACACGCAGGCCGGGCGCCGGATCATTGGCGGAGGCCGCGGTCACGATCCGCTCGGCGATACGCACGAGAAACGGATGGGTCCAGCTCGGCACCCGCGTGGCGGCAGACAGCCCGCCATAGGATACGGTCACGATCGGCGTCATGGGGCGATCTCCTCGCATTGGCAGGTGAGAAACCGGATCGCCGGCACGTCGTCGCGGATGGCGCGGATCTCGAAAATGCGCGCGCCACGCCTGAAGCGATGGGCGGCGGTGAGGCCGGAGAAGGCACGCAGCGTGATGCGATGGGTGAGCCGCTGGACGAGGCGGTCCTCGGTGCGGATCTCGGTGCCGCCCAGGGGCTCGATCAGGCCCCAGACGGTGGCGACCGTTTCGAACGACCGGGTGACACCGCCGGCGCCATCGGCAGTCTCGACCGGGGCTTCGATCACCAGGCGATGGCGGAAGGCTCCGGGATTCATCTAGAGCCTCCGCGTCGTGAAAGGACCGAGTAACGCCTCGACCATGCGCGGCAGCACCGCCACCTCGTGGCCGACGCTGATCAGGCCGCGGTTTTCAAGCCAATGACCGGTGAGAAGCCGCAGCGCCTGGAGGATGGGATCGGGCACATCAGCCGGATCACCGAAGCCCACCGTCACATCGAGACTGATGCCGGCGACCGGAACGGCTGGCTCGGGAAGGCTCCCCTGCGCATAGGCAAGCCGCGGCGGTGCGGAGACGCCATCGAGCACGAAGTGCGCGGGATCGACCGCGCCAGGACCGGACGGGCCGGTTACCACCACCTCATCCAGGCTCTGCACCGGCCCGAACGGCAGGGCGAGCCGGCCCGAGGGTGGCCAGGCATCACGCCGGATACGCCAGCGCTGGGTGATCATCAGCTTGCCGGTCACATCTTCGACATGACGGCGGGCGGTCCGCGCGATATCGGCGATCAGCTGATCCTCGGCATCGTCATCGATCTTGAGGAAGAGCTTGAGCTCGCCGATCGTCAGCGGCTCGACGGCAGGCGGTTCGAGGACAGTGAGGCTCATGACAGTCTCGCGGTTTGGACGGGGCACGCGACCGCCGGTGACGGCCGGGCGCATTGACAGGACCCGCCGGTTGCAGGCCTGATCGGGCTCACATCGAAGAGCAGGAGATGACGTGGTTCGACTTGCATTGGCCGCCGCAGCGAGCCTTCTCGCCGCTGGTCCGGCGGGCGCCGTGATCAATGGCCAGCCGGTGCCGGCGGGCGATCCGCTGGCGCGGGTGACCGTGATGATCTCGACCCGTCAGGGCTTCTGTTCCGGCGCGGTGATCGGTCCCAATCTCGTGCTGACCGCCGCCCATTGCGTCGACAGTCCCGAGCCCGTGGCCGTGCTGACCTTCGGCCCCGGACGACAGCCGATCATCAACGAAGTGGCGGCGCGCCAGGTGCACCCCGCCTACAAGCGGGCCGACTGGCAGAACCGCCGCACCTCGATCGATCTCGCCGTGGTGCGCACCACCCGCCCCATCGGCGAGGGCACGTCCCGCGCTGATCTTTCAGGCGGCGGCGTGCCGCAGCCCGGCGCATCCATCCGGCTTGCCGGCTTCGGGCCGCTCAGCGAGGGCGACGGCCGCTCGGCCGGCGTGCTCCGATCGGCAGCCCTCACCGTAACAGGCAGGCCGGGGAGCTATCAGGTGAGGCTCACCGGACCGGCTGGCGGCGCGCTTGGCGCCTGCACCGGCGATTCCGGCGGCCCGGTCTTTGCGACCGAAGGCGGGCGCCCGGTGATCGCGGGCGTCGTCAGCTGGACCACCGGCGCCGGCGAGGCGCGCTGCGGCGCGCTGACCGGCACCGTTCCCATTGCCCCGCACCGCTCGTGGATCGCTGGCGCGATCCAGAGCCTTGGAGGACCCCGATGAGAGACAGACTGATCGCCGCCACGGCCCTCGCCGGTCTCGCCCTTGCCCTGCCGACGCCGGCTTCCGCCATCATTGGCGGCAGCGCGGTCGGTCCGGGCGATCCCCTGTCGCGCTCCTCGGTCCTGGTGGTCACCGGCGATGCCAATGGCTGCACCGGCACGCTGGTCGGCCGGCGGAGCGTGCTCACCGCCGCCCATTGCGTGCAGGGCGCGCGGATCGCGGTGGTCGCCTTCATCCGCAACGGCAATATCGTGGCGCTGACGCCGGTTCTGGCGGCCGCCGGCCATCCAGGCGTGCCCCGCCAGGACGGCAATACCGCGCCCATCGATGTCGCGGTGCTGACGCTGCGCGACCTGCCGCCGGCAGGTTTCGGCGCCGCGCGCATCGGCGGGCGCGATCCGGCACCCGGCACCCGCGTGACCATTGCCGGCTTCGGCCGCCAGCAGCTGGATTCCATGCGCTCGGCCGGTCAGCTCCGGCGGGTCGACCTGCCGGTCATCACCCGCTCGGTATCAGGCTATACCGCGCTCGGCTTCCAGGAGCGGATCGGTCGGGCCTTTGCGCCCTCCGCCTGCCAGGGCGATTCCGGCGGACCGGCGCTCGCCGGCGGTTCCGTGGTTGGCGTGGTCAGCCTGGTCTCTGGCCCGCCGGAGACGCGCGGCTGCGGCAGCCTGACGGTCGCTATGCCAGTGGTCGGCATCGCACCATGGATCCGCGGCGCCATCGCGTCGGGCGAGAGCCGGGCACCGGCCAATCCGCAGGTGGCGACCCTGCCGCCGCCGCGCTCGCCGACCCGCCAGGGCCTGCCGCCCTGGGCGCGGATCGACGGCGCGCCGCCGCCGTAGGGGTCAGCTCGCCGCGATCTTCATCAGCTTGATCGCGTCGTAATCCGCCACGCCGCCGCCGACACGCTTGGTCGTGTAGAACAGGACATAGGGTTTGGCGGAATAGGGATCGCGCAGGATGCGCAGGCCGAGGCGATCGACCACCAGATAGCCGCGCCGGAAGTCGCCGAAGGCAATCGGCGTGGCATTGGCCGCAATATCCGGCATGTCCTCAGCCTCGGTGACCGGGAAGGTGAAGAGGCTCGCCTCCCCGCCCGCCTGTGCCGGCGGCTGCCAGACATAGGCGCCGCTCTCGTCCTTGAACTTGCGGACTTCAGCTTGCGTCTTGCGGTTCATGACGAAGCGGCCGTTCTGCCGGAAGCCGGCCTTCAGCGCATAGATGAGGTCGAACAGCCGGTCGGCCGGGTTGGCGGTGGCGAAGGCCGCCGCCGCGCCCGAGACCGTGAAGCCGATCTTGCCCCATTCCCAGGAGGCATTGGCCACCAGCGTCTGGGTGAGGAAGCCGGTCGGCTTGTTGGTGCCATCGCCTGACACGAAGGCCTTGCCCTCCTGCTCGGCGAAGACTGTCTCGACCTCCGAGGCGATCCATTGTTCGAGATCGACGGCGGCGTCATCGATCAACGTCTGGGTGGCCGCCGGCATGGCGTAGAGCTCCATGGCCGGGAAGACCTGTTCGGCGAGCACGGGCGAATCGGTGGTGGTGCGCGATGCCGTCTCGCCGACCCAACCGAAGGCCGGACCGGTCTTGGCAAAGGGGCGCTTGAAGCTTGGCGCCGACACCTGGCGGACGCCGGCAATGGCGCGGATCGGCGAGATGGCAGCCAGGCGTTGGGTCACCGTCGTCTCGACCTCGGGCGGGGCGAGATAGCCGCCATCCGGCCCGGAGCCCGCCGACAGCGCGCGGGTCTCGAGAACCCTGAGCCCCTGCGTCTCGCCGGAGCGCATATAGGCCTCGAAGGCCGCCTTGTGCTGGCAGGCGGCCAAGCCCTTGTCGGGCCGCTCCAGGCCGAGCGCCGGCCGGCGCGCCTCCACAGCCAGGCGCTCGATACGCTGCATCTTGGCGTCGAGTTCGGCATTGATGCGGGCAAGCTTGTCGTCGAGCAGCACATCGGCGGCGCGCCGCTCGTCGGCGACGAGGCGCAGATCATTGGTCTCCTTGAAGGCCTCGTGGGCGCGCATCAGCGCCTCGTGGGTGAGGCCGGCCTCCGGCGCCAGCGCCTTGGTCTCGGGGGAAGCGGCAGAACGGATGTCGAGGGTCATGAGGCAGGATTCCCTTGAGGTTGGGGTGGAAAGGGCCAAAGAAAAAGCCGCCTCGCGGGTGCGGGCGGCTGGGGTGATGAGGTGGATCGGGTCTCGTCAGGCGGCGGCGAAATATGCGGCAGATGGTCCGCACAGAACCGCGGATTTGCTGCACTGCAACTCGATTTTAATGCACGAGCACAATCAACAACCCTGTCCACACGATCAGCGCGACCGATACGATAATATAGATGACAGGCTGAGAGGCTTCGTTCCTATCCATCTTTGACAATATATATTTATAAAACATTCCCAAAAATGCGTACAGAAGCACAACCAACACAATGTACGACATCGTCAGTTCTCAAATATTTGCGCGACAACCTCCTCGTTTCGCAGCACAAGATACTCAAGGAAATTCTTTTCCCGTTGGGCACCATGCCGCATCTATTTAAACAAGGCATAAATTTGTACAATTCTATGCGTAACGGCGTGTAACAACCTGTATCTCGCGTATGCGCCACTCCCGGCAGACGGCCTCGTGGAGACGCATCAGCGCATCGTGGGCGAGGCCCAGTTCGGCACCAAGCGCCCTGGCTTGGACGGGAGCAGTAAGGTCAGTTTGGAGCGAGCAAGAGGGCCGCGACACGCTGCGCTCTGTCGGGGTTGGGCGTCAGTCCCATCCAGGCGATCTCGATGTCGACCAGATAAGCGGCAAGGCCAGCTTGCGACATCTCACCGGCAAGGTGCCGCACCAGAACGCGGACATAGTCGTCATATTCATCGGCGCAGGCCGGGACATCGGCAATGCCGATCGGGTCCCAATGGGCCATCAGGATTTGGCGGATGCGTTGGAAGCCGGCGGTGTGGGTCATGACTCTGATCCCGCATCAGACTCCAGTTCCAGCGGGAACGGTGTTGGCTGCCACAGGGGTTCGAGCTTGTTGGCTTTGACGGTCAGCGCCTCATACTCGCGGAGCACGGCTGCGAGGCCGGCCCGGTCCCGCGCCTGGATGAGCGGGTGGAGCCGGCCGATGATGGGCGCCGCGTAGTCGGCCAGATCGGGATCGGCAAAACGGCTCTGGCCCGTTTCCAGCGCCTTGCACATGATCGCAGCCGTCTTGAGATCGCCGTGCGCCACGGCGACCACCAAATATTCCAGGTGATAGCGATAGAAGACGGGGCTCGGCACGCCGCAATGGAGGAAGTGAGCATAGTCGTCGAGGGTCCGGGTGGCACGCAGTTCGTCGAGCACGACTGGCTCGATCTGCGCGAACAGCTTCTCCGCCATGAGAGGGTCCGACAGCCGCCAGCCGCCCTATTTGGCGGGCGGGTAGATCAGATTGGCGCGGCCACCGAGAACGCCATCAGGCTGACAGAGAAACCCCACGCGGCTCGTCACGCTGCGCAGGTCCGGGCCGCCGGTCCGGTCAATCATGCCCCAGCGGACGAGATGCTGGACGGGCATGACGACGATCGAGAGCCGGTGAAAGGTCAGATCGGGGTGCCGCTGCAGGAGCGGCCGCAGCATTCTGCGAGTTGGGCGACAGGCGTCACTGGATGGGCCTCGCAATCATCAGCGCGCTCGGCCTAGAAGAAGACATTCCGGCTCATCTGGTGCTCGACCTCCGCTCCCCCAATGCCGACCTGCACCTTGTCCGGCCATTGGCGGTGATTGACCCACACCCTGAGCAGGGTTTCGATGTCCGGAACCGAAATGGAGAGGATGTCGTCAGCCGCGGAGGTGGAGACGGCCAGCTGCCGGGTCGGCGTGGCGATCACGCCGCTCACCACAGGCGCATAGCCCGGATCGACCTCTTCGGGCGTCCCGATCGAAAGCTCGGTGGTGCCCTCTTGCTCATGCTGGCAGACGACGCTCAGGCAACTTTGGGTGAACCGAAATTGTGTGGCGTAGGTCGGGACAGGCGGCGTCATGTCAGTCGGGGAGCTCAAGAAAATGAGGCCGTGCGGAAATGCGTACGTGATTGTCTTCATTGCCGCCTGTCCCATTTGTCAGTGTCGCGGATGAGCCCACTCTCAAGCGCGCTCGCCCGGTTGTCGGCATTGACGGGCCCTACAATGCGGGACCAGGCCGACCAGAGCATCACGATGCCAACTCCCCGGTCTCCAGCGGAAACGGCGTCGGCTCCCAGAGATGTTCAAGTTTGTTGGTCTTTACCGTGAAGGCTTCCCAGGAATGCAGCAGGGTAGCGACCGCGTGACTATCGCCAGCGCGCAAGGGCGGGAGCAGTTCGTAGACGGCACGGTCGAATTCCTCCCGATAGAAAGGGACAAAATTCCTTGAAGCGGCTTCCAGCAGCTCACAATCAGACAATGCGCCGATAAGATCGCCCATGGCGGCCCGGAGGATGGGACGTCTAAAGAGAAGACCGTTGGTGGCTGGCCGGGGATGACCCGGCGGCGGATACTCGCAATAGGCGATGTAGTCTTCAAGAAGCGGTCGGGCGCGCAATTCCGGCAAGGCCATTTCTTCCACGCATTCGGTCAGCCGATCGACCAGGTCGGGCACGTCCCTCGTCCAGCGTTTCCGTCCCGGTGGATAGAGGAATTGCCCGAACTGAAGGGGCAGAAACCGCTTGGGTTCGAACAAGTGCGTCACAGCCCATTGAGGAACGAACTCGTCCTGGGACGAACATCGGTCGATCATGACGAACCGCGCGACATGCTTGACCGGCCGCAAGACAAGCTTCCGCCCCACGAGCGCAAGATCGGTGTTGCGCTGCAGAAGAGATCTTGTCACTTGCTTGACATCAGCGACAGTCGTCATCACTCCGGCCGAATTTCGGTAATGGTGAACCTCTTAGTCCTATAGATACTGGCGACATTGCCAGCAATCTCGGCGATGCGCGCCGACGTCAGCCCACTCTGCCCTGTCTTGATATCATAGACACAGACGACATCGTTTTTTGTTCTCTCGAAGACGTCAATGCGAATTGAACCCAGCTGACCATAGCCTGCTTCTTCTGACTTAATCAGAGAAAATTCGGCCCTAAAATCAGGATCACTCTTTCCGACCTCCCTTGCGACTGCTGCATGGACGGCCGTCCCAAAATTCTGCGGCGACATGTCGGGATGTTCTCGCCTGTAGTATTTGGCAGCCTCGTTCGTCATAGCCTGAACGTCCCCGCGCCTCTCGCATAAATCATCGAGTTCCTGCTGCGTCAGTCTGCCAACGAAGCTCAGCTGCGGATCCGCAATATTACCGGATGACGAATATTCGCGAGAGTTGAAGGCGGCAACGGCCTGAGTGCCACCGACATTGCGACCGGCCAGGGCGCCATAGAGCATCAGCCCCAACTCGACGGTCTTGGCGCCCACTCCTGGCTGCAGATAGGCCTGCTGGACCACCGGTTGTGCCTCGGGTCCGGCAGGCGTCCATTCTGTGCGGCTCAGGACGCGGCCAGCCCCGTCCCGAATGGTCTGGACGTTGCCCTCAGTTTCGAAGCTGCGGCTTGCGCCATCCGCCGCCATGACCACGTGGCGCTCGTCGTAGCCCGCAGTGCGCGACGCGGCATATTCGGACCGAATTGCGGAGCCGTCGGGATTGTGCGTCGTCGCGACGATGGAGCCATCGGGTCGGCGCGTGGTCTCCACCGTAGCGCCGCTGGCATCGGTCGTGACCTCGCGAGCCGGGCTGTCGGCCGCCGGTGTCGGCGCAACCGTATCGCCCTCGCCCGTCCATTGCCCGCCGCCGGACTGGCCGGCCGGCACGCGCGGCTGCTCCGGGTTGAACTGCCTGAGCGCCAGGCGCATCCGCGCCACATCAATGGAGACGCCGAGCCAGCCGATCCGCATGGCGCGGGCAAGCAGCATCTGCCGCGCGGCCAGGGCCGCTCGTTCGTTCGGTTCGATCATGTCGAAGGGTCCCGCCTGTCAGGTCAGGTGCGGCGCGGCCGGCTCACCCCAGCGCGGTCACCCGCGCGCCGGGCAGAGCTGGAAAGGTGACAATCGAGACCTCCCAGAGGTCGATCTCGATCAGCCGTCTCAGGCCCCGCCTGCGGTCGGCTGCGGCCTTCACCGCCTTGAATCCGATGGAGAGGCCGTCCAGCGCACCGGCGCGCAGCAGATCCAGCGTCTCGGCGCCGCGGGCGGTGGAGGTGGTGAGCTTTCCCGTGACCCGCAGGCCCCGTTCGTCCTCGGTGAGAGCCAGCCAGAGGCCGAGCGGCGTCGCCGGATCATGCTGCCAGAGCATGCGGATGCCGGCGGGGCCGCGGCGGGCGAGCGTCGCGGCGAAGGCGCCGGGCTCGACCACGTCCTTCTGCGCATCGGCCAGGCCGAACAGCGAGGCATAGCCGGTGAAGAGGCCCGTGGCGGTGTCGAACCGGGCGCTCATCGGCGCCTCCCGGTCTCGGCACGGGGGACATTGGCCTTGGCGGGTTTCGGCGAAGCAGACACTGCCGTGCCGGGGCGCGGGCGCGCCTCGAGGGAGGCCAGCACCGCCACGAAGCGGCGGATCGGTTCGTCGGCAAGGCGGGGCGCTGGTGCGGCACGTGGCTTGATCAGGCGGATCATTGAGGGAACTCCGGGATCAGTCGCGCGAGGCGCGCTCGTTGAAGCGGGCGAGCTCGCGCACGAAGGCATCGAAGCGGCGGTTGGCCTGGCTAAGCTCCCGCAGCGTCCAGACGAGCAGGCCGGTGGTGACGGCGGCCCACATGAAGAGGGCGAGGCTTGCGAGATCGGCGCGCTCGACAAAGGCGCGCACGACCGGTTCGGCGGTCTGTGGCAGCATGAGCGGGGCTCCTGGGGGGTGGGCGGTCTAGGCGCGGTGCGCAACGGCCCGATCTCTCCAGTCCTCATCCTGAGGTGCGAGCGTAGCGAGCCTCGAAGGACGTGGTGCCGCCTGGCGCAGAAGAGGTCCTTCGAGGCTCGCCTGCGGCGAGCACCTCAGGATGAGGAAGGAACAATGCGAGCTCAGCGGAACCGATGACGGTTCGTCACCTCTCCGGCTTCTCCGCCGGATAGCCGACCGCCACACGCTTCTCGCTATCGGCCAGAAAGCCCGCCGCGCCGACGCGCCGCCAGAGGCTTTCGCGCTCGGCATGAAGCGCGCCGATCTGATCCTCATCGGCGATGGCCAAAAGCCCCTCGCCCGGCGCCAGCCAGCCGATGAGCGCCGCCATGATGCGGCGGGCGAGCGGCAGCGCCGTGTCGCGGCAGAAGGCGCGGTTGGCCTCCTGATAATTGGCATAGGTGGCGTCACCGGGAATGCCGAGGACCAGCGGCGGCACGCCAAAGGCGAGCGCAATCTCGCGCGCCGCGCCGTGCTTGGCCTCCATGAAATCCATATCGCGCGGCGACAGTGACAGGGCCTTCCAGTCGAGCCCGCCCTCCAGCAGCATGGGCCGGCCGGCATTGCGCGCGCCGCTGAAACCCTCGTCGAGCTCGCCCTTCAGCCGCTCAAACTGCTCGTCGCTCAGCGTGCCCTCGCCGGAATAGACCAGCGCGCCGGAGGGCCTCGCCGCATTGTCGAGCAGCGCCTTGGTCCAGCGCGTTGCGGCATTGTGGATGTCGATGGCCGAGGCCGCAGCCGCCAGCGGCGCCAGACCGAAATGGTCGTCGAAGGGATGCGGCAGGCTGAGCTGCAGGATGGGCGGAACCGGCCCCTCCTGTACGAAGCGCACAGCGCGGCCGTCCACCTCATAGTCGAAGGCGGCGGGACGGCCGCCCTCGCCGGGAATGAGCCGCATGCGGTCGGGCCGGAGGCCATGAAGTTCCGCCACGCGCCCGTCGACCACGACCGCCTCGACATAGGCATTGCCGGTGAGCAGGAGGTGGGCGGTCAGGCCCTCGACGAGGCGCACACGGTCCTGCGTCTCGTTCGGCTGGTCGATCAGCACGACAGCCGGATGGGCGGAGGCGTCTGCGCTGTCCTTTGTCACCTGGAATGGGATCTCGGCCACCGCCTGCGATACCCTTTGAACGGCGCGGGCCGCCACGGGATTGCAGGAGAGCGCCTCGGCGACGAAGCGCTTGGGATCGCGCGCCGTCCAGACCGGGCGGCCGGGCCCGGAGAGCGCGACCAAAGCTGCCGTGCGCGAGCGCTTCTGTTCCGGCGCACGGAACAGCTGGGAGAGGAAGGACATGGTGGCTCCTTGGAACGAAGCAGGCGCGGCGCCCGCCTCGCTCCAGCGAAGCAGCTCAGCGCGGCGGGGTCTTGGGTCCGAGGCTTGCCGGCAGCATCCGCCAGAGCAGGCCATCGCGCATCACAAGCTGGTGCCAGACGACGAGGCCGATATGGCCGAGCATGGCGGCGGCGAGGCACCAGGCGGCCCCGATGTGAATCCCTTGCGCGAGCGTTGCCAGCCAGCCGATCTTGCCGATTGGATTGGGCAGCGGCCAGCGGCCGAACAGCATCACGCCGTAGTCGCCGGCCATGACGAACAGGAAGCCGGAGACCGGCATCACGACCATGGCGGCGTAGAACACCTGCTCGGCGCGGTGGATGAAGCGCTTTTCACCGTCGGTCAGGGTCGGCGCCCAGTTCGGCAGGCTGCCGACCCGGCGGTTCAGAATTCTGAGGATCGCGATGGCGAGCGCCACCAGTCCAAGCGACTTGTGCCAGTTGAACAGCGTGTCCTGGCTGAGCCCCAGAACAAGCTCGCCCTCCGCCATGCGCTGCATCACGAAGCCGGCGACATATTGCCAGGCGAACAGACCCACAATCAGCCAGTGATAGACCTTGGTCCACCGCCCGTAGCGATGTTCAGTATTGATCCAGCTCATCGCAGCCCCCGCCGATGGATCAGGCTAGCGGAAGGGCACGGCGGTGCAAACGGGCATTGGCTTGTGCCAGCGGCGGCACCGCTCAGGTCAAGGCGAGCTGGAAGGCCTGCTGGTCGTCCCGCACGATCAGGCGTTCCGGGTGATCGGCCAGCACATCTGTCGGGATCTTGGCGGCGAAGGCGAGACCGCCCTGCCGATGGACGGCGTAGGGCGGCACCTCGCTCCGCTCATAACCGACAAGGGCGAGGCCGGGGCCGATATCCTGCCACTCGGCATCGCGGCTTTTCCGGAAGCTCTGGGTCCGTGACCAGTCGAAGCTGACGAGGCGCCGGCCCTGCGGCCCCGCACCGATGGACGCGGCGAACTCAAGGGCCATGCCCAGCGCGTCGTCGGACAACCGCACAGCGCCCGCGTGGTTGAAGCCGTTCTCGTCCGTCGCCAAGATCGTCATCGCAGGCCCTCCGGTCGATTGCGACCTTCCAATCTCTCACTTGGTGATCTCAAGCTGGCTGACGGACCACACCCGGCGGGCTGCTCCCCGAACCGCTGCGCCGAAATGAGGTGCCATCATAACAGTCAAATGTAGCGCTCCAACTCTTGTTGCCGAAACTGTCGGCATAGCGCGCGATGCCCGTTGGAATACATATCGGCACAACGCTACCCGCCACTACATTGGCCGCGCCATTGCCTGTCCAGCGACCGGCGCCTTCTTGGCCCGCGGGCACACGAGGCTGAGCGCGGTCAAACCGCTGGTCCAAGGACCTGCGCTTCAATGCAATGTGTTTGCCTTGGACGTACAATTCGATTGCCCCGCAGTAGAGCTCTACGATGTCAAGCTGGATCGATCGGCGTGTCATCATCTCGCTCCTCACAGCCCCCTGACACGCGCCTGCGGCACGGGCCGGAGCGCCAGATGGGTCACCGCCCATACCAGCGCGTCGAGCTGGTCGGGCGAGCGGCCCGAGGAGAGGCCCGAGGGACCGAAATCGGCGAGTTCATCTTCGAGTTCAGGCAGCGCACCGACATGGTGGACGCGTCCCTGCGCATAGAGCGCTGCCACCGGCTCGGCCCGCAGATGCTTGGAGCGGATGGCGCGCACCGCCGTCACAGGAATATCGGGCGCGACCTCGCCCATGACCGCGGTCACCATGTCGCCGCCCTGATTGACCTCGACGACGAGGCTGTCGGCCTCGACAGCCCGATAGAGCGCGGCGGCACGTGCCGCCCATTCATCGGGCTTCAGACCCGCCGCGCTGTGATCGGCCAGCACGAAGACCTGGTCCTCGGCATCGATCCCAGCCGCGACAATGCCGCAGGCATCGGCGCCTTTACGGTGCGAGGCCGGCGGATCGACAGCGACGACAATGCGGACGAGCGGCGGGGCCGCGTGCACCCGCGACGCTTCGATCGCGTCGCGGGCAAACAGCGCGCCCTCGCGGTCGTCGATCAGTTCGCCATCCAGTTCCTGGCGGCCGAGCCGCGTGCCGCCATAGCGGCGGGTCAGCGCCGCGACAAAACCCGGCGCGAGGTTCGCCGCATTGTCGGCGGTGGTCGCCCGGGTCACCACGGTCGAGGGATCGGCGAGAAGCCGGCGCATCAGCGGCGTCGGGCGCGGCGTGGTGGTGACCACGGTGCGCGGGCGCTCGCCCAGCCGCAATCCGAAGGCGAGCATGTCCCAGGTGGCCTCTGCGCGCACCCATTTGCCGGCCTCATCCGCCCAGGCGGCATCGAATTGAGGGCCGCGCAACGCTTCCGGGTCTTCCGACGAGAAGGCCAGAGCCACCGCGCCATTGGGAAAGGTCAGGCGGCGCTTGGACGGTTCCCACAGGGGGCGCTCGCTGGCAAAGCCGACATGCAGGAGGCCCGAAACACCCTCCACCATCACGTCGCGGACGGCGGCCATGGTCTCGCCGACCAGCGCGATGCGGCCGACCGGCGCGGCGCCCAGTCGGCCATGGACGGCGCCCGCCACCCATTCGGCGCCGGCGCGGGTCTTACCCGAGCCGCGGCCACCGATGATCGCCCAGGTGGACCAGTCGCCGGGCGGCGGCAGCTGGTCGGCACGCGCGAAGATTTCCCAGTCGGCGGCAAGGATCGCGGCCTCAGCTGCGCTCAGGCTCGCCAGAAACGTTTCCAGGCGCCCCTGCCCGCTCGAGCGCATCAAGGCGGCGCGCAAGATCGCGGCGGAGGTCATCCAGCGTCTCCGGGGTGGCCAACTTGCCGTCATCGGCGCGGGCGGCGAGGCGGGCACGGTCGAATTCGACCAGCTTGTCGAGGGCCCGCGTCAGCACGCCAAGATCGCGGGCTCGTGCGGTGCGGTCGGAGCCGCCGATGGCGGCGGTTGCCTCCGCCACCTCGCGCTCCAGCGCTGCCCAGAGCCCGGCGACGACGCTCGCCCGCTCCGGGCACAGCTTGAGGCCGGGGCAGAGATAGCCGCCGTCGCTCTTCAGCGCGGCGATGCTGGTGCGCTGGATGCGCTTCGGCCAGTTCTCGCGTTCGCGCAGTGCATAGATGGTGGAGGCCGCGACTTCGAAGCGGCGCGCAATCTCGCGCACGGGGAGGACATCGCCCTCGTAGAGCCGGCGGATCTCGCCGAGCTGTTCGGGGGCGCGCAGGAACTTGGTGGTGAGCGATGGCAAGGGGCAGCCTCGATAGCGTGAGGACATGCCGGGGCCGGCCGTCAGCGCCTTTGCCCCGGCCCAAACAAAACGCCCGGCCGGGATGTCTCCCGCCGGGCGCACTTGTTGAACATGACGCAAACCTACCGGAGCAGCGTCACGCTGTCAAGGCTTATTTTCCTCTAATGAGCTTATTTTCAGGCCGCGGCCTGAAGCGCCATCGCCTCGACGGCTGCGCGCTGGATCGTGCTCGCCATCTCTCCGGTCACCGCGCTCTGCTCTTCCACCGCGCTGGCGGTGGAATTGACGAAGCTGCGGACGCTGTCGATCGACGCCTTGATCGTCTCCAGACCCATGAGGACATCGCTGGAGATGCCGCGCATCGATTCGATCTCGGAGGCGATCTGGTCGGAGGCGTGGCGGGCCTGGGCTGCCAGGCCCTTCACCTCGTTGGCGACCACCGCAAAGCCGCGGCCTGCCTCGCCGGCGCGGGCCGCCTCGATCGTGGCGTTGAGCGCCAGCAGATTGATCTGGCCGGTGATGTTGTTGATCATGTCGAGGATGCCGGTCATGGAGGCCGCCGCGGCGGTCAGCCGGGCGGTCTGGCTGTCGGCGGCATCGACGCTGTTGACGGCGGTATCGGCGGCATCCTTGGAGCGCAACATGTTCTGCGAAATGTCGCGGATCGAGGCCTCGAGCTCCTCGGCGCCGGCGGCCACCTGGGTGACGATCGACGAGACGAATTCGGTCTTCTTGCGGCGCATCACCTGCTCTGTGATGTTGGAGGCAAGCTTCACAACCTTGAACGGCTTGCCCTTGGGATCGAGGATTGGATTGTATGAGGCCAGGATCCAGATCTCGCGCCCCCCCTTGCCGATACGGCGATACTCGGCTGCCTGGAACTCACCGCGCGCAAGCCGCGCCCAGAACTCGCGATAGGCAGCGCTGTCGCGGTCGGTGGGATCGACGAACATCCGGTGATGCTTGCCCTGGATCTCGGCGAGCGAGTAGCCGATCACGTCGGTGAAATTGTCATTGGCATCGATGATCGTGCCGTCGAGGCTGAACTCGATCACAGCCTGGGAGCGGTTGAACGCCGCGATCTGACCTTCGATATTGGCGAGGTGCATCTTGGCGCGGGTGATGTCGCTGGCATACTTCACGACCTTGGTCGGCCGGCCCGAGCTGTCGACGATCGGCGTGTAGGTCGCCTGGATCCAGACATCGTGGCCATCCTTGGCAATCCTGCGGTACTCGCCGCCCTGGAACTCGCCGCGCGCCATTGCCTTCCAGAACTCGCGATAGTCCGGCGTCTCGCGCTCGGCGGCGTCGACGAAGATGCGATGATGCATCCCGACAATGTCATCGCCGGCATAGCCCATCGCCTCAAGGAATATGGCGTTGGCCGAGGTAATCGTGCCGTCGAGGTTGAATTCAATCACCGCCTGCGACCGGCGAATGGCCGAGACCTCGGCCTCGAGTTCTGTCTGCTTTGCACTGCGCCCAAAAATGCCCATGTCCCGCTCTCTCTCTTGGGATGATGGGCTGACGTTCGCATCGGCGTCTTCAGGAACCCTCTGCGCATTTGTCTAAAATTACAGACAAACTCTGATGCAATCGACATTTTTCGTTGTTTTTCAACATGGTCTGTCCGAACCGTCATCAAGGGTGCGGCCAGGACAGACATTCCACCAGGGATCCGCGCGCTGCAGGCAGGGCTCGCATGAGCTTGCAAATCGGCCGGTTCCGGCAATAGTCGGCGCCGGAAACACCGAGGAAACCATGCGATTTCTCCCCTATACCGATAACGGACGCCCTGCCCTTGCCATCGTCACCGGCGACCAGGCCATAGACCTGAAGGCGCTCGATCAAAGCCTGCCGCACGAGCTGGAGGATGTCGCGGCCGGTGGCCCGGCCATGCTGGCCACGATCAAGGCCGCCCTCGCGAAAGGCGGCGCGAAGAGCGTGCCGGCCAAGGGCCTTGTCGCCCGCTATCCGGTCTCGGCCACCCACAAGGTGATCTGTGTCGGTCTCAATTATGCGCTCCATGCCAAGGAGGGCGGCAACGAGATCCCGACCTATCCGGCCTTCTTCCTGCGCGTGCGCGATTCGATGACCGGCCCCGGCGAGCCGATGGTGCGCCCGACCGTTTCCGACAAGTTCGACTACGAGGCCGAGCTGATGATCGTCATCGGCACGGGCGGCCGGCACATTCCGGAAGCCTCCGCCCTCGACCACGTGTTCGGCTATACCTGCTTCAATGACGGCTCGGTGCGCGATTTCCAACGCAAGTCGAGCCAGTGGACGCCGGGCAAGAATTTCGACCGCACCGGTGGCGTCGGACCGGTCATCGTGACCCCGGACGAGCTGCCGCCGGGCGCGCATGGGCTGAAGATCGCCTCGCGGCTGAACGGTCAGACCATGCAGTCGTCGAACACCAACGACATGATCTTCTCGGCGGCGAAGGCCGTGTCGCTCTGCTCGGAATTCACCACGCTCCGCCCCGGCGACATGATCGCCATGGGCACGCCGGAAGGCGTCGGCTACGCGCGCAAGCCCCCGGTCTTCATGAAGCCGGGCGACACGATCGAGATCGAGATCGAGGGCATTGGCGTGCTGTCGAACCCGGTCGTGGCGGAAGGCTGAGGTCACCGCCTCCGCTGGCGCGACCTTCACCCTCCCCTGACGAGAGCTCGCCCCCTCACCCGTCGCCTTTCAGGCGCCGACCTCTCCCCAACGGGGAGAGGTGAAGAGGAGGCCTCACCTGTCGGGCGGCGCGTCACCCAATAGGCGTCATGCCCGCCCTTGCGGCGGCATCCACGACTGCGTTCTACCAAGCGGAAGGCAAAGACGGGAATGGCCGGGAGAAGCCCGGCCATGACGTAAAGTGTTGGCCCGAGCGGGCGAAGCAAGTGCTCACCCCTCCCCGCACCATCCCGCGATGATGCCGGCGGCAACCGCGACCGCGCGCAGGTAATCCTCGACATCGACCCATTCGTCGACGCTGCCATTCTGGCTGAGATCACCGCAGAGCGGCCCAAGCCCGATGGTCGGGATGCCGCGCTGGACGATCGGATTGCGGATGTCGCTGCCGGTATGCATCGGATTGACGATGGGCGGCTTGCCGGTGATCCGCGCGACCGCCTCGGCGGCCACCTGGAACAGCGGATGGGCCGGCGCGATCTCGGCCGCGCTGGTGCCGGAATGCCAGACGATCCGGGGCGGATGAGCGGTAAGCCAGGCATCACCGGCAACAGCCCCAGCAATCGCCGCCTCGATCTCGGCCACCACCGCCGAGAGCTTCTCGCCCGGCGGGAATGACAAAGCAGCCCCCAGCCGGCAGGTCGCGGGAACACGGGCGAGCCGGTCGGGATCGCCCGCCGATATGTCCGACAGCATGAGATTGGTCGAGCGGCCGACCTCGCCGTGAAGCGCCGGATGGTGGACGCGGGCGGCGCGCTCGACATCGAGGCGCTGCAGCGCCGCCGCGATCAGCATGATCTTGTCGATCGGATTTTCGGCGAGATGGGCAAAGCCGGTCTGGAGCGGTTCGGTGGTCGGCGGCGCCTTGCCCTCGACGATCACCCGGAACTCGACCTGCCCCGAGGCCAGCGCCTTGATCTCGCCCATGCCGGCCCCGGACTCGGCTGGGTGGAGATAGACCGCGGCATCGGCAGTGAGGCCCTGATGCATCAGCGCCGAGACGCCGCGCGCATGGCGCTTGCTCGGCGTCGAGACGAGGATCACGTCGCCTGCAGGACGGCCTCCTGCCGCGGTGACGATCGCCAGCGCCTCGACCATGATGGCGACACCGGCGAGGTCGTCGGCGACGCCCCAGCCATGGATGCGGCCGTCAGCGATCTCGCCCGCGAAGGGATCATGCCGCCAGCGATCGGCTGATGTCACAGGCTCGCTGTCGGGATGGGCGAAGAAGATCAGGCTGCGGCCGCCGCCAGTGCCTTTCAGCCGCGCCACCACGCAGCTGCGCTCGCCCGTGTCGATCGCACCGGTATCGGCGAATTCCTCGACCATCGGCACGTCATCGGGGCGGTAGGCCACCGTTTCCACAACGGCGCCTGCGGCCGTGGCGCTGGCCGCGACCAGCGCCTGAACGGCGGCCTCACCGTCGCGACCGGCGGCGATCAGGCCGCGCAGGGTCGCAAGCGACTGGTCACGACGGGCCGCCGCGGCGGCCAGAATGGTGTCGAGATCGGGTCCGGCCATGGCTGTTCTCCGGCTCAGATCATGATGCGGGCCTGACGCCGGCGCAGGAGCCGGATCAGGCTGAAGGTGGTGTAGTCGATCGGGTCGGAACCGAGCGGCGCATCGCGGCCATCGACCCTGAGATAGACCGGCCCCGGACCGGCGATCGCCTCGACCTCGAAGCGGGCCTGGGTGATGGCGGGATCGGCGGTCAGTTCGGCCGTGGTCTCGTCGAGGCCGAGGCCTGCGAGCGCCACGCCGACGGCGACATTGATATGGCGCGGGAACTGGCGGACCGCCTCGCGCACGCTGGTGCGGAGAAAGGTCGTCGGCGCGGTGACGCCGGCGAGATCCGTCATGGCTTCTGCTGCCGACCCGCGCCAGCGTTCAACGGGATAGGCGGCGCGGAAGGTGACGGCGGAGAGGACGTCTTCGCGGGCGGCGGCGAGAAACTCGATCGAGCCCATGGCGCCCGCCGGGATTTCCAGCCGGCCCGGACCCGTCGCGGCCGCGGTGCGCAGGCGTTGTTCGACGACGTGATCGGCAAAGGCTGCGAGCGACAGCGGCATGAGATCGGCGCCGGAGGCGAGCACGGCCGGACCAAGCGCGGCGAGCGCTGCGGCAGAGGCGCATTCCACCACGACATCAAGGCCAAGGCCCAGAAAGACTGCGGGATCGGTGAAGACCCGTTCCTCGCCGACAATACCAGCCACCGCCTGCTGCCGCTCCGCGCTCACCAGCACGCCGGCCAGTTCCGGCGCATCCTGCGTCCCGGCCAGGCGCTCGGCGATCCGGCGGCCGATGCGGCCGAAGCCGATAATGCCGAAGCGCGTGCCGCGCCGCGCCGCGTCAGCGGTCATCGCGGGCGAGTTCCTTGGTGGTCTCCACCCGGACCGCATAGGCCTTGGCGTAATAGGCCTCGATCCGCCGCTGGACCATGTCCCAAACCGTGGTCATGAGGAGGTAGAAGATGGCGATGACCATGAACACTTCGAGCACCTCGAAGCGCTGCTGCATCAGCACCTGGCCGCGCCTGAGAAGCTCTTCCATCGAGATGACCGAGGCAATCGACGTGGTCTTGAGGAGGCCGTTTACCGAATTGCCGAGTGCCGGCACGATGACCCGCATGGCCTGCGGCATGGTGATCAGGACGAAGGCCTTCCAGCGGTTGAGGCCGAGCGCCATGGCGGCGTCGCGCTGGCCGGCCGGCACCGACTGGATGCCGCCGCGCAGGATTTCCGAGAGATAGGCGGCCTCGTTCAGCACCAGGCCGAGAAGGGCCGATTCAATGACGTTCAGCCGGATGATGCCGAGCTGCGGCAGGCCGGTATAGATGATGATCAGCTGGACCAGCAGCGGCGTGCCGCGAAACAGCCAGACATGGCCGCGCGCAATGCCCGACAGGAACCGGTTGCCGGACAACCGGAACAGCACCAGCACGAAGGCCAGGATGAAGCCGAGAAACAGGGTCGCTACCGTCAGCCCCAGCGTCACGCCGGCACCGCCGATCAGATAGGGATTGACGAAATAGCTCCAGAAGCCGGACCAACTCCAGACCTGCATCGGATGTCTCCTGCTTGGACGGCATTCCACGAAAAAGCGCGGCGGGAGGGCCCGCCGCGCTGGGATCAGGCAATGAGCCCGCGGATCATGCCGGGCCGGGACCCCTGATGGAGAATTCCGGCTCCGCGATCTTCAGCACGCCGTACTTGTCGAACAGCTGGTCGTAATAGCCGGACTTCTTCAGCGCGTTGAGCCCGCCGACCGCTTCGTTGGCCAACGTCTTGTTGGCGAAGGCGAAGGTGGCGACCTGCGGGAAGAGGCCCGCGACAGCGCGGTGGAAATCGCCGCGGCCCTGCCAGAACATGGCGGTCGCATCGATCGAGGTGGCGGCGTCGACCTGGCGGGCGCGGAGCGCCTGGAAGGCTTCGGCGAAATTGTTGAAGGTGCGGATCTCGATGCCCTTGAGGCCGGCCTTCTTCAGCATCTCGTCGACTTCGCGGGTACGCCGCTCCTCGATGCCGCCGAGCTCGACGCCGACCGAGCGGCCGGCGAGATCTTCCCACTTGGCGATGTTCAGCGGATTGCCACGCCCCACCAGGAACGAGATGGCCGCCAGCTCATAGGGCACCATGTACATGAGCTTCGAGCGCTCTTCGGTCCAGAAGATGCCGGTATTGATCATGTCCCAGCGCTTGGCGGCGAGGCCCGGCACCATGGCGGCGAATTCGATGCGGACATATTCCGGCGTCAGGCCGAGGGTCTTGGCAAGCTCGTTGCCAAGCTCGACGCGCATGCCCTGAAGCTCGCCCTTGTCATTGACGAACTGGAGCGGCGGCAGCGTCGGGTTGATCGACATGATCAACGTGCCCTGCTTGATGATGTTGGGCGTCGAGACCTTGGCCTGGGCGCTGGCCGGACGGCCGGAGAGCGCAAGCGAGCCGGCCGCCGCACCGGCAGCGGTGAGGAAGGTTCGCCGGTCGAGGCCTGCGGTCACATGCGGGCGCTTATTGGTCATTGCTGTGATCCTTTGATCGTGACGGACTGGCGTCGAAGGCATACACAATGTATGCAAAGTTTCATGCCATCCGCAAGCCTGCGGCACTGCGGCTTTAGCGGGCACCTGGTTGCCCAAGAAGGCAGCAGGCGGGGCGGCGAGCGGGGAAGCCGGAGGATCGGGGTTTTGAATCCGCATGTCATGACGGTCACGGGGCCGATCGATCCGGCCACGCTCGGCCCGACATTGATGCACGAGCACCTGCTCTGCGACCTCACGCCGCGGACGCTCAGGGGTTCGGGCCGCTCGGAAGTCGAAATCGATCTCGCCAATGCCTTTGCCGTCGCCTACCGGCCGAACGACCATTTCGGCAACCAGCGCCTGCAGGACCTCGACATCGCGATCCGCGAGGCTGCGATCTTCAAGGCGGCCGGCGGCGGCGCCATCGTGGAAATGACCATTGCCGGCATCGCGCCGGACACTGAAGGGCTAGCGGCAATCGCGCACGCCACCGGCGTGCATGTCATCGCGGGATCAGGCTTCTATACCGAGGGCTATCAGGACGAGGCCACACTCGCGCTCTCCGTCGAGGCGATGACCGAGACGATCGTCGCCGAACTGCGCGAAGGCCTTCATGGTACCGCCATCCGCGCCGGCATCATCGGCGAGATCGGCTGTTCCTGGCCGATGACGCCATTCGAGCGCCGCTCGTTGCAGGCGGGCGCCCGGGCTCAACGCGCAACAGGCGCGACGATCACCGTCCATCCCGGTCGCCATCCGCAGGCGCCGCATGAGATTCTCGACGTGCTGGAGGCCGAAGGCGCCGACCTCTCCCGGGTGATCATCGACCACATGGACCGCACCTATGAGACCGACGATGCTGCGGTCCTGGCGCTCGCCCGGCGCGGCTGCGTGGTGGAATATGATTTCTTCGGCATCGAGACGTCGCAATACTGGATGGGCGTCGCCGACCTGCCGAATGACTGGATGCGCATCCGCGCCATCCGGAAACTGTTCGAAGCCGGGCTCGGCGCCCAGGTCGCCATTTCCCACGACATCTGCACGCGCTCGAGGCTCGCAAGCTTCGGCGGCCACGGCTATGCTCATCTGGTCACCAATGGCGTGCAGCTGATGCGCGACCGCGGGTTCTCCCAGGCAGAGATCGACCTGATGCTGGTGGATACGCCGCGCCGGCTCCTGACCATCGCGGGGGCCGCATGAGGCCCGCGACCAGTTCAGCTCACCACGCTCAGCGCGAAACGGTGCAGGCTGCGGATATGGTGGTGGACCGCCTTGCGCACGGCCTTGGCGTCGCCTTCGGCCAGCGCGTCGAGGATCGCGACATGTTCGGTATTGTCGGGGATCAGGCGATCCTTCAGCCGATCGATCTCGAACAGGTGGGTGGTGGCGCGCAAGCCCTTGATCATGTGGCTCATGACCTGGTTGCCGCAGGCATCGATGAACAGGTTGTGGAGATTGGCGTCGGAGGTCCAGTGGGCGTCGCGAACATAGCTGCGCGAGCCGTTGAGCGCCGCGATTTCGGCCCTCACCGCCTCCATCGCGGCAGGATCGATATTGCCGATGGCGAGCGCCGCCGTCTCCGGCTCCAGGATCTCGCGGACCTTCAGGCTCTGCAGATATTCGGTGAGGCCAACGGTGCGCACCATGTAGGAGCGCGACGCGTTCTTGACGATCAGCCCCTCGCCTTCCAGCCGCTGCAAGGCCTCGCGCATCGGCGTGCGCGAGATCGACAGTTCGGCGGCGAGCTTCGCCTCCAGGATCACGTCGCCGCCGCGCAGCTTGTGGCCGTGGATCATCTGCGCCAGCGCCGCATAGGCGAGGCCCGACAGATTGGCGCTGGAACGCGCGAGATCGTCGGCCGGAATCGGCGTATCACTCGCCATGAATCATCATCCTCCATCGCCCGCCATGGGACGCGACCGAGACGTTCCAGCCTCGGATGTCAGGCGGGCCTTGGCAAGGGCCTTGTGCCGGTTTTGCATACGTCTTGTATAATGGCCGGCAGCCATCCTCCCCGTTTCTCTCTCCTCATTCCTTCGGACAAGCCATGAGCAAGCGCTTCCGCGGCACCTATACCGTGATGATCACGCCCTATGACCGCGACGGCGCGGTGGACCTGAAGGCGCTTCGCGACCTCACCGAATGGCAGATCCGCCAGGGCATTCACGGGCTGATCCCGCTGGGCTCGACGGGTGAGTTCCTCTCGCTCTCCGAGGAGGAGAAGCGCGCGGTCGCCGATACCGTGATCCAGACCTCCGCCGGCCGGGTGCCGGTGCTGATCGGCACCGGCGCGGAGGATACCCGCGACGTGGTGCGCCTGTCGAAACAGGCCGAACAGCTCGGCGCCGACGGGGTGATGATCATCCCGCCGTTCTATTCGACGCCGACCGACGACGAACTCGTTCACCACTACAAGTGGGTGGCCGAGAGCATCACCATTCCGATCATGGTCTACAACAATCCGGCGACGGCAAACGTCGACCTGAAGCCGGAACTGGTCCAGCGCCTGTCCGAGATCAAGGGCTGCGACTACATCAAGGAATCGACACTGGAAGTGACGCGGGTGCGCGACATCATCCGGCTCTGCGGTGACAATCTCACGGTGTTCGGCGGCGTTCTCGGCTTTGAATCCTTCGTCGAGGGCGCGCAAGGCTGGGTGGCGGTTGCCTCCAATGTCGCGCCGGGCCCGATGGCCAAGCTGTTCTCGATGGTGGCCGACGAGGGCAAGGTGTTCGAGGCGCGCGCCCATTATCTCCACTGGCTGCCGGTGATCGAGGCTGTCTTCGGCCAATATTATGTCGGCGGCACCAAGTCGCTCCTGAACCATATGGGCTTTGGCGCAGGCCATCCCCGCCCGCCGCGCCTGCCGCTGCCGGAGGCCAAGGACCGCCAGATGAAGGCGCTGGTGGACCAGTTCGGCCTGCGCTTCGATCTCGCCGGCTGAGCCATGCAGCTCGATCGGCCAGAGGCAACAGCGACGATCCGCTTCGACGGCCGCGATCTCGCGGCCGTGCCCGGTGAAACGCTGGCGGCGACGCTGGTCGCCCATGGCCTGACCGCGCAAGGCACGGCCAAGGACGGCAGTGCCCGCGGGCACTATTGCGGCATGGGCGTCTGCCACGATTGCCTCGTGGTGGTGGATGGCCGCGCCGGCCAGCGCGCGTGTCTCACCAAGATCCGCCATGGCATGGAGGCGGAGCGCCAGGCTTCGGCCAAGGTCTCGTTCCAGGCTGCCGCGATCGACCTCGCCGATGTGCCGCTTGCCGCACCCGAGCCCCGCGCCGTCGATGTGCTGGTGGTCGGCGCCGGTCCCGGCGGCCTCAGGGCCGCGCTGGCGGCGGCCGAAACGGGCGCCAAGGTGCTGCTGATCGACGAGCGCCCGGCGCCGGGCGGGCAATATTTCAAGCAGGACGGCTCACCGGCCGCTCCCGCTCCGGATCGCCAGATGCGCACCGGCGCGTCCCTGATCGCCTCGGTGATCGCGGCCGGTGCGACGCTTGAAAGCGAGACGCTCGCTTGGGGCGTGGAGCGCGGCGAGGACGGCGCGCTCACCGTCTCGACGCTGCGCCATGGCACGGCCGGTCTCATTCGCCCGCGCATGCTGATCATCGCCACCGGGGCCTATGAGCGCCCGGTCATGGTGCCGGGCTGGACGCTGCCCGGCGCGATGACCACGGGCGGCGCGCAGACGCTGGTCCGATCCTATGGTGTGCTGGCGGGCAAGCGCGTGCTGGTGGCCGGCAATGGTCCGCTCAATATCCAGGTGGCGCGTGAACTGATGCGGGCCGGGGTCAGCGGCCTGTCGCTGGCCGAAGCCGCGCCCGATCCGGTCAGCCGGCCCATGGAAGCGGCGAAACTGGCGCTGGCAGGCCCGGCGCTGGCACTGCGCGGGGTCGCAGAACTGGCGGCGTTGCGCGCCAGCGGTGCCCGGCTGTTCTTCGGCCATCGGCTGATTGCGATCGAGGGCAAGACCCAGGTTGAAGCGGCCGTTCTCGCCGCCCTCGACGCGAATGGACAGCCGACCGGCCCGACCATCCGCGTGGCTGTCGATGCGGTCCTGACCGGCGACGGCTTCATGCCGGCAAGCGACCTGCCGCGCCTGCTCGGCCTGCCCTTCGCGATGAGCGCCGATGGCAGCCTGATCCTCGAGCGCGACGATGCGGGCGCCACCGCCCAGGCGGACGTCTTCGTGGTGGGCGAAGCCGGCGGCTTCGGCGGCGCCCATGTCGCCGGCGCCATGGGGGAGCTTGCCGGACGCACCGCCGCGACCCGCCTGAATTTCCATGCGACCGGCGACGAGAGCCGGACCCGGGCGACGCTCGCCCGCCATCGGCGTTTCCAGGCCGCACTCTGGGCCCTGTTCGCCGCCCCGCGCCCGCAGCTTGCCGGCGACGACACGCTGGTGTGCCGCTGCGAGGGGCTGACGCTCGGCCTTCTCAAGACGACGATCGAGACCCACGGCCTCAATGATGTCGCGAGCCTGAAGCGGCTGACCCGCGCCGGCATGGGCCGCTGCCAGGGACGTTATTGCGCGCCGGCCTTGCGCGAACTGGTGGGAGCACCGGCCGCCGAACCGGCGCTACCCGCGCCGCAGGCACCGGTCCGTCCGGTGCCCTTGGCGGCGCTCGCCGCCGAGAAGCCGGAATGGGGCGGCCATCGCCGCTCCAATCTGCCCGACCGGCCGCTATCCCCCGGCGAGCCGCTGCCGGTGTCAGAGGCTGCGACTGTGGTCATTGGCGCCGGCATTGCCGGGCTGTCGACCGCCCTGTTTCTCGCGCGCGCAGGCCACGACGTGGTCGTCATCGACCGCAATCCCGTCAATTCCGGCGCGTCGGGCGGCAATGCCGGCAGCCTGCATGCCCAGCTTCTCTCCTTCGACCACGGCGCCAAGGCCGAAGCCGGTGGTCAGCCAGCGGCGCTGACCCTGCCGCTGCAGCGCGATTCCATCGCGCTGTGGAAGCGGCTGGAGACCGAGCTGAAGGCCGATTTCGAGATCAGCATCACCGGCGGCATGATGGTGGCCGAGAATGATGCCGATCTCGCCTTCCTCGCCGCCAAGACGGCGGTGGAGCGCGACAAGGGCATCGATTGCCAGGTGATCGGCCGCGACGATCTCAGGCGGCTTGAGCCCGGCCTGGACGAGCGTTTCGTCGGCGCCGCCTATTGCCCGCAGGAGGGCAAGATCAATCCGCTGGTGGCGACCAATGCCGTGGCTGAAGCAGCCCTTGCGGCGGGCGCGCGCATCGTCACCGGCGCCGAGGTGCAGGCGATCAGCCGCGACGGCTCCGGCTTCACGGTGACGACCAGCCGGGGACCGATCCGGGCGGCCCGGGTGGTCAATGCGGCCGGTGCCTTCGCCTCGCGGATCGGCGCCATGCTCGGCGTCGATGTCCCGGTCTTCGGCGCGCCGCTGCAGATGGTGGTGACGGAGGCGGCCGAGCCGATCGTCAGCCATCTGGTGGCCCATGCCGCCCGCCACCTGACGCTGAAACAGGCGGCCAATGGCAATGTCATCATCGGCGGCGGCTGGACGGCGGGGCTCGATCCCGTGCGCGGCCATCCTCGGCCGCTCCGATCCAGCATCGAGGGCAATCTGTGGGTCGCCCAGCATGTCGTGCCGGCCCTCCGGCGGCTCCATGTGCTGCGCACCTGGTCGGCCATGAACATCAATATCGACGGCGCGCCGATCATCGGCGAGCACCCCGCCGTGCCGGGGCTCTACACCTGCGTCACCTCGAACGGCTACACGCTTGGCCCGATTATGGGCGAGACGACGGCCACGCTGGTGCTGGGGCAGGATCCCGGGCGGGACCTCAAGCCGTTCGGGATCGAGCGGTTCGGGTGAGACGGGGGCGCACGGTCCCTTCCGGCGTCACGGTCTCTCCTCACCTCATCATGAGGTGCGAGCGAAGCGAGCCTCGAAGGACCTCCTTCGTCACCGCCTACGCACATTGATCCTTCGAGGCTCGGTCGCTGACGCTCCCTCGCACCTCAGGATGAGGACCGGAGAGGGCCTGTCCCATACGACCCGTCGCCTCCCCGCGAAACACTGACATCCCGCCCCGTCACCGCGATGAAACAGAGAACGCCCACAGATCGGCCGAACAGGAGATTCTCATGAAGCGGCTGATGGTGTTCGTGCTGGCCTTTGCGATCGCAGGGCTCGGGACGATGGGTTACAAATGGCACGCCTATGTCACCAACACGGTGTCGCCGTTCGACGAGGTCGGCATCGCGATCAACAAGGCCCTGCCTGGCCCGCTCAATGCCTGGGGCTGCGCCCAGCTGAAGAAGAATTTCGGTCGCGGCCTGCCGCCCATGGGCTGCGAGGGTGCGGATGGCCGCAGCTGGCGCGCCTGAGCCGGCTCAGCCGCAGGTCGCCTGGAACAGGGTGACGATGGCCTGGACATCGCGGTCGTCCGCCCAGGCGGCGCCGAACGGATCGGCGCCGAGCGCGAAGCGGCTGACGAGATAGCCGAGATTGAGGCTGAAGAACGCTCCTGCCAGCGCCTCCGCGGACTGGCCGGGGCCGATCATGCCAGCCGCCTGCATGGCCGCGAGATGGCCGACCAGTGGCGCGAACACCGTCTCCCGCCACCGCGCGCCATAGCGCGTGCCGAAGGCGCGGTCGCGCAACAATTCCTGCAGGAGTACCCGATAGGTGTCCGGGGCCGCGCGCGCCGCGGCAATCCGATCGATCAGGAAAGCACGATGCCATTCGGCAAAGGCCTGCCGCGTGAACAGCACCGGCTCGCGCATGCGGGCATAGGCCGCCTGCTGCATCATCTCGAAGCTGACCGTCTCGACGACGGCCTGGACCAGCCCCTGCTTGCTGCCGAAATGCTTGAACAGCGTGCGCTCCGTGGTCAGCGCGCGGGCCGCGATCTCGCGGGTCGCGGTGCCGTCGACGCCGCGCTCGGCGAACAGGGCGAGAGCTGAGGCGATCAGCGCCTCGCGCTTCTCCTCCGACGGCTTGCGTCCGCGCCGTGCGGCATCCGGTGTGAGGTTTGAATCATCGCTCATGGCGCGCTGCTTAAACGGCGTCCGCAATTTTGTATAGCGGCCACTTTACAAAAAATCGAATGACGGCTAGATCGCCAATTATGTATAGCATCCGCTATACTTTTTCAGAAGAGAGCCTTGCCATGTCCGCCTTGCCGTTCGAGACCGATCCCGTCACCTATCCGCCGCGCTATGCCGGCCTGCCTGTGCCACTTGCCCTGCCCTTCGCGCTCAAGCCGGTCTCGTCTGCCGAGAGCGGCGCCGAGACGCTGCCCGACGGGCGCACACGCTACTGGATCCGCCACGACATCGTCCGTGGCGTCACGCCGGCCATGCTGGTCTGGTGGTTCCAGAATCTCGAAGGAACGATCGATTTCGGCGGCCACAGCTTCAACCGCTACCGGTTCTGGCATCCCGGCGACCATGTCCATGCCAGCTATGCCAGCCGGCGGCCGGACGGCTCGATCGGGCCGGGCGCGCAGATCCGGCTGATCGAGGTGCTGGGCCGCGATCCCCGCTATGTCGTCGACACGACGACCCATATCGAGCGGCTCGACGAGGGCGGGTACATCCACAATCCCGAGCTTCACGGGCGGACCGGCCTGGTGCGGATGGAGTACCGCTTCGAACCGACGCCGACCGGGACCTTCTACGAGAACAGCCTGACGATCGGCAGCCCCGCCGCCTGGTATGGCCTGATCCGGCCGCTGGTCACCCGCTTCGGCTTCACACCCGCACAGGGCCAGGCCTGGCTTCGGCACAATATCGAGGAGGTCGGCATGTTCGAGAACTTCCTGCCCGGTCTCTACAAGGCCGAGACTGGCAAGTCCCACTGAATGGCCTGCCGCCGGGCGAGGTGCCTCACTCCTCGCTCGGCCAGAAGGCGAGATGGGCCTCCAGTTCCTGAAGTTCGGTCAGGTCGTGCTCGTGGGCGGTCACCCGGCCGCGCACCGAGATGCCGGCCTCATGCACGGTGTCCGGCGAGCCCGAGACCAGCGGGTGCCACCAGTCGAGATCGCGGCCCTCGGCGAGCTTGCGATAGGCGCAGGTCTTCGGCAGCCAGGGCAATGTGTGCGCCTCTTCCGGCGTCAGGCGCACGCAATCCGGCACCTTCTTCTGCCGGTTCGCATAGTCGGTGCAGCGGCAGGCCTCGCTGTCGAGCAGGGTGCAGGCAACCGACGTGTAGTGGATCTCGCCGGTGTCCTCATCCTCGAGCTTGTTCAGACAGCAGCGCGCGCAGCCATCGCACAGGCTCTCCCATTCGCGCGGGGTCATCTCCTCCAGCGTCTTGGTCTTCCAGAACGGTCGTGGACCAGACGGGGCCTTGGGGGCGGCCATGATGAAACCCGTTCGTTTGAGCAGCGGCCGGCGTGATCGGAGCGCCGACGTTAAGGCAACCCGCGTCGGGACACAGGCAATTGTTGGCCGAGGCCGAGGCTTTCGGCTATGGTAAGCCAATCGTCAAGATGGTTCGCCAGCAAGGGATCACGGGGTGAGCGACTTCCAGCCCGGGGGCGGCAGAGGCGGCGCGGTGAAGCGCTTCTTCCTCGACCTCGATGCCCGCATCAATGATGGTGCCTACCGGCTTGCCGGATGGATCGGCCGTGCCTTCGGGCGCATTGCCGACCTGTCGGACCGGGTGCAGGTCTATGGCTGGAAGCGGGTGGCCTGCGAATTCGGCTCGGAGGGCATGACGCTCGGCTCGCTCGGCATGATCGTGCTGCTGATGCTCGCCATCCCCGCCTTCCGCGAGACATCGGAGGACTGGCGCAAGAAGAGCGAGCTCTCCGTCGTGTTCCAGGACCGCTACGGCAACGAGGTGGGCCGCCGCGGCATCCGGCACAATGATTCGGTGCCGCTGGACGATTTCCCCGACCATCTGATCAAGGCGGTTCTGGCGACCGAGGACCGGCGCTTTTTCGAGCATTACGGCATCGATCTCGTCGGCACGCTGCGTGCGGTTGCCGCCAATGCGCGGGCCCGTGGCGTGGTGCAGGGCGGCTCGACGATCACCCAGCAGCTGGCCAAGAACCTGTTCCTGACCAATGAGCGGTCGTTCGAGCGCAAGATCAAGGAAGCCTTCCTCGCCCTGTGGCTGGAAGCCCGCGCCTCGAAGAAGGAAATCCTCAAGACCTATCTCGACCGCGCCTATATGGGCGGCGGCGCCTTCGGGGCCGAGGCCGCGGCGGAATATTATTTCGGCAAATCCGTCCGGGATGTGACGCTCGCCGAGGCCGCCATGCTGGCTGGCCTGTTCAAGGCACCGACGCGGTTTGCGCCGCATGCCAACCTGCCGGCGGCCCGTGGTCGCGCCAACACGGTCCTCGACAACCTGGTCGAGGCCGGCTTCATGACCGAAGGCCAGGTGTTCGGTGCCCGGCGCAATCCGGCGACCCCCGTCGACCGCAAGGACGAGGTGGTCCCCAATTACTACCTCGACTACGCCTTCGAGGACATCAAACGGCTGGTGGCGGCAACGCCGACCCTCACCGATCGCGTGCTGACCGTGCGCACCGGTCTTGACCTGTCGGTCCAACGCCAGGCGGAGCTCGCGGTCGAGCAGACGCTGCGCCAGTACGGCACGGAATATGGCGCCTCGCAGGCGGCCCTGGTGCTGATGGATACGGATGGCACGGTGCGCGCCATTGTCGGCGGGCGCGATTATGGCGCGAGCCAGTTCAACCGGGCGACGGAAGCGATGCGCCAGCCGGGCTCGTCGTTCAAGCCGATCGTCTATGGCACGGCGCTGCGCGAGGGGCTGATCACGTCGCGTTCCGTGGTGGTCGACCGGCCGATCTGCCTCGGCAATTGGTGCCCGCAGAACTATGGCCGCTCTTTCTCGGGTTCCACCACGGTGTTCTCGGCGCTGGTGCGTTCGATCAACTCGATCCCGGTGATCCTGACCCAGCAGATGGGCCGGGGCGACTCGCGCCTTGGCCGGCAGAAAATCATCCAGGCGGCCCGCGAGATGGGCATCACCCGGCCGCTGACCGATTCCGCGCCGCTGCCGATCGGCGCTGCCGAAGTCACGCTGGTCGAGCTCACCAATGCCTATGCGACCTTCGCCTCCGGCGGCCGCAGCGTGTCGGCCCATGCCGCCGTCGAGATCAAGAACTCGCAAGGCGACGTGATCTGGCGCGGCGACCGCGATATGGTGCGCCGGCAGGTGTTCACCCCCCAGGTCGCGGCCGACATGAACGCCATGCTGGTCGGCGTGGTCGAATCGGGCACCGGCCGCCGCGCGGCGGTGGAAGGCGTGCAGGTGGGCGGCAAGACCGGCACCACCAATTCCTATCGCGATGCGCTGTTCGTCGGCTTTTCCGGCCAGTTCGTCGCCGGCATCTGGTACGGCAACGACGATTATTCCGAGACCAACCGGATGACCGGCGGCTCATTGCCGGCCATGACCTTCTCGCGGGTGATGACCGCCGCCCACCAGGGCCTGGAACCCCGGCCGGTCTTCGGCCAGCCGGAGCGGGCAAGGCCTGCGACCGCCGCACCGAATTCCGCCCCCCTGCCGCAGGCCGGCATCTCGGAGCGGCCGCAGGTGCTGTCGCGGCGCTCGCTGCAGGTCCTGACCCGCATCGACAGGCTGCTGCGCGATGCGCAGGAGGCCCCGACGCGACCCGGGCCGCTCTCGTCTGCCGAACCGGCCTCGACCGTTCTGCGCTGATATCCATAGGAAATCCAAAGCCTTGCGCACGGTCTCCGGCCTCTTCCTGACACTTGCCATCGGCGCCGCGACCGGCCTCGGGCTGACCGCCCTGTCGGTCGGCCGCGGCACCGGCGCCGGCATCCTGCATGTCGGCCCCTGGATCGCGACGCCCAAGGCCGGCACGACCGAGGCCGACCCCTATGCGCGGGCAGTCACCGCCCGGCTCGGCACCCTGCCGCTGGCGCTGGCAGACGGCCTGGCGCTAATCGCCGAGACCGACGACCAGGGACAGCCGCTGGATGGCCGCTGCACCATCCGCATCACCGGCGATCTGCCGCCTGCCCGCTTCTGGACCGTCACGGTCGCGGACCCCGCGTTCCGGCCGCTGGTTGCCGACAGCGTCCGCCAGGGCTTCACCAGCTATGAGGTGGTGCGCCAGCAGGACAAGCCGATCGACGTGACGGTGGCGCCCGCCGCCCGTCCCGGCAACTGGCTGCCATCGGGCGGCGCGCCGTCGATCCGGCTGATCCTCCGGCTTTATGACACACCAGTCGCGACCACGATCTCGGCCGGCGTCACGCTCCCCTCGATCCAGCGGGTGAGCTGCCCATGATGCCGGTGCTCAAGACGGCCCTCTATGTCCTTGCCGGCCTGATGCTGGGCGTGGTGGTGCATATCCTGTCGGTCTTCGCCTTGCCGAGGCTTGCGCCTGATGATGCCCGCGCAAGGCTCGCCGGCGTGGCACCGGTCAACCGGATCACCACGCTGTCAGGGTCGAGCGAGGCGGCGCTGCCGCTGGCCGATCCCGCCTTCGAGACGGCGGTCTGCCGCTACGATCTCGCCGGCGGCGTGCTGCATGTGCGCGCGCCGGTCACCTCGCACTACACCGCCGTGTCGCTCTACACCGCGACCGGCGTTGCCTTCGGCGCCATCAACGACAAGGCCGCGACCCGGCGGACCATGGACCTGTTCGTCGTGACGGCGGCCCAGCGGCGCGAGTTCACCATCGGCGAAGACGACACCGCCAACGACAATCTGGTCATGGTGTCGCCGACCCGCGAGGGCTTCGTGTTGATCCGGGCGCTCGCCGTGCAGCCAAGCTTTGCCCCGATCGTGCGCGACCAATTGGCGGCGCAAGCGCTCTGCGAGGTGCTGACGCCGGAACAGGCGCCGACCACCGACTAGGCAATCGGGCGGGCGCTACTTGATGATGATCGGCTCTTCCGGCGGCTGTCGCGGCGTTGCCGGATAGAAGCCGCGCGGCGCCTGCTCGACCGCGACCGACCCGCCGCGCACCAGTCCGGCACCGGCGCAGAGCTGGTCGAAGCGGAGAATGTCGGCCTCGAGCGCGGCGAGTTCCCGCTCGGCCATCACCGCTTCCACCTCGGGGGTTGCCACGATCAGGTTGTTGAGCGCGCAGCGATAGGCCTGGACGTGCTGTTCGAGGCCGTGGCGGACCCAGCGCACGATGGTCCGGTTCTCATGAATGCGGTCCTCGCCGGAGCGGCGCTCGGCCGCAGTGATGGTGGCGATCCGGTTCATGGCGCCGGTGCGCACACGGTCGGCCTCGGCCACCTCCACCGCCTTGGTGCAGAACGGCTCGATGCGGGAGCGGTCGGCGCGGATGTCATCGGTCATGCGGATGAAGCGGGCCTTCGAGGAGCGATAGTCCTCGCGCGCCAACGTGCGGCAATAGCCGCGCGGATCGGGATCGAAGCGGTTGGCATCGCCGATGCGGGTGCGGCGGAGCTCGGCCCAGAACTGGTTGGCGCGGTCGGCGGGATGGGTCGGCATCATCAGGCCATAGCCAAGCTGGCGCATCTCGCGCTCGGCATCGGTGAAGGAATAGCCGGAGACCGGTTCCTCGCGCAGCCGGGCGAGGTGGTTGCCCAGCCAAGGCATGGCCTCGTCGTTCAGGGCGTTCTCGCGCGGACGGCCGAAATCACCCTGGGGGGCGCAGGCGGCAAGGCTCGCGGCCAGCGACAGGAGGATGCCCCAGCGCGCGGCGCGGCGGAGCCCGGACGGCTTCCGGTGGTGGGGCATGCTCATGTCCTTCGGGCGCGGCAGATCCAGGCGCACGCGGGTAGCAGGCGCGCCGGGCAAGGCAGGCAATGTCAGGCGCGTCAGGCGCTCTTGCGACCGCGCTTCGGCTTGTTGCCGCCGTTGCGCGGCGGTTCCACCGTCAGGGCGGGCGGAGACGGCAGGTCGTGATGCTCGATGCGAACGACGGGCAGAACCAGGATGTGGCCCGTTTCCTCGGCCGACAGAACGTCCTGACGCAGGCCGCGTCGGCGTTCCAGCGGAAATCTGAATACCATTCCCATAGCGGTCTCTCCTTGTGCGCCTGCCCTCCAATGCGGCCATGCCCGACGAACCACCGTCAGCGCGCGCAAATCATTAAGACTTCGTGTTGGTTAACCAACAGTTAGCGACTTCGCCGCTAAGCTGCCTTTCGGTTCCAGCCCACCCCCTTTGGCCGTCGAGACAGCAGTTCTTGTCGTGAGCACACCGCGTTTGCCCCAAGTCCAGCGCCTGATCGGGCTTGCCCGTTCCAATGGCATCGATGTCAGGGCAACGCTCCTGCGGGTGCTGGTCGACCAGTTCGTGGCGGAACGCCATCACCCGGCCGCCGAAGTGACCCGTTTCGGCGAGCTCGTGCTCCATCTCCTCGACAAGGCTGACGAGGCCGACCGGCGGCTGGTGGCGGAGAAGCTCGCCGACCATCCGCAGACCCCTTGCATCGTCGCGCGACGGCTCGCCCGCGACAGTGCCGACATTGCCGCGCCGATCCTCGAACGGTCGGCCGCCATCACCGATGACGACATGTTCCTGGCCGTGCAGTCCGGCGACCCAGCCAAGGCACGCGCGGTTGCCCGCAGGGCCGATCTCGGGCTGGCAGCCCTGGTCGTGCTGGAAGACATGGACGATCCGCAGGTTCGTCAGGCTCTCGCCGACCGTATCGGGGGGACTGTCCAGCCTGTAGCCGGACCGCGCGAGCCGGTCGATGCCGATCTCGGTCGCCGCTTCCTCGCGGGCTCGCCAGACGAACGCGAGACATTGATCGCGGGCCTGGTCCTGGGCGCCAGTCACCCCGAGCCTGGCCCGCTCTCCATGTCGGAGGCTGGCCCCTCGCTGGAAATGGCCGCGCTATCGCGCCGCGAGGGGGCACTTGCCCGCGCCATTGCCGAGACGTTCCGGCTGTCCCTCCAGACGGCGGAGCGGATTGCCGCCGATCCGAATGGCGAACCGATGGTGGTGGCCGCCCGCGCGCTGGACCTTGGACGCGAGGCGACGACGCGCATTCTCCTCTTCGCCCATGCGACTGTGGGGACTTCGGTGCAACGCGTCCATGGGCTCACCGCGCTTTATGATGCGCTGCCGCGCGCAACGGCGCTGATCCTGGTCGAATCCTGGCAGGCAGCGGACAGGCTTGCCGCGAAACCGCGCAGTGGCCGCCATGTCTCGGTACATGCGCCGGACGCCTCCGACCGCGTCGGCGCGCGCCAGGCCTCGACACCATCGGCACGTTCTGGCGGGCGGCGCGAAACTCCGCTGGCCGCGATCAAGAACCGGCTCGGCGACAAGAGCTAGAGGCTTTTGTTCTGGCGCATTGTCTTCGCGCGAACCGATGCCCACTTCGCTTGAAAATGCTTCAGTCGCGCGCGATTTCCAGAAACGATCGGCCGTCGCGATCCTCGACATCGACGATCCACAGATCCGGATCGAAGTCGATCTCGCGGGCGAGCTTGGCGTTGACCCGCTCCTCCTCGACGAACAGATCCGGATAGGCTGAGACGAACAGGCGATCGGCCGGTTTCGTGTCGTCGAAGGCCGATTGCGGCGCCTGCAGGTAGAGCGCGACGAGCCGGTCGGCAGCGCGCGACACGACCACGGCTATGGCGCCAGCCTCCAGGGCGCCACGGCGGCGCAGAACCGCGAAGCCGCCCTCCAGCCGCACGCGCCTCAGGAAGGCCGAGACCCAGAAGTCAGAGGTAACGCGGGTCATCGCCGAGATACGTCGTGACGGCCGGTCACGGCGTACGCCGGGCCTGGGCGGTCGGGCGCGGAGCCGGCTGGGTGCCCTCAAGCAGTTGGGCGATCGATTGTGGCTCCGCTGTCCGGGCAGGTGCTGCGGCGCGGGCCGGAGCGGAGGCCGGGCGGCCTTCCGACTGGAGCAGCTGGGCGATCGATTGCGGGCTGGCATTGGCCGCCTGCGGCTGGCGCGGCTGCGGCTGGGCAGCCGGCGCTGCCCGGGCGGGGCGCCGCATGTGACCGAGCAATTGCTCGCTCGCCTGTCCGGAGGCACGAAGGCCGGCCTGGGCTTCGTAGCGACGGATCGCGGCTTCGGTCTTCGGGCCGGTCTTGCCGTCGACGGTGCCGTCATAGAGGTTGCGGCGGGCCAACTCGCGCTGGACGTCGAGCACAAGATCGGCGCGCGGCGCGGCGGTGGGAGCCGCGGCCGGCTGGCTCTGGGCGGAGGCAAGCTCCGGCCCGCGGGCGGGAATCGAGGCGGTGGACTGGATCTCGGCCGGACGCGCCGGAGGCACCGGCACGGCCACGGCGGGTTCGATGCGGGCGGTGGAGAACATCGGCGAGGGATGCGGACCGTTCTGGCGGGCCAGGGCATTGACGGCAATGCCGATGCCGACGAACAGGCAGGCAGCAATCGCGATCCGATCGCCGATGCTGTTGCCGGCGATCAGCCGCCAGAACGAGCGGCGCGGCGCCTCCTCGCGGTCGTCCTCGGCAGCGCGCCGGCGCCTGGGGTCGAAATCGTCGTCTTCATAGCCGGCGTTACGCAATTTTCCGTCCCCCTTCAATCTGTCCCGCCACCGGCTTTGCCTTGGGTTTGGGCTGCGGCAACCGCTCCACCACCGGGCGTGCGCCCTCGCAGTCGAGCGGCATGCGCACCGTGACGCGCGTCCCCTGCCCGACCACAGACGTCACCTCGACCCGGCCGCCATGCAGTTCGGCCAGGCCCTTGACCACAGACAGGCCGAGGCCTGTGCCCTCGAACGGCCTGTCGTAGCTGCTACGGGCCTGGAAGAACGGGCTGCCAAGCATCGGCAGGTCAGCGGCGGCAATGCCGATGCCGGTATCGGCAACGAAGACCGAGATCCACGATGCATCGCGCTGGCAGCCGACCGTGACGCTGCCGCCGGCCTTGGTGAACTTGATGCCGTTGGAGATCAGGTTGAGCAGGATCTGGCGATAGGCGCGCTTGTCGCCGATCACTTCCGGCAGATCGGACGGCAGATCGGCGGTCAGCGCGACGCCGGTCGCGGTCGCCTTCAGATCCATCATCTGGACGCAGTTGTCGACCAGTGCCGGCAGCGCGAATGGCTCGGGCGTGATCTCGAAATGACCGCTCTCGATCTTCGACATGTCGAGGATCGAATTGACCAGGGTCAGCAGGTGCTCGCCGGAATCGCGGATCAGGCCGGCATATTCCTTCCGCCGCTCGATGCCGAGGCGCATGGCCTCTTCCTGCATCAGCATCTCGGAGAAGCCGTTGATGGCGTTGAGCGGTGTGCGCAATTCGTGGCTGACATTGGCGAGGAAGCGGCCGCGGGCCTCGTTGGCGCGGTCGGCCTCAAGCCTGGCGGCCTCGACCGTCGCCTCGTCGGACTTGCGCTGCGAGACGTCGCGCAGCACGGCGACCACCTGGCCGTCGTCATGGCCCGACTGGGTGAGCGGACGGCAGCGCATCTCGACCCACACGAAGGCCGGATCGGAGCTGTCGGAGGTTTCGCGGCGCAGGCGGAATTCGGCGGACGCCTCGACATGCTTGGCGGCGGCCAGCGACAGGGCGCTGAGATAGGCCGGCCGGTCGGCGACATGGACGCGGTCGAACAGGCCCTGGCCATGCAGCGCGAAGGGCGGCACGCCGGCAATGCGGTCGGCGGCGGGCGAGGCAAAGGTCACCGCGCCCGAGCGGCCGTGGCGGGTGATGAGATCGGTCATGTGCTCGGCGAGCAGGCGGTAGCGCTGCTCACCGACGGAATGAACCTCCTCGCCGGTGCGGCTGACCATGGTCGCCGACAGGGCAAGACCCAGCCCATAGATGACGGCGGATGCCACCGAGACGAAGGCGGCGAGCTCGACGGCATGTTCGCTGATGCGCGTCACCGGCAGCACGTCGAACAGGCCGGCAAAACCGATCACCGCGACAGCACCGACCACCATGGCGCCGGAAGCGGCCACCACCTTGCGCGAGCCGGACAGGACGGCTTCGGCGGGCACGAGGGCAAACCAGATCACCACGAAGGAGGTGACGCCACCGCTCAGCGCCGCGACCAGCGCCACGATGCCGGTGAGGGAGGCCGCGGAGAACAGATGGGCCGTGTCGTACTGGCCGGTGCGCGAGAGATAGAAGGCGATGGCGATGGGCAGGACCAGCCAGCCGAAGGTGATGGCTTCGAGCGGCCCCGGCACACCCTGCAGCGCCAGATAGAGCGGCAGAACCGACAAGGTCATGAGGCCGGGCATCAGGCGCGTGGCGATGAACGCCCGGTGCCGGACGAACACCACGGGATCCACCGTCGCGGCCGGATGAACCAGACCATCGAGATAGGATCTCACCGAACCGATCAACGCGCTTTCACGCAACGCACTCACCCCGACACGCGGCATACGCCGTTCTCAATGGTGTCGAGAATGGCATTCCGGCATGAAGGAAACGCTAAATCGGAGCCCCCAGACGGCTTCGCGCGGCCAGCGCAACGGCTTTTGGCGCGGATGGTGAAGGAGTGATTAGCGGGCCGTCGGCAGGCTGCCGGCGGCCTGCCGTGCCGCCATTCTCAAGCCTGTCCTTCTACCGGCACGGCATTGCCGGCTGCCTGCTGCTTGCGCCGCTTGCGGGCCCCGAGAGGCCAGCCAACAAGGATCAGCGGCACACCGAGCGCAATGAAGACCTTGCCTCGCTCGGCCCATTTCTGGATCGCGCTGGTCCTTGCGGCCAGAGTCGTCTCATAGGTGATGACGTCCAGGCCCTGGCTCGACAGCGCATAGACATCGCCCTCGCTGTCATACTCCGCCTTGACCTGCTGGTTGATCAACGAGGCGACCTGGACCCGCGTGATCTCGGTGGATGGAATGGAAAGCTTCACGGGGGCCGCTGCGCCCGGCACCCCAATGGTAAGCATGAAGTCGACACTGGTGACGGTCTGGATTGATCGCCGCACGCTGGTGCGCGTGTACTGGACCGCCTCCGTCACAGGGCCCGCTGCCGTTTTGAGGGCGGCGCGGGCCGGAAGGGCATTCCAGCTGCCATAGGCCAGGAGTACGGCGCCAACGGCGAGACCCGCAAGGCCGATCCGGCCGGTCCAGGATGCCGCAATGGAGGTGAACATGCTCATGGGTCTTGTCTCCGATGGGTGTGGGCCTTTCGCGTCGTCAGCGACGCAGGGATGCACTGATCCTCCGTCCGGGAGGAGGCGTGGCCGGCACCGCCCCCGGGGAGCAGGTGCCGGACGCTGCGGCCGAATGGCGGAGGGCCATTGGTCAGTTGTGGCGGCGCCAGGCGATCCGCGCGCTCTGGACGTTCTGGGCCGAGTGGATCGCCAGCCGCTCGCCGAAGGTCACCACGCCGTCGGCGCGCGCCTGATAGCGCATGGCCGCCACATGCGCCTGCCCGCGGACGAGGCCGCGGGCCTCGCCATAGGTCAGTTGCCCCGACTGGATGCCGGTATAGATGCGATGGGCCTGGAACTGGCTGCGCGCGTTGATCCAGGGGGTGCCGGCGCTGGCGATACCGGAGGTTGCGCCCAAGACGAGGGCTGCCAGAACGAAGGTCGATTTCATGTCAGTCTCCACGATTGATCATCGTCATCTGGCAACCGGCACCATGCCGAAGCCATCCGATGCTGCTCATGGGTGTCGGACCAAGAATTCCCGGTTCAGAATTTTTCGTGATTATTTTATGAAATGTAGATGATCGCCCCGTTCATCTTGTATTCAACTTTGGTTTGCCGCACAGCCAGGCGACCTGCCTGAACGGTCGGCGGTCGGCAGCGCCGGGGGAAGCGCCAGGGCAAAAGCCTCGTCAGGCCTTGTAAACCTTAAGGAAATTCACGGCATTCGCCAGAATGGATTCACCTTGTCTGCCAAGGCCCTGTTCATCGGTGGCGGCCATGATCCCCGGCACGGAGCGGTGGCCTTTGAGCCTAAAGACCGCCCGTGACAGGGACTTCAAGGATTGAGGAACTGGCGTCATGTTCTTTCTGCTCAAGGCCGCCTTCTGGCTGGGCCTGGTGTTCTTTCTCCTGCCGCCGGCAGGACCTCTGCCGCATGCGTCGCAGCGTCCACAGACTGCGGCTGCCCATAGTGCTCCAACCGATGCCAGCAGCATCGCGGCGGAGGCGGCGAGCCGTGTCATCCAGTATTGCCGCGACAATGCCCAGACCTGCGCCACAGGCGCGGCCATGGCGACGGAGGCCAGCGCCGCCGTGCAGCGCCAGCTGAGCCACGCGCCTCAGCCCGCAGCGGCACCGCCCGCGGCACCCGCCGCCCGGGCCCATGACACGCTGACACCCGCTGACCTGCAGGTGCCTTTCGGCGGCATCATGCCTGCGACAGGCTCGGCTCCGCGCACCGCTCCCTTGCCGCCGCGCCGACCGGCCTGATCGGCCGCACTTTGTCTTCGCGGTCATGATCGCTATATGGCTGTCATGACCGCTGCCACGCTGCCGACCATCGACGACATCACCGAAGCCTTCGCCCTGATCGACGATTGGGAAGAGCGCTATCGCTACGTGATCGAGCTGGGCAAGAACCTGCCGACCCTGACGCCCGAGCAGCGCAACGAGACCAACCGGGTCCGGGGCTGCGCCAGCAATGTCTGGCTGGTGACCCATGTCAGCCAGCCCGGCCCCGATGCCGTGCTGACTTTCGAGGGCGAGAGCGACGCCCATATCGTCAAGGGCCTGGTGGCGGTGACGCTGGCCATCTATTCCGGCCATACCGCCCGCTTCATCGTCGACACCGACGCGTTCGAGCTGTTCAAGAGCCTCGGCTTCGAACAGCACCTGACGCCGCAGCGCTCCAACGGCGTGCGCTCGATGATCGACCGCATCCGCCGCGACGCGCAGGGCGCTCTTGCCGGCTGATTGCAGGGCCTGCCGCAGCGCAGCGACCCATCGCATTCCCGCAGATTTGGGATCACCACATTTCATGGCGGGGGCTTGAGGCGACACGCTAGTGTCGCCGCACCTGCGCTTTGGGAGAACAAACATGGCCGGCTGGTCGAAGACCTGGACCTTTGTCGATGGCGAATGGCTGGAGGGCAACCCGCCGCTCACCGGACCGCGCAGCCATGCCTTCTGGCAGTCCTCGTCGGTCTTCGACGGCGCGCGGATCTTCGACGGGTTGATGCCCGACATGGACCAGCATGCCCAGCGGCTGAACCGCTCGGCCGTGGCGCTCGGCCTAAAGCCGATCACCGATGTCGATACCGTGGTGGGGCTTGCCCGCGAGGGCGCGAAGAAGTTCGACGGCAAGACGCCCGTCTACGTCAAGCCGATGTATTGGGCCGAGCATGACGGGCCGAGCGCCATCCTGCCCGATCCGGAATCGACCCGCTTCTGCCTCTGCCTGTTCGAGGCCCCGATGGGGGCGCCGACCGGCATGTCGGTGACGCTGTCGAAATTCCGCCGTCCGACCATCGAGAACGCGCCGACCGACGCCAAGGCCGGCTGCCTCTATCCGAACAACGGCCGGGCGCTGCGCGAGGCCAAATCGCGCGGCTTCGACAATTGCCTGGTGCTCGACATGCTCGGCAATGTCGCGGAAACCTCCAGCTCGAACATCTTCATGGTCAAGGACGGCGTGGTGATGACGCCGATTCCCAACGGCACGTTCCTGAACGGGATCACCCGGCAGCGCACCATCCAGCTCTTGCGCGCCGCTGGCCACACCGTGATGGAGACCAGCCTGCGCTATTCCGACTTCGAGACCGCCGATGAGATCTTCTCCTCGGGCAATTACTCCAAGGTCATTCCAGTGACGCGGATCGACGAACGCTCGCTGCAGCCGGGACCGGTCAGCCGCAAGGCGCGCGAGCTCTATTTCGAATATGCCGCGACCCAGAAGCTCTGAGCGGACTTCGGCTTGAAACGACAAGGGCGGCCTGCAGGCCGCCCTTTTTCATTGAGCGCGGCGGGCGCCGTCAGCCGCCGACATGGGCGCGGAAGTCCTTCAGCGAGGCAAAGCGCGTGGCGCCCGCCGGCAGGTCCGCCTCGATCGTGCCGTCGCCATAGAGCCGGAACGGAATGTTGGCTATCACGCCTTCGCGCAGCAAGGGTGCCGCGATCGGCGGCGGCTCGGGGGCGGCCGGCTCTGCCAGGACCTCATCGGCCGTGCGCGTCCGGGTCGGCGCCAGGAGATCGCCGAGCTCGGGGAAATCACGCGCCAGCTTGACCATGGCCGCATCCTCGGCGGGCTCTGGCGTCGGCTGCGACCAGCCCTTGGCGGGCTCGTCGGCAAAAGGCTCGTCCGTCATGTCCTCGGAGATCACCTTCTCGGCCAGCCGCTCGGTCTCGGCGCGCTCCGAAGCGGTGCGCTCCTCGGTCCTGTCCTCGCGCGGACGCCCGGTCACGGTTGGCAGCGGCTCGGCGAGGGCGGCACGCAGGGCCGCCTCGAGATCGAGCTCCATCGGGTCATGGGCAAGCGGCGGCGAAACGGCTGCCTCGGCAACGGGCTCCGGCGGCGTGGCGATCACGGGATCTGCGACCGGAGCGACGGAAGGCGCAGCCGGCGAGCGGAAGGCGGTATCGCGCAGCCGGGCCATGAACTCGTCGTCCAGCGCGTCGGTCCCGGACTCGCGCTGCGGCGGCTTGACCGGCGCCTTCAGCAATTCCTCAAGACCGCGGTGAACCGCCTCGGTGCGGTCAATGTCATCAGCGGGTTGCGACGCTGCGGCAGTCGGCTCGCTCTCCGAAGGGCTCAGGTCCAGCTTCGGCAGAACGATCGGCTCAGCCTCCACGACAGGCTCCGGCGTGGCTTCAGGCGCGGCTTCCGGTTCCGCAACCGGGCTGGGCTCGGCGGCCGGCTGCGGCGCAGGCGCGGGGGGCAGGGAGAGGCTCGGCATGCCGAGGGCTGCCGCCAGTTCCTGCTCGAGATCGAGCGGGCCGGCAATCGCGGCTGCCTCCGGCCCGACCGTGTCAGCCTTCATCTCACCGGCATCGATCGGCGCCTCGACCACGGCGTGGCTGAGGGTTTCCTCGTCGCCGCTCCAGTCCTTCGCGGTGATCGTCTCGACCGCCACGGGATCCTTCGTGGCGCCGAAATCGGGGAAGGCGGGGTGAAGGGACGGCTCCGTGCGCATTTCAGCAGCAGCCAACTGGGGCGCGGGCGTCCCGAGGGCGGGCCCCTCGGCTGACGGAGCCTCCACCGCAGGCGCGGGATGATGGATCGCCGACCAGCCCTGCGACGCGCCGACAACGGCTGCTCCGGCAAGTGCGCCACCGACAACACCTGTCAGCGCAGCGCCGGGCAACCCTGACGAGCCGGTCTGGACTGGCGGGGCGACAAGCACGGGCTCGACCACGGCTGTCGACGGCGGCGGCATGATGTCTGACGGCGCATCCGCAACACTGACGGTCGGCAGAACTGGCATTGTCTGGACCGGACCGTCCGACAAACGGGCCGCATTGAGCGCTGCGGTCACGTCCCTCAGGGCGCGCACCACGGCGCCAAGCCTGCCAACCGCCACCGCCACCGCGAAGGTCACAAGACCTGCGGCCATGAAGGTCGCGCCGATGAGCATGACGGTGTTGCCGAGCGTCAGGAGGCTCGGGTCGGTGCCAAAATAGAGCGTCAGGGTTCCAAGGACCGTCACAATGGCGGCCACGACCTGGAGTATAACAGCCATCAACCTATCCCCTCAACGCAGCGGCAGTCTGCCGCATTGCTTCACGCCGATACCCGGCGGATGCCCCATCAGTATCAAATGGAAGCCATAAGATTCTGGCAACTTTGTTACCTTGCCCCGCATGGGCAATTGCCCCGGCATGGCGCCGGGCTTATCTAGAACCCGTAGCTTTGTTCCGACGCCGGTGCCGCAACCCCGAGGCGACGGCCTTCCAGGAGACAGTCCATGTCGTTCACTCTCGACGCCCTGCCCTACGCCTATGACGCGCTCCAGCCCTACATGTCCAAGGAAACGCTGGAATATCACCACGACAAGCACCATCAGGCCTATGTCACCAACGGCAACAACCTGATCAAGGGCACCGAGTTCGAGGGCAAGAGCCTCGAGGACATCGTCAAGGGCTCGTTCGGCAAGCACGCCGGCATCTTCAACAATGCCGGCCAGCACTACAACCACATCCATTTCTGGAAGTGGATGAAGCCGAATGGCGGCGGCAAGATCCCCGGCGGCCTGGAAAAGGCGCTGATCGACTCGTTCGGCTCGGTCGAGAAGGCCAAGGAAGACTTCATCCAGGGCGGCGTCACCCAGTTCGGCTCGGGCTGGACCTGGCTGACCGTCCAGGGCGGCAAGATCGTCGTCACCAAGACCCCGAATGGCGAGAGCCCGCTGGTCCATGGCGGCAAGCCGATCCTCGGCTGCGACGTGTGGGAGCATTCCTACTACATCGACTACCGCAACCGGCGCCCCGACTATCTCAAGGCTTTCGTCGAGCACCTGGTGAACTGGGAATATGTCGACGAGATGTTCCAGGCCGCCAGCGCCTGAGCGGTTTCGACATCACGAGATTGACGAAAACCCCGGCCATCGCGCCGGGGTTTTTTCTGGGTACCGCGATTTGTACGGGGATTACGGTGTCGCCCGCATTGGCGGAAACCTGCCCTTGCGTTACGACATGTCCTCTCTTCCCCTTGACGGAAACCTCCCATGACCCGCGCCTTCGCTCTCGCCCTCCTTCTGGGTACCCTTTCCATGCCGTCCGCCGACGCCAGCAATTGGATGCCAGGCAACGGCCGGGCCTGCGAACAGGTCTGCCAGGGCGCAGGGCGCCGGCCGGTTCAGTCGGGCGTCTATCTCCCGAACGGGCAGATGTTCAACGTCTGCGCGGCGAACAGCGCGAACGAAGGTATGCGTCCGGGCTTCAACCTGCGGCCCAGCTGGTCGAATGTCTGCGTGACGGCCTGGGGCCCCGGCACAGGCCAGGCGCGCAGCGAGCGGCAATATGAATGCCTCTGCGAGTGAGAGAGGGAGCCTATCTCACGCGATCTCGGTGACGATCTTCCGCCTCACCGCCTCGGCAAAGGACCGGTTCTGGTCCGCCACCTCGACAAAGGCGCCGGGGCCGCCGATCACTGCCTCGCGGTAATAGTCCGGCAGCGGCTGTCCGATGCGCGCCGGCACGCTGCCGCCGGGCCGGATGATCGCCAGCGCGTTGACCGTGATGCCCTTGGCCACCGCATCGTCGCGCGCCGCCTCCACCGCGCGGCCGCCAATATTGGGGCCGTCGCCCGAGACATCGATGACGCGCTTCAGCCCGCGATAGGGACCGCTCTCGATATGGGTCACGCAGAAGTCGATGGCCGCCGAGATGGAATTGTAGCCGCGGGCCGCGCGCGGGCGGGTGACGAGTTCAATGGCAAAGGCCTTTGCGCTGGCCTCGTCCCGGATCAGCGTCCAGTCGACGATGACGTGCTGCGAGGTCGGGCCGCCCCATTCGGTATAGATGACCGCGATGGCGCCATGGGTGCCCTTGGCGATGACGGACAGGACCTCCGGCGCGCTCAACGCCTCGCCGTAGCCTTCGCGCTGGAGCCGCAATTCGTCATTGTCGATCGAGCCCGAGCCGTCGGCAGCCAGCGCCAGCACGACATCCACCGGGATTTTGGCCTGCGCCCGGACAAGGCTCGGCACCAGGACACCAGCCGCGAGGGCGAGGCGGCGCGACATGGACGATGCAAGGCGCTTCGGCATAGGCGTCTCCCGATCAGGGCTCCAACTGTCCCAGCAAAACAGCGGCCAAACCGCCTGTCCATCGGACCAATCGCGCAACCGTCATTGTCGCACGGAGAGCCATGATCGCGCGGGTGGTCGCGGCCGAGCTCATCGAGCTGTAGGGTTGGCCCCAGGTTTCCCTCACCTTGAGCCGTATGCCCCTTCTCATCCTCCTGTCCTTTGCCACTTTCGTCACCGGCATCGGCGCCCTGGGCGTCGTCGGCGTCATGACGCCCTTGTCGCGCGACCTCGGCCTCTCGCCGGTCGGCGCTGGATGGGTGATGTCCGCTTATGCGATCGCCTACGCGCTGGGCTCGCCCCTGCTGACATCCACGACCGGCCAGTTCGACCGGCGGCCGGTTCTGGTCAGCGGCATGGCGGCCTTTGCGATCGGGGCCGCGCTGGCAGCGCTCGCGACCAGCCCGCTCGCGCTCTATGGCGGCCGGGTGGTGATGGCGCTGGGCGCTGGCCTGTTCGCGCCGGCGGCAGCGGCGGTGGCGATTGCCAGTGTTGCGCCCGAGCGGCGCGGCAAGGCGCTCTCCATGGTCTATGGCGGGCTGACCGTGTCGCAGGTCGTCGGCATCCCCGCCGGCAGCTATCTCTCCTACCTGTTCGGCTGGACGATCCTGTTCTGGGGTGTGACGGTCGCGGGCCTGGCCATGGCAGCAGCGCTTGCCGTGCTGACGCCGCGCGGCATCAAGGTCGCACCCGCAACCCTCACCGACCTCGCCGCCGTCCTGACCGATCCGCGGCTGGCGGTGGCGGTGCTGCTGACGGCCACCGCGATGGGATCGGCCTGGACCGCCTATACGTTCCTCGCCCCGATCATCGAGGTGAAGACCGGCGGCGGGCCGGAGCTGGTCGGGCTCCTGCTCGGGGTCTACGGGCTGGGATCGGTCGCCGGCAACATGCTGGGGGGTTTTCTCACCGACCGCGTCGGGCCCGAGCGCGCGCTGATCTTCGCGACGATCATCCCCGTGCCGCTGGTCGCGATCCTGACGCTTTTCCCCTGGAACGTGGCCGTCGGCGGCGTTCTTCTGTTCGCCTGGGCCGCGGCCGGCTGGGCCTTCGCCATCGCGCAGCAGTCACGCCTGGTGATGCTCGATCCCGCCCGCACGCAGGTGCTGCTGGCCCTCAGCGCGGCCTGCATCTATGTCGGCTCATCGATCGGCTCGACGCTCGGCGGCATCGCCATGAGCTATGGCGGCGTTCCGGCCCTTGGCGTGGCGACGCTCGCCATGGGCCTTGTCGGCATCGCCCATCTGGCGCTGACCCTGAAGCTCGGCGGCAGGCCTGCCGCCTGAGACCGTCAGGCGGCCGGTTCGTGCGGCGACCCGCCGGCCAGCCAGTTGCGGCCACGGGCATAGAGCCGCTCGACCTCGGCGCCTTTCAGGCCCGGCATGTCGCGCTTCACCTTGTAGCCGATGCGCTCCTGGATATAGGCGAGGTGGCGATAGCCCTCCGGCAGCGCCATAAGCACGTCGCGGTCAAGCTGGAGCGTTGCCGAGGGATCGACCGGATCGATCCGGTCCTTCTCGTAGATCGGCTGGCGCAGCACGACGCCCCATTTGCCCTGGCGCTTCTCGATGAAATCGTAGAATCGGCCGGTGCAAACGACGTCGCACTGGACGTCGTGGACCTGCGCGCGCTGGGAAATGGTCATCTTGGTCTGGGCGATGGCGCGCGTGCCGGCAAGGTCGATACTGGTGCCGCCGAGGAAATGCAGGATGCTGACGCCCTTGGACGAGCCCTCGCGGCTGACGCGGATGAATTCGCTCGCCGGCCCCTGGAACCAGGTGGCGCACATGAAGCCGTCATCGTGCCAGCAGGTCTGGAAGCGGTCCCAATCACCGGCATCGCGCCAGACGGCCCAGTTCTCGACGAGATCGCGGATGGCGAGACGGTCCAGCGTTACGGTGTCCATGGGGGCTGCTCCTCGGAGGCCGGCCTGCCGCTTGCGACAGGACTTCAAGCCTGATAGTTTACATATGTGAACTGGTTTGAATCATGAAATCCGACGCACCCGCCCCTGTCAAGTCGGCCGACCGCGCGCTCGACATCCTCGAAGCCGTGGCTGATGCCGCCGAACCGCCGTCGTTCTCGCGGCTGATGGCGGAGCTCGGCATTCCCCGCAGCAGCCTGTTTCATCTGCTGAACACGCTGCAGTCGCGCGGCTATCTCGTCCAGGACGGGGCAACCGCGCGCTACCGGCTCGGCCAGCGGATCGGGCAATTGGCCGAACGGGTCGGCGGTCCGCCGCTTGCCGCAATCGTGCTGCCGCATCTCGGACAGCTCAGCCGCGCGGTCAACGAGACCTCCGGCTTCTATGTCCGCGCCGGCGACGGCATTGAGGCCATCGCTTCGGCGGCCTCAAGCCAGGCGCTGGCCTATACGATGAAGGTCGGCGAAAAGGCGCCGCTCTATGCCGTCTCGGCCGGCAAGCTCTGGCTCGCGCACATGCCGCCGGACGAAGTCGCCGCCTATCTGGAGCGCGTCAGTTTCGAGGAGATCACCGCCAACACGATCCGCTCGAAGGACCGGCTGCGCGATGAGATCGCGGCGGCCCGGCGGGACGGCTTCGCCTATTCGCGCGAGGAATTCACGCCGGGGATCACCGGCATCGCGACGGCCGTGACTGCTGGCGGACGGATTGTCGGCGCGCTCAATCTCGCCGTGCCCACCGCGCGCTTCTCGCAGAGCCAGGAGGCCGTGTTCCGCCGCCAGATGGCGTCCACGGCCGCGGCACTGTCAAAAGCGCTGGAGGCGCGCGCTGTCCCGCCCGCGCGGGAGGATTGACGCCTCGGCTTGGCCGTGGTTGGTTTCTGTAAAAGAACAGTTTCGTATACGAAACTCCTCGCTGGAACCCCAAGGAAGCTCCCCCATGCGCCGCCTCGCCTTGCTCGCCTCCCTGTCCCTGATGGTTGCGGTCGCGCCTGCGGCTGCGCAGGATTATCCCAGCCAGGCGATCAAGATCATCGTGCCGCAGCCGGCAGGCGGCGGATTCGACACGGTGGCGCGGGTGCTGGCGGAGAAGCTCGCGCCGCGCCTCGGCCAGGGCGTGGTGGTGGAGAACCGGCAGGGCGCCGGGACGATCGTCGGCACCCAGGCGGCGATCCAGGCGCCCGCCGACGGCTATACGATGCTGCTCGGCGGCCTCTCCAACATCGCGCTCAACCCCGGCCTCTATCCGAATCTGCCCTACAATCCCCTGCGCGACCTGACGCCGATCGGCCTGGCGGTGAGCTGGTCCTACACGCTGATCGCGCGCAAGGACCTTCCCCAGCAGACGCTCGTCGAGCTCTTCGCCTATGCGCGCGCCAATCCCGGCAAGGTGACCTATGCCTCCGCCGGGCGGGGCTCGGGCCAGCACATCGCCGCCGCCGTCACCGAGCATCTCGCCGGCGTGAAGATGGTCCATGTGCCCTATCGCGGGGCACAGGCGGCCTATCAGGACCTGATGGGGGGTCGCGTCGACCTGTTCTTCGACATTTCCTCGACAGCGCGCGCACAGGTCGATGGCGGCACGGTCAGGGCGCTCGCGGTCTCATCGGCCGCCCGCCAGCCGTTCCATCCGGACGTGCCGAGCGTTGCCGAGACCGGCGTTGCCGCCCTCGACATGGAAAGCTGGTTCGGTCTCTTCGTGAATTCCGCGACCCCGCCCGATGTCGTCGCGCGTCTGCGCCGCGAACTCGCCGCCGTGCTGGCCCTGCCGGAGATCCGTGACACGTTCGCGCGCACCGGCGGGCGGGTGATGACGCTCGATGCCGACCAGACCCAGGCGCTGATCCGCCGAGATGTGGAACGCTGGACGGCGCTCATCAAGGGCGCCGGCCTGACCGAAACCGGCAACTGAGCCACTCGGTATCAGCAAAGGCGTCAGGACTGCCCTGCCCTCGCACCCAGTCGGCAGGACCGGGCCTGCTGATGTAGAGAGGCTGTCCGGCCGGCACGTCGCCGCCCGGACGGCCCTGGAATGGCCGCAGCGAGAGGCGGCCGCAAGCTCCATGGCGACAGAACCAGCCGAGGCACGGACGGAGGCGCGGAGCTTGTCTTCCGGCACCACGGCGGTGCTCGCCATCGCGCTCGTCCTGCTGTCGAGCCTGCTCTACCTGTTCGGCTACGCGCTCTCCAAGACGCTTGCCAATCGCTACGGCATGACCGCGCTGCAGGTGACGTTCCTCCGCTGCGTGCTGGTGCTGGGAGTGACCTTCCTGGCGCTGGGCTGGGCCAAAAGCGGCGTCACCTGGGAGCGTATCTGGCGGCCGACCCGCGTGTGGGAGCAGCGCGGCGCGGCGGCAGCGCTTGTCCTGTCCAATGCCATGGCCGTCTATGCCTACAGCCTGATGCCGGTGACGGCCGCGTCGGCGCTCGGCTTCACTGCGCCGCTGATCCTGACGGCCCTTGGCGGCCTGATGCTGGGCGAGCGCATCTCGGCGGGCCGGTGGCTCGGTGCCCTGATCGGCTTTGCCGGCATGCTGCTGATCGTCAAGCCGACGGAGAACCCGTCGCTGCTCGGCATCTTCGCCTCGGTGGGGGCCGCTGCCTTCTATGCGATCTACCAGATCGTGGTCAGGCGGCTGCGCGAGGTCGCCTCCAGCGTCGATACCGCCATGCAGGTGGCGGTGGTCGGCGTGGTGATCCTCGCCGTGCCCATGGTCTGGTTCTGGACCCCGCTGAGCCTTGAGGGCTTCGCCATGGGGGTTCTGTTCACGGTCGTGCAGACCGTCGCCCTGTTCAGCATCTCAACCGCGCTTCGGCTGAGCGAGACATCAAAGATCGCGCCCTGGCAGTTTTCCGGCCTGATCTGGGCGATGCTGCTGGACGCCGTGATGTTCTCGGTCGCGCCCTCGCTCGGCTCGCTGGCTGGCGCGGCCTGCATCATCCTGGGCGGATTGCTCGCCCAGGGCGGATTGCTGCGCCGGTTGTTCCGGCGCTGAGCGCCGGAAGATCCGGCGCTGAGAGTTCAGACCGGCGCGATTTCCGGCGCACCGACGCCGAGCCGCGGCGTTTCGGCATGCTCACCGCCATGGACCGAGGTCTTGTGGGCGAGATGGGCGATCGCAGCCGCCACGCCGCCCGCGCCATGGGGAATATTGTTGGCGGCCAGCGCCATCTCGATGGCCGAAAGCGTGCCGATCACCATGGGCGCGTTGACATGGCCCATATGGGCGATGCGGAAGGCCTTGCCGGAGAGCTCGCCGATGCCCGATCCCAGCGTCACGCCGCAGATCTTTTGGGCATAGTCCGCGATGATCTCGGGGCTGACGCCCTGAACCAGAACCGGGGTGACCGAGGGCGCGCGCTGGGCGCCTTCGAGCACGTTCATCGACAGGACCTGGCCCTCGGACCATTTCGACACGGCGGCATGGGTTGCCTCGGCCAGCAGCTGGTGGCGCTTCCAGACAGCCTCCAGCCCCTCCTCCAGGATCATGTCGAGGGCGGCGCGGAGCGCGAACAGGAGGTGCTCGGGCGGGGTGCCGCAATATTTCATGTAATGCTGCTCACCCTGGCGCGCCGTCCAGTCCCAGTAGAGCGTCTTCATGTTGGCGGTCTGGTGCGCCTTGTGCGCCTTGTCGTTGGCGGCGACGAAGGCGAGGCCGGGCGGGGTCATCAGGCCCTTCTGTGCGGCCGACATGGTGACGTCGACGCCCCAGGCGTCCATCTCGTAGGGCATGCAGGCAAGCGAGGCGACGCCGTCGACCATGTAGAGCGCGGGGTGGCCCGCCGCATCGATCGCCTTGCGCACAGCCTGCACGTCGTTCAGCACGCCGGATGCCGTGTCGATCTGGACCATGATCACGGCCTTGATCTCATGCTTTGTGTCGCGGCGCAGGCGCTCCTCGACAGCCGCCGGATCGACGGACGCGCGCCACGAGCCCTCAAGGATCTCGACATCGGCGCCCATGAAGCGGGCCATGTCGCCCCAACCGATGGCGAAGCGGCCAGAGGCCAGAACCAGGATCTTGTCGCCGCGCGACAGCACGTTGGAGATCGCGGCCTCCCAGCCGCCATGGCCGTTGGCGGCGTAGATGTAGGTGCGGGCGCGGGTGCGGAATACTTTCTGCAGGTCCGACAGCAGGCTGTCGGTGAGGCCCACCATGGCGCCGGAATAGATTTCCTCGGCGGGACGGATCATCGCCTGCAGCACGCGGTCCGGAATATTGGTCGGGCCGGGGATGGCGAGAAGCGCGCGGCCATTGGCGACTGTCATGGAAGGCTCCGGTCGAGATGAACTGGAGCGCTTCTAAGCGAAAGCGGCCGCGATTGCACGTGGGGCCAAACGCTGAGCCTCGATGCGATCGCGTCAACCGAGCGTGATGGCGCCGGTCTCGACCAGAGTTCGGTGGAAACGCCGCTTGCGCTCGGACTGCGCGGCGAAATAGCCGCTTCCGCATTCCGCCATGAGACCGGCGCGGGTGGCGAAGACCGGATCGAGCGGCAGCCCCGCCTCGATCAGCGCCCTGGTGCCGAGAAAGGCGATGTCGAGTTCGCCTCCCTGGGCAACCGGTGCGACTGGCGCCATGTTCAGCCGCTCGATGGCGTAGAAGGTGCGGAATGTGCGCCGGGGATCGGCGGCAAGGCCGAGCCCCTTCTCGATCCGGCGCGTCAGCACCGGCTGGTGATCGCCGTAATGGACGACCAGCATCGGACGGTCGCCCAAGCGCGCCAGAAGCTCGCTCCGGGCCTTGGCCCAGGCGGCGGCGGTCTCGGCGAGGCGGGCGTAATATTCGCCATATTGCGGGTCGGGCAGCGCCCGCAGCGCGAAGGCACGGGCATCGCGCGCGACATCGGACAGGGCGAGGCTGCGCGTGTGCGGGCCATGGTTGAAATTGGTCAGGGCATAGAGAAAGCGCGGCGCGGCATCCTCCGCGATCCCCCGCGCCATCACATCGGCGACCGCATCGAGGAACGGACCGTCGGCATTGGTCACCTCGAAACGGGCGAGATCGAAGGGCGGAGCCAGGTCGTCGCTGAAGATGCGCTCCGCCATTCCGATGGAGCGATAGAAGGCCTCGTAGTCGAGAAAGCCGCGCCGGCAGCTCGACAGCAGCGCCGTGCGGTAGCCGAGCGCGTCCAGTGTCAACGGCAAGGTGTGGCGGAAGCGCCCTTGCCCCTTGCGGAACAGGAAATAGGCATCGGCGCCGAAACTGGCGCTGGAGAGCCCGGTCATCACCGAGAATTCCGACTGCCAGGACCCGCCGCCGAAAATGTCGACATTCAGCCCGCCATGCAGGCTGCCGGAGGGCGCCAGAAAATCCGCCACCTGCTGATCGACCGGCAGTCCATAGAGTCTCGGGTCGAAAACCGATTCATGCTGGATCATCAGAATATCCGGCCGGATATCGCCGAGCGGCGGCCGGGCGGGCGCGAGCGGCAGCGGGCTTGCCGCGACATCGATCATGCTCAGGCCGCGCGCGCCGGGCGTGAGGCGCAATTCGACCAGGGAGGCGAGGAAGCTGGAGACGAAGCAGTTGCCGGTGGCGACAGTCCGCCGGAACGCGGCCCGCCCGCCGCCGAGGCGGAAGGCCAGCACGCTGCAGCCGAGCGCCAGGACCAGAACGCCAAGCCGTGCCGACAGCGAGGCCGGATCCCCGCCAACATGGGCGATCGTCAGCCCGATGGCGACCAGCGCGGCGGCGGTCGCCGTCAGCAGCGTTGCCGCCATCACCGGATATTGCTGGATGATGAAGGGCACGGTGCCGGCGAACAGGAGCGGCACATCGGCCGCCGTCAGCTTGAAGCCGCTATGGGTGAATTTGGCGTGCGAGACGAGGCCGATGACCGATGCGGCAATCACCGCGAGCAGCATGGCGCGCTGGAGGTCGTCGGTGACCAGCGAGAGAAAGGCCGCTGCCAGCATGATGCCGGCGGCACTGAAGGCCAGGTGCCAGCGGTCGCGCTCGAACCAGGCAATGCCGGCGAAGAGGACGAGCGCGACGGAATAGGCCATGGGGTCAAGGGCACTGCCGGGAGAGCCTGTCAGGGCAGGCCAATCTTCGGTCGCACCCTAGTGGCCCGACAGGCCCGGCGCCAGAGATGTCAGGGTGCGCCGTCGCCGCAGGGCGGCCTTCCCATCTGGGCGACGAACAGCCTGTTCGCGTCCAGAACCGCCAGGCTTGCCCGTGCCAGGGCGACGAGAATGTCGGCGCGATCGAGCTCGCTCAACTGGGTCGCGTCAAGATGCTTGGTCGCCACGCGCAAGCCGTCGAAGATGCGGGTGAAATCGGCGAGCACCTGGTGATCGCTGGTGCCGGAGATAGAGCCGACACCAGCGAAAGGCAGAACGTCGCCCAAGCTCACGCAAGCTTGCGGGAGGCTTCGCGCACCTGATTGGTGGCGCGGTCGATATCGGCGGTCGAGCGGGCGATCAGGTTCATGCTGTTGGAGATGGCGCCGACACCCTCGGCGGCAACGCGCATGTTGGACGACATTTCGGCGGTCACCGCCGACTGTTCCTCAACCGCCGTGGCGATGGCCGTGGAGATCTCCGAGATCGTCGAGATCGTCGCGGAGATGTCGCCAATGGCGCCGACAGCGTTCTGGGTGGAGGTCTGCACCGAGGCGATCTGGGCGCCGATCTCCTCAGTGGCCTTCGAGGTCTGGGTGGCGAGGCTCTTCACCTCGGAGGCCACCACTGCGAAGCCCTTGCCGGCTTCGCCGGCGCGGGCGGCCTCGATCGTCGCGTTCAGCGCCAGGAGATTGGTCTGCGCGGCGATGTTGTTGATCAGCTGCACCACATCACCGATGCGGGCCGCGGCCGACGACAGGCCGGAGACGATCTCGCTGGTGCGGGTCGCCTGCTCGACCGCGCCCGACGAGATCTCACGGGCATGGGCCACCTGGCGGCTGATCTCGCCGACGGAGGCTGCCAATTCCTCGGCACCGGCGGCGACAGCCTGGACGTTGCCGGAGGTCTGGGTGGAGGCAGCGGCCGCTTCGGTCGCCTCATGGGTGGCGCTCGACACGGATTCGGCAATGCCGCCGAGATCCTGGTCGATCTCGCGCTGGATTCCAGCGCGACGGGCCTGCTCCTCGACCTGGGCGGTGATGTCGGTGGCGAATTTCACCACCTTGAACGGCTTGCCGTTCATGTCGAAGATCGGATTGTAGGATGCCTGGATCCAGACTTCCTTGCCGCCCTTGCCGATGCGCTTGTACTGGGCCGCCTGGAAATCACCGCGGGCGAGCGCCGCCCAGAACTCCCGGTAGGCCGGGCTCTGCTTGTCGGCCGGCGACACGAACATCGAATGGTGCTGGCCGGCGATCTCCTCCAGGCGATAGCCCAGCGTCGACAGGAAATTCTCGTTGGCGGTGATGATCTTGCCGGTCAGATCGAATTCGATGACCGCCTGCGCCTTGTGGATGGCGGCAAGCTGACCCTGGATGTCGGCGTTGTGGAGCTTCTGCGCGGTCGTGTCGGTCGCGAACTTGACGACACCGAAGACCCGGCCGCGGCGGTCGAGCATCGGATTGTAGGAGGCCTGGATCCAGATCTCCTTGCCACCCTTGGCGATGCGCTTGTACTCGGCCATCTGGAACTTGCCGGCGCGCAGATTGTCCCAGAACTGGCGATAGTCCGCGCTGTCGCGGTCCTTCTGGTCGACGAACATCGAGTGATGCTTGCCCTTGATCTCTTCCAGCCGGTAGCCGAGCGCGTTGAGGAAATTCTCGTTGGCTGTGACGATCGTGCCGTCGAGCTTGAATTCGATCACGGCCTGCGAACGCTCGATCGCATCGAGCTTGGCCTTGGTATCGTTGGTCATGGAGAACAGCGGCATGGTCAGGGCTCTTCGGTACAACCTATATGTGCGGTGCACACAACTCGGTGCCCAAAAACTGAATTGCCCACCTAAAGAATGTGTAAAATGACGCTGATACATTCCGTTACGTCCTGTTGACGTTCGGTAATCGCGTAAGCCCTTCGGAAAATTTGTCTCAATTTGTCCTGTTGCGCAGCTTTTGCGTAGATTTCTATCGCGCACCCTCTATCCAATTCACGCTTTATGCATAGAGTGCTTGATAGCATTGCATATCTGATGGGCACATAGGGGACGCAGGATGACTAGCACCTCTCGTGGCACAATCAACATGTCAGGCCTTTCCAAGGCAACCGGCGTGCATGCCTCCACCCTGCGCAGCTGGGAGACACGCTATGGTTTGGTTGCACCCGCACGTTCCGCGGGAGGCCACCGACTCTATTCCCAGGACGATGTCGAGCGGCTGATGGTGGTGAAGGAGCTGGCGGATGCCGGCTTCCGCCTGCCCGAACTGGCGGGGCTTTCGCTCGACGAGCTGCGTGCCTTGCGAGCGTCGCCGGTGCGGCCGGACCAGCAGCAGCTCGAGAACCCGCTGGTGTTGCAGCTGGAACGGGCGGTCGACGAGCGCGACCCCGAGGCCTTCGGGCAATATCTCCGCTTTGCCTTCCTCTCACTGCCCGCCAATGCTGCCGTCGACCTCTATTCCCGCAGCATGCGCCATATCGGCCGGCGCTGGTCGGAGGGCGTGATCGGCGTTGGCATGGAACATCGGCTGTCTGCGCGCGCCCGCGAGGCGATCACCGGTGCCATTGCCGGGCTTGCCCCTGCCGGACGGCGCGAACCGATCGCCTTTGCGACCCTCACCGAGGAGCTGCATGAGCTCGGCCTGCTGGCCGGCGCCTATCTCGCGGCGGCGGCCGGTCACAAGGTGATCTATTTCGGCGCCAACATGCCAGCCGACGATCTGGCCGCCAGCACGGTGTCGGCCGGGGCCCGCCTTCTGGTGCTGAGCTTCGTCTTCGGCAGCGCGCGCGATCAGTTTGCCGAACGGCTGGGCGAACTCATGGCCGCCCTTCCCGACTCAATCCCGGTCTGGCTGGGTGCGAGCCCGGCGGCGCTGGGCGGCATCGCCCTGCCGCCCACAGTGACGCTGGTGCATGACTTTGCCGAGTTCAACCGCCGCCTGAAGATCCAGTTCACCGAGTGAGGCGACGGCCTCAGCTGACGCGCGCACCGGCCGCAATGGTGGGCGGGGCGGCGTTCAGCTGGTCGATGGCAAAGCCGGCGGCGGCCTTGTAGCCCGCCATGAAGGCGGTGCGCTCGGCGGCCGGCACCACGGCGTCGATATCGTCGAAGGTGCCGCCGCAGCGCTCGTCCACCAGATTGAGCAGGCCGAAGGGGCCGGCGCCGCGATTGCGCAGGATGAGCTGCGAGACCGGGCCGCAGAGCGCTGAATCATAATCGGCCAGCGCCGCCGGCGTGACGCCGTGGCGCAGCATGTGCGCGCCGAGCACCCGGGCATCGATCACCGCCTGGCTCGCGCCATTGGAGCCGGTCGGATACATGGCGTGCGCCGCATCGCCCAAGAGCGCCACCGGGCCATCGACCCAGGTCGGCACGGGATCGCGGTCGATCATCGGGTTTTCATAGGCGCCCGACGCGCCCTGGATCATGGCGGGCACGTCGAGCCAATCCCAGGTCCAGCCGGTGAAATGGGGCAGCACGTCGTCCAGGCCGACCTCGCGGAACCAGCCGCGCTGGGTCCAGCCCTCGGCCGCATCGACGGTCACCTCGGCGATCCAGTTGATCTCGGCGAGGCCCGTGGCCGGATCGGGATGGGAGATCGGATAGAAGACGACGCGGTGGCGGTGGGTGCCGAGCCCGACGAAGGAGGCGCCGGAGCGGATGGGTTTCGCCAGCGTCGTGCCGCGCCACATCAGCGCCCCGCCCCAGTGGATCGGCGGCTGCTCGGGGTGCATCTGCGCGCGCACGGCGGAATGGATGCCGTCGGCGCCGATCAGCAGGCTGGCGCGTTGCTCGGTGACGGTGCCGGCCTGTTCGATGAGGGCGGTGACCGTGCCATCGCTCTCGCGGCGATAGGAGGTGACGCGCGCGCCGAGGCGGACCGCGCCCGGCCCCAGCCGCTTCACCACTTCGGCGAACAGGAGCATGTGGAACCGGCCGCGATGGACCGCATATTGCGGCCAGTGATAGCCGGCGAGCCGGCCACGCGGCTCGGAATAGATGTCGCGGCCATTGAGCCCGACCAGCGCCCATTCCCGCGCAGGCACGCCGACCTCATCGAGCATGGGTTCGGTGATGCCGAGATCGCCGAGCTCGCGGACGGCATTGGGCTGCAGGTTGATGCCGACGCCGAGCGGCCGCATCTCGGCGGACGATTCCACCACAAGGCAATCCACGCCGATCTGGTGGAGCGTCAGCGCGGTCGCAAGCCCGCCGATGCCGCCGCCGGCAATGATCACGAGAGGCTGGGACATGGGAGCAAGGCCAGGTGACGGGTGGAGGGAGAAGGGGGTGTCACCTAGCGGGAAGCGGGGGTGCGGGGCAAGGCGGAGGGATGGGGGATGATCCCCTACCCCACCACCTTCACCGCGAACGCGTAACTCCTGGCCACCTCGTGCAACCTATCAAACCGCCCGGCAGCTCCCCCATGCCCGGCATCCATGTTGGTCACCAGCAGAAGCGGGTTGCCGTCGGTCTTCGTGGCCCTCAGCTTCGCCACCCATTTGGCCGGCTCCCAATAGGTGACGCGCGGGTCTGACACGCCGGCCACCGCCAGGATCGGCGGATAGCTCTGCGCCCGCACATTGTCATAGGGCGAATAGCTCAGCATCCGGCGGAAAGCCTCGGGGTCGGCGATCGGATTGCCCCATTCCAGCCATTCCGGCGGGGTGAGCGGCAGGGTCTCGTCCAGCATGGTGTTGACCACGTCGACGAAGGGCACTTCGGCCACGATGCCGCCCCAAAGCTCCGGCCGCATATTGGCAATCGCGCCCATCAGCATGCCGCCGGCCGAGCCGCCATGGGCGGCGATGCGGCCAGCCTTGGTATAGCCCTTTGATATCAGGTGTTCGGCGGAAGCGATGAAGTCTGCGAATGTGTTCGCCTTGAACTCGCGCTTGCCCGTCCGGTACCAGCGATAGCCCTTCTCCATGCCGCCGCGGATATGGGCGATGGCGTAGATGAAGCCGCGATCGGTCAGCGACAGCCTCGCCGTCGAAAACGAGGCCGGCATGGAGGCGCCGTAGGAGCCATAGCCGTAGAGGAGGAGCGGCGCCGAGCCGTCGAGCGGCGTGTCCTTCCGATAGACCAGCGAGACCGGCACCAGCTCGCCGTCGGCTGCGGGCGCCAGCAGGCGGCGGGTCACGTAATCGGCTGCGTTGTGGCCGGACGGCACCTCCTGGCGCTTTCGGAGCGTGCGCGTGCGGCTCGCCATATCGTAGTCCCAGGTCTCGTTCGGCGTCGTCATCGAGGAATAGACGAAGCGCAGCGTGTCGGTGTCGAACTCGTAGCCGGGCTGGACGCCCAGCGAATAGGCCTCCTCGTCGAAGGCGATGGCGTGCTCGGCCCCTGTCGAAAGCTCGCGAATGACGATGCGCGGCAGGGCATTCTCGCGCTCCAGCCGGATCAGCCAGCGCTTGAGCACATGCATGGCAATGATCAGCACGCCGGGCCGGTGGGGCACGAGGTCGGTCCAGGCCGCGCGGTCGGGGTTGTCGAGCGGGGCTGTGACGATGCGATAGTCCTCGGCCTCGTCATTGGTGCGCAGGAACAGGGTCGGCTTCCCGCCAAATGTCGGATGATAGTCGGGATCGACTTTCACCTCGCCATTGCGCGGCAGGATGAGCCGCGGCGTGGCTGAGGGGTCGGTGAGGTCGAGGCTGCGGATTTCGGTGGAATCCGATTGCGCGCCCGAGATGAAGGCAAGGCCGCCCGCCGTCGTCTCACCGATGCCGACGAAGATGGTGGTGTCCGGCTCCTCGAAGATCAGCGTGTCGGCCTCTGCCGGCGTTCCCAGCACATGGCGGTAGATCTTCAAGGGACGGTGGTTGTCGTCGAGGCGGATATAGAGCACCGCGGATGAATCCGACGACCAGACCGCGCCGCCGCCGGTCGCCTCGATCACGTCGGGCAGATCCTTACCTGTTGAGAGATCGCGGATGCGGATGGAGAAGAATTCCGAACCCTTGTCGTCAAAGCTCCAGGCGAGCAGGCGATGGTCGGGGGAATGGACGGCACCGCCGAGGTCGAAGAACGGCTTGCCCTCGGCCAGCGCATCGCCGTCGAGCATGATCTGCTCAGGCGCCTCGGTATCGCGGGGCTTGCGGCAGACGAGAGGGTGCTGGCCGCCCTCGCGGTAACGCTCGTAATAGGCGAAGGCACCGTCAGGGGTCGGCACGGAGGAGTCATCCTCCTTGATGCGCCCCTTCATCTCCTGGAACATCTCGGCCATCAGCGGCTTGGCCGGCGCCAGCACCTGGTCGGCATAGGCGTTCTCGGCTTCGAGATAGGCGCGGATGTCAACGGGGAGATGTGTCGGGTCGCGCAGCGCCTCCTGCCAGTTCTCGGCGCGCAGCCAGGCATAGTCGTCGACAAGCGTCACATTGTGGACGGAGGTCTCTCTCCTGTTCCGGGACGCCTCCGGCAGCGGGGCCACATTCGGGTCCAGGGCGGAGGCGGTGTTCGGCTTGTCGGACATGGATCTGGACCTCGATTCGATCCGGTCACTCTATCCCACCCCAGGCCGCAATGGCGCGCCGGGCGGTGCTGGCACAGGCGCTTGCACGTTTTCTCCTGCCTTATGAAAGCCAGAATGTCACGGCATACCGCCAAACTACAGTTCATGTATGATCAACAGTACCAAGACTTTTGGCTATTGTGGTTGCAGTCAGGCTATTGCCGCGCGCTTTGCGACATATGATGCGACCAGACGGCGCGCTGCCTTGCTTTCCACTGACATCCAATCGCGATTTTTACTTTCAGACACGAAGAAGCGCTTGAAACTCATGTTCATCGGAAGTAAGTGACGTTCAGCGGCACGCTCCCGAATCAGAATACCTTTGCGTAAGATGATGAGGTTCGTCGCCAAACGTGGCCGGCCTAGCCGCCATTCAGTGTCCCGGGTCTTCACGGCCGGGGTTTTCAGAGGAATTTTGCACCCATGGCCGACAGCTTGACCGGCAGCAACTATATTGAACTCGCCGCAGACATCGTGTCCGCTTACGTCAGCAACAATGCCGTTTCGGCAACCGATCTGCCGGGGCTGATCAACAGCGTGCATCTGGCCCTGCAGAACGTCTCGGTGGGCAAGGTCGAGGTTGCCGCAGAGCCGCTGAAGCCGGTCGTTCCGATCAAGAAGTCGATCACGCCGGACTACATCGTCTGCCTCGAGGACGGCAAGAAGTTCAAGTCGCTGAAGCGGCACCTGCGCACGCAGTACAACCTCTCGCCCGAGGATTACCGCGAGAAGTGGGGCCTGCCGTCCGACTATCCGATGGTGGCGCCGAACTACGCGGCCGCCCGCTCGCAGCTTGCCAAGCAGATGGGCCTCGGCCAGCAGCGCCGCCGCAAGGGCCGGTAAGCCCTTCGCAAGGCTGACATTTCAGGGGCGGCGTGCATCACCTGCGCGGCGCCCCTTCCCTTTTGGCGAGGCCGCGCAGCGCCCTGACCAGCGCGATGTGGCGGGCAACGTCATAGGTCCCACGGCGGGTCGCGGCATTGATCCGCTCGGACCGGATGGCGCGGGTGAGGGCCGCCCTCGGCGCACCACCATCTCTTTCGGTGAAGGCCCTTTGCGCCAGCCGCGCGCTCTCCTCGAGACGGCTGCGGTCCTCGAGATCCGCCGCCCGCCAGACGCGGATGGCACTCAGCCCGCTCCTGGGGCGGTTGGGATCGGCATTGGCCATCGGGCGCTCCGTGATCTGTGGCGAATGCCTGATTGTGCCTGTGCCAGCGCGTCCGGAGACAACTTTCACGTGTATTTTGCAAGATTGCAGTTGTGGTGTCGGGCTAACTCCTTTTGCCGCAAGGAACTTCCGGCTGACGTGGATTCTTTGCCTGTGAATGTGAAAAAAAACTTATCCCCGTTGATACCGGCCCCGGCGCGAAATATCGTCCTCATCAGCCCGAGGACCCGCCATGACCCCAACGCTGCCTTTGTCCCTTGCCCCAGACGTCCTGCCCGATGCCCGCCTGCGCGTGATCGTCGCGCTGGTCGCCTGGGCTGAATCGGTCGCCGTCGACGCGCTGTTCCAGCCGAGCCGTGGCGATCAGCCGGTTGCCGATGCGCGCCATCTCGCCATCTATCTCGCCCATGTGATGATCGGCATCGACATGACCCGGCTCGGCCGCACCTTCGGCCGGGATCGCGCTTCGGTGCGCCATGCGCTCCGGCGGATCGAGCAGCGGCGCGACGAGCCACTTTTTAATGCCCGGGTCTCCGCCATGGAGACCATTCTCGAGCCGCTCGCCTGTGTGACGCCGCGCATGGGAGACGCCGCATGAGCCGCAACCAGACGCCGGATCGTGGCGCCATTCTCCCCGTCGAGGACGACCGCTTCCGGCGTGCCCATCTCGCCGTCGCGACCATCGAGACGCCCGAGGGCACCATCGAGATCGACCTGAAGGAGAGCCCGCTGCGCTGGCTGGCGAGCCGCAAGGATGCGTCCGGCGTGCCGTTCCTCAGCCCCCATGAGGTGGAGGCCGGCGAGCGGTTCCGTCTGGACTTCACGCTCGCCGGCCTCTCGCCGAAGCTCGGTTCGTCCTGGCAGGCGCCGGTGTCGCGCGGCAGCGCCGGCGGCCACGGCCTCGACTATGCCGATGTGGTGATTGCCGCCAGGCAGCGGCTGCGCCACGCCGAGACCGCCGTCGGGCCGGATTTTGCGTCCCTGCTGCTCGATGTCTGCGGCTTCCTCAAGGGGATCGAGGAGGTGGAGAAGGCGCGCGGCTGGCCCGTGCGCACGGCCAAGGTGGTGCTCAAGCTGGCGCTGGCGGCGCTCGCCCGCTCCTATGGTCTAAGGGGCGAGGCGCAGGGCCCCGCCCGCTCGACCGGGATCCGGTCCTGGCGTTCGGCCAAGACCAGTGAGCTGAAGACCGGTTAGGCGGCAAGAGCCCCGAGGATGCGCACCCAGGAGCGGATGCCCTTGTGGAAGCTCTTCAGGTCGTACTTCTCGTTCGGCGAATGGACCCGGTCATCTTCCAGGCCGAAGCCGACCAGCAGCGAGTCCAGCCCGAGTTCGTCCTTGAAGGCGCCGACGATCGGGATCGAGCCGCCGGAGCCGATGGTCACCGCCTTGCGGTCCCATTCGGCGGTCAGCGCCGCGCGGGCCTTGGCGAGCACCGGCATGTCCCAGGGCAGAGCCAGGGCCGGGCTGCCGCGCGAGCCGAAGAACTCGACCGTGCAATCGGCGGGAAGCTGCGCGCGGACATGGGCGCGGAAGGCGTCGCGCACCTTGATCGGGTCCTGCTTGCCGACGAGGCGGAAGGTGAGCTTCGCCCAGGCCTCGGAGGCGATCACGGTCTTGCCGCCCTCACCCGTGTAGCCACCCCACATGCCGTTGATGTCGCAGGTCGGGCGCGAGGAGACCATCTCGATGAGCAGGCGGCCCTTCTCGCCGATCGGCTCGCTGAGGCCGATGGGGCCGAGGAAGTCCTTGGCCGTCAGGTTCAGGCCCTTCCAGTCCTCCAGGATGTCGGCGGGCAGGTCCTCGACGCCGTCATAGAAGCCGGGGATGGCGATGCGGCCGTCGGCACCGTGGAGGGACGCCACCACCTTGGAGAGCACATGGATCGGATTGGCGGCAGCACCGCCATAGATGCCGGAATGGAGGTCGCGGTTGGCGGCAACGACCTTGAACTCCTCCGACACGATGCCGCGAAGCGAGGTCGTGATGGCCGGCGTGTCCTTGTCCCACATGCCGGTATCGCAGACGAGCGCGACATCGGCGGCGAGGTCGGCCTTGTTGGCCTTGACGAAGTCGAACAGGTGGCGCGACCCGCACTCCTCCTCGCCCTCGACCAGCAGGGTGACACCCATGGGCAGCGAGCCGGTGACCGCCTTCCAGGCCCGGCAGGCCTCGACGAAGGTCATCACCTGGCCCTTGTCGTCACAGGCGCCGCGGGCAACGATCCGCTTCGAGCCATCGGGCGCGGTGGCGATGCGCGGCTCGAAGGGCGGCGTCTCCCAGAGATCGAGGGGGTCGACCGGCTGGACGTCGTAATGGCCGTAGAACAGGGCGCGCGGGGCGGTCGCGCCACCGCTCTTGGCGACCACGGCGGGATGGCCACCTGTCGGGCGCACGGCGGCATCGAAGCCGATGGTCCTGAGGTCGGCGGCGAGCAGTTCGGCGGCAGCCACGCAATGCTCGGCATAGGCGCTGTCGGTCGAGATCGACGGGATGCGCAGCAGGGCGAACAGCCGCTCGAGGCTCTGGTCGAGCGATGCGTCAACGGCTGAGAGAACCTGATCGACAGGTGATGAAGCGGTCATGGCATGCCCCGGCATGAGAAGGATGCGGCAGGCTACCAAGCCGCTCCCCTCTTGCCTACCGGCGGCAGTGCAGGCCTCGTTCGCGAAGACCGCGTTCGGGGCCGGCCTGGCCTAGCGCCGCGTCAGGTTGCCCAGCACGCCGCGCAGCAGGGCGCGCCCGACCTGGGTGCCGACCGACTTGGCGAGCGACCCCGCCATGTTGCGCACCACCACCTCGGTGGTGGTCATGCGGCCGCGGCCGCCACCCTTGCCCGGAGCCGAGCCACCGCCGCCCAGGATGCCGCCGAGCAGGCCGCCGAGCCCACCGAGGATGCCGCTATCGGCTTCCTGCGGCGCCTGCTGCTCGGCCGGCTGGTTGCGCTTCTGGAGGATCTCGTAGGCCGATTCCCGGTCCTCGACGGCGTCATACTTGCCCTTGAACGGGCTCTTGGCGATGAGCTGGCGGCGCTCCTGGTCGGTCACCGGGCCGATGCGGCCGGTCGGCGGGGCGATGAGGGTGCGCTGGACCATGGAGGGGACGCCGTTGCCCTCAAGCGTCGAGACCAGCGCTTCGCCCTTGCCGAGCTGGGTGATGACCTCCTCGGTGTTGAGCGCCGGGTTCTGGCGGAATGTCGTGGCGGCAGCCTTGACCGCCTTCTGGTCGCGCGGCGTGAAGGCGCGCAGCGCGTGCTGGACGCGGTTGCCGAGCTGGGCCAGCACCGTCTCCGGCACGTCGAGCGGGTTCTGGGTGACGAAGTAGATGCCGACCCCCTTGGATCGGATGAGGCGCACGACCTGCTCGATCTTCTCGAGCAGCGCCTTGGGCGCATCGTTGAACAGGAGGTGGGCCTCGTCGAAGAAGAAGACCAGCTTCGGCTTGTCGATATCGCCGACCTCGGGCAGTTCCTGGAAGAGTTCCGACATCAGCCAGAGCAGGAAGGTCGCATAGAGCTGCGGGCTGCCCATCAGCTTGTCGGCGGCGAGCAGGTTGATGTTGCCGCGGCCGTCGTTCGACAGCTTCATCATGTCCTTGAGCATCAGCGCCGGCTCGCCGAAGAAGGACGAGCCGCCCTGGTTCTCAAGGGTGAGCAACTGGCGCTGGATGGCGCCGACCGAACTCGCCGAGACGTTGCCATAGGCGGCGCGCAGCTCGTTCTGCAGCTCCTTGTTGGAGCCGAGCTCGGCCAGCAGGGCGCGCAGGTCCTTGAGGTCGAGCAGCAGCAGCTGCTTCTCGTCAGCATAGCGGAACAGGATGTTGATCACGCCTTCCTGGGTCTCGTTGAGATCCATCAGGCGCGACAGCAGCAGCGGCCCCATCTCGGAGACGGTGGCGCGGATCGGGTGGCCCTGCTCGCCGAACAGGTCCCAGAAGACCACCGGGTACTGGTCAGGCGCCCACTTCAGATCGACCTGCTTGGCGCGTTCGGTGAGGAACGGCTTCTCCTCGCCCATGGCGGCGACGCCCGACAGATCGCCCTTGATGTCGGAGGCAAAGACCGGCACGCCGGCATTGGAGAAGCCTTCGGCCAGCACCTGCAGGGTCACGGTCTTGCCGGTGCCGGTGGCCCCCGTGATCAGGCCGTGACGGTTGCCGAAGTGAAGCGCCAGCTGCTCCGGCTTGGTGCTCTTGCCGATGAAGATCGAATCGCCGTCGGCCATGGTCACATCCCTGCTTGTCTGGTGCCGCTAGGTGAAGGTTCTAGCAATGGACGCAGGCGCCGCAAAGGGCGATTGCCGCCTTCGGCAAGAAGGACGGCAATGAAGCCCCGGCTGACCGGCGGATCAGCCGCGGGCCCAGAGTTGCTCGACGAAGGTACCGGCCTTCTTCTCGATGGCTGCGGCGGCATCCAGCACCACATCCTCGCGATAGCGCGAGCCGATGATCTGGACACCGATCGGCTTGTCGTCGAGCAGGCCGACCGGCACGACGGCGGCTGGCAGGCCCAGAACGTTGATCGCCGACATGAAGCGAACATCGTTCCAGAACAGCTCGCGCGTGCGTTCCGGGCTTTCGATATCGGCATTGTAGGAGGGCGTCGGCTGGACCGAGATCGGCGTCAGGATCACCGGGTAATCCTCGAGGAACATGAGCCAGTTGCGCAGCACCCGCGAGCGCTGGGCGATGGCCTTCATGTAGCCTTCCTGGTCGAGAATGGTCGCGGCCAGCTTGATGCCCTCGAGCGCGGTCATGAAGTCGGCGCTGCCATACTGGCGCATGGCGGCCTCCTGCAGCACCGCCATCTCGGTTGAGATGAGGTCGCACCAGAGTTTCCAGGTGCCGTTGATGTCGGGCAGCTCGACCTCCTGCACGTCATAGCCGGAATCGGCCAGGTGATCGGCGGCCTTGCGGACCAGCGAGATCACCTTCTTGTCGGTCTTCATGTCGGCGGGGATCTTGGCGAAGGCCACCTTGATCGGGCCCTTCAGCTTCGGCCCGACCAGCGGAGCCGGCACCCACCAGGGATCGCGCGGATCGCGCTGGCTCATCACCTCAAGGCCGAGGCGGACATCGGCGACGGAACGGGCGAGCGGCCCTTGCGACGACATGAACTGCGCCATCAGCGGGCGCTCGTCGCCCTTCATCTGGGTCGGGTTGAAGGCGGGGATGCGCCCCTGGGTCGGTTTGATGGTAGCGATGCCATTGCAGAAGGCCGGCCAGCGCAGCGAGCCGCCGATATCGTTGCCGTGGGCAATGGCGCCAATGCCGGCGGCGACCGAGGAGCCCGCCCCGCCCGACGAGCCGCCGCAGGTGATTGCGGGGTCCCAGGGGTTGCGGGTCAATCCATGCAGCGGGTTCTCGGTGAAGGCGCGCATCGAGAACTCGGGCGTGTTGGTCAGCCCGATGATGATGGCGCCCGCCTTGCGCAGATTGGATGTCACGGCGGAGTCGTCGGGGGCGATGTTGTCCTTGAAGGCCGGCACGCCGTTGGAATTGGCCTGGCCCTTGACGTCGAGATTGATCTTGATGGTGACGGGCACCCCGTGGAGCGCGCCGAGTTCGCCGCCCTTGGCCTGGTGCTTGTCGGCGTCCTTGGCAGCCTTGAGTGCTTCGGCGCCGAGATCGACGACCACGGCGTTGAGTGCCGGATTGGCCGCCTTCATCCGAGCGAGATGGGCCTTGGTCACCTCTTCCGCCGAGACCTTGCCCTTGCGGATCGCCTTGGCCGTGTCAACGGCCGACCATTGCCAGATGGGTGTCTTCGCCATGTCCTGATGTCCCCGCACGTTCGAAGGCTGGAGCCTAGCGGAGCGTTCGGCGGCGCGTCGAGACCGCCTGCTGCATGGGTGTCGGCTGAGAACGCGAGGCCCGGCTCAGATGCCCATGGCCCGCGCGATCTCCTCGACCGCCACCATGGGGGCGAGACGGCCGCTCGCCACATCGGCCTCGATCGCCGGAAGCCTCGCCTTCAGATCGGGATCGCGGCGCAGCCGGTCGGTCACCCGCTCCTGCAGCAGCGTCCACATCCACTTGACCCCTTGCGCCCGGCGCTTGGCGGCGAAGTCGCCCGACGCCTCGGTCTTCGCCCGGAACATGCCGATCTGGGCCCAGAGTTCGTCCAAGCCAAGATTGGTGAGGCCGGAGATCATCAAGACCGGGGGCGACCAGACCAGCGACTTCGGCGCCATGATGTGGAGGGCAGCGCGATACTCGGCGGCGGCGGCCCTGGCGCGGGTCGCGCCGTCGCCATCGGCCTTGTTGACCGCGATGATGTCGGCAAGTTCCAGGATGCCCTTCTTGATGCCCTGCAGCTCGTCGCCGGCGCCGGGCAGCATCAGCACGACGAAGAGATCGGTCATGTCGGCCACCGCCGTCTCCGACTGGCCGACGCCGACGGTCTCGACCAGGATCACGTCGAAGCCTGCGGCCTCGCAGAGCAGCATGGTCTCGCGGGTCTTCGCCGCGACGCCACCGAGGGTTCCCGACGACGGCGACGGCCTGACATAGGCATTGGGATCGACGGAGAGCTGCGCCATGCGGGTCTTGTCGCCGAGGATCGATCCGCCAGTGCGCGACGAGGAGGGGTCGACCGCCAGCACGGCAACCTTGTGGCCTGCCGCAGTCAGGTTCGAACCGAAGGTGTCGATGGTGGTCGACTTGCCGGCGCCCGGCACGCCGGTAATGCCGATGCGGATCGCCCGCCCCGTCTCGGGCAGCAGCCGCTGGACAAGGTCGCGGGCCAGCGCCTGATGCTCGGCCCTGGTCGATTCCACCAGCGTGATGGCGCGCGCCAGACCGGCGCGGTTGCCGCTTCGGATGGCTTGGGCCAAGGCTTCGGGATCAGGCGGAGCACGCATGAGCAAGCGTGGTAGCAAGGCCACGGATTCGACGCGAGGGGTTTCGTGCCGGGCTTCGGCCTCATTCCCGCCACGCCCGCTCGCTAACCGCTGACCATGGATTGCTGCAGCGCACAGCAGTCTGTTCCGTTCACCTTTCGGTAACCCCCGGAGGCCATGTCTGGCCGCCGCACCTGACCCTTTCGAGGCCCATGCTCCAGCTGTCGCCCCCGACCGCCGCTCGTCCGTCGCTCCGTCGTCTTGGCATGCTCGGCCTTGCCGCACTGGGGCTCAGCGGCTGCTTCGGGCCGAGCATCAGCCTGCCGGGTGCCTTCTCTTCGCTGACCGCCGCGCCCGCCCAGCCGACGGCCGTGCCGGTCTTCGTGGCATCCACGCGCCCTGCCTTCCGGGGCGACCGGCTGGGTGGACCTTCGGCGGAGCGTGCGCGCTTCTACCGGCAGGTCGTGTCCCTGCCGCCGGGCCGCACGGCCGGCACCATTCCGCGTCCGCAGATCACGCCGGAGAGCACGACCCGCCATGTGATGCTGGCCGATCGCTCGGCCTTGACCCCCGACGCGTTCCGCTCCGAACTCGCCGAAGCCATCGGCGGCAAGCCCGCCGACCAGCGCGATGTGCTGGTCTATGTCCATGGCTTCAACACCGACTACGACGAAGCGGCGTTCCGGCTGGTGCAGGTGGCCACCGATGCCGGCTTCCGCGGCACGCAGGTCCTGTTCACCTGGCCGAGCTATCGCCGGGTGCTGGCCTATGGCGGCGACCGCGAGGTCGCGACCGCCTCTCGCGATGCGCTGGAGAAGCTCCTGAGCGATCTCGGGCGCACGCCGGGGGTGGGACGCATCCATGTGCTCGCCCATTCCATGGGGGCCTTCCTCACCATGGAAGGTCTCCGGCAGGCGGCCATTGCCGGACGCGGCGAACTCGATGGCCATCTCGGCGAGGTGATCCTTGCGGCGCCGGATCTCGACGTCGAGGTGTTCCGCCAGCAGGTGGCGCGCATTCAACGGCCCTCGAGGATCTCGCTGTTCGTGCAGGCGGATGACCGGGCGCTCGCGGCCTCCAGCACGGTTGCCTTCGACCGTCAGCGCCTCGGCGCACTCGATGTGCGCAACCCGCAGCACCGGGAGGTGATCTCAGGACTCGGCGTGCGGGTGTTCACGATGAGTTCGAGCGGCTTCACCGACCTGTTGCGGCACGGGACCTTTGCCGAGACGCCCGAGATCGTTCGCCTGATCGGCGGCAAGATCAACGTGGCGCCGGTGGTCGAGGACTCGCTGCCTCAGGTCTCGGCCGAGGCTCCGCCACTCTCGCCCGAACTGAGCCCGCCACAGGCGCAGACGCCGATGGCAGGTCAGCCGGAAAGCGCGCGGGCTGTGACCACGGAGCCTTTGCCGCAGCCCTCGGCGACCGACTGACGGTTACGCTCTCGTCGACCGCAGGAAGGGCCTAGCCGCCCGCAAGGCCGGTTCGCAGGCCGGCGCGATCCTGACGAGAGCAGCTTCGCCGCTCTCCTGGCCGAGCCACAGGCTGAATGCGGTCGAGACGGCCCAGACCGGATCCGAGGTGACACGCTCAACGGTCGCTGGCGCGGCCTGGCGGGTGCAGATGGCAACCTGCTCGACGATGGCCGCAGGGGCCTGGGCCCGTGTGAGCTGGCCGGTGATTGCCTGTTCGATCGGCTGCAACAGGAAGAACGAGACAAGAGACATCAGGACATTGGTCATGGCGGGAGGCTCCGGGGTCCAGGACGTTCGGCGTGGAGACGCGGATCAATCGGTGCAAAGGGTCTCGACGAGGGCCTGACGATGGAAGGCGGCGATGGTCTGGCGCAGATCGCCTTCGAGCATCACCATCCCCGCAGCGGCAAAGTCCTGCATCAGAACCGCGACAATGTCGGCGTCACCGGGAAGGTCGTAATCCGCCCGGTGCATGCCGGCGGCATAACGGGTGAGTTCCGCGCCTGTCATGCCAAGGCGACGGCCGGCCCATAATCCGGTCAGGACGTTGCGACGGGCGATGACGTGATCGCGCGTATCGGAGTCGAGACACCAGTCCATATGCGGCTCGGACGCCCTGGCGACGGCCAACGAGCCAGCGATCGGCGAAGGTTCGGCTTCACGATATGGCTGTCGGGTCGGGGTGGTCGCCATGGCAATCCACGTGGGGAACGGCGCAGTCCCCGCCGGCCGGCTGCTCGCCGTCGAGACGGCGTCCAAGGTTGTTGCACGATGGTCGGCAGCAGATACATGCTGGTTGGTCGCAGCGTGGCCACGCATCATAGCCCTCTCCAAGCCGGCGAACGATGTCGATGAACGGTCCGACATCGCGAGAGCGCCGGCTGAGCGCTCGCCAGAGGGGCCCGGACCACGGGACCGGCTGGAGATGGGGGCTCGACGAAGCCGGACAAGGGCACGCGACAAGCTGGCGCAGGGTACCCGGCTGAGGCGATGCGGCGCCGGGGAGCAGGTCACAAAGCGGGCCCGATCGCCCCATGTCAGCAGGGCGATCGGGACTGAAGCTCCGTCAGGCGGCTACCGGCTGACCAGGCCGCTTTCGCCACAGCCAGACCGCCAGCGGCCAGACCAGCAGGCTGATCGTGATGGCCGCGAGCACCGCCGAAACGGGCCGCTGGAAGAACGGCAGCATCGACCCGTCCGACTTGATGAGCGACGTGATGAAATGCTGCTCGACCATCGAGCCCATGACGATGCCGAGCACCAAGGCCGCGACCGGGAAGCCGTTCTTCTCCATCATGTAGCCGATGACGCCGAAGGCGCCGACGGTGAAGACGAGGAACAGGTTGTTGCCGGTGGCAAAGGAGCCGACCGCACAGAGCAGAACGATCACCGGCATGATTGCGTAGCGCTTGGCGCGCAGCACGAAGGTTGCCAACCGGATCATGATGATTCCGAGCGGGATCATGATGATATTGCCGAGCATGAAGATGATGTAGAGCGCATACATGCTCGACGCCTTCTCGGTGAAGAGCGTCGGGCCGGGATTGAGACCCTTCATGTAGAGCACGCCAATGGCGATGGCGGTGATCGTGTCGCCGGGAATGCCGAACAGGAGCGAGGGCACCCAGCCGGAGGCGAGCGAGGCATTGTTGGAGGCGCCCGCCTCGATCAGACCCTCGGGATGGCCGGTGCCGAACTTCTCGGGCGTCTTCGAGAAGCGCTTGGCCATGGCATAGGAGACCCAGGCCGCCATGTCGGCGCCGGCGCCCGGAAGCACGCCGATGATGATGCCGACGATGTTCCCGCGGGCCTGCTGCTTCGGGTATTCCTTGGTGAGTTTCCACTGGCCGGCCAGGATCGAGCCGAACTTGCGGCGCGGCAGCGGCGGCGGCTCTGGCACTGCCATGGCGCGCATGACCTCGGCGACGGCGAAGCAGCCGACGAGCGCCGGAATGACCTCGATGCCGCCGAGAAGGTCGGTGAAGCCGAAGGTGAAGCGCGGCGTGCCGGCCGGGTTCTCGATGCCGATGCAGGAGACCAGAAGACCGAGCAGCATGGCGGCCAGCGCCTTCACGGGCGAGGAGCGCGCAACGACGGTTGCGCACATCAGGCCGAGGACAGCCAGCCAGAAGTACTCGTAGGTCGAGAAGGACAGCGCGAACTCGGCGAGCAGCGGCGCCATCAGGATCAGCGAGAGCGTGCCGAACACGCCGCCGAGCGCCGAGAACCACAGGCAGATGCCGAGCGCCATCTCCGCCTGGCCCTTGCGGGTCATGGCATAGGCCTCGTCGGTATAGGCAGCGGAAGCCGGGGTTCCGGGAATGCGCAGCAGGCAGCCCGGGATGTCACCGGAGAAGATCGCCATCGCCGAGGCGGTGATGATGGTCGCGATCGCCGCGATCGGCGACAGGTAGAAGGTCACCGGCACGAGCAGGGCGGTCGCCATGGTGGCTGACAGGCCGGGCAGCGAGCCGACGACGAGGCCGTAGATCGCCGACAGGAGGATGGCGATCAGCACGTCGGGTGCCATGACCATCCAGATGGCTTCGATGAAGGTGCTCATTGTGCTGCCCTCACCACGGCATCGGCAGGAAGCCCGCGGGCAATGGCACCCGCAACAGCTTGCCGAACACGAGATGGACTGCCGGGGGCGCGAAGATGCCAAGCACAATCGCGGTGCGCAGGTTGCCGCCCAGCGCGAAGCAGGTCGCAATGACCATCACAGCCGCCGTCGGGACGAAGCCGAGCCAGTCGACGGTCATCGCGTAGAAGAAGAGCAGGAGCGGCGGCACCATGGTCTTGAGCGCCGGGTAGGCAATGGGGGCATTCTCCGGCGGTGGGGCCGTCGCGCCATCCTCACTCGTGACGATCGCCTCTTCCTCTTCGAAGGACCGGCCGATGCCGAGGGCGATCGCAACGCCACAGACCACAAGCCCCAGACCGATGACCATCGGGAAGACATTGGGGCCGACCTGCTGGCCGGGAACGGGCGGCAGAAGCGAACCGCCATAGGCGGCGCCGGCTCCGAGGACGGCCAGAACGCCGCCCGTGATGCGATCGGATATGTGCATGTGATCCCACGCGGCGACTGTCGCCGCCGGTCCTGTCTGTCGTGTCGGGGCTGGAGAGGCCGGGCGAGCGGCTTGGCTGCTCGCCCGGAGATGTCCGATCAGGACTGGCGGGCGAGGCCGGCCGCCTTCATGGCAACGCCCATGGCGGCGTCGCCGTCAGCCATGAACTTGGCGAAGCCGGCGCCATCGGCCCACTTCATGCCAAAGCCGCGGGCGTTCATGAAGTCGATGAACTCCTTGGACTCGCTCACCTTCTTGAGGCTGGCGGTGAGCTTCTCGGCGATCGGGGCCGGCAGATTCTTCGGTGCGCCGATGCCGCGCCAGGCGCCGACCGAATAGTTGATGCCGAGGCCCTCATTGAGCGTCGGCACATTGGCGAATTGCGGGTTGCGCGCCGGTGCCATGATGGCGAGCGAGCGGGCACGACCGGCATCGAGCATGGCCTTGGCCTCGGGCACCGAGCAGGTGACGATGTCGATGCCACCGGCAGCGAGATCCTGCATGGCCGGAGCCGCACCGTTCGACGGCACCCACGGAACGGCATTGGCGGGCAGGCCCATCGCGCCGAGCCAGCCGACCAGCGCCAGATGCCAGATACCGCCCTGGCCGGTGCCGGAGGCCTTCAGCTTGCCGGGGTTCGCCTTGATGAAGTCGGCGAGCTGCTTGATGTTCTGATAGGGGCTCGACGCATTGACCTGAACGCCGGGCGGATCCTCGTTCATCAAAGCAAGGGGCGTGTAGCTGGTCGGCGCCAGTTCGGTCAGGCCCTGCCAGTGCATCATGGTGATTTCCACCGTGATCATGCCGATCGTGTAGCCATCCGGCGCACCGGTGGCGATGGCCGAATGGCCGACAACGCCCGAGCCGCCCGTGCGGTTGACGACATTGACCGGCTGGCCGAATTCCTTCTCGAGCATCGCGCCGACGATGCGGGCGGTGGCGTCGGTGCCGCCGCCGGCACCCCAGGGCACGACCAGCGTGATCGGGCGCGAGGGATAGGCTGCCTGTGCGATGGCCGGCGCAGAGAGTGCCGAGGCGGCGCCGGCCCCTGCGGCCGTGATGATGAGCGAGCGGCGTGTCAGTTTCGTCATGGCGAATCTCCCGTGATCCATGAGCCGGTTGAGCCGGCCTTATCTGTGATCACAGAAAGCTGCACCGGATTTGGATCGATGACAATCCGGGAAATTCGCGAGGGCAGCCGTCACGCTGTCGATTTCAACGCCTTCCTGACGGAAATAGCGGAGATGCACGCGAAAGCTGCGGCGAGTCTATTCCGCAGCCTGCACGTAGCCAAGCTTGGTGTTGAGCTTGTTAATCAGATCGATGGCGGCATCCGCGATCGGTGTGCCGGGCGGGAAGATGGCGGCGGCACCCGCCTCGTAGAGCGCGTCGAAGTCCTGGGGCGGGATGACGCCGCCGACCACGATCATGATGTCCTCGCGGCCCTGCTTGGCCAGCTCCGCCTTGAGCTCCGGTACCAGAGTAAGGTGACCGGCCGCGAGCGAGGAGACCCCGACGCAGTGGACGTCATTCTCGATCGCCTGCTTGGCGGCCTCCGACGGGGTCGCGAAGAGCGGCCCGATATCCACGTCGAAGCCGAGATCCGCAAAGGCGGACGCGATGACCTTCTGTCCGCGATCATGGCCGTCCTGGCCGACCTTGGCGACGAGTATGCGCGGGCGGCGGCCCTCGTTCTCGGCAAAGGCCTCGACCAGCGCCTGGACCTTCGAGACATTCTCGTTCATGGCGCCAACCTCGCGCTTGTAGACGCCTGAAATCGCCTTGATCTCGGCCTTGTGGCGGCCGAACACCTTTTCCATCGCATCCGACATCTCGCCGACGGTGGCCTTGGCGCGGGCAGCCTTGACCGCGAGATCGAGCAGGTTGCCATTGCCGGCCGCGCCATTGGTCAAGGCATCCAGAGCCGCCTGGACCTCGGCGGCATTGCGCTCGGCACGCAGGCGGTTGAGCTTGTCGATCTGGCTCGCGCGGACGGCCGAATTGTCGACTTTCAGCACGTCGATCGGCTTTTCGCCGTTGGGGCGGAACTTGTTGACGCCGATCACCGACTGGATGCCGGAATCGATGCGCGCCTGGGTCTTGGCCGCGGCTTCCTCGATGCGGAGCTTCGGAATGCCGGCATCGATGGCCTTGGCCATGCCACCAAGGGCCTCGACCTCCTGGATATGGTCCCAGGCCTTGGCCGCGAGATCGGCGGTGAGCTTCTCGACATAGAACGAGCCGCCCCAGGGATCGATGATCCGGGTCGTGCCGCTCTCCTGCTGCAGGAAGAGCTGGGTGTTGCGGGCGATGCGGGCGGAGAAGTCGGTCGGCAGGGCCAGCGCCTCGTCGAGGGCATTGGTGTGCAGGGACTGGGTATGGCCCTGCGTTGCCGCCATGGCCTCTATCTGGGTGCGGATGACGTTGTTGAACACGTCCTGCGCGGTCAGCGACCAGCCGGAGGTCTGGCTATGGGTGCGCAACGGCAGGCTCTTGTCGCTGGTCGGCTCGAACTGCTTGACGAGCTTGGCCCAGATGAGGCGGGCGGCTCGCAGCTTGGCGACCTCCATGAAGAAATTCATGCCGATCGCCCAGAAGAACGACAGGCGCGGGGCGAACTGATCGACCGTCATGCCGGCGGCGATGCCGGCGCGGATATATTCGACGCCATCGGCCAGCGTATAGGCGAGTTCCAGGTCCTGCGTCGCACCGGCTTCCTGCATGTGGTAGCCGGAAATCGAGATGGAATTGTATTTCGGCATTTCCTTCGCCGTGAAGGCGAAAATGTCCGAGATGATCCGCATCGAGGGCTTGGGCGGATAGATATAGGTGTTGCGGACCATGAACTCCTTCAGAATGTCGTTCTGAATGGTGCCCGAGAGCTTGGCCGCCGGCACGCCCTGTTCCTCGGCCGCCGCAATATAGAGCGCGAGCACCGGCAGGACCGCGCCATTCATGGTCATGGATACGCTCATCTGGTCCAGCGGAATGCCCGAAAACAGCGTGCGCATGTCGTAGATCGAGTCGATCGCCACACCCGCCATGCCGACATCGCCGGAGACGCGGGGATGGTCCGAGTCATAGCCGCGATGGGTCGCGAGATCGAAGGCCACCGACAGGCCCTTCTGGCCGGCGGCGAGATTGCGCCGGTAGAAGGCGTTGGAATCCTCGGCCGTGGAGAAGCCGGCATATTGCCGGATGGTCCAGGGCTGGTTGACGTACATGGTGGGATAGGGGCCGCGCAGGAACGGCTTGATGCCCGGGTAGGTGTCGAGGAAATCGATGCCGGCAAGATCGCCCGCGCCATAGACCGGGCTCACCGGGATCTCCTCCGGCGTCAGCCAGGTGGCGCCACCGGACGCTGTGGCCGCGGCCTCGGCGAAGGCGAGATCGGCGAAATTCGGAACCCGTGCCATCAGCCCACTCCCCCCACGTTACACAGTCGGACACGGTGTCGCCAAGCGGAGCAAACCGCGCCTTTCATCGGAGATCGGGCTCCGGAATGCCCTCTCACTGGACCAGAGGATATCATGGGCATGATTTCCCCCTCACTCAACGACTGCCGCGGCCTTGCCGAGACAGTCCACCACATCACACCCCGCATAAATGAAGCCTGAAACGCCTGCGGCTTCATAGGCTTCGGCCTGCTCGCCGGGCTTGCCGGCGAGCCAGACCTGCGTCGCGCCCGCGGCCTTCAGCGCCTCGGCGACGGGCATAGCCTCCGCTGCATAGAGGGCGTCCGACGAGCAGATGCAGGCGATGCGGGCGGAGCTTTCCCGGAACAGGAGCGAGAGCTCGTTCTGGCTCGCGAAAGGTTCCGGGATCGGCGCGTCGAAGCCGCCCGCCTCGAACAGGTTGCGCGCGAAGGTCGCCCGCGCGGTGAAATCGGCGACCTGGCCGAGCACCGCGAGAAAGACCTTCGGCCGCGAGCCGGCCTTGGCGGTGGCGGCATCGAGCCGGTCGCGCAAAACCTCGAAAGGTTCAGCCAGACGACCGGGAACCAGAGGATCGACGAAGATGGTGTCGGTTTTCGGGCGCATCAGCGCGGCGCGGGGTGCCCCGCCGGCATAGGCTGCCACCTGGGCCTGGAAGCGCTCGCCCTTTGCAGCCGGAGGCAGATCGATCGACGCGGCCGAGGTGACCTGCGGCCGCCGGGAGACCGGCAGCACGTCCGGCCTGGCTTCATGCACATTGGGGAATTCGCTGGCCCCCGTCAGCGGCTCGCGGCGGGTGGCGATGCGGGTCAAGCGCTCGGCGCGCGCCTTGGCGACAGCGGCCTGCACCGTGCCGGCCGAGAGCGCCTGAACAAGCCCCCCTGCCCGCTCGTACTCCTGGAACAGCGCCCAGGCCCGTTCGCAGAGTTCGGAGGTCAGGGTCTCGATGCCGCCCGAGCCCGCCGCCGGATCGGCGACGCGGTGCAGGTTCGATTCCTCGATCAGGATCAGCTGGGTGTTGCGGGCAACGCGCCTGGCAAAGGCATCGGGCAGGCCGATCGCTGCCGTCCAGGGCTGAACCGTCACATGGTCGGCGCCGCCAATGCCGGCGGCGAAACAGGCGAGCGTTGTGCGCAGCCAGTTGACGGCGGGGTCGACGCGGGTGGTCATCCGCCAGGCCGTCTCGGCATGGACGTCGAGCCGCGAGGGCTCGAGGCCGCAGGCCTGCTCGACGCGCGCCCAGAGCTTGCGGATCGCCCGGATCTTGGCGATCGACAGGAACTGGTCGGCATCGGTCGCCAGCATGACGCTGATCGCGCGGGCGGCGCGTGCCAGCGGCAGGCCGGCCCTCTCCATCACCCTGAGATAGGTGACGGCCGAGCCGAGCACGAAGGCCAGTTCCTGCGCTTCGGTTCCGCCGGCATCGTGGATCACGCGACCATCGGCCATGAAGGTCGTGCCGGCAAAGCCATGGGCTTCCAGGCCGAGTGCGGCATCGGCGAGCTTGGCGGCCGCGCCATCCCAGCTTTCCAGCGTGCCACGCCGGCCGAAGGCGCCGATCGGATCGATGCCGAAGGCGATTTGCAGGCTCTTCGGATCGAGCCCGTCGCGCTTCACCTTGGCGGCAAACATCGCAGCCACATGGGTTGCGGCGGTGCCGGCATCGATGCGGACCGGAATGAGGTCGAGCATGACGCCGTCGAGCACGCGGTCGAGATCGGCGAGATGATCGAGGTCGAGCCCGTCGCCGCGCCTATCACCGATGCCGCCGCGCCTGACGAGGGCGAGGCCCGAGGCGCCATTGGTCAGATCGTCGAGCGCCTGGGCATTGGCGTCGCCCGCATCGGGCTGGTCGACCCGCTGCACGATGGTCCATGGCAGGCTGGCGGCACGGCCTGCCAGCGCATGGGCAGAGGGGGCGCGCGGATAGAGCGGCTGGATGGCGATCCCGTCGGCGGTACGGCCGACCAGGGTGCGGTCGAACGGCTTGCCCTTCAGCACCGCGTCGACGGCCGCGCGCCATTGCGCCTCGGTAGCCGCGGGAAACTCGGCGGCAAGCGACAGGGCCATCGGCATCGGGCTCCAGACAGAAGAGTGATCAAGGAATGAGTGTTTCTGGTTGCCACGAATGATGCGCTGCGAAAAGGCGTCCTTTGGGCGTAGCACCATCGGGAGGAGTGAATTCATCCTTTTCCGCCGCCGCAACATCAGAAACAGAGGTTCCCCTTCCCCGTCATCGGCGGGCAGGCCGAGGCCCCTATTGCCTCGCGTCAGATCCAAAAGAGGACTTGCCCCCGATGTTCTGCCGCACCCTTGCCGCCACCGCCCTGATCCTCCCGCTCGCCAGCCTTGGCGCTGCCGCACAGACCGCGCCGCCTGCCATCCCGTCGATCGGCCAGGAGATCGACCGCGCGCTGTCGCAGGTGCCGGGCGGCATGCGTCCGCAAGGCCGCGGCGGCGAAACCCAGGGCCAGGAGATCGACCGGCTACTGGCCCGGCCTGGGGCCGCCTCGCCGTCTGCCATGCGGCAGGTGGCGCTTGCCTTCACCAACAAGACCACGCTCAACGCGCTGGTCGTGCAGTTCGCCCCGACCAACAGCCCCGACTGGGGGCGCAACCGGCTGGTCAACGAGAAGCTCAACCCGAACGCCACGATGACCTGGCGTGTTGGCGGCGAGAGCTGCCGCTATGACGTGCGCATCACGTTCGACGACGGCAACGAGCTGACCCGTCTCGACCATGATTTCTGCGCCCAGCAGACAATCGAGCTGACGACAATCGACGCCCAGCCGGCGCAGCCCGAGCGGCGCGACACGATCGCGCTCTTCCGGGTGGTGAACCGCTCCGGCTCAACGGTCTACGAACTCAGCGTGACGCCGAGCGGCGCGCGCAGGCCCAATTCCGACCTTCTGGGGCAATGGGTCATGTCGGAAGGCGATCATTATACCGGCCGCGTCGCCCGCTCGGCCAACTGCCTCTACGACGTCAAGGCCGCCTTCTCGGTGGACGGGCGCCAATCGGCGACGCTCTCCCGGCAGAACCTGTGCGAGAACGCCGAGATCGTGCTGCCGGCGCGCAACCGGCCTCGGAGCTGAGGTCATCGGCAGGCCCTTCCCTAGAGACGTCAGAGGCAGGGGCGGGGCTCACAGGCACTGATGGCCCCACCAATGTCATATGTTTGATACATCTCTTCCCTTGATCGTTATCCCAATACCAATTGCCGCTAATTGAGGCGTCAAATCGGCGTTATCACATCTTCAACATCCTCAATATTAACTCGATATTCAGGCTCTTAATCTGGACTTTGGCCCAACCAAAGGGACGTTGGGCCATGAAACTTTCAGACCTTTCGATCGGCAAACGCCTGTCGATTCTCATTGTCGTCACGGGCATCAGCGTCATCGCATCGGCCAGCGTCGGACTGCTGATCCTGCGCGATCAGATGATCGAGGATCGCAAGCAACAGCTTGCCAACATGATCGACAGCGTCGTGTCGGCGGCGCGCACGCAAATGAATGCGGCGGGCGGGGCCGAGAGCGAAGCCGGCCGCAAGGCCTTGCTCAGCGTGATCAATGCGGTGCGGTTCGGCCCGCCCAGCGAAGTCAATTATGTGTTCGGCACCTATCTCGACGGCGTGACCTTCGCGCATGTCAATCCGACCAAGATCGGTCTCAACCGGCTGACCAGTGATGGCCCGGCATCGGCCGCGGTGATTTCCGAGCAGATCCGCATCGCGAGCACCAGCACCGGCCGCGGTTACCAGTTCTACGCCACCGAGAAGGTCGCAAACGGGCCGCGGATTCCCAAGATCGCGATCATCCAGGTGCTGCCGGAGATCAAGGGCTTCATCGGCATCGGCGTCTATGTCGATGACGTCAACGCGATCTTCTGGTCGCGCGCCCTGCTGATGGGCGGCATCCTCGGCGTGCTGGTTCTCATATCCGCTGTCATATCCCTGATGATCCGTCGCTCGATCACCCAGCCCTTGCAGGCGCTGACCGTCGACATGGGCAAGCTTGCCCAGGGCGACACGACGATCATGATCGGCGGCACCGAGGCCAAGACGGAAATCGGCGCCTTTGCACGTGCCCTGGAGGTGTTCCGGTCCAATGCCATCGAGCGGGCGGAAGCGCTGCAGCGCGAACAGATCGCGGATGAGCGCCGCACGGCACGCGCCCGGCGGCTGGAGGAGTTGACGGCGGGCTTCGACGGCGCAATCGCCGACGTGCTGGCCCGGGTCGAACAGTCGGTCGCCCAGTTCCAGAACACCTCGGCCCTGCTGTCGAGGACCGCCGAGGACACCAACAACCGGGTGGCGGCGGTCGCGGCGGCCTCGGAGCAATCCTCGGCCAATGTGCAGACGGCTGCGGCGGCCACCGAGGAGCTTTCGGCCAGCGTTGCCGAGATCGGCAGCCAGATCAACAATTCCTCGGCGATCGCCAACCGGGCGGTCGAAGAGGCGCGCGCCACCAACGAGCAGGTGGCTTCGCTCGCCCAGGCGACGGCCCGCATCGGCGAGGTGGTCAACCTGATCACGACGATTGCCAGCCAGACCAATCTGCTGGCGCTCAATGCCACCATCGAATCCGCGCGCGCCGGCGAGGCCGGCAAGGGGTTTGCTGTCGTGGCCGCCGAGGTGAAGAACCTGGCCACCCAGACCGGACAGGCAACGGAAGAGATTTCGGGCCAGATCAACACGATCCAGCGCGAGACGCAGAGCGCCGTCGAGGCGATCCAGCGGATTGTCGCCACGATCGGCTCGATCAGCGAGATTTCCTCGACCATCGCCTCAGGCGTTCAGGAGCAAAGCGCCGCCACGTCGGAAATCGCGGTCAATGCGACGGAAGCGGCCCATGGCACCAGCGAGGTGACGCATAACATCCTGGTGGTGGCCGAAGCCGCCAAGCGCACCGAGGATGCGGCCCGCGATCTCTCGGGTGTGGCCAGCGGGCTGAAATCGGAAGCCGACGGCCTGCGCGAGACGGTGCAGAGCTTCCTCGCCCAGGTGAAGGCGGCCTGAGACCGCCTCAATCCGCCGTGCGCATCGACCAGGCCGCATGGCGGACGCCGCCTTGCGCTTCCATGGCGGCGATGACCGCGTCGAGCTCGCCGGGCTCGGCGCTTGAGCCGGCGAGCGTCGCGATCAGGTCGACGAGGTCGTCGGCTGTATCTTCGGTCACAATCTCACGGACAGCGTAGTTGCGGGCATCCAGCGCCTCGGTGAGCGCCGATCGCACCTGCGCCACCTCGCTGGTGGAGACGCCGACGCGCAGTTCATAGGTCGCCTCCGTCGTGCCCTCGTCGAGCGGCTGGCGATTGATCAGATTGACCAGCGGGCGCAGCGACGTGTTCGCCGCCAGAACGAAGCCGGCGATCAGCACGGATTCGGCGATCAGATCGGCGCCGGCCGTGCCGCCGGCCGCGGCCGAGCCCCAGAGCGTTGCCGCCGTGTTGAGGCCTCGGATGTTCAGCCCCTCCTTCATGATGACGCCGGCCCCGAGAAACCCGACGCCGGAGACCACATAGGCCAACACCTGGACCGCAGCCGGATTGCCGTTCAGCCGCATGCCGATATCGACGAAGGCAGCGGCCCCCACCGCCACCAGGGCATTGGTGCGCAGGCCCGCTGTGCGCTGGCGATATTGCCGCTCGGCGCCGATCGCCGTGCCGAGCACGAAGGCCGTCGACAGGCTGACGACCGTGTTGAGAAACTGGACCGGATCGAACCCGGCGAAGGCGGCAAGGGCCATGACACGTCTCCTGCTGTCTGGCGGCACGCTGACTAGGCCCTCGAACCCTGCCTCCGCAACAGCCGTGTGACGTCTGGCCAGCTGGCGTCACATTGCCGGGGACCTCGATCGGTTTCATCCATCCGGCGGTTGTAGGCGGACCGCATCGGGTCTAGCGTCGGCTTTGGTGGCTTGCCGATTGCGTCGTCCAATCGGCTGGCGCATCCAGCAGGCGCATTGCGGGGCAAGGCCATGTCCTCAAAAGATCCGACCGCCTTCGACGTCGATACGGTGCCCGGAGCCGTGGAACGGGCCCATGGTGCTGCTGGCCTGAACATCCGCGACATCGCCTCGCAGTTCCATCTGACCTACCGGGCCCTGCGCTTCTACGAGAGCAAGGGCCTGCTGACGCCGCGGCACAGGGACGGGCGCAGGGTCTACAGCGAGGAAGACCGCGAACGGCTGGAGCTGCTGGTCTGGGGCAAACGCCTCGGCTTCACGCTGGCCGAGATCGGCGAGATGATCGAGAACCGGGCCAAGGGCACGAGCGAGCCGCAGCAAAATCTTCTGCAACCCGACGACATGATTGCACGCATGAAGGAGCTGACAGCGCGCCGCGACGAGATCATCGCGGCGATCGCAGAACTGCGGCGCCATCTCGCCGAACTCGACTGATCGGGCCTGAAACAGACAATTTTACCTGGTTTGAGGCACCGCAAGGTCTCAATCTCCCGCCAGACCTATCTTGAGGACATTGAAACGAACTCGCGCCACAAGGTTGCGCTCCGCCATGATGCATTCCTCGTCAGACGCATTCGACCTCGATGACCTGCTCGTCGATGTCCAGGCCGCCCACAACCTACACGGGTTTCCGATCCGGGTGATTGCCGAACAGATGGGTCTCACCTACCGGGCGCTGCGCTACTACGAATCGATCGGGCTGATTGCACCGCGGCACGAGAAGGGCCAGCGGGTCTTCAGTGCGCTCGACCGCGAGAAGCTGGAACTGATCATCTGGGGCAAGCGTGTCGGCTTTTCGCTGGCCGAGATCCAGGCGCTGATCACCGATATGCGCGACACATCGGGATCCATCGCGTCCGTTCAGCGGTTGCGCAAGCTCGCCATCGACCAGCAGGTCGAGCGGCTGAATGCCAAACGCGACGAGATCGTCGGAGCGATCGAGGAACTGAAGCAGGTCCTCTCGACGATGCGCTGAAGGTCTGCCGAGACATCGGCCGCACGCCGGCCGGCTGTATGATGTCGCTGGGGGTTGACCCAAGGTTTCACGGATCAAGCATGGCTGCCGCACAGTCTTATTCCGTGGCGCGGAATGCTTTCTGATTTGTTTCCACCATTGGAAAAACAGGGAAATCCACCGCTATTGGGCCTGACGACTCGTAACGTTGTGTTGCCGGCAAGTCATAGGTGCCGGCACCTCGCTCTCGTATGGTTTGGATAGAGAATTCGTCCACACCTTGGAGTGCAACCCATGCGCCGCATCCTGCTTGCCGCTACGTCCGCCCTCGCCATGTCGGCCGGGATTGCCCAGGCCGCCGACCTCGGTGTGCCGCGTCAGCCGATCGCAGCCGCCATCATCGCTCCCGCGTTCAACTGGACCGGCTTCTATGTCGGCGCCAATCTCGGCATCGGCATTGCCAACACCAATTACAGCGTCCTCACGGGTGGCCTCCTGTCGGGCAGCGGCACCGGCCTGGTTGCCGGGCTGCAGGTCGGCTACAACCATCAGATCAACAATATCGTCCTCGGCGTCGAAGGCGATGCCGGCTATTTCGGCGTCACGCGCCGTGCGGATCTCGGCGGCGGCAACTTCATCCAGTGGCGCACCCAGTGGGATGCCTCGCTGCGGGCCCGTGCCGGTGTCGCCATCGACCGCACCTTGCTCTACGTCACCGGCGGTCTCGCCGCGGCCGATATCAGCGTCCGCGGTGCGGCCGGCCTGCCGGTCGCCTTCTTCCCGTTCTCTGCCAGCCAGACCCGCCTCGGCTTCACCCTTGGCGCCGGCATCGAGCATGCCGTCACGCAGAACGTCACGATCCGTGGCGAGTATCTCTATTCGAACTACGGCACCAAGATCCTGAACGTGGACAATGTCCGCCTCGAGACCCACAAATTCCGGATCGGCGTGAACTACCTGTTCTCGACCGGCCCGTCGGCGGTCGTCGCCCGCTACTGAGCGAGACGCCTGCCCACCTTCGAAAGGCCCGGCCCAGCGCCGGGCCTTTTTCGTTGGGCTGGATCGTCGGTCAGCGCTTCGCCAAGGCCGGACAGGTCGCGAGAAAGCGCGTCAGCACGGCCTTGGCCTCGGCCAGCGGGAAGGTCATGCGGAAATTCGGCTGATCGGAGCCCACACGCAGCTCCCCCTCGGGCGCGTCGCGCAGAAACTCGGCCAGATCGCGCAACAAGCCGGCATCGACATCCTCGATGAGCAGGCGCTCGCCGGCGAGATCGGCGCGGGCGGCCTCCGCCGCATTGGCGGTGACGGCGCCGGAAAAGCGGACGTCGAGCCGCAGCGCCATCAGGTCGTCGCCAGCCGTGAATGTCAGCGACAGTGGCAAGGGTCCGGCCTGCGCACCCGTCACCGCCACCTGGCCGGTCAGTTTGACCGCAGGCTGGGCCCCGCAGGAAAAGCCGAGATAGGAACTGGTCGTGCCGGTGCCGGGAGCGGGCTCCACCGTGACGAAGGCGGTCGCCTGGCCGGCGATCTCGCTGGCGCGCCAGGCAGGCGCCGCCTGCTGGGCTGACACAGACGAAACCGCCGCGGCCAGAGCCACGGCGGCAAGGGCGCCACGCGCCATGAATGTGCGCATCAGACGAACTGCGACAGGCCCGGCGTGCCCGCGACGATCTGGCCGACCACGTCGTCGCCCGCCTGCTCGCGGCCAGCGGTCAGGAGCTCGCGGCCGACAGTCGAGATCTGGCCCATGTCGAGACCGGCGCCCATCAGCTTGGCGCCAAGGCCCATGATGCCGCCGCCCATCATGCCGCCCATCATGCCCATGAGGCCGCCGCCGCCGCCATCGGCCTCGGCCTGGGCGATCAGTTCGGACGTGCCGGGAAGCGCCGCCAGCATGGTGTTGACCTGCTCGGTCGGGCCTTCCTTCTGCAGGAAGCCCAGGATCATGCCGATCGCCTTGGATGCCACGGCCGGGTCGAGGCCGGCGGCGGTGGCAACGCGGTTGATGAGGTCCTCGATCATGTCAGTCTCCAGATGGGTTGGGCAGGCCTTGGGGCGGCCACCACGAGTCGCGGCCAATATGGCGACCCGCCGCATTGCCGGCAAGCGCGGCGGGCGGTTCCGCGCTGGCTTTGTTTGTGATCTGATTCGCCCCAACGACATCAGGGAGGACCGACCATGGCCCATGACCGCTCGACCATCGAAGCCGTGATCCAGCACTATTTCGACGGGCTCTACGAGGGCGATGCCGACAAGCTCGGCGCCATCTTCCATCCGAGCGCGGATCTGCGCTGGCAGGAGAAGGGCGAATTGCAGGTTCTGACCGCGCCAGACTGGCTGGACCGGGTGCGCAAGCGCCCCTCGGCCAAGTCGGAGGGCAAGGCGCGGGAGGACTTCACCGTGCTGATCGACCGCTCGGACGCCACCACCGCGCTGGTGAAGGTGCGCTGCCAGCTGCCGCCGCGCTATTTCACCGATTATCTCGTGCTGATGAAGCTGACGGATGGCTGGACCATCGTGTCGAAGTCGTACCGCTACGATGTGAAGGAGTGAGAGACCGGCAGGGTCTCGCAGGCGGAACGGCGACGATTCATCTCTCCCCGCCTGCGGGGAGGGGTCGACCGGAGTGAAAAGACGGGCGGGTGAGGGGCTCCTGCCCTCTCCCTCTGTCAGGCCGCTGCCGGATAGCGCCCCTCACCCGGCAGCAAGCGCTGCCGACCTCTCCCCGTGAACGGGGAGAGGTGAAGATGCGCCCTCGATGAAGGCCGCGCGGATTGCCTCAGCACACGCCGACCTGAACCGCACAGGTCGCCCTGGCCCGCACGATGTTCTCGCGCAGCTTGTCGATGCCGACGGCGCCGACCACCACCTCGTCGCCGACGATATAGGTCGGCGTGCCGTTGATGCGCAGCAGTTCGGCGAGGCGGGCATTCTCTGCCAGCGTGTCGCGCACCTGGGCCGAGCCCAAATCGCGCTGGAGGCGCGTCATGTCGGCGCCAACCTCGCGCGCGACGTCCAGCGCACGGGCACGATCGGCCTGGCCGCGGCCACCGAGCAGCTTGGTGTGGAATTCCATATATTTGGGACCCTGGATCTGCATCTTCAGGGCCACGGCCACCTGGGCCGCCTCCACCGAACCCTGCGACAGGACCGGGAAGTCCTTCAGCACCAGGCGGATGCGCGGATCGGCGCGCAGGAGATCCAGCGTCTCGGCCAGCGCCCGCTTGCAGAAGCCGCAATTGTAATCGAAGAACTCGACCAGCGTGACATCGCCCTGCGGATTGCCGAGCACGACCTGGTTCGGCGAGCGGTAGAGCAATTCGCGATTGGCCTGGAAGGCCGTGGCACGCGAGCGCTCCTCGGCCTGGGCCTGGCGCTTCTCCAGTTCGACCAGCGCCTCCTGCAGCACCTCGGGGTTACGCAGCAGGTACTCGCGCACGATCGCCTCGATGCGCCCGCGCTCATCGGCGCTGACATTGGCGGTGGAGGCAGCGGGCGGCTGCGCAGCCTGCTGTGCACGCGACGGGGCAAGAGCCGCGCCTGCCAGGCCGATGGCGGCGATGCAGGCAAGGACGAGGGGGCGGAAAGCCATGGAGAAAGTCCTCAATTCGGCGTGCGCCGCTGGTTCCAGATGTCTTCGGCGCGCAACCAGCCCGGCGAGCCGGAGGGCAGCGAACCCTGAGCCCGGCGGGCAAGCCCGCGAGCGGTCGTGAGGTCGCCCTCATAGAGAGAGGCCTGAGCGGCGGCCAGATCGGCCTGACCGCGATCATTCTTGCGGCCATAGGCGATGGCCAGCTGGCGGTAGCCATCGGGGGCCTCCGGCTCGCGCTGGAGCGCCAGACGCAACTCGCGGATCGCCTCGTCCAGCACGGCTGGGTTGCCGGTGGCGACCAGGGCATGGCCCAGCATGATGCGGATGAGGCCGGCATTGGGGGCAAGCGCCACCGAGCGGCGCAGCGCCGGGATCGCCGCACCCGGCTGGCCGGTCTCCAGCAGGATCTGGCCCTTGATCTCGTGGAAATAGGGATTGTTCGGCTGGGCCCGGATCAGGTCGTCGGCCATGCCGGCAGCGCGGTTGCGGTCGCCGAAGCGGAACATCTGGATGGCGCGGGCATAGCGGGCCGGCAGCGAGACATCGGTCGGCGGATAGCGCCGGGTGATCGCGTCGGTACGGTCCATAAAGCCGATCAGCTTCGCGCGGGCGAGATCATGGCGGGCAATCAGCGCCGGCGGGTCCACCGCGTTGTAATGGGGGCTCGCCTTGGCCAGTGGCTCGATCGACTGGACGCGATCCTGCGGCACCGGATGGCTGATCGTGTAGGGGTCGACATTGCGCACAGCGAACAGGTTCTGGTCCTGCATGCGCTTGAATGTTTCCACCATGCCGCGGGCCGACTGGCCCGTCGCATTGAGATAGGTGATGGCGGAACGGTCGGCTGCCGCCTCCTCGCCGCGCTGATAGGAGAGCAGCGAGCGCTGGGCGACCTGCATGCCGCCGGTGAGCACGCCGGGCGCTGCCTCGCCGACGCCACTGACGCTGCGGCCACCAGCAGCACCCGCCGCCACCGCGCCGACGCCGGCCAGCATGCTGATCACCGCCATGATCTGCGCGCGCTCCATGGCCTCGCGCAGGCGCACCAGATGGCCGCCGGCAATATGGCCGGTCTCGTGGGCGATGACGCCGATCAGTTCGTTGGGCGTCTTGGAATCGATGATCGCGCCGGCATTGATGAAGACGCGCCGGCCATTGGCGACAAAGGCGTTGAAGCCCCGGCTGTTGATGATGACGACATTGGTCTGGCTGCCGCCGACATTGGCCGCGCGGAACAGCGGACGCGCATAGTCGCGCAGGAGGTTCTCGATCTCGGTGTCGCGGATCAGCGGCACGCCCGGCGGGATCGACTGGGCATGAGCAGGCATGACTGTGCCCAAGGCCAGAAGGCCTGCCAACGCCGCGGCGGCGATGCGGGTCGAAGTCTTGCGAAGCATCATCGTGGGCGGAACCTAGGGAAAGGGCATGAGCCGGTCAACGCAGGGCACGTTCACGTTCGGGCGAGACCGGTGACCGTCGCGCCCATCTGTGTTAGGCGCCAAGGACAATTCGCGTTCCCCCGCCAACATCCTGTTACAGGCCAAGCGGGCGAAACGATGACGAGGATGCCCATGTCCGATGCCCTGATTGCCCGAGCCCGGGCGGCGCGCCCGCTGATCACGCCGACCAAGCGCGGCTCGGTCGCGCCCTTCCTCGTGATGGACGTGATGACCGATGCCGCCAAGGCCGAGGCCGAGGGCAGAAGCGTCATCCATATGGAGGTCGGCCAGCCGGCGGCGCCGACCCCGATGTCGGTCCGCAAGGCGGCGGCGGACGCCCTGATGGAGGGCCAGATCGGTTACACGCTGGCGCTGGGCATTCCCGAGCTTCGCCAGCGCATTGCCCGCTATTATGCCGAGGCGCATGGCGTCGAAGTGCCGATTTCCCGCATCGCGGTGACGATGGGCTCGTCGTCGGCCTTCATCCTGTCGTTTCTCGCTCTGTTCGAGGTGGGCGACCGGGTGGCGATCGCGAGCCCGGGCTACCCGGCCTACAAGAACATCCTGGAGGCGCTGGGCTGCGAGGTCGTGTTCATCGAGACGACGGCGGCCACCCGCTACGCGATCACGCCGGACATGCTGGCGGCAGAGCACGCGAAGAAGCCGCTCAAGGGCCTGCTGATCGCCAGCCCCGCCAATCCGACCGGCACGATGATGACGCCGGAGGCGCTCTCTGCGCTGATCGAGGCGGCGCAGGATCTCGGCATCCGCTTCATCTCGGATGAGATCTACCATCGCCTGTCCTACGGCATGACCTGCGCCACCGCGCTTCAGACCTCCGACGATGTCGTGGTGATCAACTCGTTCTCGAAATATTACTGCATGACCGGCTGGCGGATCGGCTGGATGGTGGTGCCGGAGAGCCTGACACGGGCGGTCGAATGCCTGACGCAGAACCTGTTCATCTCGGCGCCGAAGCTCAGCCAGATGGCGGCTCTGGCCGCCTTCGATGCCGACGCGGAGCTTGAGGTGATCAAGGCCGGCTATGCGGCCAACCGCAAGGTGCTGCTCGAGGGCCTGCCCAAGGCCGGGCTGACGCGGCTTCTGCCGGTGGACGGCGCCTTCTACATCTATGCCGATATCGGCCACCTCACCAATGACTCGCTCGATTTTGCCCGGCGCATGCTGGCCGAGACCGGCGTTGCCGCGACGCCGGGGCCTGACTTCGACCCCTATGGCGGCATGCGCGCCATACGCTTCTCGTTCGCCGGCTCGACCGAGCATATGGAAGAGGCAGTGACGCGGCTGACGCGGTGGCTGACGTGAAGACCCTTCTTGTCACCGGCTTCGGCCCCTTTCCCGGCTGGGAGCGCAACCCGACGCCCGCCATGGTGCAGGCGGTAGCGCGGGCGCGCCTGCCGGGCATCCGGGTGGTGCCGCATGTGTTCAACACGGTCTACACCGAGGTGGAGCGCGACCTGCCGCGCCTGATCGATCTCGCAAAGCCCGATGCCGTGCTGCTGTTCGGTTTGGCCGGGCGCACCGGCCATCTCCGCATCGAGCGCCATGCCCACAATGTGACGACGCGCCGGGTGCCGGACGCCTCGGGTGTCTTTCACGTGCGGCCGGACATCGCCGATGGCGAGCCCTACCGGAAGTCCACCGGCTTTCGCACGCTGGCGCTGACCGAGACGCTCCGGCAGGCCGGCCTCAACGCGCGCCTGTCGGACAGTGCCGGCCAATACCTCTGCAACTTTTCCTATTGGCACGCGCTAGAGGCGGTGGCTGCCGGACGAACGGCGCGCGCGCTGTTCGTCCATGTGCCGCTGCCGCTCAGGTCCGGCCCCTCGGCGCGTGGCGACTTCACGCGGCGGCTGACCGAAGCCGATCTCGCCGACGCCGCGGTGATCGCGGCCAGCGCGATCATGGCCTGAGCGCTATTTGGCGAAGCCCGAGGTGAGTCCCCTCGCCCAGTCCTGGCGGCCGAGTTCGGCGGCGCGCGCGGCGGCGGCCTTCCAGTCATAGGGCACGGCGACCATGTCGATGCTGGTGAGCGCGCCATCAGCTGCGGAGACAATCGCATAGCGGGCATGGGGCGAGCCGACCTCGGAGACATGGGGCTCCGGCGGCGTCGGGTCGGAATAGGCCGGACAGCCGACGCTGCCGGGATTGAGGAGGGTGACAGCCGGGGTCTCAAGCTCGATGAGCCGGGCAAGATGGCTGTGGCCGCAGAGCGCGAGGCGCGCCGAACCGGGATCACCGAGGCGATGGCGCATCGACTCGGCGCCGGCCTGGACCAGCCGCCCGCCGGTCGCGTCTTCCATCAGATAGCGATTGTCGTCGGCGGGCGTCGCGTGGAAGGCCCGGATGCCGACGCCGGCCAGATCGAGGTCGAGCATGGTGGGCAGGCCGCCGAGCCAGGCGATGGCTTCGGCCGGCAATTCGTCGAGCGCGAACCGGTCGGAGAAATACATCTTCTCCGGATCCTCGGTCGCTACCCAGCGGTCGTGGTTCCCGCGCACGGTCGGCAGATCCAGCGCCATCAGTCGCTCCGCCGTCTCGCGCGGCCAGAGCGGCCCTGAGACGCAGTCGCCGAGATTGACGATGCGGGTGAGGTCGCGCGCGGCGATGTCGGCCAGAACCGCGTCGAGGGCGAGGACGTTGCCGTGGATATCGGCGATGACGGCGAGGCGCATGGGGGGAATCTCCTGGTGCCAAATCTGATGGCTCAAGCCGGACGACACAATCAACGCCGGCGCAGACCGTCCTCCCATTCCGGCACAGCTTCTCACGGCACGGCGCTTGCGCTTCTGACGTCAACCGCCCGGAGGCGCTGCCCCATGTCGCTGCCCATGTCGCTTAATCGCCGCTCGTTCCTGTTTGCCAGCGCCGCTGTTCTCGCGGTCCCCGCCTCGGCACGTGCTGCCGTGCTGGAAGGGACAGGTTTTGGCCTCCGCCCCGGCGCTTCCGACGATCAGACGCGCGCTTTCCAGCGTGCGGTGGATACCGCCGCCGGCTCGCGCATGCCGCTGAGCCTCGCCGCCGGCACCTACAAGGTCGGCGAGATCCGCATTCCCGCAGGCGCGCATATCCATGGCGTGCGTGGTCAGACGCGCCTCTTGTTCCAGGGCGGCACAGGCTGCCTGGTGGCGCCGCGCGCCGACCAGATCACGCTGTCGGGCCTTGTGGTCGACGGTCAGGGCAAGCCCCTGCCCGACCGGCGCGGCCTGATCTCGCTGCATCAGGGCCGCTCGGTGCGGGTCGAGGATTGCGAGATTGCCGGTTCCACCCATCACGGCCTGGTGCTGGAAGGGATCGAGGGCCTGGTCCGCGGCAACACCATTTCCGGTGTCGCCAAGGCGGGGCTGGTGGCGCTTGATTCGGCCGGGCTGACGATCAGCCAGAACACCATCCGCTCGGCGGCCAACAACGGCATTCTCGTCTGGCGCACCAATGCCGGCGACGACGGCACGATCGTCGACAGCAACCGCATCGAGGAGATTGGCGCGCGCGACGGCGGCTCCGGCCAGAACGGCAATGCCATCAATGTCTATCGCGCGGGCAATGTGACCATCTCGGGCAACCGCATCCGCGGCGCGGCCTTCTCCGCCATCCGCGCCAATGGTACGGCCAATATCTCGATCACCGGCAACAATTGCGCCTCGCTCGGCGAGGTCGCCATCTATGTCGAATTCGGCTTCGAAGGCGCGGTGGTCGCCAACAACATCATCGACGGCGCGGCACTCGGCATCGTCGCGACCAATTTCAACCATGGCGGCCGTCTCGCCAACATCCACGGCAACATCATCCGCAACCTCGTGGGCCAGCGCCCCGCCGGCACCGATCCGAACGATGCCTCGGGCATCGGCATCGCGGCGGAAGCCGATGCGGCGATCTCGTCGAACATCATCGAGGGGGCGCCGACCGCCGGCATCTGGCTCGGCTGGGGCCAGTACATGCGCGACCTCTCGGTCACCGCCAATGTCATCAAGGGTTCGCCGGTCGGCATCGCCGTGTCGGTGGCGCCGGGCGCGGGCGAAGCACTGGTTGCCAACAATCTGGTGCAGGGCGCGAGCCGCGGCGCAGTAGTCGGCATGGAGTGGAAGCGGCCCGTGACCGGCGACATGACGCGTGACGGCGTCGGGCGGTTCGCGCAGCTCACCGTGGCGGGCAACCGGGTGCGGTGAGTGCGCCGCACCGACCATTAATCCCTCGTTAACCGGATCAGTCCACCGTCCTCCGACCGGATAATTCATCCAGACGGAGGCGCCCATGCGCGCGCTGATCCCGACCGCCCTCGCCGCCCTGCTGATCACCGCGCTTCCTGCTGCGGCCCAGGAGGCTTGCGCGCCCACTCTGACCGAAACCTACACGACCGAAGCCATGGTGGCCGATGCCGAACTGCGCACCGCCAGCATGCGCGCGCTCGACGCCTGCGCCACGTTCGCCCGCGAACAGCAGCGCGCAACCGGTGAGATCGAGGAGCGCGTGCTGATCCAGATCGCAGCGCTTGCCGGGCGCAATGCGCTGGCGAGCTATGCCGCCGACGAGATCCCGCAGGGCACCGGCGTGGTGGCGAGCCTGCTCGAAAACGCCTTCGACCAACTCTATCCGCACCTGCGCGCGCTGCCCGAAATGGAGAATGCCGCGGTGATGCGCGCGCTGTTCTTCCAGATGGCCGACCAGGCCAGCACACGATCCACCGGCTCGACGCCGCGGCCGACCGAGAGGACCCAGCCATGATCCGCGACGAGCAGGACCTGCCGACGCTCACCGCTCCGCCGCTGAGCCCCGAGGCGAGCTTCGACGCCGAGGTCGCCGAAACGTTCTCGGTCACCTGGCTCGAGCCGGTCGCGCCCGCCCGCTCCTGATCCATCGCCCTATCGGCCGCCTTGCCCGGCAAAAGCCCGGCGGGCAAGGTCGCGCCTCATCGCGTGCGCCAGCCGGCGCTGCCGCCTGAGACGGAGCGACCCCTATGCTGCCGGGCCCGGCCTTCCCGCTGACCAGCGCCCATGTGGCGATCGATTCCGCGGCCTTTGTCCATCCGAGTGCCCAGATCTACGGGAAGGTGCGGCTTGGGGCCGGCGTCTCGGTCTGGCCCAATGCCGTCATCCGCGCGGAAGCCCATGAGGTGGTGATCGGCGAGGGGTCGAACGTCCAGGACTTCGTGATGATCCATGTCGGATCGGGCTTTCCGACCATCGTGGGCGCCAATTGCTCGATCACCCACCGCGTCACGCTGCATGGCTGCACGCTTGGCGACAATGTGCTGGTCGGCATCGGCGCGACCATTATGGATGGGTCGGTGATCGGCGAGAATTCGATCATTGCCGGCGGCGCCTTCCTGAAGGAAGGCACGATCGTGCCGGCGAATTCGATCGTCGCCGGCATTCCGGCCGTGGTGAAGGCCAGCCGCGACAACAGCCGGGCCAACCGCTTCAACGCCTGGCTCTACGCCAAGAATGCCGAGGCCTATGCCCGCGGCGAACATCGGGTGTGGGCTGATATCGACCTGTTGAATGCGCAAGCCAGGTTCGGCGCTGAGCCGTCTCAGTAGAGCTTCCGCTCGATCCGCAGCCGCAGCTCATATTGCTCCAGACCGGCGGTGATCGGCTCCCCATCCGGGCTGAAGGCGACGTCGGCACGGCGCCAGCCGTCGAAGCCATGGGTCGGTGCGGGGTTGGGCGGCAGGTCGAGGCCGAAGCGGAAATTGCTGATGCGGGCGCGCGAGACGACGATCGCCTCGGGCTTGCCGGCCTTGGTCAGCGGGAAGCGGCCGGAAACGATCATGCGGTTGCCCTCGTCGCGGGTCCAGCGCGGACCGTCGGCCGCGGCAATGCCGTGCATGTCGGAGATGAGCTCCACCAGCAAGCGGCCTTCGTCGTGGTCGCCGCCGAGCAGCGCCGGGCCAACGGCATCGCCGCTGAGGCGCAGTTCGTAGGACAGCATCGCTGTGGTGCGGGTGCGCTCGCTCTCGCGCATCAGCTGGACGCCGCCGCCGGCCACGATGACGAGACCAAGGGCCGCCAGGATCCGCGTCCAGGGCCTGGACCGCCGAGGTTCGGGAGGTTCTGCGGCCCCGCCTTCAGGCGATGTGCCGGCTTCGGTCTCGGAATTCATTGTCGTGCCCATGCGGTTCGTGCGGTCTTGCGAACCGGGGCACGGCAAACTGATACGACCGCCCCCGGCCGAGCACCGCGAGCGACGCCCCTGAAGGGGTCATCGCAATCGGCGCTTCGGGCATGGGTCGGGCCGAGAGGGCGAAAGGTTCAACGCCGGTCGAGGACGACCAGTTCCGGCGGCGCTTCAGCTATTTCTCGACGAAGGCCTTTTCGATGACGAAATGGCCCGGCTTGGAGATCGCGCCCTCGTCGAAGTGCTTTTCCTCCAGCATCTTGACCATGTCGGCGAGCAGGGCCGGCGAACCGCAGATCATCACGCGGTCATTGGCAGGATCGAGCGGCTGGAGACCGAGGTCTTCCTGCAGCTTGCCGGAGGCGAGCAGGTTGGTGATGCGGCCATTGTGGACGAAGGGCTCGCGGGTCACGGTCGGGTAATATTTGAGCTTCTCCCGGACCAGTTCGCCCATCAGCTCGTCGTTCGGCAGCTCGTCCTCGATATAGCCGCGATAGGCCTGTTCGGAGATCGTGCGCGTGCCGTGGATCAGCACCACGTTGTCGAACCGGTCATAGATGTCCGGGTCCTTGATAACGCTCATGAACGGGGCAAGGCCCGTGCCGGTGCCGCAGAGATAGAGGTTCTTGCCCGGCAGGAGCGCATCCTGCACCAGCGTGCCGGTGGGCTTGCGGCCGACCAGGACCGTGTCGCCCACCTTGATGTGCTGAAGCCTTGAGGTCAGGGGGCCGTTCGCCACCTTGATGGAGAAGAACTCCAGGGTCTCCTCGTAATTGGACGAGGCCATGGAATAGGCGCGCATGAGCGGCCGTCCCTCGATCTCCAGCCCGATCATCGTGAACTGCCCATTGACGAAGCGGAACGCCGGGTCGCGCGTCGTCTTGAACGAAAACAGACGGTCCGTGTAGTGCCGCACTTCGAGGACACGTTCGGAATTCAGGTTGGACATGGGCGGACCCTTGGGGAGCGAGGCGCGCTAGATCATTCGTACACAAATGATACTGCAACGCACCAATCTGACAAGACCTAAACGTGTGGGATGAGACGGTCATTGCGACGGGTCAAGAACGGACCGTACACGCCCGAAAAATAGCGAGAAACGGGCTGCAGAAGGCGCCTTTGGCAGATGATGTGGGTCATGGACCAGCCCTTTCGCAGATGGATCGTTCCCCGTGAGCCACGGCGCGGCTCCATCGATCTTCTGGGTGTCGCATGCAACTGGTCGCTTGTGAGGAGCCAGTTCGCGATGTCGACAAGACCAGATCGGAACCGACGGCCGTGCTGCCCTGACTCTCCTTGGCTCAGGGAGCCGGGTTGCCCTCGCGCGGGCTGGCCCTATGCTGCCGCAACTTCCGCACTCAGAGCCCCTGCCCCAGACATGCCCGACATCCTCTGCTTCGGTGAACCGCTCGGCGAGTTCAACCAGACCCGGCCCGGCGAGCCGAACTACCTGTTCGGCTATGGCGGCGACACGTCGAACTGCGCCATTGCCGCCGCCCGCTCCGGCGCCAGCGTCGGCGTGATCGGCGCGGTGGGCGACGACAGTTTCGGCCGGGGCTTCTTCGACCTCTGGCAGGCGGAGGGCATCGACACATCGGCGATGCGGCTCAGGTCCGGCGCCGATACCGGGCTCTATTTCGTGACCCATGGGCCGGAAGGTCACGAGTTCACCTATCGGCGGGCAGGGTCTGCCGCAGCCCGCGTCGAAGCCACCGATCTGCCGCTCGCGGCGATCAGCCAGGCCAAGATCCTGCATGTCTCGGGCATTTCGCAGGCGATCTCGCCCAATGCCAGCGATGCGGTGATCGCCGCCATAGAGGCTGCGCGAGCGGCGGGCGTCACCGTCTCCTATGACACCAACCTGCGCCTCCGGCTCTGGCCGATCGAGCGCGCCCGTGCCGTCACCAATGCCGCTATGGCGCTCGCCGACATCGCGCTTCCCGGTGTCGACGATGCCCGCCAGCTGACCGGCCGCGAGACGCCGGATGCCATCGCCGATTTCTATCTCGAGGGCGGTTCAAAGATTGTCGCCCTGACGCTTGGCAAGGACGGCGCCTTGATCGCGACGTCCACCGAGCGGCGCGTGATCCCGTCCATCCCGGTGAAGGCGGTGGATGCGACCGGCGCCGGCGATTGTTTCGACGGCGCCTTCCTCGCGGAATGGCTGAACAGTGGCGATCCCTTCGCCGCGGGCCGCTATGCCTGCGCGGCGGCGGCTCTCTCCGCCACCGGCTTCGGCGCTGTGGCGCCGCTGCCCCGGCGCGCGACTGTGCTCGCCGCGCTGGCGGGGGCCGAGGCTTAGGCAGCGCTTACTGGGTCGCGCCGCTCGCGCGGATCGGGCCGGCCCATTTGGCGATCTCGCTTTCCACGAGACGCTGGAGATAGGGGCCGCCGCGACGATCCGGCACCGCCATGGTCGCGCCCAGCGCCACGAGGCGATCCCTCACGGCAGCTGTGTCCATGGCCTCGATCGTGACGGCGCGCAGACGGGCCAGAATGGCGGGATCGACCGCCTTGTGCATGAAGAAGGCGTTCCAGGTATAGGCCTCGAAGCCCTGCAGACCCTGCTCCTGGGCGGTCCGCAGGTCCGGCAGCACGGCGGCACGGGCCGAGGTCATGGTCGCCAGCGCCTTGACCGTCCCGCCCTGGATATGGGGCAGAGCGGTGGAAGAAATCTCGCACATGTAGTCGACGCGGCCGCCGACCAGGTCCTGGATCGCCGGGGCCGAGCCGCGATAGGGCACGTGGGTCACGTCATTCGTGGCGATGACCGAATTGAGATAGAGGCAGCCGAGATGGACGGCCGAGCCGGCACCGGCCGAGGCATATTGGAGCTTGGACTGGTTCGCCTTCACATAGGCGATGAACTCCTGGAGGTTGCTGGCCGGGAAGTCCTTTCGGGTGATCAGGATCAGCGGCACCTCGGCGATCAGCGTCACGGGGGCGAAATCCGTCGCGGCGTTGTAGAGCGGCTCCTTGTAGAGCGTCTGGTTCACCGCATGGGTGCCGACCGTGCCGAGGACGAAGGAATAGCCATCCTGGCCCTGGCGGGCGACGCGCGCCGTGCCGGTCATGCCGCCGGCGCCGCCGACATTCTCGACAATGACCTGCTGCCCCAGGATCTGCGACATGCGTTCGGCCATGACGCGGCCGAGGACATCGGTCGGCCCACCCGCCGCGAAGGGGATGATCATGGTGACGGGCCGGGTCGGCCAGCTTTGCGCGAAGGCGGTTGCGGGCAGAGCCAAGAGGGCGGCGGCAAGCGCGGCACGGCGCGTCAGGCGGGCAAACATGGGCAACTCCTGAAAGGAACAACCTTCATCATGACCCAGCCGGCGCCACGGGGAAACCCTTATCCGGCGCAATGCCGCATGGGCGTCATGACGCACCCCACTGGCGCGCTGCGGATTTGCCTTTATGGTCCGCAGCCCCTCGATCCGGAGCCTTTCTGATGTCCCCCACCCGCATCGCCATTGCCGGCCTCGGCGCCATCGGCAAGACGCTCGCCCGCCGCATCTCGGATGGCACATTGCCCGGCCTGACACTGGCCGCGATCGCATCCGGTGACCGCGCCAAGGCAGAGGCCTGGCTGAAATCCGAGGGTATTGCCTGCCCGGTGGTCGATCTCGCGGACTTCCCCAAGCTCGCCGATCTCGCGGTGGAATGCGCACCGGCCTCGATCATCGAGGAGATCTGCGTGCCCATGCTGAAAGCGGGCAAGAAGGTGATGGTCCTGTCCTGCGGCGCGCTGTTGCCGCGCCCGCACCTGATGGAGCTTGCCAAGGCCCATGGCGGCCAGATCATCGTGCCGACCGGCGCACTGCTCGGCCTCGATGCGGTGACGGCCGCAGCCGAAGGGACGATCCATTCGGTGAAGATGACCACGCGCAAGCCGCCGGTGGGTCTGAAAGGCGCGCCCTATCTCATCGAGAAGGGCCTCGACATGGACAAGGTGACCACGCCGACGCTGGTGTTCTCGGGCACCGCGCGCGAGGCGGCCAAGGGCTTCCCGGCCAATGTGAATGTCGCCGCCGCCCTGTCGCTTGCCGGCATCGGCCCCGACCGCACGACCATCGACATCTGGGCCGATCCGGGCGTCACGCGGAACTGCCATTCGATCGAGGTCGACGCCGACTCCGCCAAGCTGACGCTGGCGATCGAGAACATCCCGTCGGAGAACCCGAAGACCGGGCGGATCACCGCGCTGTCGGTGATCGCGGCACTGCGCAAGCTCAACGCGCCGCTGCGCATCGGAACGTGACCTGATGGCGGCAGCCGACCTCCCGGTCCTGACCTTCTCCGACGCCGCCACCTTCGACGCCTGGCTCGATTCCGGCGGAGCGAGTTCGAGCGGCTGCTGGTTGGTCTTTGCCAAGAAGGGGTCTGGCGGTGTCACGCTGAGCCGTGACGAAGCCGTGGATATCGCGCTCTGCCACGGCTGGATCGACGGTCAGGCCAAGCCGATCGACGACAAGGCCTGGCGGGTCCGCTTCACGCCGCGCAGACCGCGCAGCATCTGGGCGGCGCTCAATCGCGACCGGGTGGAGAGGCTCTTCGCTGACGGCCGCATGAAGCCTGCTGGCCTTGCCGAGGTGGAGGCAGCCAAGGCCGATGGCCGATGGGCTATCGCCTATGAGCCGCCAAGCCGGATGGCCGTGCCGGACGACCTGCAACGGGCGCTCGACGACAATCCCCCAGCCAAAGCCCTGTTCGGCGCGCTCGACAGCGCCAACCGCTATGCCGTGCTCCACCGCGTCACGGCCGCGAAGAAGCCAGAGACGCGGACCAGCTGGATCGTCAAGCTGGTCGCCATGCTGGCGCGCGGCGAGACGATCCATCCGCGCCGCAAGAAGAGCCGGCATTGACCGAGGGTTGCCTCACCCATTCGGCTTGCAACTCCTCCGGCCCGCGCTAGTCTCATCCTTCAGACAGAACAGCGGCCCCCCGGACCAAGCCGCGACACATCCTGCTGGAGGAAACATGCAGCGCACCCTTCTCGCGGCCCTTGCGGCCTTCTCGACCCTTGTCTTCGCGGCCACCGGCGCTGTGGCGCAAACCTGGCCGAACCGTCCGATCACATGGATGGTGCCGTTCGCTGCCGGCGGCGGCACCGACGCCTTTGCCCGGCCGCTCGCCGCCCAGCTTGAAAAGCAACTCGGACAGGGCATCGTCATCGAGAACCGCGCCGGTGCCGGCGGCACGGCAGGCGCCTCGCTCGCCTCGCGCCAGCAGCCGGACGGCTATTACTTCTTCGTGGGCGCCGCTCATCACACGATCGCGCCGTCGCTCTATCCGCGCCTCGACTACAATATCGAAACCGACTTCATCCCGATCGCGGTGATCGCCCAGCCGCCGCAGGTGGTGGTGGTCAATCCGCGCCGGCTGAACGTCAATACGCTGGCCGAGCTGATCGCGGCCGCCCGCGCCAAGCCGGACACGCTGGTCTACGGTTCGGCCGGCATCGGCACGACGCACCATCTGACTGGTGAATTGTTCAAGCTCCTGACCCAGACACAGATCCGCCACGTGCCCTATCGTGGCGCCGGCCCGGCCATGGCCGACCTCGTCGCGGGCCAGATCGACATGATCTTCGACGGTCTCGGCACCTCGGCGCCGCAGATCACCGGCGGGCAGATCCGCGGCCTCGCCGTAGCTGCGCCGAAGCGCAACGGCGCCTTCCCCAACATGCCGACGACGTCGGAAGCCGGCCTCGCCAATTTCGACGTCTCGACCTGGTATGCGGTCTTCGCGGTGAAGGGAACGCCGCCGGCAATCGTCGAGCGCATGCAGCGCGAAATCCGCACCGCGCTCGCCGCACCGCAGATCGCGGAAGCCTGGGCTCGCAATGGCTCCGACATCCCGGCGCTGGAAGGCGCGGCCTTCGGGCAGTTCGTCTCGTCCGAAGTGGCGCGCTGGCGCAAGGTTGTCACGGACGCCGGCATCAAGCTGGAGTGAGGGGCGAGGATTCACTTTCCCAGCTCTCCAGGTCTGTCGCCTTTGGGGTTCGATCCCCCCACCCCTGACCCCTCCCCGCCGCAAGCGGGGGGAGGGGAATGGAGAGACTGCAGCGGACAAATGCGGCCGCCAAGAGTGCCGGACTGATAACCTTGAATTCAGGCTCACTCCTGACCGGCGGCATAATCGGTCCCCTCCCCCCGCTTGCGGCGGGGAGGGTTAGGGTGGGGGGCCATCACATCCCCGCCTTCCCCTCCAGACTCATCGCCAGAACCCTGGCCACATGCAGCGCCTCGCGACCGGCGCCGTCATGGATCTGATGCCGGCAGGAGGTTCCGTCCGCGACCACGATCGTCTCTACCGACGCCGCCCGCACCTTGGGCAGAAGCGACAGTTCAGCCATGGCCAATGAGGTGTCGATCGTGTCGGCATGATAGCCGAAGGCACCCGCCATGCCGCAGCAGGAGCTCTCCACCGTCTCGACCTTCAGGCCCGGAATGAGCCGCAGCGTGCCCTCCACCGCGCCCATGGCGCCGAAGGCCTTCTGGTGGCAATGGCCGTGCAGCAGCGCCGTTGTCTCCACCGGCTTCAAGGGCAATGAGAGGCGCCCGGCCTTGGCCTCGGCGGCAATGAACTCCTCGAACATCACCGCCTGACCCGCGACTGTCCTGGCCTCGTCCGACTTCAAGAGCGCCGGAATCTCGTCGCGCAGCGTCAGGAGGCAGGAGGGTTCGAGCCCGATTACCGGCACGCCGCGCGCGGCGAAGGGTGCGAGCGCTTCAACCAGCCGCTCGGCCTCGGCGCGCGCCCTGTCGATCATGCCGGTCGCCAGATAGGTGCGGCCGCAGCAGAGATTCCGCTTCGTGCCGTCGGCCGGCACGGCGTGGTGGATGCGATAGCCGCCGGCCTTCAGCACGGCGACGGCCGCGTCGAGGTTTTCGCGCTCGAAAGCGCGGTTGAACGTGTCTGCGAACAGGACGACTTCCGGTCCGCTCTCCGGCCCTTCGGCCGCAACCGAAGGCTGGAAGACGTCCGAGCGCCATTGCGGCAGCGAGCGCCTGGCCGAGAACTGCGCAAGCTTCTCCGAGGCCCAGGCAAGGCCCGGCACCTTGTCGCGCAGGTTCAAAAGCCAGGGCAGCTTCGCACCGAGGCCGGCATAGCGCGGCAGATGCGCCACCAGTCGCTCGTGCAGCTTCGCGCCATAGGCGTCAAAACGCTGCGCCTTCACCTCGATCTTCATCCGCGCCATGTCGACACCGGTCGGGCATTCGCGTTTGCAGGCCTTGCAGGAGACGCAGAGGGAGAGGGTCTCCTCCATCTCGGGCGCCAGCAGGGCCTGCGGACCGAGCTGGCCGGTCATGGCGAGGCGCAGGGTGTTGGCCCGGCCGCGGGTCACATGCTGCTCGTCGCGGGTGACGCGATAGCTCGGGCACATGGCGCCGCCATCGAGCTTCCGGCAGGTGCCGTTGTTGTTGCACATCTCGATCGCGCCAAGGAAACCCTGTGACGCGCCGGGATAGTCCGACCAGTCGAGCGCCGGCTTGATCTCCAGCCCCGAATAATCCGGCGGATAGCGAAAGAGCGTGCGGTCATCCATCCGCGGGGCGCGGGTGATCTTGCCGGGATTGTAGAGGCCGTCCGGATCGAAGCGGTCCTTCACCTCCTCGAAGGCGCGCACCAGACGCTCGCCGAACATCTGCTCGTGGAACTCGGAGCGGACGATGCCGTCGCCATGCTCGCCGGAATGCGAACCCTTGTATTTGCGCACGAGTTCGAAGGCCTGTTCCGCCATGGAGCGCATGCGCTTGGCATCGACATCGAGCTTCATGTTGAGCACGGGGCGCACATGCAGGCAGCCGACCGAGGCATGGGCGTACCAGGTGCCCTCGGTGCCATGGGCGCGGAAGATTTCGGTCAATCCGGCCGTATAGGCGGCGAGATCGGCCAGCGGTACGGCGCAATCCTCGACGAAAGAGACCGGCTTTCCAGCCTCCTTCATGCTCATCATGATGTTGAGGCCGGACGAGCGCATCTCGGTGACGGCGGCCTGCCAGGCTGGCTCGATCACCGTGATAACGCCGCCGAAGCGGGCGCCCGACCTGTCCCAGCCGAAGCCGAGATCGCCCATCAGGGCTTCGAGATCCTTCAGCTTCTGGAGGTTTTCGGCCTCGGTCTCCTCGGCGAATTCCACCACCAGCAGGGCGTCCGGATCGCCCTTCACCACCCGCTCGATGGTGGGGCGGAACATGGCGATGTCGCGGGCTAGGCCGATCATCGTGCGATCGACCAGCTCGACCGCGATCGGCTTCAGTTTCACCAGATGCTGGGCGGCATCCATCGCCTCGTGGAACGCGCCGAAATGGCAGATGCCGAAGACCTTGGGGCCGAGAAGCGGCCAAAGTTTCAGGTCGACAGCGGTGGTGAAGGCGAGCGTGCCCTCCGAGCCCACCAGGATATGCGCCATGTTGTTGGCCGAACCGTTCGGCACCAGCGCATCGAGATTGTAGCCGCCGACGCGGCGCTGGACCTTCGGGTACCGCGCCTCGACCTCGTCGGCCTCGCGGGCGCCGAGCGTCAGGAGATCGCGGGTCAGCGTGTCGGCATCGTTCCGCAGCGCCTCGTCGCGGGAGACCTCTCGAAACCAGCGGCGGTTGCCGTCGGCGAGCGCCGCCTCCACCGCGATGACATTGTTGCGCATCGTGCCGTAGCGCAGGCTGCGGCCGCCGCAGGAATTGTTGGCGGTCATACCGCCGATCGTGGCGCGCGAGGCGGTGGAGACGTCGACCGGGAACCAGAGCCCGTGCTTCTTCAACTGGCGGTTCAGGTCATCCAGCACGATGCCCGGCTCAACGCGGGCATGCCTGCCCGCGACATCGAGGGCCAGGATGGAATTCAGCTTCTTCGAGCAGTCAACCACGAGGGAGGAATTGACCGTCTGGCCGCATTGCGAGGTGCCGCCGCCGCGCGGCAGGACTGTTACGCCGGCCTCGCGGGCAATGGCGATGGCGCGGATGGCGTCGTCCATCGTGTCGGGGACAACCGCGCCGATCGGGGTGATCTGGTAGATCGAGGCGTCGGTTGCATAGCGGCCGCGCGAGAAGCGATCGAACAGGATATCGCCGCGCACCTCGGCGGCGAGGCGGGACTGGAGATTGGATTCGGTCATCGCTCTTCCTATTCGGTCGTCTTCTCGGCGTCGGCCATGGAGCACAAACGTCATCCCCGGCCGAGCGCAGCGAGGGGAAGGGGATCCAGGGGCCACGAGGATCGTGCTCCCGGCTCCTGGACCCCCTTCCCTCGACGCTGGCGCGTCTCGCCGGGGGTGACGTGTGGACCCGATCTTCCAAGGTCGATCAGCGCAAACGGCTTGACTTGAATTTTGCATTCATTATTCATTCTGGCAAGAGGCGTCGATGGCCTCGTTTGTCCGTGAGGAGACAACCATGGCCCAGAACGCCCCCCGCAAGGCCGGCCGGCACTTCCTGCAGATTCCCGGCCCCTCGCCCGTGCCGGAGCGCGTTCTGACGGCGATCGCCCGCCAGACCATCGACCATCGCGGCCCGGATTTCGGCAAGCTCGGCCTCTCGGTGCTCGACGGCATGCGCTCGATCTTCAAGACCAAGGGCGCCGTGGTGATCTATCCGGCGTCGGGCACCGGCGCCTGGGAGGCTGCCCTCGCCAACACGCTGTCGCCCGGCGACAAGGTGCTGATGGTGGAAACCGGCCATTTCGCCACGCTGTGGAAGACCATGGCCGGCAAGCTCGGCATCGAGACGACCTTCATCGGCTCGGACTGGCGCACCGGCGCCGATGCCGGCCAGATCGAGCAGGCTCTGCGCGCCGATAGCGGCCACACGTTCAAGGCGGTCTGCGTCGTCCACAACGAGACCTCGACCGGTTGTACGTCGCGCATCGACGAAGTGCGCAAGGCGATCGATGCCGCCAAGCACCCGGCGCTCCTGATGGTCGACACGATCTCCTCGCTCGCCTCCATCGACTACCGCCATGACGAATGGGGCGTCGACGTCACGGTGGCGGGTTCGCAGAAGGGGCTGATGCTGCCGCCGGGCCTGTCGTTCAACGCGATTTCCGAGAAGGCGCTGGCCGCCGCCAAGGCCGCCAAGCTGCCGCGCAGCTTCTGGGTCTGGGACGAGATGATCGCGGCCGGAAAGTCCGGCTATTTCCCCTATACGCCGGCGACCAACCTGCTCTACGGCCTCGATGAGGCGATCAAGATGCTGCACGAGGAAGGCCTGGACAACGTCTTCGCCCGCCACGACCGTCTGGCGGAAGCCACCCGCCGGGCCGTCACCGCCTGGGGTCTCGATATCCTCTGCAAGGACCCGAAATATTATTCCTCGGTGCTAACCGGCGTGGTCATGCCCGACGGCGTGGATGCCGACGCGGTGCGCGCCACTATCCTCGATGCCTTCGACATGTCGCTCGGCACCGGCCTGTCGAAGGTCTCGAAGAAGATCTTCCGCATCGGCCATCTTGGCGACATCAACGACCTCACCCTGGTCGGCGCACTCGCGGGCGTCGAGATGGGCCTTGGGCTCGCCAATGTGCCGCACAGCAAGGGCGGCGTTCAGGCGGCGATGGACTATCTGGCGGCGAGCGCGAAAAAGGCGGCGTGAGGCGCGGGATCACCCCATGAACGAGCATCCCCTCATCGCCCGTCGATCACTCGCCACGGAACTGACCGAGCGGCTGCGCGACATGATTGTCGAGGGGACGCTGGCCGCCGGCTCGAAGATCTCCGAGCCGGATCTCTGCGAGACCTTCGGCGTGTCGCGCACGCCGCTGCGCGAGGCGCTGAAGGTTCTGGCGGCCGAGGGGCTGGTGCAGCTCACCCCCAATCGCGGCGCGACCGTTGCCCGCATCGAGCCCGGCGCGATCGAGGAACTGTTCCCGATCATGGGCATGCTGGAGGCGTTGGCCGGTGAACTCGCCTGCGCGCGCCTGACCGACCGGGATCTCAGGAAGCTCGAGGCCATGCATGGCCGGATGGTCACGCACTGGAAGGCCGGCGAGTGGGTGCCCTATTCCAGGCTCAACCGGGAAATCCACGAGCAGATCTTCGTGCTGGCCGGCAACCAGACGCTGGCGGGGCTCTATCAGAGCCTGATGGTGAAGATCCATGCGGTGCGCTTCGTCGCCCGCAAGAGCCCGGAGCGCTGGGCCGAAGCCATCGACGACCATGAGCGGATGATGGTGGCGCTGCGCGCGCGCGACGGGGCGGGCCTGTCGTCACTGATGCGCGAGCATCTCCGGCACAAGGCGGATGTGGTGCACGAGGCGCTCAGGCAGCTTGATCGGTAGGATTGGCAAGATCGCGGCGATCACCCCACCCCAACCCTCCCCTCGTTGAGGGGAGGGAGAATGGCGCGCCCGGACCTTCCCCAAGCGCCCCAAAGACGAGCCTGAACTCCGCGGAACATAACCGACAGCGCAATCTGCCCCCTCCCCTCATCGAGGGGAGGGTTGGGGTGGGGTGACATCAGCATCGCCATTGCCACCCGCCATGCCAGCCATGCACACCCCACCGCATTGCCAGCGAGCCCCTGACGCCCCACCTTGATGCCGAAGCTGTTACCTGACCGGGTGTCCCGATGACCGCCTTTTCCATCCTCGATCTCGCCCCCGTGCCCGAGGGCAAGCGCCCGGGCGACGCGCTGCGCAACACGATCGATCTCGCCCGCCACGCCGACAAGCTCGGCTACACGCGCTATTGGCTCGCCGAGCACCACAATATGGTGGGCATTGCGAGCGCCGCGACGTCGATCGTCATCGGACAGGTGGCGGCGGCGACATCACGCATCCGCGTCGGCGCCGGCGGCATCATGCTGCCGAACCATGCGCCGATGATCATTGCCGAGCAGTTCGGCACGCTGGCGGAGCTGTTCCCCGGCCGCATCGATCTCGGCCTCGGCCGGGCGCCCGGCACCGACCAGCGCACCTTGCGCGCGCTGCGCGTCGATCCGATGGATTCCGACAATTTCCCCAATGACGTGCTGGAGCTGCAGGCCTTCCTGGCCGATCCAGCGCCGGAGCAGACGCTGCGTGCCGTCCCCGGCTTCGGCACAAATGTGCCCTTGTGGATCCTCGGCTCCAGCCTGTTCGGCTCGCAGCTCGCCGCCATGCTGGGGCTCCCTTACGCCTTCGCCTCGCATTTCGCCCCCGATGCCCTGATGCAGGCGCTTCAGGTCTATCGCGAGCGGTTCAAGCCGTCCGAGCAGCTGCAGCGGTCCCACGCCATGGTCGGCTGCAACGTGTTCCTGGCTGAGACGGATGCGGAAGCCGAGCGGCTCTTTACGTCGGCGCAGCAGCGCGCCACCGGCATCTTCCGTGGCGCGCGCGGCTACCTGCCGCCGCCGATCGACGATATCGAGACGTTCTGGTCGCATTCCGAGCGCGTGCAGGTCGGCCGGATGCTCGCCTGTTCCTTCGTCGGATCGCGCGAGACGGTCAGGGCCGGGCTCGAAAGCTTCATTGAGCAGACCGGCGCGGACGAGCTGATGGTGGCCTCCGCGATCTTCGACCATGACGCGCGGGTGCGCTCGTATGCGCTGCTGGACGAGGTGACGAAGACGCTGGGACGCACCGAACAGGCGGCGTGAGACCGCTCAGCCGAAGCGCATGAACATCCGCGCATAGGGCTGCTTGAGTGCCTTGATGGCGGCCTTGATGGCAGCGATGTCGTTGCTCGCCAGCGCGCTGCGCAGGCTCGTCACCGAGGAGAAGAGCGGCGCCATTGCCTCGTCGAGCGCAGCAGCCTGGGCCACCGGGCGGTTCTTGCGCAGTTCATCCGCGAGGTAGGCCAGGACAGCCACATCCTCGCGCAAGGCCAGAAGGCCAGTCGGGCTGAAGCCGTCATAGGGTGCAGCTGCGATTTTTTCCATATGCTCGTGATAGGCGTTCATGTGGTCGGAGAACACGATCACGCCATTGCGGGCCCGCAAAGCGGCGAGCCGTGCACGGATCTTCTCCAGCACATCATGGGACTCGGCGAGTTTTCCCGCCTCGGCCAGCGCCTTCGCCTCTTCATTGATCCGGCCAATCTCGGTGAGCGTCTCGGCGAGCGCCGGATCGTCGGCATATTGCGGGGGCGGGGACGCCCGCCACACTGCCACAAGTGCGGCCCATTTGGCCGCGAAGCCGTCGATCGCCTGCAAGCTGGCCGTGCGGTCGTTCTGGTTGGTGCGGGACAGCGCGGCGCGATAGTCGCCATAGGCTGCCTGCACCTGTTGCTCGGCCTCGCGGAACGGGCCGGCCGCCACCTCCCCGGCAAAGATGGACAAGGCAGTGATTGTCACCATCATGAGGCGGCGCATCGGAAACTCCGGAAGGCAGGGGAAGCAGGGCAAACCTTTTATATGCGTATATTCGCATTTACATATTGACCTGCCGCAAGCCGGATCACGCCTGCACAAATTCCAATGCGCGGCTATAGAAGACCCATGTCCTCCCCATCCCCCGCCTATTCCCCCTCGACCGCCCATCTCGACCTCGGCGACGGATTCTTCGATCCGGTCGAGGCCGCGCACTTTCCCGCCCATACACTACGCTATCGCAACCAGCGCTGGGCCGAGAGGATCGGGCTCGGCGGGCTCACCGATGACCAGTGGATCGCCCATTTCGGTCGGTTCCAGCCGCTGCCGGAGAACATCCCGCAGCCGGTGGCGCTGCGCTATCACGGTCACCAGTTCCGCTCCTACAATCCGGAGATCGGTGACGGGCGCGGCTTCCTGTTCGCTCAAGCGCGTGACGGTGAGGGTCGACTGCTCGACCTCGCCACCAAGGGCTCAGGCCAGACGCCCTATTCGCGCTTCGGCGATGGCCGCCTGACCCTGAAGGGCGGCGTGCGCGAGGTGCTTGCGACCGCCATGCTGGAAGCCTTCGGCGTCTACACGTCGAAGAGCTTCTCGCTGATCGAGACGGGCGAGGCCCTGCAGCGGCAGGACGAACCCTCCCCGACCCGCTCCTCCGTGCTGGTGCGGCTGTCGCACAGCCATGTGCGTTTCGGCACCTTCCAGCGGCTGCTGGCCGAGAACGATCAGGCGCGGATAGCGCAACTGGTCGGCCATTGTGTTCGGCATTATCACCCGCAGGCCGCCCGCGGCGGCGATGTTGCTCTGGAAGCCCCTGCCCTGCTGGAAGCCGTGGCGAAGGCCGCCGGCGCCATGGTGGCCGAATGGATGCTGGCGGGCTTCGTCCACGGAGTGCTCAACACCGACAATATGGTGGTGACCGGCGAGAGCTTCGACTACGGGCCCTGGCGCTTCCTGCCGCATTACGAGCCGGGCTTCACCGCAGCCTATTTCGACCAGACCGGGCTCTATGCCTATGGTCGCCAGCCCGGCGCTGTCGCGTGGAACTTTGAGCGCTTCGCCGAATGCCTGACGCTGGTGGCGCCCGTCGCTGACCTCGAAACCGCGCTGAAGACCTATGGGCCGGCCTTCAACGAGCGCCTGCGGCGCATGGCGACCGGCCGTCTCGGCGTGATGGCGAAGGACGAGGCGGCGGATGAGGAACTGCTCGCCGCCTTCTTCCAGTTTCTCCATCACTCCAAAGCGCCGTTCGAGCGCACGATCTTCGACTGGCATGGTGGCGCCGGTCGGCGGGATTTCGCGATCGCCGGGCCCTCGGCTGCGCACTACCAGGGCGAGGCGTTCGACCGGTTCTTTGCAGCGCTCGCCGCTCACGAGCCCATCGGCGTCACCCCCGAGGCCGAGGTCTATTTCAGCGGGCCTGCTCCCGCGACACTGACCATCGACGAGGTCGAAAAGCTCTGGGCGCCCATTGCGGAGGCGGACGACTGGAGCCTGTTCACCGCCAAGCTCGCCCATATCGATCAGGCGCGCCTTGCCTTCGGCTTGCATCCTGCCCGCTGACGCGCTTCCCTCGCGCGTCCCGTTCCCACCGTCGAAAGCGCCCGCATGTCCGACCCGACGGCCCCTGGCTTCCTCTCCTACGCGCAGAATTTCGAGGACTACCACCTGTCGCTCTTGTTCGCGGGCCAGCAGGACGGCTTCTACTGCGATGTCGGCGGCGGCCATGTGGTGGCCGACAATGTCAGTTTCTCGTTCTACGAGCGCGGCTGGCGCGGCATCGTGGTGGAGCCGCAGGCGCCGCTGGCCGCTGCCTACCGGACGGTTCGCCCACGCGATGTGCTGGTCAATGCACTCTGCGGACGCGCCAGCGGCGAGAGCGACTTCTTCCAAGCCGACCGGTTCCACGGCCTGTCGACGACAGTCAGCCAGCACGCCGACGCGGCGAGTGCTGCCGGCATCGCCACGACTGCCCACCGCCTGCCGGTGTTGACGCTCGCGGACCTCTTCGCGGCCCATGCGCCGGCGTCGATCGATTTCCTCAAGGTGGATGTCGAGGGCGCCGAGGCCGAAGTGCTGGCCGGCAATGACTGGCAGCGCTTTCGCCCGCGCGTCGTCATGCTGGAGGCGGTGGCCCCCTGGTCGATGGCCGATGTCTCGGCGGATTTCCTGCCGATCCTGAGTGCCGCAGGCTATCGCGACGTCTATTTCGACAATCTCAACCGCTTCTACATGCCCGAGGAGGGTCTGGCGCTGGCCGAGCGGCTGCCGAAGGCCCTGCCCGACTGGAAGGCCATGCGCCATCTCGGCGAGTATGGCCCCGCCCATGAGGACGCGACCCATCCGGACCATCAGTTGGCGAAGATGCTGGACCCCGCCCTGTTCCCGCGCCTCAACGCCATGACCTCGGCCGAGCTTGCCGGCATTCTGCCGCCGGGCGTCGATCCGGTCGCGGACGAGACCCGAGCGGCCCTGGCCCGCATCGCCTGCTATTTCGACGGCGGGTTCATCATCGGCTGATCCCCGTTCGACCGGCTTGCCACCGGCCGAGTGCTCGTGTTGGGTCGGTGCAACAGGACAAGGCATCCCCCAGAGGCACGATGGCCGACGACATTCCCTTCGAACGCGCCGACGAGGCCGTGCCCGGCCGCCCCGAGCAGCTCTCGCCGCTGATCCGCCGGGTGCTCTGCGGCAATCCGGGCCCCTTCACCTTCAAGGGCACGGTCACCTATGTGATCGGGACCGGCCGGGTGGCGATCGTCGATCCCGGCCCGGACGATCCGGCTCACCACGCAGCCATCCTGGAGGCGGTGAAGGGCGAGACCGTCGAGGCCATCCTCGTCACCCATACCCATCGCGACCATTCGCCGGGCACGCCTGCGCTGAAGGCGGCGACCGGCGCCAAGGTCTATGCCGAGGGGCCGCATCGCGCGTCGCGCGCGCTCCACGAGGGCGAGGCCAACACGATGGATGCCTCTGGCGACCGCGAGTTCCGGCCCGATGTGGCGCTGGCCGATGGCGAGGTTGTCTCCGGGCCCGGCTGGACGCTGGAGGGCGTGTTCACGCCCGGCCATTGCGCCAACCACATGGCCTTTTCGCTGCGCGAGGAGAACACGCTCCTGTCGGGCGATCATGTCATGGCCTGGTCGACGTCGATTGTCGCGCCACCCGACGGGTCGATGGGCGACTACATGGCCTCGCTCGCCAAGCTGCGCGCCCGCGACGAGCAGATCTTCTGGCCGGGCCATGGCGGGCCGGTGAAGGATCCGCAGCGCTTCATGCGGGCGCTGGCCCATCACCGGCTACAGCGTGAGGCGGCGATCATCCGGCGGATCACGGCGGGAGACAGCCTCATTCCGGATATTGTGGCGGCGATCTACGAGGGGCTCGATCCCCGGCTGAAGGGCGCGGCAGGCCTGAGCGTCTTCGCCCATCTGGAGGATATGGTGGAGCGCGGACTGGTGGCCACCGATGGCGCACCAGCGCTGAAGGGTGCGTTCAGGGTGGTGTGAGGCATCTGCGCGCGCACTTGGCCTCCCCGGCCAATTGGCATTAGAAGCCTCGCGCATGACAGCCACCAGCGAAGACGAGTTGCAGAAGCTCAAGGATATCGGCCGGATCGTCGCGAACACGCTGGCGACCATGGGCAAGGCGATCGAGCCGGGCATGACCACGGCTGAGCTCGATGCGATCGGGCGCAGGGAGCTTGATCTGGCCGGCGCCCGCTCCGCCCCCGAACTCGCCTATGGCTTTCCCGGCGCCACCTGCATCAGCGTCAACGAGGAGATCGCCCACGGCATCCCCGGCGACCGGGTGATCGCGGCCGGCGATCTCGTGAATATCGACGTCTCCGCCGAGAAGGCCGGATTGTTCGCCGATACCGGTGCATCCTTTGCGGTTCCGCCCGTCACGCGGGCCATCGAAAAACTCTGTCGCGACGGTCGCCGCGCCATGTGGGCCGGTATCGGCGAAGTCGCTGCGGGGCGGCCAATCGCCGGGATCGGCAATGCCATCGGCGCCTTCGCACGGAAGAACCGCTATACGCTGGTGCGCAATCTCGCCAGCCATGGCGTGGGCAAGTCCCTGCACGAATATCCGACCGAAATCGCGACCTGGCCGGACAAGTCCGAGCGGCGGATGATCACCGAAGGCCTGGTCTTCACGGTTGAGCCGTTCCTGTCGCTTGGCGCCGAACTGGCCGAGGATGGCGACGACCCCTGGACGCTCTACAGCGAGCCCCGCGCGCTGACCGTCCAGTACGAGCACACGGTCATTGCCACCCGCCAGGGCGCACTGGTGCTGACGCTCCCCGGCTGACGTCAGACGAAATCCAGCGGCAGCGCCGTCACTTCCTTGATCTCCTCCATCACGAAGCTCGCAGACACATCCTGCATCTCGATGCGGGCGGTGAGCTTCTTGTAGAGCCGGTCATAGGCCGCGACATTCGGCACGCGGGCGTGCAGCACATAGTCGATCTCGCCGGCCGTACGGTAGGCGCCGATGATCTCCGGAATGTCCTGCACGGTGCGATGAAACCGCTCGGCCCAGTCGGCTTCGTGGCGACTGGTGCGCACCGCGATGAACACGGTCAGTTCGAGGTTCAGCTTGACCGGATCGGCGAGCGCGACGCGCGCCTTGATGAAGCCGTCGTCCTCCAGCCGCTTCAGCCGGCGCCAGCACGCATTGCGCGACAGGTTGACCTTGGCTGCCAGCTCCTCGATCGACGGGCTGGAGTCCTGCTGAATCAGCCGGAGGATGGACTTATCGTAGCTGTCGAGCGGTGAGGCTTGAGAGGACATCCCAATAAAATATCATTCGGCGTGAATTTGTCCACACAGCAGAACGCTCGCGACTCCAGATTGGGACATCATCCCGCAAAGGGCGAGTTATCGTTACCAAAGCGTCACATCAGCCTGGAGCCCCCCTCATGTTCGAGCGCCTGCGCAAAGCCTTCATGGCTCATCCCGAGAGCGTCAACGAGAGCTATTTCGAGCATTTCCGCGCGGCCATGGGCTATGCCGGCACGTTCGCCTTCTGCGCGTTCTGCGCCTTCGTCCACGCCTTCCTGCCCTTCCTGTTCGAGAAGACGGCCTCCACCATCGTCAAGAAGATGGTCGCCGACATGAACGCCCGGATGAACGCGCCGCAGGGCAAGGTCGAGGCTGCGATCCAGCCCGCCGAGTAAAGCCGGCATGTGCCGATGGATGGCCTATTCGGGCGAGCCCGCCTTTGTCGACGAGCTCCTGTTCCAGCCCTGCCACTCGCTGATCGAGCAGAGCCGGCACGCCCATGAGGCCAAGACCGGCGTCAATGCCGACGGGTTCGGCGTCGGTTGGTATGGCGAGCGCGACGTGCCCGGCGTGTTCCGCGACATCATGCCGGCCTGGTCGGACGAGAACCTCAGGGCGCTCGCCCATCAGGTGAAGACGCGGATGTTCCTCGCCCATGTCAGGGCCTCCACCGGCTCCGCCACGAGCCGGGTCAACTGCCATCCGTTTTCCGGCGGCCGCTGGCTGTTTGTCCACAATGGCCAGATCGGCGATTTCGCGCGGGTGCGGCGGACGCTTGAGGCGACGATCCCCGACCATCTCTATGCCGAGCGCCATGGCGCAACCGATTCCGAGCTGATCTTCCTGATGATGCGGGCGAACGGCCTTGAGGACGACCCCATTGGCGCCACGCGCGCGACGCTGTCGACCGTGCTTGCCGCCATGAAGGCGGGCAGCGCCAACGCGCCCCTGAAATTCACCGCCTGTTTCACCGATGGTCAGACCATCTATGCCTGCCGGTTCTCCTCCGACGACCGGCCGCCGACGCTCTATTGCGGGCGCACCGCCAAGGGCTGGCTGGTGGTGTCGGAACCGATCGACACCGAAGGCGGGCGCTGGAACGCGGTGCCGCCGAACCATTGGGTGACGGTGACGCCCGAAGGGCCATATGTGGAGCCATTCTCGGTCCACTAAGCCGAGGGGCCGTCTCACCTCCCCAAAAGCTCGTCTGATGGGGCTGCTCCCGTTCGTCACACCCGGCGAGGCCAAAGGCCGAGGGAAGGGGGCCCAGGGGCCATTGGTCAGGACATGGGGCTCCTGGATCCCCTTCCCTCGCCGTTGCACGGCTCGCCGGGGATGACGGTTGGGCCGCCGGGCGGAGCACGACGCTCCTGTGGAGCAGCCATCGCGCCGCTGCCCCTAGGCAAGCGCAACGCGGCTGCTAACAATGCGCTCCCCGCATGCCCTGCCGAGCATTGAGCCATGTCCGATCCTATCCTTGTCGAAGTCACCCGCGGCCCGGCTGTCGAGAGCGTCCATCGCGGCGCGGCGATCGTGACCGACGGCGATGGTCGGGTGGTCTGGTCGATCGGCGAGGATCGGCCAGTCTATCCCCGCTCGGCGATCAAGGCACTGCAGGCCCTGCCGCTGGTGGAAAGCGGGGCTGCCGATCGCTACGCCTTCGGCAATGCCGAACTGGCGCTCGCCTGTTCCTCCCATTCGGGCGAGGCCCGCCACGCCGCGACCTCGGCCGGCATGCTGGCGAAAGCCGGGCGTGATGTCGCAACGCTTGAATGCGGCGCGCACTGGCCGTCGGGTGCTGCCGCAACGCAGGAGCTTGCGCGCTCCGGCGGCGCACCATCGGCGCTTCACAACAATTGCTCGGGCAAACATGCGGGCTTCGTCTGCTTGGCTTGCGCCAACGACATCGACCCCAGGGGCTATGTCGGTATCGACCACAAGGTGCAGCGGTACGTCGCCGAAGCCGTCGGCGAGGTGACCGGCCACAAGCTCGATGCGGCGACCGCCATCGGCACGGATGGCTGCTCGATCCCGACCTATGCTATTCCGCTGTCCAGGCTCTCCCACGGCTTCGCGAAGCTCGCCACCGGCCATGGCGTCGGGCCGGAGCGCGCCAAGGCGATGGCCAGGCTGCGCGCGGCGTGCGCCGCAGAGCCCTTCATGGTGGCCGGCACCGGACGGTTCTGCACCCGCGCGATGGAGCTGTTCGGCCCGCGCGTCTTCGTCAAGACCGGCGCCGAGGGCGTGTTCTGCGCGGCCTTCCCGGACCAGGGTCTCGGCGTCGCGATCAAGTGCAATGACGGCGCGAGCCGGGCCGCCGAAGTCATCATGGCGTCGCTGATCCGGCGTTTCGTGCCGATGAGCGAGAGCGAGGCAGCCGCGTTCAAGGCCCTGGCCGAACCGTCACTGGTGAACTGGAACGGCATCGTGGTCGGCGGGCTGAAACCTGCCGGAGCGCTGCTCCAATGAGCTGCGGAAGGCCTTTTCTGCCGCATTTTTCGACAGTCTGTGCAGTGCCCAAGCAGTTTGCAGAAATTCCAATTTTCCCTCTTGCCAGCGCCTAGAGAGAAGGTATCGTTCGTTTACGAATGATCTCCCGCGATGAAACGACGGGAGGCGTCCAGAGGCTGAACAGCGGTTCTCCGCCCCCGTGTCCTGAAGGAGGTTGCTCCATGACCAAGTTGAACCTGTCCCGCCGCAGCGTCGTCGGCGGCCTTGCCGCAACCGGCGTGGCGCTGACGTCGAAGAGCGGCGCCGCCCAGGGCGCGCCCGTCAAAGTGGGCGAACTCAATTCCTATTCGCGCATGGCGGCCTTCGCCGTGCCCTATCGCAACGGCATGCAGCTTGCCGTGGAAGAGATCAACAAGGCCGGCGGCCTTGTCGGCCTCGGCGGCCGGCCGCTGGAAATCGTGTTCCGCGACGACGGCTCGACGCCGGGCGACGCGGTCCGGGTCGCAGAAGAGCTGATGACCCGCGAGAACGTCTCGTTCATCGCCGGCGCCTTCCTGTCGAATGTCGGCCTGGCGCTGGCCGACTTCGCCAACCAGAAGAAGGTGCTCTATCTCGCCACCGAGCCGCTGACCGACGCGCTCACCATGGGCAGCGGCAATCCCTACACGTTCCGCGTCCGCCCCGGCACCTACATGCAGACCAAGATGCTGGTCGATGCCGCCAAGGCCAAGGGCGTGAAGCGCTGGGCCGTGGTCGCGCCGAACTACGAGTATGGCCAGTCGGCGGTCGCGGCCTTCAAGCGCCTGATGGGCGAGGCGGTTCCGGGCTTCGAAGTGGTGGCCGAGCAGTTCCCGGCTCTTGGCCGCGTCGATGCCGGCGCAACCGTCGGCGCTCTGGCCCAAAGCCGGCCTGACGGCATCTTCAACGTGCTGTTTGGCGCCGACCTCACCGCCTTCGTGCGCGAGGGCAACACGCGCGGCCTGTTCGAGCGTCGCACCGTGGTGAGCCTGCTCACCGGCGAGCCGGAATATCTCTTGCCGCTCGGCGACGAGACCCCCGCCGGCTGGATCGTTACCGGCTATCCGCCGGAGCAGATCACCACCCATGGCCATCCGGCCTTCGTCGCCGCCTACAAGGCGAAGTTCAACGACAGCCCGCGCCTTGGTTCGGTGCTCGGCTATGTCGTGCCGTTCATGATCCGCGACATGTTCAACAAGGCGAAGTCGACCGAAACGGCTGCGATGATCGAGGCCTTCAAGGGTCTGACGACGCAGACCATCTGCGGACCGGTGACCATGCGGGCGATCGACCAGCAGTCGACGCTCGGCGCCTGGGTCGGCGAGACCACCCTGCAGGGCAAGCTGCCGACCATGAAGAACTTCCGCTACGTGGACGGTGCCGAGGTGATGATCCCCGAGGCCGAGGTGCGCGCCGCGCGCAAGATCTGAGGCCAATCAGATCGAAACGATACGCCCGGGACCTGCTCCCGGGCGGAAGATCCCCACCGGATCGCGGCATCGCCGTGACCCTGCTCTGATCGCTTGCGCCGAGAGTCGCCCCCGATGGACCTCTCCTTCCTCGTCATCCAGGCCCTATCGGGATTGGCCAGCGCCTCGGCGCTGTTCGTCATCGCGTCCGGCCTGACCATCGTCTTCGGCGTGACCCGCATCGTCAATTTCGCCCATGGCTCGTTCTACATGCTCGGCGCCTACATGGCCGTGACGATCGTACCGTGGCTTCTGGAGTTCGACCGGTCGCCGGCCCTGTTCTTCCTCGGCGTCATCCTGTCGGCGATCGTGGTCGGCGTGCTGGGCGTGGTGATGGAGCTTGTCCTGCTGCGCCGCATCTACAAGGTGCCGGAGCTGTTCCAGCTTCTGGCAACCTTCGGCGTCGTGCTGATTGTCCAGGACGTGGTGCTGAAGATCTGGGGCCCGGTGGACATCACGGGGCCGCGCGCACCGGGCATGCGGCACGGCATCGAGATCCTCGGCCAGCGCTTTCCGGCCTATGAGATGTTCCTGATCGCCGTCGGCCCGGCAGTGCTCGGCATCCTCCTGCTGATCATGCACAAGACGCGCTTCGGCGTGCTCATCCGGGCGGCGACCCAGGACCGCGAGATGGTCGGCGCTCTCGGCGTCAACCAGGCCGTGCTGTTCACCGGCACGCTGTTCCTCGGCGCCTTCCTCGCCGGCCTCGGCGGCGCGCTGCAGATCCCGCGCCTGCCCGCCAATACGGGCATGGACCTCTCCATCATCACGGAAGCCTTCGTGGTCACCGTGATCGGCGGCATGGGCTCGGTGCCGGGCGCCTTCATCGCCGCCCTGATCATCAAGATGCTGGAAGCCTTCGGCATCCTGATCTTCCCCAAGATCACCCTGGTTCTGGTGTTCCTGCTGATGGCGGTAGTCCTGGTGGTGAAGCCCTGGGGCCTGATGGGCAAGCCGGACGCGACCGCCAATCGCGCCATCCTTCCGGAGGGCATCCTCAACCTGAAGCCCTTCGCCCGGACGGAGTGGATCATCAGCGCCCTGGTTGTGCTGGCCCTGCTCGCCATTCCGCTTGTCGGCGATGCCTACAAGGTCAAGGTCGGCATCGAGATTCTGGTCTTCGCGCTTGCCGCCTTCTCGCTCAACTTCCTGATCGGCAATGGCGGGCTCGTTTCGTTCGGCCATGCCGCCTATTTCGGCGTCGGCGCCTATGCGGCGGGGCTCCTGGTCACCGGGCCGCTGAAGCTGCCGATGGAGGTGGCGCTGATCGCCGCCCCGATAGCGGCAGGTCTTGCAGCCGCCCTGTTCGGCTATTTCATCGTGCGGCTCTCGGGCATCTATCTCGCCATGCTGACACTCGCCTTCGCCCAGATCACCTATGCGGTGTTCTTCCAGTGGGTGGAGGTCACCGGCGGCGACAATGGCGTGGTCGGCGTCTGGCCGTCGGCCTGGGCGTCGAGCCGGCAGGTCTATTTCTACGTCGTGGCCGTGCTGTCGCTGGCCGCGATCTTCGCGCTGCGCCACGTCGTCTATGCCCCCTTCGGCTATACGCTGAGGGCAGCCCGCGATAGCGCGACCAGAGCCGATTCCATCGGCATCGATGTGCGCACCCATCGCTGGCTCGGCTTCATCCTGGCCGGCGCTGCGGCGGGCCTTGCCGGCGGCCTCTATGCCTTTTCCAAGGGGTCGATCGATCCGACCATGATCTCGATCTCCATGTCGATCGACTTCCTGGTGATGATCCTGACCGGCGGCATCCAGACCGTGATGGGCCCGCTGGTGGGGGCGGCCTTCTTCCATTCGGTGAAGGACTTCTTCATGCCGCTGACCGATTTCTGGCGGTTTTTCCTCGGCGCCTCCATCATCGCCATGGTGCTGATCTTCCCGCGCGGTCTTGTCGGCGCGGTGCAGACCGCCCGCGAGCGCTTCGCCGGGAGGGCCGCATCATGACGCTGCTCCTGGTCGACAATCTGCAGAAGCGCTTCGGCGGTGTGACGGCGGCCAAGAACGTGTCGTTCCAGCTGGCGCCCGGTGAACTGCTCGCTATCATCGGCCCGAACGGTGCCGGCAAGTCGACGACCTTCAACATGGTCGGCGGCCAGCTGAAGCCCGATCTCGGCCGCGTGGTGCTCGACGGCGAGGACGTGACGGGCCAGCCGCCGCGCATGGTCTGGCGCAAGGGCGTGGGGCGGACCTTCCAGATCGCCCAGACGTTCGTCTCGATGAGCGTCGCCGAGAATGTCCAGATGGCGCTGATCTCGCATCGGAACGAGACGCGCTCGCTGACCGCCAATGCCCACAGCCTCCACCGCGACGAGGCGATCGGCTTTCTCGACCGCGTCGGCATGGCCGACATGGCGGAACGGCCGGTGTCGGAGCTCGCCTATGGCGACGTGAAGCGGGTGGAACTGGCAATTGCGCTCGCCTCCAATCCGAAGCTGCTGCTGATGGACGAGCCGACCGCCGGCATGGCGCCGAAGGAACGCGCCCAGCTGATGGAGCTGACGGCCAGCATCGCCCGCAAGCACAAGATCGGCGTCCTGTTCACCGAGCACGACATGGACGCGGTCTTCGCCCATTCCGACCGGATCCTGGTGCTGGTGCGCGGCGAGATCATCGCCGAGGGCACGCCCGACGAGGTCCGGTCGAACGCGCAGGTGAAGCAGGTCTATCTCGGCGAAACCGGCGTGCAGGCGGCGCTCAAGGCGCGGCGCGCGACAGTGGGAGCCGCGTGATGACCACCTCCCGTACGCTTCTCGACGTCCAGAACGTTTCGGCCGCCTATGGCCGCGCTCAGGTGCTGTTCGGCGTCGATCTTTCGCTCCGCTCCGGCGAGGTCGTGGCGCTGATGGGCCGCAATGGTGCCGGCAAGACCACGACGCTGAAGGCCATCATGGGCCTCATTCCCTCCGAGGGACGGATCACCTTCGAGGGTGAGATGATCACCGGGCAGCAGCCCTACCGGATCGCGCGCCTTGGCCTCGGCTATGTGCCCGAGGAGCGGCGCATCTTCACCGACCTCACCGTCTACGAGAACCTGGAAGTCGGGCGGAAGGCGGCGGGCAGCACCGCCAATGCCTGGACGCCGGAGCGGCTTTTCGCGATCTTCCCCAATCTCGCCGAGATGAAGGGCCGCAGAGCTTCCGCCATGTCGGGCGGCGAGCAGCAGATGCTGACGATCGCCCGCACCTTGATGGGCAATCCGCATGCGGTGCTACTGGACGAGCCCTCGGAGGGCCTTGCGCCCGTCATCGTCGAGCAGATGGCCGATGCCGTGCTCGCCATGAAGGCCGAGGGCATCGCCGTGCTGCTCTCCGAACAGAACCTATACTTCGCCTCCGCCGTGTCGGACCGCGCCTATGTCATCGAGAAGGGCGCGATCCGGTACGAGGGAACGACGGCTGATCTCGAAGCCAATGACGAGATCCGCGAAGCCTATCTGAGCATGTGAGTGCATGAGCCCCACATGGGGAAGAGGCCGTCGCTGCGTCGACTGGGATGATCCGTCATCCCCGGCGAGGGAAGGGGATCCAAGGGCCACGAAGTCGGGACAAACGACTCCTGGACCCCCTTCCCTCGCCCTTCGGGCTCGCCGGGGGTGACCAATGACAGAAATCGCCCCCCGGGGCGGTGGATGGACGAAGCAAAATTGAACCTTGGCATGTCGCCAACGTTCGTAGACGAATGACGAGGCAGACCGTGAGGCGAGTAGCCGGCATCGACGTGGGCGGGACCTTCACCGACCTTCTCCTGACCGAGACGGAGGGTGGCCGGGTCACCGTGCGCCTGGCCAAGGTGCCGACCAGCGCCGCCAACCAGGCGCTCGGCGTCGTCCAGGCCATCGAGGCGGCGGGCGCCTCGCCCGCCGATCTCGACCTGATCATCCATGGCACGACCGCCACCACCAATGCGGTGCTGGAACGCAAGGTGGCCAAGGTCGGCCTGATCACCACCGACGGGTTCCGCGACATTCTCGAGCTTGGCCGGCGCACCCGCCCCGCCGCCTATGGCATGATCGGTACGTTCGACCCGCTGATCCCGCGCGAGCTCCGCCGCGAGGTGCCCGAGCGGCTGAACGCCCACGGCGAAGTGGTGATCCCGCTCGACGAGGCCGCGGTGGCCCGCGAGACCAAGGCGCTGATCGAAGCCGGTTGCGAGGCGATCGTCGTTCATTTCCTGCACGCCTATGCCAATCCGGCCCACGAGAAGCGCGCCGGCGAGATCGTCCGCTCCCTCTGGCCGAACCCCTATGTGACGCTTGGCCACGAGCTTCTCTCGGAGTTCCGCGAATATGAGCGCGGCACCACGGCGAGCGTGAACGCCGCCGTGCAGCCGATCCTCGACCGCTATGTCCAGCGGCTGCAGGCCGATCTCTCGGCCAAGGGCTTTGCCCACGACCTCCTGGTGATGAACGGCAATGGCGGCACGGTGCCGGCCTCGGTGGTGGCCCTTGAAGCGGCCAAGACCGTCATGTCGGGCCCGGCTTCCGGCGTGATGGCGGCAGCCGCCACGCTCGCACAGTCCGGCCTCACCAACGCGATCACCTATGACATGGGCGGCACATCCACCGACGTCGCACTGATCCATGGCGGCGTGCCGGAAGTCTCGGCCGAACTGACAATTGCCTATGGCCTGCCGATCCATTTGCCCATGGTGGATGTGCGCACGGTCGGCGCCGGCGGCGGCTCGATCGCCTCGGTCAACAAGGCCGGCATGTTGCAGGTTGGCCCCCATTCGGCGGGCTCGGAGCCGGGTCCGATCGGGTTTGGGCGCGGCGGCACGAAGCCGACCATCACGGATGCCAATCTGGTGCTCGGCCGGCTCGATCCGGAACGGCTGACCGCCGTCAATGCCAAGGTCTCGATGGAGGCGATCCGCCAGGCCTTTGCCCGCGACATCGCCGATCCGCTCGGCATGAGCGTGGAGGAAGCCGCCGCCGCCGTGATCCGGCTCGGCAATGTCCACATGTCCGGCGCGGTGCGCATGGTGTCGCTCTCCAAGGGCTATGACCCCCGCGATTTCGTGCTGTTCGCCTTTGGCGGCGCAGGTCCCCTCCATGCGGTAGCGCTCGCCCGCGAGCTCGGAATTCCCGAGGTGCTGGTGCCGGCGCGGCCGGGCCTCACCAATGCGCTGGGCTGCCTCGTCGCCGATCTCCGGCAGGACCGGGTGAACACGGTCAACAAGCCGCTCGACCAGGTCGACATGGCCGAGGTTCACCGGCTGATGGCGGCTCAAGGCCAGAGCGCGCTGGAGACGGTGGAGAAGGAGAAGGCCGAGATCGAGGAGATCGTGGTGATGCATGGCGCGGACATGCAGTTCCGTGGCCAGACCCATCTCATCCGGGTCCCGCTCGCCAGCGCCGATGTCAGCCGCGAGGCGATCCAGGCAGCCTTCGAGGCGGCCTATTTCAAGCGTTTCCAGGTGCGCCTGCCGGAAATCCGCGCGGTGCTGGTCAATCTGGTGACCAGCGTGATCGGGCGGCGGAAGAGCTTCCCGCTCTCAGCACTGATCGACGGCGCGGCCCGTGCGGCAACGGCGGAAGAGGCGGTGATCGGCACGCGCCAGCTCTATGCCGACGGCGCCTGGCATGAGGCCAAGGTCTATTCCCGCGACCGCCTGCCGATCGGCGGCAGCGTCTCTGGCCCCGCCGCCATCCAGCAGATCGACGCCACCACGATCATCGAGCCCGGCACGGTCGCGACCGTCGACGCCATCGGCAATCTGAGGGTGAAGGTATGAGCACGAAACCCATTGACGCGCTGACCCTTGCCGTCATCCAGGCCGGCCTCCAGCAGGTCTGCAACGAGATGGACATCGCCTTCTCGCGCTCGGCCTTCTCGCCGGTGATCGCGGAAGCCGATGACCGCGCCGACGGCATCTATGACCGCGATACCGGCGCGCTGATCAGCCAGGGCGAGTTCGGCCTGCCGGTCTTTGTCGGCGTCATGCAGTATTCGACGAAAGAGATCATCCGGCTGATCCGCGAGGGCAAGGCCGGCAAGCCCGAGCCCGGCGATATCTACATCGTCAACGACCCCTATCTCGGCGGCACGCACCTCATGGACGTGCGCTTCGCCAAGCCCGTCTTCATCGAGGGCGAGCTGTTCTGCTGGCTGCAGAATACCGGCCACTGGCCCGATATCGGCGGCATGGTGCCGGGCGGCTTCTCGGCCCATGCGACCGAGGTGGAGCAGGAGGGCCTGCGCCTGCCACCGGTGAAGCTGTTCAAGAAGGGCGAGATGGATCCCGAGATCTTCGCGATCATCTCGTCGAACATCCGCATTGCCGAACAGCGGATCGGCGACATCAAGGCCCAGGCCGCCGCCCTGCTGGTTGGCGAGAGCCGGCTCATGGAGATGGTCGCGCGCTATGGCCGCGAGACACTGGACGAGGCGATCGTCCAGATCCGCGCCCGCTCGGCCGACCGGATGCGGGCGGAAATCCGCCAGATCCCGGACGGGACCTATGCAAGCGTGGCCTATGTCGATTCCGACGGTGTCGTGAACGAGCCGCTGAAGATCGCGCTCGCCGTGACCAAGGCCGGCGACACGCTGACCTTCGATTTTGCGGGATCATCGCCGCCCTGCCAGGGGCCGATGAACTCGGTGATCGCCACCACGCTGTCGGCGGTCTATCTCGGCGTGAAGCACATCTTCCCCGACGTGCCGATCAATTCGGGCGCCTTCGAGCCGCTGATCGTCAATCGTCCGGTCGGCACTTTCCTGGATGCTCAATATCCGAAGCCGGTCTCGGGCTGCGCGGCGGAAGTGTCACAGCGCATCGCGGAAGCGGTGTTCCTGGCCCTCGTCCAGGCGATCCCGGACAAGGTGACGGCCGCGCCCGCCGGCACGTCCGGCAATTTCGCGCTGGGCGGTTTCGACCCGGCCAAGAACGCCGGCTACGTCATGTACAAGATCACGGGCGGTGGCTATGGCGGCAATGTCGCGACCGACGGCCTGACCAATGGCTGCTCGACCATCGGGATCTCCAAGACCGCGCCCATAGAGGTGATGGAGCAATATTACCCGGTTCTGTTCCGACGCTTCTCGCTGCACGAGGGCTCGGGCGGCGCCGGCGAAAAGCGCGGCGGCTTCGGCGTCCATTACGACATGGAATTGCTACGCGGCGAGGCGCGCGCCTCCTTCGTGATGGATCACGGCCGCTTCGGCCCGCCGGGCGTGCTGGGTGGCCAGGACGGCGCGCCGAACCAGGTGATGATCCATCGGAACGGCACGACGACGATCCCGGAACATCTCTCCAAGGACCAGGGCATCCTGATCCGCAAGGGCGACCGCGTGGAGGTGAAGACGCCGGGTGGTGGCGGCTATGGCGATCCGGCCAGGCGCGATCCCGCCGCCATCAGCCGCGACGTGGCGCGCGGCTATTACACGGCCGAGGAAGCCGGGCGGCTGTGGGGATGGAGGGCGTGATGACGGCCTATTTCCGACCGAAGACGCTGGCCGAGGCGCTGGAAATCCGGGCGAACCATGACGTGATGCCGCTTGCCGGTGGTACCGATGTCTATCCGGTGCGCACGGCCAAGCGCGCCTGGGGCGACCCGACCCACAAGGACGTACTGGATCTCTCCGCCGTGCCGGGCCTGCGTGGCATCGAGCAGACGGCGACCGGCGTCCGCTTCGGTGCGCTCACCACCTGGACCGATCTCATCCGGGCCGATCTGCCTCCGTTGTTCGATGGCTATGCACAAGCCGCCCGCGCGGTTGGCGGCGTGCAGGTGCAGAATTCCGGCACTCTGGCCGGCAATCTCGTCACGGCCTCGCCAGCCGGCGACGGCATCCCGAACCTGATGGCGCTGGATGCCGAGATCGAGCTTGCGAGCCTTGCCGGTACGCGCACGCTGCCCATCTCCGAATTCATCACCGGCTATCGCAAGACGGCGCTCCGCCCCGACGAGATCGTCACGGCGATATTGATCCCCTCGGTCGACGGCGCACGGTCCCAATTCCTGAAGCTCGGCGCCCGGGCCTATCTGGTCATCTCCATCGCAATGGTGGCAGGCGTGGTCGCAACCGATGCGGCCGGCCACATCACGACCGTGCGCATCGCGGTTGGCGCCTGTTCGGCGGTGGCCGAACGGCTGGGACGGCTGGAAAGCGAACTGATCGGCGTGCCGCTGGCCGACGCTGCCGGCCATGTGGAAGCGCGCCACCTCGCCACGCTCTCCCCGATTGACGATGTCCGAGCCACCGGCGCCTACCGTCTTGGCGCAGCGACCACGCTCGTCCGCGATCTCCTGACCGACCTCGCCGCAACCTCAAGCCGGAGGGCCGCCTGATGAGCCAGGCCATCGTTCTTCGCGTCAACGGCTCTGACCGCGCCGTCACCGCCGATCCCTTCGCCTCGCTCGCCGATACGCTGCGCGAGGGCCTGGGGCTCATCGGCACCAAGATCGGCTGCGATGCCGGCGATTGCGGCGCCTGCACCGTGCTGGTGGATGGCGAGCAGGTCTGCTCCTGTCTCGTCTCGACGGCCCAGGCCGAGGGCCATGACATCCTGACGATCGAGGGCGCGGACCCGATCGTCGATCGCCTCAAGCAGGCCTTTCTGGCCCATGGCGCGGCCCAGTGCGGCATCTGCACGCCGGGCATGATCATGGCGGCAGCCGATCTCCTGAAGCACACGCCCTCCCCCGACACCCAGGCGATCGAGGACGCGCTCGGTGGCGTGCTCTGCCGGTGCACCGGCTATATCAAGATCATCGAGGCGGTGGCCGATGTGGCGCGTGGCGCAAACATCCTGCCCGCCCCCGTCGCCGAAGCCGGCCAGGCGGTGGGCGCCCGCATCGCGCGCGTCGATGGCCTGGCGAAGGTCTCCGGCACGGACCGTTTCGGCGCGGACTTCGCGCCCGAGGGTGCCCTCTGGCTGCGCGCCGTGCGCTCGCCCCATGCCCGCGCCGGCTTCACGCTCGGCGACATCAAGGCCTTCAAGGCCGGCCATCCCGGCATCGAGGCGGTGCTGACGGCCGCCGATGTGCCCGGCGCCAATAGTTTCGGCATCTTCCCGCATCTGAAGGACCAGCCGGTCTTCGCGCCGGGCTTCGCGCGTTATCGCGGCGAATGCGTGCTGGCGCTGGTCGGCACCCGCGAGGCGGTGGAGGCGGTGCGCGTCGCCGAACTGCCGATCGCCTGGGACATCGAAGAGGCGCTGATCGGCGTCGAGGCAGCGCTGGAACCGGGCGCGTATGCGCTCCATCCGACCATCCCCGACAATGTGCTGAGCCGCGGCAATCTCAAGACCGGCGATGTCGAGGCCGGCCATCGTGCCGGCGCTGCCACCGCCACCGGCGAGTTCCGCACCGGCTTTGTCGAACATGCCTATATTGAGCCGGAGGCCGGCTATGCGCTGCGCGTCGGCAACCGCATCGAGGTGACGGCCTGCACGCAGGCGCCCGTCATGGACCAGGAAGAGGTCGCGCGCGTCATGGGGCTTGCCATGGCCGATGTGCGCATCGTGCCGACCGCCTGCGGGGGCGGCTTCGGCGGCAAGCTTGACGTCTCGGTGCAGCCGCTGCTCGCGGTCGCCGCCTGGGTCACGGGCAAGCCGGTGCGCGTCATCTATTCGCGCATCGAGAGCATGGCTTCCACCACCAAGCGGCACCCCTCGGCGATTTCCGCGCGCATGTCGGCAGATGCCGAGGGCCGGTTCACGGCCTATGAGATGACCGGCGATTTCAACACCGGCGCCTATGCGTCCTGGGGGCCAACGGTTGCCGGCCGCGTGCCGGTTCATGCGAGCGGCCCCTATCGCGTGCCGAACGTCCATAACCGGGTGCGGGCCATTCACACCAACGAGGTGCCGGCTGGCGCGTTTCGTGGCTTCGGCATCCCGCAGGCGGCGATTGCCGGCGAGACGCTGATCGATGATCTCGCGGAAAAGCTCCGGCTTGATCGCTGGACGATCCGGCGGCTCAACGCCATCGACCATGGCGATGCGACGCCCTGCGGCCAGGTGATCCATGCCTCAGCCGGCCTGCCGCAATGCCTCGATGCTGTGAAGGACGACTTCTTCCGCCTCGAGGCCGAGGCTGAGGCGCACAATGCCAAGGGCGGGCGCGTGGCCATGGGCGTCGGCATTGCCTGCATGTGGTACGGCTGCGGCAATACGTCGATGTCGAACCCGTCGCGCATGCGCATCACGCTCGGACGCGACGGCAAGCTGACGTTCTGGAATGGCGCCGCCGATATCGGCCAGGGCTCCTCCACCGTGCTGCTACAGATCGCCGCCGACGGGCTCGGCCTGCCGGTGACCGATTTCGACTTCGTCATCGGCGACACCGATCGCACCTATGATGCCGGCAAGACCTCGGCCTCGCGGCAGACCTTTGTCTCCGGCAATGCGTCCAAGCTTGCCGGCGAGGATCTCCGCGCCAAGATCCTGGCGCTTGCCAATGCCGGGCCGGGCGCGAAGCTGACGCTGAACGGCACGACGCTCTCTGTCGAAGATGGCGAGGCGAGCCGCACTCTCGATCTGGCGGCGCTCGCGGCCGACGACGTGGGTACCGTGCTGGCCGGCGAAGGCATGTACGATCCGCCGAGCACGGCGCTGGACGCCAATGGCCAGGGCATTCCCTATGCGACCTATGGCTTCGCGGCTCAGGTGGCGAGCGTCGAGGTCGATCGGATCCTCGGCACGGTGAAGGTGAAGACCATCGTCGCCGCCCACGATGTCGGCCGCGCGGTCAATCCGACGCTGACCGAGGGCCAGATCCATGGCGGCATCGCGCAGGGCCTGGGGCTGGCGCTGATGGAGGAATATCTCCCCGGCCGCACCGAGAACCTGCACGACTACTTGATCCCGACCGTCGGCGACATGCCGGAGATCGTGGTCAAGCTGATCGAAGATACCGAGCCCGAGGGCCCCTATGGCGCCAAGGGCGTCGGTGAGCCGGCGCTGGTGGCAACCCCGCCCGCGATCCTTGCCGCCATCCGCCACGCCACCGGCGTGCGGGTCACCCAGGTGCCGGTGCTGCCGCATCGGCTGTGGGAGGCCATGCAGGCGAAGGAGGCCGCGGAATGAGGGATGGTCTCATGTGTTCCGCGGACGGCGACCGATCCTTCGAGGCTCGCCATAGCATCGAGCGAACGCGAGATGCGTTCGCATCTCGCTATGGGCTCGCACCTCAGGATGAGGGACGGGAAGCAATCCGCCATTCAGGAGCCAGTGCCAATGACGCGGCTCAGATCGCGCTTCGTCCAGCCGAGGCCCATCCAATCCTCATCCTGAGGTGCGAGGCGACAGCCTCGCCTCGAAGGACCTCTTTCCTGCCGATCCACTCGACCGGAGGTCGCCATGACCGCCACTGACCATCTCTCTCTCGAGGCGCGCTCGAAGAAGTTCGGTGCCGCCGAAGGCGACGGCATCCTGCGCTGCGATGCCTGCCCGGTGCTCTGCCGCATCCGGCCGGGCCGCGCGGGGGCCTGTTCGCGCTATGCCAACGAGAACGGCCAGCTCATCCGCACCGATCCGGTCGTGCTCTTGGCCAAGGCGGTCGAGGACGGCGCGCCGCTGGTGGAATTCGGCAAGAACGAGTGGGACGGCCAGCTGCTGGCCCCTGACCGCACCTTCGTCACCGGCGTCGGCTCTGGGACCACCTATCCCGACTACAAACCCGCGCCGTTCATCGTCTCGGCCGAGCATGACGGCGTCGATACCGTCACCATCGTGACCGAAGGCATTTTCAGCTATTGCGGCGTCAAGGTGAAGATCGACACCGACCGCCATCTTGGCCCAGAGGCGGCGCCCATTCGGGTCAATGGCGAACAGGTCGGCCATGTGACGACCGCCGAATATGGCAGCCAGATGCTGTCGATCGGCGGCGTGCGCCACCTCACCGGCGGTTCGAAGAAGGAAGGCAACACCACCTGCGACACCATGCTGAAGCTGTGCGGTGGCGAGGCGGTGACCATGACCATCGATGGCGGTCATGAGGTGGTGGTGGCCGCGGGCCAGGCGCCGATCGTCGACGGCAAGCCGGAGAGCCGGATGCGCGTCGGCTGCGGATCGGCAACCGTCGGCATCTTCGCCAAGCAATGGCTCGGCCATGTCGACGAGGTGATCGTGGTCGATGACCACATCACCGGCGTGCTGACCGAGCATCAGGCCGGCCGCGTGCTGGACATGAAACAGGCCGGCATTCGCGTGCGGGGCCGCAAGTCGACGCCGGGCCGCTATTTCCAGGTGGCGAATCCCGGCATCGGCTGGGGCGGAACCGATATCGACGAGCCCCTGTCGATCATCCAGAAGATCGATCCGGCCGTGGCCTGGCCCGGCCTGCGCCTGCTGATGACCTCCACGACCGGCGAGCACTTCCTCTACTGCATCCTCGACGAGAACCTCGTGCCGGTACCGGCGCCGATCCCCGAGGCAGTGATGAAGGTGGTCGACCGGATCGGCGAGAATTGCGAGCCGTCGGTCTGTTCCGTGCTGTTCATGGCGGGCGCCGGCGGGTCGCTGCGTGCCGGCGTCACCGAGAACCCGGTCCTGCTGACCCGCTCCGTCGGGCGTGGCGAGACGCGCGTGACCATGGGCGGTGCGCCGGCCTTCCTCTGGCCCGGCGGCGGCATCACGATCATGGCGGATGTCACGCGCATGCCGAAGAACTCCTTCGGCTATGTGCCGACGCCGGCCATCGTCGCGCCCATCGAGTTCACCGTGCCGAAGGCGCTCTACGAGCAGCTCGGGGGCCATATGTCGGACGTCGTTTCCATCGCGGATGTGCTCCGCGAGGTGGCCCCATCCGCCCGCATCGACCGCTGGACCGACGGCAATCCCTGGCCGTTCGGCGAGGGCCGGGCATGAGCGCCACCAAGGCCCGCGCCAAGCGGCAGAGCCCGCCGCTGACCGTCGATCCCGCGGCGCTGAAGACCTATGTGCTGGAAGACCAGATCGGCTTCCTGATCCGTCGCGCCCACCAGCGCGCGAGTTCGATCTTCGATCAGGTGATGGACGGATTCGAGGTGACGCCGGTGCAATATTCCGTACTCGCCAAGCTGCATGATCTGGGCCCGACCTCGCAGAATCTGCTGGGGCGGCTGGTGGGGATCGATCCCGCGACCATGTTCGGCGTGGCCGGACGGCTGACCAAACGGGGCCTTGTTTCGCCCTCGGTCGATCCGACCGATGCCCGGCTGGTCCTGCTGTCGTTGACCGACGAGGGCCGCGGCGTGGCCGAGGCGATGAAGAGCCGGGGCTCGGAGGTGACGGCGAGAACCCTCGAGCCGATGACCGCCGAAGAGGCGCGGACACTGGTCGCCCTGCTGGCCAAGATCACCTGACATGTGGGAGGCCCCGACCACGCAATGGCTCGCCGGCGACCGGCTGCATCTGCAGCACGGGCCGATCGACCTCGTGATCAAGGCCTGGGGCGCGACGGCGGCCGTCAAGGAGGCCTATCACGCAGCCATTGCCCGGTTCCGCACCGTTCTGCCCGAACTCGCCGGAGAACTTACCGAATTGCGCAAGCCGATGAGCGAACGGCCGACGGTGGAGACGCCGGTGGGCTTGCGCATGATCAATGCCTGCCGGCCGCACCAGGGCGTTTTCCTGACCCCCATGGCGGCGGTCGCAGGCTCGGTGGCGGACGAGATCCTGGAGGTGCTGACCGAGGCCGCGCCGCTGGATCGCGCCTTCGTCAACAATGGCGGCGACATCGCCGTGTTCTTGACCGAAGGCGAAACGCTGGAGGTGGCGATGGCCGCCGATTTCTCACGCGGATCGGTCCCCGCGCTCAACGGGCAGGTATCGCTCCGCCACGGCGACGGCATCGGCGGCATCGCGACATCCGGCGCGCAGGGGCGGTCGTTCTCGCTTGGCATAGCCGACAGCGTCACTGTGCTCGCTCGCGATGCGGCCAGCGCCGATGCCTGCGCCAGCCTGATCGCCAATGCGGTCGATGTCGATCATCCAGCTGTCACGCGCCGCCCTGCCCGCGCGCTCGATCCCGACAGCGACCTCGGCGACCTCGCCGTGACGGTTGCTGTCGGCGACTTGTCGGCGGACGATATCCGCCAGGCGCTCGCCGCCGGCCGGGAGCGCGCGGAGCAGCTGCGGCTCCGCCGCCTCATCATCGATGCAGCCTTGAGCCTCAAGGGCCAGACTGTCACCGTCGGACACCACAGAAGCCTCGGGGAGAGACCGCAATGAACGTGGATGTGAGGAAGATCGTCGTCGGCGTGGAAGACGTGCGCCATGATGGCGGGCCGAAGCTCGACAAGCCGATCCTCAAGGGGTTCGTCGCGGCGATCGTCAAGAACCCCTTCGCCGGCCGCTATGTCGAGGACATCCAGGGCATGATGGATGCGCTGAAGCCGCTCGGTCTCGAATGCTCGACCACGCTCCTGAAGGCGATGGGCGGCGATCCGAAATCGATCGAAGGCTATGGCAAGGGTTCAGTGGTCGGCACGGCCGGCGAACTGGAACACGGCGCCCTCTGGCATGTGCCCGGCGGCTATGCGATGCGCGAACTGCTGGGTCAGGCGCTGTCCATCGTGCCGTCCATGACCAAGATCGGCACGGTCGGCACCATTCTCGACATCCCGCTGCACCACAAGGATGCGGCCTATGTCCGCAGCCATTTCGACGGCATCACCGCCTTCGTAGCCGACAGCCCCCGCCCGGACGAGATCATGTTCACGCTCGCCATGGCGACCGGTGGCCGGCCGCATCCGCGCATGGGCGGCCTGACGCAGGACCAGATCTCGAAGTGGGACGGGCAGCGGTAGAGGAGCCGTTGCCGAAAGTACGGAAATTCCGTATGATCCGGAGGCGGTCTTGCCGTTCAGTTTCGACTGGCATGACGACAAGGCCGCCTCGAACCTGATCAAGCATGGGATCAGTTTCGGGGAGGCGAGAAGCGTCTTTCTTGATCCGCTGCGGATCGACATTGATGCGTCCCGCGAGGAGGATGGCGAGCTGCGACGCAAGACGACTGGCCTTCTCGCCGGTAGATTGTTCAGCGTGGTCTATACCTTGCGAGATGACGTGCATTGGATCATCTCGGCTCGCCGAGCCAATCCGAAGGAAATCAGAACATATGTCCAAAGGTAGGTTCTTTCTCGACCCGAACAACCTGCCCGCGCTCGATCCTGACTTCGAGCGGCGCATGAACGCGTTGTCTCCGGAGCAGATCGAGCAGAACGCGCTTGACGATCCCGACAACCCGCCCTGGACCGAGGAGGAGCTCGACCGCGGCGTGGCCGGGCGAAAGGTCCGCCTGCTGCGTCAGTCGCTCGGCCTGAGCCAGCCTGAATTCGCCGAACGCTACCGGATCAATCTCGCCCGTCTCAGGGATATCGAGCAGGGCCGGACCATGCCCGACAGCGCCTTCCTGGCCTATATCACGGTCATCGAGACGGAACGCGAGGCGGTGGACCGGGCGCTCGCCTCGTGATCGTTATCGCCCTTGAACGGGCAGACAGCGCCGAGGCGCGCGCGCTGATCGCGGCAGCGGATGCCTTTGCGGCGACGCTCTACCCACCGGAACAGCGGCATGGATCGCTCGTCGACCGGCTGCTCGCCGACGATATCCGCTTCCTCGTGGCGCGCCACGAGGGCCGGGCGGTCGGCTGCGTCGCGCTGGCGATCGCCCCGCCACAGGGCGAGGTGAAGCGCCTGTTCGTGCACAGTACGGCACGTGGGCTCGGCGCGGGGCGTGCCCTGATGGAGGCTCTGGAGGCGGTTGCGCGTTCGGAATGCATCACGCTGGTCCAGTTGGAGACCGGTCCGCGCAATGCCGCAGCCCTCCAGCTCTATGCGGCCATGGGCTACAAGCCATGCGCAGCGTTCGGCAGCTATAGACCAAGCCCGGGCAGCGTCTTTATGGAGAAGACCCTCTTCTCCGAGTAAGCCCATGCCCGCCGCATCGCAGACCGATCTCTCCGGCCTTCTTGTCGTTTCCGTCGAACAGGCGGTGGCCGCGCCCTATGCAGCCTCCAGGCTGGCCGATGCGGGCGCCCGGGTCATCAAGATCGAGCGCGACGAGGGCGACTTCGCCCGCCGCTACGACCGGGCGGTGGATGGCGAGAGCGCCTATTTCGTCTGGCTCAACCGGGGCAAGGAATCGGTCGTCCTGGACCTCAAGGACGCGGCCGACCAGAAGGTTCTGGCGGCGATCATCGCCAAGGCCGATGTGTTCATCCAGAACCTCGCGCCCGGCGCGCTGGAGCGGATCGGCTTCGGCATGGAAGCGCTCCGGGCGAAGCACCCGCGCCTCATCACCTGCTCCATCTCGGGCTATGGCGAGGAAGGTCCGTGGAAGCACCTCAAGGCCTATGACCTCCTGGTGCAGGCGGAAGCAGGGCTCGCCGAGATCACTGGCGACGGCGAAAGCCGCGCGCGCGTCGGCGTGTCGGTCTGCGATATCGCTGCCGGCATGACGGCGTTCCAGGCGATCCTGCAGGCACTGATCGGTCGGTCGATCAATGGCCAGGGCCGCCATATCGCGGTGTCGCTCTATCACGCGCTCGCCGACTGGATGAACGTGCCCTATCTCCAATATGCCTATGGCGGCATCTATCCGACGCGCTCAGGCCTCAACCATCCGACCATCGCACCCTACGGCGCCTACCCCTGCGGCGACGGCAAGGCGATCCTGTTCTCGATCCAGAACGAGCGGGAATGGCTGTCGCTGTGCGAAAACGTGCTAGGCGACGGCGCGATCGCAACCGATCCGCGCTTCGTCTCGAACGTCAAGCGGGTGGAGAACCGCCCGGCGCTGGATCAGATCATCATCCAGGCTTTTGCGGGTGCCCCGCGCGAGGCGATCGTCGAGCGGCTGGAAAAGGCCAAGGTCGCCTATGGCCGCGTGTCGTCGCTGGACGACCTGAAGCAGCATCCGCAGAACCGCTACATGGATGTCGATACGCCCGCCGGCCGCAAGACGCTGCTGGCACCGGGCGCGATCCACGACAACCAGACGCCGGAACTGGGACCCGTGCCGGCGCTTGGCCAGCAGACCGCTGCCGTGAAGGCCGAGTTCGGCGGCTAGGACTTCAGCCCGCCGCCTGGGCTTCCCAGCCGCCGGCGCTCGACTTGGTGAACAGGATCGGCGTGGCGTTGCGACGCAACTCCGTGCCCAGGTCGACGCCGGTCAGCGCTGCGAGCACCAGCAGCACGCCGCCATGGGAAACCAGCAGCAAGTCGCCTTCCGGATCATCCTCGCGCGACAGCCAGCGCGACAGACCGGAGCCTGCGCGATGGACGAAGGTCGCAAGCGATTCGCAGGCCGGCGGATCATCGTTCCAGTCCAGGGTTCCGACCGGGGTTCCAGCCAGACCCAGATAGAGACGCTCCTGCAGAGCACCATCGGGCTCCGGCGTCAGGCCCATGCCATCGGTGACAATGGCCGCGGTGCGCCAGGCGCGCATCATCGGGCTCGCCGCGACATGGACGATGGACGCGAGCGCCAGGATCGAGGCAGCTTCTGCGGCCTGCGCCTCGCCAGCCGAATTCAGCGGCGTCTCGGGCGCCTGGTAAATGCCCTTGCGATTGCCCTCGGTCTCGCCGTGGCGCAGAAAAATGAAGCGCGACAGCCGAGGCCGGAAGGCAATCGTCCGCGAAAGATCGACAATGGCGTTGTAGCCGACGGTCGGTGCGACCTGGGTAGGAGTTCCGGTGGCCATCTGGCTCCCTGGGGCAGCAGCATGAAGTCGGGCGATGGCATGGCCGAGTGCGGCGCGACTGTCAAAGGGGCTGGCTGTTTCATCCACCGATGTCACGGGGACGCCCCTCTCGCCAAGGCCGACGCCATCCGCTAGCTAAGCGTCATGATGACCAAACCATCCCGTCCCTCCGTCCGCGATCGTGTCCGGCCAATCGAAGCTGGCGAGCGCGTGATGTCAGCGCATTTTCTCGGCCAAGAGGCAGTTCTCGCGCTCGTTTCCGGCGAGCTGATCGTGGCCGGCGAGACCGACCGGCGTGAAACTCTGCACGATGGCGGCATTCTGGATACGGCGAGCGATGGCCAGTCGATGGTGACCGGCGGCGACGACGGCAAGGTCGTCCTGTTCAATATCAAGGATGGCGCGCGCACGGTGCATGACAGCGGCGGCGCCTGGATCGACCGTGTGGCGATGGGACCTGGCGGCGGTCTTGCCTGGAGCGCCGGGCGCAAGGCCTTCGCGGTGGGCGGTCGAGGCCCGAAGGATCTCGCGGCGGTCAAATCGCTCGACGTCATCTCAGCGGTTGGCGGGCTCGCCTTCTTCCCGAAGGGGTTCCGGGTGGCCGTGGCCCACTATAATGGCGTCAGCCTCTGGTATCCGAATATCGAGGCGAAGCCCCAGTTCCTGGAATGGAAGGGCTCGCATCTCGGGGTCGCCGTCAGCCCTGACCAGCGCTTCGTCGTCACCACGATGCAGGAGCCGCAATTGCACGGCTGGCGCCTGGAAGACGGCCAGCACATGCGCATGTCCGGCTATCCCGGCAAGGTGAAATCCTTCGGCTGGACCATGGGCGCGAAGTTCCTCGCGACGTCGGGGGCGACCGAGGCGATCCTCTGGCCCTTCTCATCCAAGAACGGCCCGATGGGCGCGCAACCGACCATGATCGCGCCGGGCGCCAAGGCCGGCGTGCGGGTGACCCAGGTGGCTGGCCATCCGTCGAGCCCGGTCTGCGCGGTCGGCTTTGCCGATGGGCTGATCCTGCTCGCCCGGATCGAGGACGGCGCGGAAATCCTGATGCGCGAGCCCGACGGTGACCCCGTCTCCGCCATGGCATGGCGCGCCGATGGCAAAGGTTTCGTGTACGGCACCGAGGGCGGCAAGGCGGGACTTGCCGCGCTTTAGGCCACGAGCCCGCTCGTTTCAGGGGCCCTCGAGGACCGCCTACTGGCCATGCCCGTCCGCGGGCTTCTGAGCGATGCCCAGCACGCGCTGATAGATGCGGCCGACCAGCAGCAGAACCAGGCCGAGCCCGATGAAGGACAGCGCCCGCCACAGGCCGGTGAGGTCCGACATGTCGACCAGGAACACTTTCAGCACGGTCAGTCCGACGAGGGCGGCCGAGGCCAGACGCAGCACCTTGCTGGCAAAAGCAGCACCGAGGCCCAGCAGGATCAGGCCAAGCACCAGCCAGGCCGCGGAATAGGCGTAGAGTTCGCCATCGCTGATCGAGCCTCGGCTGAGCACCGGCCCGCGGAACAGGGCGCCGATGACCGTGTTCAGCCAGAAGAAGACCAGACCGAGGCCCAGCACAGCCATGATCTTGGCTTCTGCATCACGGCCGGCACGCCGCTCCAGCAGAGCCGAGCCCAGAGCCAGGACACCGGCAAAGCCATAGCCGAGCAGCGCCCAGTTGAATATGGGGTGCGGACCGATCGAATAGCCGGACAGCCAGGGGTTCATCGCGAAGCCCATGACCGCGACAATCCATGCCCATGATGCATATCGCGCGAGCAGGGTGACGTTCTGCCAGAGTGCGCCGGGCCTGATCGAGGCGATGCGTGACAGGCCAAGTCCGAAGGCAAGAATGGTGACCGTGTGGGTCGCGGCCTCGCCGAAGCGCATCGGCGCATAGAACAGGCGATGGCCGTGCGCACCGAAGGCGTGGCGCGTCTCGACGATCACCAGCAGGGCCGCGAAGACCATGGCGAGGCCTTCGAGAACCTGGACGGGCGTGTCCTCGCCCCGCCTGCGGCGCAGCAGGAGGGCCGCGAAGGCCGCGGAAGCGGCGGGGACGCCATAGCCGGGCAGCAGCCAGTTGAGGATGACCATCTCGCCGACGCCAGCGCCGTTGATGGCCGGGTCCCAGAAAAGGCGCCCAAGGACGGCAAGGCCGGTGATGGCAGCCACCCAGCGCAGATGCGGCAAGGGCCTGAGGGTATAGACCCAGGCGATGCCGGCTATCATCGCCGACAGTGCCAGCGTCAACCAGGCCCGCTCGAGCAGCAGGGTCAGCGCGAAGGCGACAGCCGCCAAAGCGCCGATTGCATAGATGGCCGAAGCCGAGGCGAGGCCCGGGCGCGCACCGGAACGTAGGCGATGGGTGGCCTCCGTTGCAGCGCCGAAGGTCGCGGCCAGTACCATGGCGAGGGCTGCAAAGCGCGGCGAGATGATGAAGCCCTCGACCTTGCCATAGACGATGGCCAGCATGGCGAGCGGCACAAGAACGGAAGTCGTGACGAGGACCAGAACGGTGCGCGCCTGGACCTGGCGGCGATAAATCGCGGCGGCTGCGGCGCCGATCCCATAGACCAGCGCGAAGGCCAGGCCCGCCCAGACGATCCGTGCGAGCGAATCCGGGAATGCGTCGGGAATGGCCAGGGGATCGGTGATCGCCAGGGGGCGCCGGACGCCGGCTGCCATGGCCAGCACGATCAGGGTGGCGAACAGCCCGGTCGCAGGCACAGAGAAGACGACGGATGGCGTGCGCCAGGTCAGACCGATCATCGTCAGAGCAATGGCCCCGAACAGGACGAGCGGAAATGCCTCATGCCGGCTGTCGAGGACGGCGAGCATGGCGAGGCCGGCAAAGGCGACCAGCGCGCCGGTCGCGATCTTGGCAATGCCGCGGGGGTGGTCGGGAGTGAAGCGGATGCCCGGCACGAGGAATATGGCCGCGGTGGCAATGCCGAGGACAGCCTGGATCAGGGTTGGCAGCGCCGACCCGCGCGTGCCGATCATGGCGACCGTGCCGAGCACGGTGGCCGCGATGGTCGCGGCGACTGTGAGCCAGCGCCAGCCACGAATCCAGGCGAGCGTGTAGCAGGCCGCGGTGATAACCGAGGCATAGATCGGGAAGGCATAGGGGCTCGGTTGGTCGGTCGAGACCAGGAACGGCGCGCCGAAGGCGGCGACCAGTCCGATACCGCCGAGCAGCGGGCCGTGAAGGCCAGCCAGCACGAGCGCGCCAATGCCCACAGCTCCCAGCGCGAAGAAGGCGAAGGCCGGGCCGATGAAGCCATAGAGCGCATGAGCCGCCCAGATCGTGCCGAAAGCCGTGACGACGCCGGCACCGGTGATCGCCGAGGGAATATCGGCAGCCGGCAGCGTCGGCAGGCCCTTGTCGGCGGTGCGGAGCCATTCGCCCCCGGCCAGCAGTGCCATGGAGAAGATCGCGCCCAGCATGAGGCGGACACCGGGGCCGACCAGGCCCTGCTCGATCGAATAGCGCACGAGAAAGATGCCGCCGAGGCCAAGCGCCAGCGCGCCGACCCAGACCGACCATTTCGAGCCGATCATCTCTTCGAGCGACTGGGTGCGGGCAGGCTGCGGAATGAGGTTGGCCGGAGCGGGGGCAGGCTCCGACACGATCGGATCGATCGCTTCCAGCGGAGCCGACGTGGAAATGGCGGGAATGCCGCCACGCGACGGGCGCAACCCGGGATCGACCGGTTGCGGCTCCGCAACAGGCGGGGCTTCGGTGACGATCTGCGGCGGCTCGGGCGCGACATGGGACGCCACCGGTGCATCAGTCACCGGAGAGAGAGGCATGTCCGGGCTGACCGGCGCCTCTGGCGGCATGGCCACCGGCTGCCCGAGCGCCAGCGCCCTGCGGAGTGCCAGCACCTCGCCTTCGGCCTGGACCAGGCGTATTCCGACCGCGCCGATCTGACGGGTCAGATCGCTCGTGCGAATGAAGGCGATGATCGCCAGAACCGGCACGACCAGGATGAGGCCTGCGACGAGCAAGACGCCAAGGACGATTTCCATCAGGTGGCCTCCAGGGCCCAGGCACGATCAGCGAAAATGCAGGATCAACCGCAACAATCTGTGTGACAGGTCGCTAATGACCCCTTTCTGTTTCTGCGCGATGGCGGCGGATCGGGCTGATGTCGCTGGCTCAGCGCAGCAGCGACAGCGAGAAGGGCTCGCCTTCAAAGGCATCCTGGCCCCGACCGATACGGGCAATCGCTTCGATCATGCGGCCGTCGCGGCGCAGCATGCCGTCGGCAATGGCGACGAGCCGGGCATTGGGCGTCGCGCTGGGGCTGAGGGCGCGGATGTCCGCTGCGATCGCGGCCTCGTCATCGGCGGGATTGATCGCGCAGGCCGTGATGAAGGCAGCAGCCGTGGAGCGGCTGATACCGGCCCAGCAATGGATGACGATCGGGCTCTCGGCGCCATGGGCGCGCCACCAGCCGTCGACGAAGCCGAGCAGCCGTCCGACATGGGCCTCGCCCGGCGCGACATAGCCCTCCACCGGCTCGACGATGTCGTTCATGCCGAGGAACAGGTGGTTATCGGGATCGATCTGCGGCGGCCGCGGCACCGGCGTGCCCTGGTTGATGAGGGTCACCAGATGGCGCGCGCCGGTTGCCTCGACGGTGCTGGCGATGCGCGACAGCGAGCAGACATGGACCTGCACGGTTGAACCCTCCGAACTCTGACGCGAGTGTGCCGCAAGCCGGCGCCGCTTGCGAGGGCTTCACGTATCGAGATCTGCGAAGCGCTCGAGGAACGTCTGTTTGGCCCGATCCGCGGCCAGCGGCACGAGGCGCGGCACCGGGCCGGCAGCGCCGCCGAACAGGCCGTTGGGCGCGCCGAACAGGAGGCCGGCCTCCTCCACGCTGAAGCCGGCAAGCTGGGTTGCCTCCAGAAAGGCCGCGATACGGTCGGCCTTCTTGGCAAGCGCTGTGATTTCGGGAGGCGCGGATGCCGGCAAGCCGAAACGGATGTGGATCGCCGCCATCAGGCGCGCCTCCACGGCCTTGTAATCGCCGCCGATCACCGCCTTGAACGGCGAGATCATGTCGCCGATGACATATTCCGGCGCGTCGTGCAGCAGGACCACGCGGCGCCAGCGGTTGCCGATCCCGGGATCAAGGATCGCTGCAATGTCATCGACCAGGACAGAATGCTGGGCGACCGAATAGATGTGATCGCCGATCGTCTGGCCGTTCCAGCGGGCTGTGCGGGCAAGGCCATGGGCTATGTCCTCGATCTCGACATCGAAGGGCGAGGGATCGAGCAGGTCGAGGCGTCGGCCGGACAGCATGCGCTGCCAGGCGCGCGGCGGCTGGTTCTTGACGGACTTGGCAGGAGGGCGCGGCGGCATGAAGCGGTTTTGGCTGCTTCGGGCGGCGGCGGCAAGACCTCACCCCAGCGCCTTGACCTCTTCATGCCGGAAACAGCCGACGAGATGATCGTTGGTCATGCCGACCGCCTGCATGAAGGCATAGACGATGGTCGGGCCGACGAAGGTGAAGCCGCGCTTCTTGAGATCCTTCGAGATCTTCTGCGCAATCTCTGTCTCGGTCGGCACGGTGGACCGGTCACGATGATTGGGCTGCAGCGGCTTGCCGTCGATATGCCCCCAGAGATAGTCGGAGAAGCCCTCGCCCCTCGCCTGCATGTCGAGATAGACACCGGCCGACTTCACCGTGCCGACGATCTTGGCGCGGTTGCGGATGATGCCGGCATCGTTCATCAGCGCCTCGACCTTGTCGGGGCCATAGGTGACGATGACCTCGGGCCGGAAGCCGTCGAACACCTTGCGGAAGTGCTCGCGCTTGCGGAGGATGGTGATCCAGGAGAGGCCGGCCTGGAAGCCGTCGAGAATGAGCTTCTCAAACAGCGCGCGGTCGTCATATTCCGGCACGCCCCAGTCGGTGTCGTGATAGGCGACATAGAGAGGGTCGTGCCCAGGCCACCAGCAACGCGGCTTTCCGTCTGCATGATCGGTGAGCAGCATGACCTTCTCCTGCCGAATTATTTTACACTTAAAATATTTTTCACGAACGGGGTTGTCGGCGCCAAATCCCCAGCAATAATGCCCCGTCAGTGGCCGCATCCCAAGGCAAAGCCGGGGCGGCACTTGGTGGGAGGTATTCCATGACTCGCGTTCTGAAGACAATCGCCGGAGGGCTGGCTCTGGGGATGGGTCTCGCCCTCGGTTCTGCCCAGGCACAGGAGCCGATCCGCATCGGCGTGATCGAGACGCTGTCCGGTCCCTCGGCCGTGCTCGGCCAGCATGCCCGCGACGGCTTTCTGCTCGCTGTTCGCCAACTCGGCGGCCGCATGGCCGGTCGCGAGGTGCAGGTCACCGTGGTCGATGACGAGCTGAAGCCGGACGTCGCAGTGCAGCGCGTTCAGACCATGCTCGACCGCGACAAGGTCGATTTCGTCGTCGGCCCGATCTTCTCCAACGTGCTGCAGGCGATCCACGCCCCCGTTGTCAATTCGCAGCGCGCCTTCCTGATCTCGGCCAATGCCGGCCCCTCGACCTATGCGGGCCGCGGCTGCCACGAGAACTTCTTCGTCACGTCCTACCAGAACGATCAGGTTCACGAGGTACTCGGCGCCTATGCGCAGAGCCGCAACCTGCGCCGCGTCTTCCTGATGACGCCGAACTACCAGGCAGGCCGCGACGCCATGGCCGGCTTCAAGCGCCACTTCCGCGGCGAGATCGTCGATGAGATCTTCACGCCCCTCGGCCATCTCGATTTCGCGGCAGAGCTTGCCCGCATCGGCTCGTCCAATGCCGATGGCCTGTTCACCTTCATGCCCGGCGGCATGGGCGTGAACCTGGTCCGCCAGTATCGCCAGGCTGGTCTCGTCCAGCGCGTGCCGTTCCTCTCGGCCTTCACGGTGGATGAATCGACGCTGCCGGCCCAGCAGGACGCCGCCATCGGCATGCTCGCCGGCATGACCTGGGCGCCCAATATGGACAACCCGCAGAACCGCAAGTTCGTCGCCGATTTCGAGGCGGCCTTCGGTTATGTGCCCGGCTCCTACGCCATGCAGGCCTATGATGCCGCCATGCTGATCGACAGCGCGGCGCGCGCCACCGGCGGCAACCTGTCGAACCGCGATGCGGTCCGCGCGGCGCTCCGCAAGGCCGACTTCGTGTCGCTGCGCGGCAAGTTCCGCTTCGCCAACAACCATTATCCGATCCAGGACTTCTACACGGTCCGTGCCGCCAAGCGCGCCGACGGAAAGTTCCAGACGGAGATCGTCGACCGGGTGTTCACCGACTACACCGACGTCTACGCCGCCCAGTGCCAGATGCGCTGGTGAGGTGATCGGGGCTCGCCGAGGCGAGCCCCGTCAACACAGCACAGACGTCATCCCCGGCGAGCGAAGCGAGGGAAGGGGATCCAGGGGCCGCGAGATCACGGTCGGCATTCCTGGACCCCCTTCCCTCGCCCTTCGGGCTCGCCGGGGGTGACGGTTCAGCAGGTTCCGTCGGCAGCCCTTTGCCGGATAGAGCGACAGGCCCCCTTATCCCATGTCCTCCACGCTGCTCATCATCCAGACGCTGAACGGCTTGCAGCTGGGCGTGCTGCTGTTCCTGATTGCCGCAGGCCTGACGCTGGTGTTCGGCGTGATGGACTTCATCAATCTCGCCCATGGCGTGCAGTACATGCTGGGCGCCTATCTCGCCGCCATGTTCGTCGCCTGGACCGGGTCCTTCGTCATCGGACTGATCCTGGCGCTCATTTCGGCGCTTGCCTTCGGGTTGCTGCTCGAAATCGTCGTGATGCGCCATCTCTATGATCGCGACCATCTGGAGCAGGTGCTGGCGACCTTCGGTCTGATCCTGTTCCTCAACGAGGCCGTGAAGATCATCTGGGGCGCGGCGCCGCTGCAGGTGCCTGTCCCGGACATGCTGACGGGCTCCATCGTGATTGCCAACGGCGTCCTCTATCCGGTCTGGCGGCTTGCCATCATCGGGGCCGGCCTCGGCGTGGCGCTCGGGCTCTATCTCGTCGTGGCCAAGACCCGTGTCGGCATGCTGATCCGGGCGGGTGCCTCCAATGCACAGATGGTCTCTGCGCTCGGCGTCGACATCCGCAGGCTGTTCATGATCGTCTTCGGTTTCGGGGCAATGCTCGCCGGCTTTGCCGGCTGCATGGCGGCACCCGTGCTCTCGGTCGAGCCTGGCATGGGCGACAATCTCCTGATCCTCGCCTTCGTGGTGATCGTCATTGGCGGCATCGGCTCGATCCGCGGCGCCTTCGTCGGCGCGCTGATCGTCGGCCTGACCGACACGCTGCTCCGTTCCTTCTCGGTCGATCTCTTGCGCCTTGGCGGACTGTCGGCCGGCGATGCCCGCACCATCGGTCCGGCCATCGCCTCCATGTCGATCTATATCCTGATGGCGGCGGTGCTGTTCTTCCGTCCGACCGGCCTGTTCCCGGCGAAGGGCTGACGGATATGGCCGACATCGCCACCAGCGCGCCCGCATCCATCCCCGCCCCCCTCTGGCGGCGCCATGCCATTGCTCTCGTGATCTTTGCGGCGCTGGCCGTCGTGCCGTTCATCTGGCCGGAGCGCTACGTGCTGTCGCTGGTCGGACGAGCCATGGTCTTCGGCATCGCCGCCCTCTCGCTCGACCTGATCCTCGGCTATGGCGCGATGGTGTCCTTCGGCCATGCGGCATTCCTTGGGCTTGGCGGCTACGCGGTCGCGATCCTGTCGGCCCATGGCATCGATGAAGCCGCCATCTCTTTCCCTGTCGCGATGCTGGTGGGGGCGGCCTTCGCACTGGTGACAGGCGCGATCTCGCTCAAGACGCGCGGCGTCTATTTCATCATGATCACGCTGGCCTTCGGGCAGATGGCGTTCTTCACGGCCACATCGCTGTCGGCCTATGGCGGCGATGATGGTCTCAGGATGTTCAGCCGCTCCGACGTGTTCGGCACGCGGCTGTTGCGCAACGAGACCTCATTCTATTTCGTCGTGCTGGGCGTCCTGCTCGGCGTCTATCTGCTGCTGCGCGCCATCGTCGGATCGCGCTTCGGGCGTGTGCTGCGCGGCGCCAAGGAGAACGAGCGCCGGATGCGGGCCCTCGGCTTCGATCCGTTCCGCTATCGGCTGGCTGCCTATGTGATCTCGGGTGCGATCTGTGCGCTGGCCGGCGCGCTGTTCGCCAATCTCACCCTGTTCGTCTCGCCGGCCTATATGAGCTGGCAGCGTTCCGGCGACATGATCGCGATGGTGGTAGCCGGCGGTCTCGGCACCCTCAACGGTGCGATCATCGGCGCCATCGGCGTGCTGCTGATCGAGGAATGGCTGGCCGAACTCACCCAGCACTGGAAGGCACTGTTTGGTCCGCTGGTCGTGCTGGTGGCGATCTTCGCCCGCGGCGGCCTCGTCAAGCTCATTGACCGGGGAGCCGGACGATGACCGCGCCGATCCTGTCGCTCAGAGGCCTCTCCAAGTCCTATGGAGCGCTGAAGGTCACCGATGACGTGACGCTGGACATCGGTGCCTCTGAGCTCCACGCCATCATCGGCCCCAACGGTGCCGGCAAGACCACGCTGATCGGCGAGATCACCGGCGAGGTGCCGCTGGATGTCGGCCAGGTGACCTTCGCCGGCGAGGACATCACCCGCCTGCCGATCCATGCCCGCGCGCTGCGCGGCCTGACGCGCTCGTTCCAGATCACCCAGATCCTGCCGGCCTTCACGGTCCTGGAAAATGTCGCCACCGCCGCGCAGGCGCATGACCGGTCGTCGTTCCGCTTTTTCCGTCAGGTGTCGCGCGACGCAAGGCTCAACGACAAGGCTGTCGCCGCCCTCGACCAGGTGGGTCTCAGGCCCAAGGCCGAGCTTCCCGCGACCAGCCTGTCGCATGGCGAGAAGCGCCAGCTCGAGATCGCGATGGCGCTGGTGTCGGAGCCGAAGCTCCTGCTGCTCGACGAGCCGATGGCCGGCATGGGCCGCGAGGAGACCGAGAGCCTGGTCGCGGTGCTGATGGCGCTGAAAGGTCGCTATCCTATGGTGCTGGTGGAGCACGACATGCACGCGGTGTTCCGCCTCGCCGACCGCATCTCCGTGCTGGTCTATGGCCGGGTCATCGCCTCGGGCACGCCAGATGAGGTGCGGGCCGATCCCGCCGTGCGCGAGGCATATCTCGGCGAGGAGGATTTCGCATGAGCGAGGTCCGCGCCAACGACATCCTCGACGCCGAGAGCCGGCTCGCCCAGCAGCCGCGCGATGCACGCCCCGAGCTCCGCCTCTGGCTGCGCATGCTCACCTGCACGACGATGATCGAACGGGAGATCCGCCGCAGGCTTGCCGATCGCTTCGCCATCACGCTGCCGCGCTTCGACCTCCTGGCCCAGCTCGACAAGTCGCCGGAAGGCCTGACGCTCGGTGACATCTCGCGGCGCATGATGGTGACCAACGGCAATGTAACAGGGCTTGTCGCCCGCATCGCCGAGCAAGGTTTTGTCGAGCGCCGCCGCGACGCCTCCGACGGGCGCGCGCAGCGCATCGTGATGACAGACAAGGGCCGGACGCAATTCTCGGCCATGGCGCGTCAGCACGGCCTCTGGATCACCGAACTGCTGGCCGGTCTCGATCCGACCGAACGAGAGTTGCTGATGGGATTGCTCGGCAAGACCAAGGCGTCGGTCGCCCGCGCCACAACCGAGCGAGCGGAGGCGGCGGAATAATGCTGACCGTTTCAAGCCTCGAGGCCGGTTATGGCGACGTGCAGGTGCTGTTCGGCATCTCGCTCTCGATCGCGCAGGGCGAGGTCGTGACCCTGCTCGGCCGCAACGGCATGGGCAAGACCACCACGATCAAGTCGATCTTCGGGCTGGTGAAGCCCAGCGGCGGCACCATCGCCATGGACGAGGTCGCGCTTGCCGGCAAGCCGCCGTTCCGGGCGGCGCAGGCAGGCCTCGGCCTGGTGCCGGAGGGGCGGCAGATCTTCCCGAACCTGACGGTTGAGGAAAACCTGATCGCAACAGCAGCCGATCGCGACCGCGCGGCCAAGCCCTGGTCGCTGGAGCGGGTCTATGAATTCTTCCCGCGGCTGAAGGAACGGCGGCGCAACATGGGAACCCAGCTTTCCGGCGGCGAGCAGCAGATGCTGGCGATCGGCCGGGCGCTGATGACCAACCCCAAGCTCCTCGTTCTGGACGAGGCTACTGAAGGCCTCGCGCCGGTGATCCGCCAGGAGATCTGGGCCTGTCTAGCCCGCCTCAAGCAGGACGGCCAATCGATCCTGGTGATCGACAAGAATGTCGATGCTCTGGTCAAACTGGCCGACCGGCACCTGATCCTCGAGAAGGGCCGGCTCGTCTGGGAAGGGACCAGCGCGGATTTCCTCGCCAGCCCCGACCTGAAGGACCGCTATCTCCACGTCTGAGCCATTCGCCGGAGTTGCCGTATGACAAGCCCGCTTGCCGCAAAGATTGCCCGCGAATATGGCACGCCGGCCGTCGTCATCGACATGGACCGGGTGGAGGCCAATATCGCCCGCGTGCAGGCGGCCTGTGATGCGGCGGGCGTGGCCAATCGTCCGCATATCAAGACGCACAAGAGCCCGCTGCTCGCCAAGCTGCAGATCGCGGCAGGAGCCAAGGGCATCACCTGCCAGAAGATCGGCGAAGCGGAGGTGATGGCGGAAGCCGGCATCGACGACATTCTGATCTCTTACAATCTCCTGGGCGAGGAGAAGATGAACCGGCTCGGCCGGCTTCTGGAATCAACCGATGTCACGGTCGCCGCCGACAATCCCGTGGTGATTGGCGATCTGCCGAAGGCCGCGGCGCTCGCCGGGCGGCCGCTTGGCGTCGTCATCGAGTGCGATACCGGCCGCAAGCGCGCGGGCGTCGAGACGCCGGCTGAGGCGATCGAGCTTGCCAAGCTGGTGGCGGCCTCCCCCGGCCTCTCGTTCAAGGGCTTCATGCTCTATCCGACCGAGGACGGCTGGCCGGAAGCACAGAAGTTCTTCGACACGGCGCTGGCCGGTGTCAGGCTCGAGGGGCTGGAGCCGACCATCGTCTCCACCGGCGGCTCGCCCAACATGAAGAATGTCGGCCGTCTCGCCGGCGCCACCGAGCATCGCCCCGGCACCTATATCTACAATGACCGGATGCAAGTGGCGGCGGGCGTTGCGACCTTCGACGACTGCGCGCTGCACGTCTATGCGACGGTCGTCAGCCGCGCCGGCGTCGACCGCGGCATTCTCGATTCAGGCTCCAAGACGCTGACCTCCGATCCGGGCGGCGGCATCGACGGCTATGGCTATATTCTGGAGCACCCGGAAGCCCGCATCGCCCGCTTCGCCGAGGAGCACGGATTTCTCGATCTCGCGAAGTGCAACGAGCGCCCGAAGGTTGGCGATGTCGTGCGCATCGTGCCGAACCATGTCTGCGTCGTGGTCAACATGGTGGACGAGGTGGTGATGGTGCGCGGCCAGGAGATCGTCGGTATCCTCCCGGTGGCGGCGCGCGGCAAATTGCGCTGAGATGGGCGCCCGATCGATCCCGCAGGAGGCCTGAATGAGCCCGGAAGACAATCTCGCCAAACTCGGCCTGACGCTGCCACCGACGCCAACGCCGGCCGGCAATTATGTGCCGTTCAAGCGGGACGGCCAGATCGCCTATCTGGCCGGACAGGGTCCGCTCAAGCCGGACGGCTCCCTCCACACCGGCAAGGTCGGCAGCGATGTCACGGTCGAGACGGCCTATGAACACGCCAAGCTGGTAGGCCTGCAGATCCTCGCCTCGGCCAAGGCGGCGGCAGGCGGCGACCTCTCGAAGGTCGAGTTCCTCAAGGTGCTGGGCATGGTCAATGCCGCGCCCGATTTCGGCGACCATCCGCGCGTCATCAACGGCTTTTCCGACCTGATGGTGGCCGTGCTCGGCGACCGCGGCCGCCATGCCCGTTCGGCAGTGGGCATGGGATCGCTGCCGATGGGGATCACTGTGGAAGTGGAAGCGGTGATCCGGATTCACGACTGAGGAAGGGGTGGAAGGCCTCGTTCGATGAACGATGGTCAGCGCGTATGGCCCCTCACCCTTCCCTCTCCCCGCAGGCGGGGAGAGGGTACGCGGCACCCTCCAGCCTCGTTTACGCACCAATTGCTTGGTGACACATTCCAGGCGATGCGGCCGGTCCAAGACGATCGTCGATTGAGGTCAGGTGTTTGAATCCCCTCTCCCCTCCTACGGGGAGAGGGCAAGGGTGAGGGGCTCTCTCCGTCAGAACAGCACCCGCCAATTTCAAGCGGCCTCGCCTACTCCCCGATCACCGCCGTTGCCTCGATCTCGATCTTGGCCGCCTTCTCGACGAGGCGCACCACCTGCACCACAGCCATGGCTGGAAAGTGCCGGCCGAAGACCTCGCGATAGGCCGCGCCGAGCGGCCGGAGGTTCGCCTGGTACTCCTCGATGTCGGTCACGTACCAGGTGAGCCGCACGATATGGCCGGGGGTCGCGCCACCGGCGGCGAGAATGGCCGCGATATTCTCGAAGCACTGGCGCGCCTGGCCGGCAAAGTCGACGGGAAACTGGCCCGCCACATCCCACCCGACCACACCGCCCGTGACCACGATGCGACCGGTGGCCGACATGCCATTGGCATAGCCGCGCGGCTCGGGCCAGCCGGGCGGATTCAGGGTGACGGGGCGACCGCCCTCCGCTGTTGGCGAAGGCGAAACGATAGGGTCCTTGGACATGGTGCTACTCCGCGGCCTTGGCGGCCGTGTTCTTGTCGTCGGCTGATGCCGCTTCGGCTGATGCCGCTTCGGCCTTGGCGATCTCGCGCAGTGTGAAGCGCTGCAGCTTGCCGGTTTCGGTGCGCGGCAGCTTGTCCACGAAGCTGATGGCACGCGGATACTTGTAGGGCGCGATCTCGGCCTTCACATAGACCTGCAGCTCCACCGCCATGGCGGGAACAGCCGGGAAATCGGGCTTCAGCACGACATAGGCCTGGACGATCATGCCGCGCTCGGGATCGGGCTTGCCGACGACGCCGGCTTCCGCCACCGCCGGATGGGCCAAGAGCGCAGCCTCGACCTCAGGTCCGGCGATGTTGTAGCCGGCCGAGACGATCATGTCGTCGTTGCGGGCCTGATACCAGAAATAGCCGTCGGCATCGGCCATGTAGGTATCGCCGGTAATGTTCCAGCCGGCGAGGACATATTTGGCCTGCCGGTCATCGGCGAGATAGCGGCAGCCGGTCGGTCCACGGACCGCGAGGCGGCCGGGCGTGCCGGGTGGCAGATCCTCACCATGATCGCCGATCACCTTGGCCTGATAGCCAGGCACCGGCTTGCCCGTGGCGCCCGGGCGGATCTCGCCCTCGGGGGCCGAAATGAAGATGTGCAGCATCTCGGTTGCGCCGATGCCGTCCATCAGCTCCAGGCCGGTCGCCGCCTTCCAGGCATCAAACGTCGCCTTCGGCAGGGCCTCGCCGGCCGAGACGCATTTGCGCAAGGAACGCCAATTGTGCTCCGACAGCGCCGGGATCATCGCGCGATAGGCGGTCGGCGCGGTGAAACAGATGGTCGGCTTGAATTCGGCAATCGCCGGCAAGAGATCGCCCGGCGAGGCCTTTTCCAGCAGGACCGTCGAGGCGCCGACCCGGAACGGGAACAGCACGAGGCCGCCAAGACCGAAGGTGAAGGCCAGCGGCGGCGAGCCGATGAAGCGGTCCGTCGCCTGCGGCTTCAGAACATTGCCGGAATAGGCATCGCAGATCGCCAACAGATCGCGGTGGAAATGCATGGTGCATTTCGGCTTGCCGGTGGTGCCGGAAGTGAAACCGAACAGGCAGACATCGTCGCGGACGGTATCGACTGGAGCGAACTCAGGGGACACAGCGGCTGCGAGCGAGGACAGTTCGGCAAAACCGACAATGCGCTTGAGGAAGGCCGAGGAGGCGCCGGTCTTGGCCAGTTCGTCCATCAGCCGGTCGTCGCAGAGCGCCAGTCCGATCTCGGCCTTGTCGACGATCTCGGTCAGTTCCTTGGCGCGCAAGAGCGGCATGGTGGCAACCACGATGCCGCCGGCCTTGATGACGGCGAGATAGGCCGCGACCATGGTGGGATTGTTGGGCGCGCGCAGCAGAACGCGATTGCCCGGCACAAGGCCCAGCTCTCTGGTCAGCACATTGGCGATGCGGTTCACCTCGGCCGCGAGATCGGCATAGGTCCAGGTGAGCCCGCCCGGCGCCAGAATGGCGACGCTGCCGCCCCGGCCTTCCCGCAGGTGGCGATCGATGAATTCGGTGACGCAGTTCAGCCGGTCGGGATAGCGCAGCTCCGGCCGGTCGAAGAGGAATTGCGGCTGCATCTCGATCGGCGGCAGGCCGCGGGCAGCGAAGGTATCGACATGGGCCGAGGGGATTGCCATGGCGTGCTCCTAGATCTCTCCACCGGCGACAGGCAGGGCCAGGCCGGTGACGGCGGCTGCCGCGTCCGACACCAGCCAAAGCACGGCCGATGCCACCTCCTCGGGCTTGATCAGCCGCCCGATGGGCATGGACTTGGTCAGATCGGCGAGGGCCGCCTCGGCGGTCCGTCCGGTCTTCGCAACGATGGTGTCGATGGAGCCGGCGACGAGGTCGGTCTCGGTGAAGCCGGGGCAGACGCAATTGATGGTCACGCCGGAGGTCGCGACCTCCCTGGCGAGCGCCCGCGTCAGGCCGACGACCCCGTGCTTGGCGGCACAATAGGCCGAGACATAGGGGTAGCCGGTGAGGCCTGCGGTCGAGGCGATGGAGACGATGCGGCCTTGGCCGCGCGCCAACATGCCGGGCAAGGCCAGGCGAATGCCATCGAAGACGGAAGTGAGGTTCAGCGCGATCATCCGGTCGAACAGCGCCCGGTCCATTTTTCGGATCGGCGCGGTCTCGGCGTGGCCGGCATTGTTGACGAGGATATCGAGCGGGCCTGCAGCCTCAACAGCACGGATGGCTGCTTCCAGCGCCAAGGCGTCGGTGACGTCGGCGACGATCGCGTGGGCTGCAGCGCCGGAACTCACGGCCTTGTCGAGCGAGGCTGCGGTTCGGCCCAGCACGGTCACTTCAACGCCGGCCTGTGTCAGCGCCCGCGCAACGGCGAGACCGATGCCGCGGCCGCCACCGGTGACCAGCGCGCGACGTCCCGACAATGCGGGCGAAGGGGAGCTTGCAGCGACCATCACGGCCTCCTCGCAAATTAGTTTAGGCTTCAAATATTCCGGAGCAAGAGGCTTGGCCCGCTTGCCGGAATTTATTTTAGGCTTAAACTAATTTCCGCTGCGGCTGACGACACGTTCGGCCCGGCAAGCCACGGAGTGACCCATGCGCATCGCGGTGATCGGCGGCGGACCGGCCGGCCTCTACTTCGCCATCCTGATGAAGAAGTGGCGCCGCGAGGCGGAGATCACGGTGTTCGAGCGCAACCGCCCGGACGACACGTTCGGTTTCGGCGTGGTGTTCTCCGATGCGACGCTCGACATTTTCGAGCGCTATGACGCCGAGAGCTACCGGGCGATCACCGAGAACTTCGCCTACTGGGACGATATCGAGATCCACTTCAAGGACAGCGTCCACCGCATCGGCGGCAACGGCTTCTGCGGCTGTTCGCGCCAGACCCTGCTGGTTCTGTTGCAGGATCGCGCCCGCGAACTGGGCATCGAGATGCGCTTTCAGACCGAGGTCGATGTCACGCCGGACTTCTGCGCAGGCTATGACCTTGTGGTTGGCGCCGACGGCATCAATTCGCGCATCCGCGAGGCCGACCGCGACCATTTCCTGCCCGAGGTCGACCTTCGCCCCAACCGGTTCACCTGGCTCGGCTCGACCAAGCCGCTCGATGCCTTCACCTTCTTCTTCCGCGAGACCGAGTTCGGCAAGTTCATCGCGCATACCTATCAATATGCGCCGGGCCGCTCGACCTGGGTGATCGAAACCGATCCGGAGACCTTCGCGCGGGCTGGTCTCGACCGCATGGACGAGGATGCATCCGCGCGGTTTCTCGAGGGCGTGTTCGCCGAGGAACTCGCGGGCCACCCGCTCATCACCAACCGCTCGCTCTGGCGGCAATTCCCGATGATCCGCACGCGTCGCTGGTGCAAGGGCAATGTGGTGCTGATGGGGGACGCCAAGGCCACCGCCCATTTCTCCATCGGGTCTGGCACCAAGCTCGCGATGGAGGATGCGATCGCGCTGTTCGACGCCTTCCGCGCCCACGGCACGGTCGCCCCCGCGCTTGCGGCCTACGAGACCGACCGGCGCGATGAGGTGGAGCGCACCCAGCATGCCGCCGACGTGTCGCTCGTATGGTTCGAACATCTCGACCGCTTCTGGGACATGGATCCGCGCCAGTTCGCCTTCGGCCTGATGACCCGCTCCAAGGCCATCACCTACGACAATCTGCGTCTGCGCGCGCCGGACTTCGTGGCGACAGCTGACAGGATGTTCGCCGAAGGCGTGGCCGGTGCCGATACCGCGCGGCCCAGGCCTCCGCTGTTCCAGCCGCTTCAGCTGCGCGGCATGACCCTTGAGAACCGCGGCGTCGTCTCGCCCATGTGCATGTATTCCGCCGAGGACGGCCTGCCGAACGACTGGCATTTGGTCCATTACGGGGCGCGGGCCGTCGGCGGCGCGGGCCTCGTCTATACCGAGATGGTCTGCGTGGCGCCGGACGCCCGGATCACACCCGGTTGCGCCGGCCTCTGGTCGGACGCGCAGGAAGCCGCCTGGACGCGGATTGTCGCCTTTGCACACGCCCATTCGAAGGCCAAGATCTGCCTGCAGCTCGGCCATGCCGGCCGCAAGGGGGCAACCAAGCTGATGTGGGAGGGCATGGACCGCCCGCTCAAGGATGGCGCCTGGCCGGTCGTATCGGCATCCCCCATCCCCTATTATCCGGAGAGTCAGGTCCCGGCAGAGCTCGACCGTGCCGGCATGGATCGCATCGTGGCCGAATTCGTCGCGGCAACGGAGCGCGGCGCGCGCGCCGGCTTCGACATGCTGGAAATGCACGCAGCCCACGGATACCTGCTGGCGAGTTTCCTCTCGCCACTGACCAACACGCGCAGCGATGAATTCGGCGGTTCGCTCGACAACCGCCTGCGGTTCCCCCTGCGGGTGTTCACGGCGATGCGCACGGCCTGGCCAAAGGAGAAGCCCATGGCGGTGCGCATTTCAGCGACCGACTGGGCCGAGGGTGGCATTTCCGAAGCGGACTCGATCGCAATCGCACGCGCCTTCGCGGAAGCCGGCGTCGATCTTGTCGATGTCTCGACCGGCCAGACCTCGCCGAAGAGCCGGCCGACCTATGGCCGCATGTTCCAGACCTCGTACTCGGATGCGATCCGCAACGAGGCCGATGTGAAGACGATGTGCGTCGGCAACATCACATCAGCCGACCAGATGAACACGATCCTCGCCGCCGGCCGCGCCGATCTGGTGGCGCTCGGGCGGCCGCATCTCGCTGATCCGTCCTTCATGCTGAAGGCCGCCGCCTGGTATGGAGTCGATGCTTATCAGCCGCCGCAATATCAGCCTGGCAAGGACCAGGCGATGCGCAATGCGGTGAAGGAGCGCAGTGACTTCGAGACGCTGAAGATCGCCGCCAAGCCGAAGCGCCACGCGCGCGGCTCGTTCGACGACGTCAAGGCGGCGGAATAGGCCTACCGGCTCGCGGCCGATAGTCCGCCGTCCACCGCGATCTCGGCGGCGGTGACATAGCGCGCTTCGTCCGAGACCAGGAACAGCACGGCCTGTGCGACGTCCCAGGCGTCGCCCATCTTGCCGGTCGGCACCTGCGCATTGCGAGAGGCGATCAGCGCCTCGACATCGCCGCCAGCAACGGTCTTCGCCAGGCGGTGCTCGACGAGCGGCGTGTGCATCAGGCCGGGAATGACGGTGTTGCAGCGGATGTTCTTCTTGGCATAGGTCACCGCGATCGAGCGCGAGAAGCCGAGAATGCCAAGCTTGGTCGTGGTGTAGGCGACATGCGGGCGGTCGGGCAGGATGCGCACGCCAGCGATCGACGAGAGGTTGACGATCGCACCACCGCCCTGGGCTTCCATCACGGGGATGATGTATTTCGCCGCCAGGAACGCGGTCTTGAGGTTGAGGTCGAGCTGGGCGTCCCAGACCTCTTCCGACATCGTGACCGGATCGCCGGGCGCCGAGCCGCCAACATTGTTGATCAGGATGTCGATCCGCCCGAAGCGGGCGAGACAATCGCGCACGGCCGTCTCGACCTCTGCGGCCTGGGTCATGTTGACCTCGCGCGCGAAAGCCTTGCCGCCCGCGGCTTCGATCAGGCGCTTGGTCTCGTCGGCAGCGGCCTGCCCGATATCGGTGCCATAGATGGTCGCCCCCTGTCGGGCGAGCAGGACGGCAGTGGCCTTGCCGTTGCCCCAGCCCTCGCCAACCGAGCCCATGCCGGAGATGAAGGCGACCTTGCCGGTCAGATCATGCATGGCGTTCATCCCGTTGAGTTTTTTTGAAGTGAATATCCTGGTCGGTCAGACCAGAACGGCGTGCGCCTTCATGCCGGCCGTGCCGAAGACACGGCGGTAGCGCTCGATCTCGTCGGCGGGGCCGGTCGCTTTGACCGGATTGTCGGAGAGCTTGACCGCCGGGCGGCCATTGGCCTCGATCACCTTGCAGACGACCGAAATCGGCGCGAGCGCATCCGGGTCGCCACGCGGAACACAGCCCTTGAAATCATTGGTGAGATTGGTGCCCCAGCCATAGCCTATGCGCACGCGGTCCTTGAAATGGCGCGCGCTTTGCTCGATGGAATCGATGTCCATGCCATCGGAGAGGATAACCAGCTTCTTGCGGGGATCGCGGCCCTTGGCCTGCCACCAGGCGATCAGTTCCTCAGTTCCCTCGATCGGCTCCTTGGAATCGGGGCGGGCACCCGTCCAGTCCGCTACCCAATCCGGCGCATGGGCCAGAAAATGTGCCGTGCCGAAACAATCCGGCAGGATGATCCGCATGTTCTGGTCGTAGATGCGCGCCCAGTCCTCCAACACCTTGTAGGGCGAGGCCAAGAGGTCCGCGTCGTTCTTCGCCAGCGCCGCATAGACCATGGGCAGTTCGTGGGCGTTGGTGCCGATGGCCTCGAGGCCAAGGTCCATGGCGAGCTTCATGTTGGACGTGCCGGTGAACACGTCCGGCCCCAGCGCATCGGCCATGGCCTCCATGATCCAGTGCTGCCAGAGGAAGCCGTGGCGACGACGGGTCCCGAAATCCGAGATCTTCAGCGAACCGACCTCGTCCTTCAGCTTGCGCAGCCGCTTGATCTTCTCCCAGGCCTTGGCCTTGGCATTGGCATAGAGGATGTCGAGTTCGAGCTTCGACAGCGTGCGCATTATGGCGCGGGCGCGCAGCTCGTTGACGATGGCGAGCGACTGCACCTCCCACATGGTGGTGTGGGCCCAGTTGCCTGCAAAGGTCAGCTCATACTGGCCATCGCGCTTGGTCAGCTCGTAGTCGGGAAGCCGGAAATCCTTGAGGAAGGCCAGATAGTCGGGCCCGAAAATGCGCTCGCGGCCATAGAACGTGTTGCCGGCGAGCCAGATGAGTTCGCGCTGGCTGAAGCGCAGGTCGCGCGCATGGTCGAGCTGCTCGCGCAGTTCGCCCTCGTCGATCGCATCGGCAAGCCTCACGGATTTCGTCCGGTTGGTCAGCGCGAAGGTAGCTGTCACATCGGGATGGAACCGGCGGATCAGCTGTTGCATCGAGAATTTGTAATAGTCGGAATCGAGCAGCGACCGGATGATCGGGTCGAGCTTCCACGTGTGATTGTAGACGCGGGTGGCAATGTCGACCATGGCGGTCCTGAAGGCGCTTCGTCCGGGGGCGGGACCATAGCAAGGGGGTCGGCACCCTGAACACTCGCCCGAGGGGCTGATTATCGCAAGGCTCGCCTGCGTGGCCGGTCAGAAGCCGTGGGCGCGGGCACCGACGCGGCGGGCAAACCATTCCGACAGCACTAGCGCCGCCAGCGCCACGACGACCGCCACCAGGGTCAGCCTGAGAGCCGCGGCGTCGCCATCCGGTGACTGGGTGAAGGTGTAGATGGCCGCCGAAATGGTCTGCGTCTCGCCGGGAATGTTGGACACGAAGGTGATGGTCGCGCCGAATTCGCCCAGTGCCTTGGCGAAGCACAGCACCATGCCGGCGACGATGCCGGGCAGTGCCAGCGGCAGCGTGACGGTGGCGAAGACCCAGAGCGGACGAGCGCCAAGAGTGGCGGCCGCCTGTTCGAGCTTCACATCGCTCGCCTCGATCGACAGGCGGATCGCGCGCACCAGCAACGGGAAGCCCATGATGGCGCAGGCGAGCGCCGCCCCGGTCCACCGGAAGGCGAAAACGATACCGAATTGCTCAGCGAGAAAGCTGCCAATCGGCCCCCGCCGGCCCATCAGCAGGAGCAGCGCGTAGCCGGTGACCACAGGCGGCAGAACCAGCGGAAGATGGACCAGTCCATCGACCAGCGCCTTGCCGGGAAACGAGCGCCTGGCCAGCAGCCAGGCGATGGCGATGCCCGGCGGAAGCGCCCAGAGCGTTGCCCAGAAGCCGATGCGCAGCGACAGGAGGATGGCCGTCCATTCCTCAGGCGTCAGGGCCATCATCTGTCAGCATTCCGCCTGTCGCAATCGTTGTATGCGACCAGCTATAGCGCAGATCCACCGGTTTGAGGAAGGTCCTTGCGCGAACGGCATGCCAAACGATGGATTTTCGCCCTTTCGCAGGCGCAGCAAATGGGGCTACCGTTCGGGGACAACGGAGCCGCCCCCATGCTGATCCCCTTCTCCCGCCGCCTTGCCCTTCTGGCCGCCTTGCTGGTCGGATCGAGCCTCCAGGCACTGCCGGCGCTGGCCCAGGCCTGGCCGTCCAAGCCGATCACCGTGGTGCTCGGCTTTGCTCCCGGTTCCGGCGTCGACGTGGTGATGCGCCTTTTGCAGGAGCCGCTGGAACGCGAACTTGGCGCCACCTTCGTGCTCGACTACAAGCAGGGCGCCGCCGGCAATGTCGCCTCCGAATTCGTCGCCCGCGCCCGGCCGGACGGCTACACGCTGGCGCTCGCGACCGCGGCCACACATGGCGTCAATGCCGCGCTCTATCCGCGGCTGCCCTTCGACGTGGAAGCCGATTTCACACCGATCGTACCGATGGTCGATGTGTCGAACGTGTTGACCATCAACCCGCAGGTGATCGACGCCAGTTCGATCGCCGATTTCATCGCCAAGGTGAAGGCCAGCCCCGGCAAGTACAACTACGCCTCCACCGGCAATGGCACCGGCACCCATCTCGCCTTCGCCCAGTTCAACCAGATGGCCGGGCTCGACATGATCCACGTGCCCTATCGCGGCGGCCCGGCCGCGATCCAGGCCGTGGTGACCGGCGAGGTCTGCTGCATCTTCAATCAGGTCCAGACCGTGCTCGGCCAGGTGCGCGCCGGCCGGGTCCGCCTGCTCGGCGTCAGCACACTGACCCGCGTGCCGGCCGTGCCGGATGTGCCAACCATCGACGAGGCGGGCCTCAAGACGTTCGAGAGCTATATCTGGTTTGGCCTGATGGGGCCGAAGGGGCTCGATCCCGCTATTGCCGAGCGGATCAACGCGGCGATGAAGAAGGTGCTGGCCGAGCCGGTCATCCAGCAGCGCCTGGCTGACATGGGCAACACGCCGCGCTGGGAATCGGTCGCGCAGTTCCGCCAGACCATTCATGCCGACCGCCTGAAATGGCGAGAGGTTGTGCGCGCCTCGGGTGCGACAGTCGATTGACCCCGCACGATGTCGCCCCCCTCCCCTGAGCCTGCCGCCGCCCTGCCGCTTTGGAAGCGCGCCGACCTCTGGGCCGGCGCAATGTTCATCGCCTGGGGCCTGTTCGCGCTGGCTGCGGGATACGACCTGCCACTTGGACGAGCCGGACGCCTTGGCGCGGGCTATGCGCCACGCCTGCTCGCTTTTGTCCTGATCGGCATCGGCGTGCTGCTGGCGGTCCGCTCGCCGTTCACCCATGACGAAGCAGAACTGACGATTGCCTGGCGGCCGCTGGTCGTCATCGTGGGCTCGGTCCTGGCCTTTGCGGCCCTGCTCAACTCGGCCGGGCTGATCGTCGCGGTCGTCGCAAGCGTCGGGCTGGCGAGCTTCGCCTCGCCCGACAATGGCTGGCGCTCAGCTGTCGTGCTCGGCCTGTCCCTCGCCTTCTTCTCCTGGGCGCTGTTCGTCAAGGGACTGGGCCTGCCGATCCCTGTCTGGATGCCGTGATGGCGGACGCCGCATGACCGAGATGATCGCCAACCTCGCCTTCGGCTTCGGCATCGCGCTGTCGGGGCAGAACCTGCTGTTCTGCTTCCTCGGCGCATTGCTCGGCACGCTGGTCGGCGTCCTGCCGGGCCTCGGCCCGGTGGCGACCATCGCCATGCTGCTGCCGATCACCTTCACCCTGCCGCCGATAGCCGCGCTGATCATGCTGGCCGGGCTCTACTATGGCGCGCAATATGGCGGCTCGACCACCGCGATCCTGGTCAACATTCCCGGCGAAAGCTCCTCCGTCGTCACCTGTATCGACGGCCACCAGATGGCCCGCAAGGGCCGGGCGGGCGCCGCCCTCACCATCGCTGCGCTCGGCTCGTTCTTCGCCGGTTGCGTCGGCACGCTGGTGATTGCCGCCTTTTCCGGGCCGCTTGTGAAGGTAGCGGAGACCTTCCGCTCACCGGACTATTTCGCGCTGATGGTGTTCGGCCTGGTGGCAGCGGTCGTGCTGGCGCAGGGGTCGGTGGTGCGCGCCATCGCCATGGTGGCGCTCGGCCTGTTTCTCGGCCTGGTCGGGACCGATGGCGGTACCGGCCAGACGCGCTACACATTCGACATTGCGGCCTTGTCCGACGGCATTGGCTTCGTGCCGGTCGCCATGGGCCTGTTCGGCATCGCCGAAATCGTCCGCAATCTGGAAAAGCATGCCGGGCGCGGCGACCGTCAGCCGCTGACCAGCTTCTGGCCGACCCGAGAGGAAACGCGTTCGGCCATTCCCGCCGTGCTGCGTGGCACGGGGCTCGGCGCGATCCTCGGTGTTTTGCCCGGCGGCGGCGCGCTGGTCGCGGCCTTCGCCTCCTATGTGCTGGAAAAGAAGATCGCGAAGGACCCCAGCCGCTTCGGTCAGGGTGCGGTCGAAGGGGTGGCGGGACCGGAAAGCGCCAACAATGCCGGCGCGCAGACCTCGTTCATTCCGCTGCTGGCCCTTGGCATCCCGCCCAATGCGGTGATGGCGCTGATGCTCGGCGCCATGACCATTCACGGCATCGTGCCGGGACCGAAGGTCATGGTGGAACGGCCGGACCTTTTCTGGGGCATGATTGCCTCGATGTTCATCGGCAACCTGATGCTGGTGATCATCAATCTGCCGCTGGTGCGCATCTGGGTGCTGCTGCTCTCCATCCCCTATCGCTGGCTCTACGCGATCATCCTCGTGTTCTGCTGCATCGGCGTCTATTCGGTGAACTCGTCGGCGACCGACATCGTGATCATGGCGGTGTTCGGGGTGATCGGTTACCTGCTGCCCAAGATCGGCTGCGAGGCCGCACCGCTCATCCTCGGCTTCATCCTGGCACCCATGCTGGAGGACAATTTCCGCCGCTCGCTGGTGCTGTCGCGTGGCGATTGGATCATCTTCCTCGAGCGTCCGATCAGCGCCGGTTTGCTCGCCACCAGCGTTCTTCTGGTGCTGGTCATGGTCCTGCCGTCGATCCGCAAGACACGCGAAGTGGCTTTCCAGGACGACTAGGACCTCGTGGTCGGCGAGTGGCCTTCTTCAATTGTCCGCCGGCTGTCCTGAACCTTCCCGCTCGATCGTGAGACACATGTCCCGGCAACCAGGATTTTGGTTCGCCACTCAAGCAAGGGACCTGTCATGGCCATCAATCTGGGCGCGATCTTTGCTGATGACGACTTGACTGTTCACCTTGGACTTCTGTCCGAGATCGAGCCGCCCTACGATGGGGACAAGCCGCTGCTTTCCACAATCGATGGCGAGACCGATGTCATCATCGTCGCGAGGACCGGCTCTGGCGGACAGTTCATCAGGACGGCGTCTCAGCCAAGACTTTTCTATTGTTCATCGGAGGGGCAGGCCGGGCTGCTCGCCGACGACCTCGACGGGCTGATGACGCTGATCGTGCGGTGTCCCGAATGGCAGTCCGTCCTGAAATATTCGGGCGGCGGGCGTCTCGACGAGATGCGCCGCGCCGCCGCCATTCTCGATGAGCATTGGAGTGTCGATGACGAGGCGGTCTCGGCACGCGATCAGTTGAGCACGCATCTCGGTCTGGACGTGCAGCGCGATATCATCGCCGATCTTCACAGGGCCATTTCGACGACCGTCGAGATCCGCGACCTCTGGGGGCAGGCGTGCCTCCCACTGGCCGGCACCTATACGATCGACGACAACCCGATGGTGTGATGGAGGCCGGGCCGCTAGGCCGGCCCCGCAGCCGCGGCCCGGTCACGCTCGAAACCCTGCCCGGGGATGGAGGCGAGCAGCGCCTGGGTATAGGCATGCTGCGGATTGCCGAAGACCTCGCCGATGGGGCCTGCCTCCACCACCTCGCCATTCTTCATCACGGCCACAAGGTCGCAGACCTGGGCTGCGACCCTCAGGTCATGGGTGATGAACACGATGGAGAGACCGAGACGGGCGCGCAGATCGGCCAGGAGCCGCAGCACCTGCGCCTGCACCGAGACATCAAGGGCAGAGACCGCTTCGTCGGCCACCAGCACTTCCGGCTCAAGCGCGAGCGCACGAGCCAGACCGATGCGCTGGCGCTGGCCGCCGGAGAATTCATGGGGGTAGCGGTCGATCGATGCGGGATCGAGGCCGACCAGCTTGAACAGGTCCTTGGCGCGGGTCAGCGCCTCGGCTGGCGGCGTGCCGTGGACAATGGGGCCCTGCGCCACCAGTTCACCGACCTTGCGGCGCGGATTGAGCGAGCCGAACGGATCCTGGAACACCATCTGGATATGCCGCGTCTCCTCGCGCATTTCGGCGCGGGTGAGTTTCAGGAGATCGGTGTCACCGAGCCGGATGACGCCTGTCTCCGGATCGATCAGCCGGACGATGCAACGGGCGAGCGTCGACTTGCCCGAACCGCTCTCCCCGACAATGCCGAGTGTGCCGCCCTTGGGCAGCGTCAGCGACACATCCTTCACCGCATGGGTGACGCGGGCGCCGCGCCCGAGGAACCCGCCATTGCGATAGGTCTTCGAGACATGCTCGATCGACAGGATCGCTTCGTCCGAGAAGACGCGCGGCGCGGGAGCTGCCAGCGGCGGCACGGCCGCGATCAATTGGCGGGTATAGGCATGCTGCGGATTGTTCAGCACCGCCTTGGCGGTGCCCTCCTCCACGACGCGGCCATGCTGCATCACCGCCACGCGGTCGGCGATCTCGGCGACCACGCCGAAATCGTGGGTGATGAAGAGCACAGCCGTGCCCTTGCGCTTCTGCAGATCCTTGATGAGGGCGAGGATCTGCGCCTGGGTGGTGACATCCAAGGCCGTGGTCGGCTCGTCGGCGATCAGCACGCGGGGGTCGAGGGCGAGCGCCATGGCGATCATGGCGCGCTGACGCTGCCCACCCGAGAGTTCGTGGGGATAGGCCTTGGCCGCCGTCTTCGGCTCGGGGATGCGCACCTCTTCCAGCAGCGACTGGACCCTGGCCGCGATCTCGGACCGCGAGAGATCCGAATGAATCTGGAACATCTCGCCGATCTGGTCGCCGATGGTGCGCAGCGGATTGAGCGCGGTCATCGGCTCCTGGAAGATCATGGCGATGCCGGCGCCGCGGACGCGCCGCATCTCGGCCTCGTCGGCCTGGGCGAGATCACGGCCCTCGAACAGGATGCGGCCGCCGTCGATGGCGACACCGCTGGGCAGGAGCCGCATGATCGCATTGGCGGTCATCGACTTGCCGGAGCCGCTCTCGCCGACCACGCAGAGGATTTCGTTGGCGGCAATGGCCAGCGACACGTCCTGCATGGCATGCGAACGGTCGGCACCCTTGGGCAGGCTGACGCTCAGGCGGTCGAGGGTCAGCACGGCATCGGTGGACATGGGGGGCATGGCAGTCATCGGCTCTTGAGCCTCGGGTTCAAGGCATCGTTGAGCCCTTGGCCCACCAGCGAGACGGCGAGCACAGTGAACAGGATGGCAAGGCCCGGAATGGCCGAGACGTACCACTGGACGCGCAGGACATCGCGGCCGAGGCCGATCAGGTTGCCCCAGGAGGCGACATTGGGATCGGAGAGCCTGAGGAAAGCCAGCGCGCTTTCCAGCAGGATGGCCACCGCCATCACGACACTCGCATAGACGATGACCGGCGGCAGGGCGTTCGGCAGGATCTCGCGGAAGATGATCTGCACGTCCTTCATTCCGAGGGTGCGGCAAGCCTGGACGAATTCGCGCGAGCGCAGCGACAGGAACTCGGCGCGCGTCAGCCGCGCCGGTGCGGTCCAGGAGACGACCCCGATGGCGATGGTCACCGTTGTCATGTTGGAGCCGAAGACCGCCACCAGCACCAGCAGGAGCAGGAAGTTCGGCAGGGTCTGGAACGCCTCGGTGATCCGCATCAGCACGGTGTCGACCGTGCCGCCGTAGAAGCCCGCGACGGCGCCGATGACGATGCCGATGAAAATGGCGATGACGGTGGCCACCACGCCGATCAGCAGCGAAATGCGCGCGCCATGGAACAATTGTGCCGCGATGTCGCGGCCGGAATTGTCGGTGCCGAGCAGGAAACGCGGATTGTCGCCCGGCCAGACCAGCGGCCGGCCGGCGAGCGCCAGCGGATCGCGCGGATAGAGCCAGCCGGCACTGGCCGCCATGAACAGAACGACGATCAGCAGAATGAGGCCGATGACGGCCGGCGGGCTCTTGAAATAGCGCTTGAGGACGTCCACCGCTCAGGCTCCCGTCGAGATGCGCGGGTCGAGCCGGGCATAGATGAGGTCGACCAGGAAGTTGACCGAGATGACCAGCAGCGCCGAGACGAAGACGATGCCGAGCAACGTGTTCAGGTCGCGCTGGACCACCGATTCATAGGCGAGTCGGCCAAGCCCCGGCAGCGAGAACACGCTCTCCACCACCACGGAACCGCCGAGCATCGTGCCGGCCTGCAGGCCGATCAGTGTGACCATGGGCAGCAGCGCGTTGCGCAGCACGTGGCGCACCACGACACGCGTCTCGTCGAGGCCCTTTGCGCGCGCGGTACGGACAAAATCGAGGTTGAGGACCTCAAGCATCGAGCCGCGCATGATGCGCAGATAGATCGCCAGATAGAACAGGCCGAGCGTCAACGTCGGCAGCACGAGGTGCCGAGCGATGTCGAGCGTGCGGCGCAGCCCTGTGTAGGTGTTCGTGATGTCTTCGAAGCCGCCAGGCGGCAACCATTGCAGATAGACCGAGAAGACCACGATCGCCATCAGGCCGAACCAGAAGGTGGGCGTGGCGTAGAACACCAGTCCGAGCGTGGAAACCAGCGTGTCCGGCCAGCGGTTGACGCCGCGCGCCGCGATGACGCCGAAGATTAGCCCGAAGAAGAAGGCAAAGGACAGCGATGCCGTCATCAGGAGGATGGTCGCGGGCAGCCGCTCGGCAATGACCAGGGCCACCGGCTTGCCGTAGATGGCGGAAAAGCCGAGATCGAAGCGCACGAGACGCCATAGGTAATTGCCCAACTGGGCCGGCACCGAGAGGTCTAGCCCGTAGAAGCGGCGGAGTTCGCGGGCGGTCGCGGCATCGCCGCCCCCCATCTGCGCCATCATCGCGTCGACCGTGTCGCCCGGCGCGAATTGCAGCAGCAGAAACACCCCGATCAGGATCAGGAACAGGGTGGGGATCGAGGCGGCGAGCCGCCGCCCCGCAAGGGTCAGGATGCGCATCTGTTCACACGGGTCCGCAGGACAAGGGCCGAGACGGGGGGGAGGCCCCCCGGCTCATTCTGCCAACCAAAGATCGTGCCAGGACGCCGAGCCCCAGCGCGGCGAGTTGGAATGGTTGCGCGCCTTGGCTGTGATCGTGGTGACGAAGATCTGCTCGATCGGCATCCACAGCGGCAGGGCAGCGTTCGCCTTGGTGACGAACTCGGCATAGAGCGCCTTGCGCGAATTGCAGCAGCAGAAACACCCCGATCAGGATCAGGAACAGGGTGGGGATCGAGGCGGCGAGCCGCCGCCCCGCAAGGGTCAGGATGCGCATCTGTTCACACGGGTCCGCAGGACAAGGGCCGAGACGGGGGGGAGGCCCCCCGGCTCATTCTGCCAACCAAAGATCGTGCCAGGACGCCGAGCCCCAGCGCGGCGAGTTGGAATGGTTGCGCGCCTTGGCTGTGATCGTGGTGACGAAGATCTGCTCGATCGGCATCCACAGCGGCAGGGCAGCGTTCGCCTTGGTGACGAACTCGGCATAGAGCGCCTTGCGCTTGACCGGGTCGACCTCGGTTGCGGCATCGTCGATGACCTTGTCGATGACATCGTCCTTCCAACCCCACTGGTTGGTCCAGGGCGCGCCGGCGGGCTGGCCCGAGCGATACCAGACCGTCGTCGAGACGGCGGGATCGTTGCGGTACTGATGCCAGCCGGAGGCGAGATCGAAGGCGTGGTCGGCATAGACCTGCTTCAGGAAGCCGCCGCCATCGGTGCGCACGACATCGATCTTGATGCCGACTTCCGAGAGCGACTGCTGGATGAAGGTGGCCCAGAGCGAGATGTCCTCGCCCCAGGGAGCCGGCAGCAGGCGCAACGTCATGCGGACGCCGCCGGCGCCCGGCCTGAGGCCAGCCTCGTCGAGCAGCTTGATGGCCTTCGCCTTGTCGTAGGGATATTGCGGCGTGTTGGCGCCGGGGTAGAAGTCGGTCGAGACCGAGGGGATCGGGCCGGTGCCGAGCTTGGCGAAGTCGCCGAGGAAGTTCTCGATGAAGAACGGCACGTTGATCGCGTGGGCGATCGCCTGGCGCACCTTGATGTCGGCCAGTTCCTTGCGCCGGAAGTTGAACTCCAGCGTGTTGGTGCGGGCATTGCCCTCATTGCCCTTGGTGGACACGACGAAGCGCGGGTCCTTGGCCAGACGCGCGGTGTCGGACAGCGTGAGGCTGGAGAACGGCGCGTATTGGAGCTGACCGGCCTCCATCTGGGCGGCGGCAGCCGAGCGGTCGGTGATGACGCGCCAGATGATGCGGTCGAGATTGGCCGGGCCGCGCCAATAGTCGTTGTTGCGCTCGGCGATGACATGCTGGCCGCGCTCGTACTGGACGAACTTGAACGGACCGGTGCCCACCGGCGCGAGGTTGACCGGATTGCTCCGGATATCGCCCTTGCCCTCATAGAGATGGCGCGGCGAGATGTAGCCGAGGTCCGGCAACGCGCGCAGCAGCAGGTTGAGCGGCATCGGCCGCTCGTAGCGGAACACGGCGGTCAGCGGATCCGGCGTATCGACGGCGGTGAGGAACAGCTGCAGCGTCGATCCGTAGTTCAGGATCTTCTTCCACATCTCCATGGCGGTGAACTGGACGTCCGCTGAGGTGAAGGGCTGGCCGTCATGCCATTTCACGCCCGAGCGCAGCTTGAAGGTGATGGTCTTGCCGTCTGGGGCCGCCTCCCAGCTGGTGGCGAGCACGCCCACCGGATTGCCCGCGGCGTCGAGGTCGACCAGCTGCTCCTGGATCTTGCCGCCAATGATGTAGACGCCGGTTGATGCCTGGAGGCTGGGGTTCAACTGGCGCTGCTCGGCAGCATAATGAACCGTGAACACGCCACCCTTGCGCGGCGTCTGTTGCGCGAAGGCGCGGGTGGGATCGAGAACGTTGGCAGCAATGGCAGCCGAGGTCATGAGGGCGGCGCGGCGGGTGAAATCCATGGGGACATCTCCTTCTGGGGCGTGATCGCCCTTACGATGGAAAACGGGGGTCAACCCGTCAATTGTCGAATGCGGAGTGAGACGTCGTGCCGCTTATCGCGCCACGAAGCTGACAACCACGCCATTGGCGGCGCTGGCGGGAATGGAAACCGCGGAGCCTGTGGTCACCGCGCCGGGAATGGCCTTAGCCTTGGCGAGATCGTCGGTGACCAGAACAAGGGCCGCGGCACCCGACGTCGTCGCGCCAGCGCGGACGGCGTCCGGATAGCGCGCCGCGAAGGCCGCGGCGTCGAGGAACACGAAGTCTGCGCGCCTGCCGCCCGAGGGCACCTTCCAGACGGCGCCATCGGCAATTGCGGGCTCGTCGATCAGGCGGCTCATATGCTCGGCGGCAGCCTTGGGATCGGCGGTGAGGATCTCGATGCGGGCAATCGCCTTGGCACCGTTGGCGTGGACCATGAGTTCCGGGATCCAGACCGTGTGACGGCTCAGATGCTCGCAGGCAAAGATGCGCATGCCACCGGGATTTTCGAGAAGCGGCCAGCGGAACACATTGAACTTGGCTTCGCCCGTGCCACCACCCGGCAGATCGACGGGGCGGCCGAAATGGACGGGACCGAGCGGCTCAAGGCCGCGCTTCTTGAGTTCGGCTGCGCCACCGGCCGCGCTGTCGGTGGTGAAGGCCGTGCGCTCGATGCCTTCACGCGCCGCCAGGAAGTCCTGGGTCGGCTTGTTCTGGTCGGTCGGGGTGAGCACCCCGAGCAGCTCCAGATAATCGTCCTGGAACATGATCGTGTAATTGCCGGTGCCGAGATGCGGCGAATGGGTGCCGCGCGGCGAGACGGTGAAGCCGAGCTTCGCCCAGGCCGCGGCGGAGGCATCGAGATCGCGGACGGTCACGACCACGTGGTCGGCACCGAGAATGTGTGGCATCGGCATGGGAACCCCCTCAAGGCACGGCGGACAGTTGGCTGAGTTCAACTCAACCCGTTGCACGAGGCAACAGCGCGAGACCGGCATCGGCACCGGGTCTCTGTTGCAATGCACTCATGGCTGAAAAGAGTGGAATTTTTTACTGGAAAGTTCAAGTGCGATGATACTTGGAACAATCATACTGCATAACAAGAATTCTGTAGAATTTAATTCTTTAATGAGGTGAAACCGGGGAGTTTCACAGAACCCCTCCACATGAGACACTCGGCCATGCAACTGGCGGGCCTTGTCGCCTGCCGGGACGCGCGCTTTGATGGATCATCACACAGGAATGAAGGTCACGCCATGTCCGCTTCTGAAACCGTCGTCTGGCCCCCGTCGCTGTGGGCGGCCACGGCGCCCGAGGCACCGGTCCTGCCGGAGCTTGTCGGTGACCAGACCAGCGATGTGGTGGTGATCGGCGCCGGCTTTACCGGCCTGTCGACGGCGATCCATCTGCGCGAGATGGGCATCGCGGTGACCGTGATCGAGGCCGCCGAGCCCGGCTGGGGGGCGTCGGGCCGCAACAACGGCCAGGTGATCCCGACGCTGGCCGGTCATGACCCCTCGGCCATGGTGAAGCGCCACGGCGAGGCCGGCGAACGGTTCAATGCGGTGCTGCGCGACAGCGCGCATTATCTCTTCGACGTCGTGCGCAAATATCAGATCCCGGCTGAGGCCGAACAGGCGGGCTGGGTGCAGCCGGTTCATTCGCCGGGCCGCATGAAGATCGCCGAGAAGCGGGTGAAGGAATGGTCAGCCATCGGTGCGCCGGTGGAACTGCTCGACGCCCCCGCCATGGCGAAAATGCTGGGATCGGACGCATGGTTCGGCGGGTTCTGGAACCGTACCGGCGGGCATATCAATCCGCTGGCCCTGGCGCGCGGCCTGGCCGAGGTCGCGTTGAAGCTCGGCGCGGTGATCCATGCGCGCTCGCCCGTCATCTCGACGGCGCGGACGGGCGACCTCTGGACGGCGAAGACGGCCAAGGGGTCGGTGACCGCCAAGGCGCTGGTGCTCGCCACCAATGCCTATACCGGCGAGTTCTCCGACCAGCTCGCGCCCGACATCGCCCATGAGGTGATTCCAGTGCTGTCCTGGCAGATGGCCACCAAGCCGATCTCCGACAATGTCGCCAAGACCATCATCCCGGACCGGCAAGCCATGTCGGATACCCATCGCGAGCTCTATTTCGCCCGCTGGGATGCCCGCAACCGGCTGGTCACCGGCGGCGCCGCGATGTTCCCCGGCGCCGGTGGCACCAACCTCCGCCATGCCGTCGCCGAGCGCCTGAAGCGGCTCTGGCCCCAGATCGGCGATGTCGAGTTCGACTATGTCTGGTCGGGTTATGTCGGCATGACGCCGGACAGCGTGTTCCAGCCGCAGGTGCCGGGCTATCCTCGCATCCACACGCTGGGGCCGAATGGCTATGCCTGGACCGGCTGCAATGGCCGCGCCGTCGCGCTGTCCATCTCTCTGGGCCGCGAACTGGCCAAGGCGACGCAGGGCATCTCGCTCGACGAACTCGGCCTGCCGCTCTCCGAGCCGAAGCCTCAGCCGTTCCAGCCGCTGCTCCGCCGCATCGCGCCCTTCGCGCTGCCGCTCTACCGCCGGCTCGACGCGCAGGAGATCTGACCATGACTGCCCCAAAACCACCCCCGGGCGAGGTGAAAATCTTCGGGCCGGATGAATCGCCGTCCTATTGGCAACCGGTGCCGGCCAATGGCTTCGTTCAATGCATCCTCAACCCCAAGACCATCGAGAGCGCCGCGCGTTTCGCCATGGGCACCCAGACCGTGGCGCCCGGCTGCCATATCCGCGAGCATACCCATGACCGCCACGAGGAGGTGATCCACGTCACGTCCGGCGCGGGATTTGCGCGGATCGATGGCGTCGACCAGCCGATGCAGGCGGGATCCACCGTGTTCATCGGCTTCGACCGCAAGCACGGCTTCGTCAATCCGGGCCCGGAGCCGATGAGCTTCGTCTGGTTCCTGATGCCGGGTGGCCTGGAGGATTTCTTCGCCGAGATTGGCCGGCCCCGGACAGCGGGTCAGCCGGCGCCGGAGCCTTTTCCCCGGCCCGACAATGTCGCTGAGATCGAGAAGCGCACGGTGTTCGGCTGGGCCGATCAATCCCACGCGAAGGACAAGCCATGATCGTCGAGGAACGCGACTACCGCATCAAAGCCGGCTCGCTGGCGGACTTCGTCGCACTCTACGAGGAGTTCGGCCTGCCGATCCAGATCGAGCTGCTTGGCACGTTCCACGGCTATTTCACCTCCGAAGTGGGTGAGCTCAACCATGTTGTCGCGCTCTGGTCCTATGAGAGCCTGGACGACAGGCAGGCGCGCCGCGACCGGATGATGGCCGATCCGCGCTGGGGCGCCTATCTCGCCAAGGTGAAGGGTTTGGTGGAGGTCCAGAACAACCGCTTCCTGCGTCCGACCCGGTTCTCGCCGATCCGGTGAAGGGACCGGCAGGGCCGCAACCTTCTGTCATCTGGCACCTCTGGCTCGGATACTTCCCCGCAGGAGACGGCGAGCCCTTGCCAGCCCGTTGCAGTCCGATAACGTTGCGGCAAGGTCTCTCAGAATCAATCTTCCATGGCCAAGATCGTCCAGTTCCTCCTTGCCGCGACATTGATCACGGTGTCCGCGGCTGCCGCGGAGGCCGCTACCTGTCAGCGCCCTCCCGTACCGGCCGTCCAGCCGGGGCAGCTGCCGGATCAGACGGAACCGGACGACGCTTTCGGCTTCGTCGACGGGACCGCGTTCAGTGAGCGATGCGACCTCGACACCCAGACGGAGATCACCGGACGCTTTGGCAAGCGTGACGGCGCCTATCGCGGGGTCAATTCCAAGATCGAGGCAAGCTTCCTTGCAGCCCCGCGCTGGCAGGTTTCCGTCGCACTCTGGCACGCCTATCACTCCATCCGGGACAACACCGTGCCCGGCTATCCTAACCAGGACCGGTCCGCCTTCGACGGACTGGCGTTCCAGGTCGACTATCAGTTTCGCGAACGCGGCGAGGGAACGTTCGATCCCGGCTTCGCGGTGGGTGTCGAATATCGCTGGGGCCGGTTCTCGGAGGGCGCGGGCATTTCAGCGGAACGTGTCGCCGTCACGCTCAAGAGCGCCATCGACATGGCGCTCTATACGGACCGGATCTATGGCTCGTTCAACTTCAACCTTGGCCCCGGCACCGAGCGGCTTCGCTTCACGCAGACCTATGTGAACGATTCCGGCATCGAGGCCGGTGTGGCCTTGACCTACCGGCTGCGGCCGCGAGGCCGGACATTTGTCGGGCTGAACGCGCGCTACCTTGCCGCCTATACCGGCGCCTTTTTCAACCAGTGGACAGGCCACGCGGTGATGGTCGGCCCAACCTTCTTTCACGAGTTTGGCGATATCGGCCGCCTGAGGGGCGTGTTCATGTCAGCCGCCTGGACGCCCCAGGTCTGGGGCCGCGCGGCCGGTGGCGTTACCGGCACTCTCGATCTGGTCAATTTCGAGCGCCAGCAATTCCGCCTCCGCATCGGCGGGACATTGTGAAGCCGGCCTGAGCGCCCGGCCCGCCTCGGCTATTTGAACCCCATCACCGCGTGGGGCACGTAGGGCGCTTCCAATGTGGCGATCTCATCTGCAGTCAGCGTGATCTTGAGCGCCGCCACCGCGTCGTCGAGATGGGCCATCTTGGTCGCGCCGACGATCGGCGCCGAGATGACCGACTTCGACAGGACCCAGGAGAGCGCGATCTGCGCCCGCGGCACGGCGCGCGCCTTGGCGACCTTTGCCACCGCCTCGACGACCTTGCGGTCGGCATCGGCGGTTGCGGCATAGAGCGTCTTGCCGAATTCGTCGGTCTCGGACCGGGCGCTCGCCTCGTCCCAGTCGCGGGTCAGCCGACCACGCGCCAACGGGCTCCACGGAATGACGCCGATCCCCTCCTCGCGGCAGAGCGGCAGCATCTCGCGCTCCTCCTCGCGGTACAGCAGGTTGACGTAGTTCTGCATGGTGACGAAGCGCGTCCAGCCGTTGGCTTCCGACGTCTTCAGCATTTTCATGAACTGCCAGGCATGCATCGAGGAGGCGCCGATATAGCGCGCCTTGCCGGCCTTCACGACGTCGTGGAGCGCCTCCAGCGTCTCCTCGATCGGTGTCTGATGGTCGAAGCGATGGATCTGGTAGAGGTCGACATAGTCGGTGCCGAGCCGCTTCAGCGAATGGTCGATCTCGGTCATGATCGCCTTACGCGACAGGCCGGCACCGTTGGGGCCGGGACGCATGCGGTTGAACACCTTGGTGGCAATCACGATGTCATCGCGCTTCGCCATGTCCTTCAGCGCCTTGCCGACGATCTCCTCGCTGGAACCGAGCGAATAGACATTGGCCGTGTCGAAGAAGTTGAAGCCGAGATCGAGCGCCTTCTTGATGAAGGGGCGGCTCTCGGCCTCGCCCACCGACCAGGGATGGGTGCCCTTGTCGGGTGAGCCATAGGTCATGCAGCCAAGGCAGAGGCGGGAAATGTCGAGGCCGGTGCGGCCGAGCTTCGCATAGTCCATGGCACGTCTCCGTCGGGGCGCGGGTTGGCCCTCTTCTCTAGCGGACGCCGCTCCGTCTGAGAATGGACGCCAGTGCTATCCCAGCCGTGAGCCCTGCGTCAGTGGCCGCCATGGGTTCTCCGGATCCGGCGCACGACAAGGGCCGTCGCGAGGATCACGAAGGGCAAGGCGACGGCGGTGGCAATGGACGGATCGACGGGAAAGAGGCCGGCATCCTTAGCCCCCTTGGCGAGATAGCCGATCAGGCCGAGCACATAGTAGGAGACGGCCGCAACCGACAGCCCTTCAACCGTCTGCTGCAGGCGCAGCTGCAATTGCGCGCGGTCCGACATGGTCTGCAGCAGCGCCTTGTTCTGCTGTTCGAGAGCAATATCGACACGGGTCCGCAGCAGGTTGGACGACCGAGCGAGCTTCTCGGAGAGTTCCGCCTGCCGGTCGGAGACCGTCTGGCAGGTGCGCATGGCCGGCGCGAAGCGGCGATCGAGAAAGGCCGCCCAGGTGGAATAGCCCTCCACGGGCCGTTCGCGGATCACCTGCAGGCGCGCATGGACGAGCGCGTCATAGGCACGGGTGGCGCCAAACCGGAAGCTCGATGTCGCCGCCTCCGCCTCCAGTTCGGCGGCCTGTGCGACCAGCGTGTCGAGGAGGGCGGCATTGCTCTCAAGCCCGGTCGCGGTCTTCATCCGCAAGGCGACCTGGACCAGTTCCGCCTCGATCCGGCCGATGACCGGCCCCATGCGCTGTGCCTCAGGCAAGCCCAGCAGGGCAAAGGTGCGATAGGTCTCGATCTCGAGGAGACGCTGGATCAGCGCGCCCGCGCCGGTGGGATTGAGAGATCGGTCAACCACCAGGATGCGCGTGAAACCCCGCGAATCCTGGCGGAAGTCGGTCGCGATCAGCGCCGCGCCATCATTGACCTCGGAGAGGCAGAGCGAGGCTGGATCGAACAAGGCGGCCCATTCGGGCCTCAGCGCATCACCGCGCACCAGGGACAGGTCAACCGCCACCAGCAAGGGACCCGGAGGGGCGAGCGCATGGCCAACCGGCGAGGGTTCGCCAACCGGCCAGGCAAAGGGCTCGGTCGACGGCTGGGCCGTGTCCCAGCCATAGGTCGAGAACTCGCTATGCCGTTCCCAGCGCAGCCGGGCCGAAGGGAAGACAGCCCGGTGAAAATTCGCGCCCTCGTCGGGCCTGGCCGCGCCCGTCTCGCCGCACCAGGCATCAAGGGCCGAGCGTTCTTCGGTGGTGGGGAGTTCGCGGGTTGCAAAGGCCTGGAACAGGGTCCGTCGCGGCGTCACCACAGCCTGGAAAGGGCGGGCGTGCAACTCGTCCAGGACCTGCCGCCGGAGCGGATGGGACGGGATCTCGGGCGACGATGGCGTCACACGCAACTCGCGGGCTGAAGTCGACGGGAGCAGAAATCCTACGCGAGAATGCGGGCGCTGCCTATGCGAGCCCACGTCTTGCCGCCGGCCCTGCCAGCGGCCTACCAATGCGGCATGAGGGACGAGGTCGGCAAGCGATTCACCGGTGGATGCCTTTGCGGCGCGCTGCGCTACGAGGCGGTCGGCGAACCCTCCATGAGCGGCCATTGCTATTGCCCCGATTGCCGCAGGGCCTCGGGCTCCGGCTTCAGCCCGTTCATGGTTTTTGCCTGCGACGCCCTGACCATCACAGGCGAGAGCCGCCAATTCCAGACAAGATCGTTCCGCGGCACGGATGCCGTGCGCAATTCCTGCCCGACCTGCGGGAGCCTGGTGTTCGGCGGGGAGTATGGCAAGGACGACGCCCACACGATCTATGCAGGCTCGCTGGACGACCCACGCGTCTTCAAGCCGACGATCGCGCTGTTCACCCGCGACCGCCCGGACTGGGCGGCCCTCCCCGAAGGTCTGACCCTTTTCGAGACGATGCCCGAATAGAGCCTAGTCGAGGCCGTAATCCTTGCGCGCTTTCGCGACCTCGTCCTCGTCCCAATAACCGATGACGAAGCCGTTCTTCAGCTGGGGCCCCGGGCCATAGCCCTCGATGCGGGCGTCCGGCATGGTGATGCGGCTGTGGTCGGTCAGCGCCCAGCCGAGCAGCCATTCCTTGAGCCGCGTGCGCTCGGCCTCGAAATCCGGATCATCGCCGAGATCGCGATATTCGTTCGGATCGGTTGAGAGATCGAACAGCATCGGGCGAAAGCCCGGCGCATGGATATATTTGAACCGGCCGTCGAAGATCATGAACAGGCGGCATTCATCGGCCTTGCGGCCGAGCGTGCGGCGCACGTCGAGCATGGAATAATCATATTCCGAAACGACGAACTTGCGGCCATCGAGCGCTGGCGCGCCGCGCAGCAGGGGTGCGAGCGAGCGCCCCTCGATGATGTGGCGCGGCACGGTTCCGCCGAAATACTCGATGAAGGTCGGCGCGAGATCGATGCCCTCGACCAGTGCGGAGGAGACGGTGCCGCGGGTCGCGTCAGCCTCGGGCGAGGGGTCGACCACGATCATCGGCACCTTCACCGAGACCTCGTGGAACAGATCCTTCTCGCCGAGCCAATGGTCGCCGAGATAGTCGCCGTGGTCGGAGGTGAAGACGATCATCGTCTTGTCGGTCAATCCCTCCTCGTCGAGGAAGCGGAAGAGATGGCCGAGCTGGTCGTCGATCTGCTTGATGAGTCCCATATAGGTCGGAATGACGCGGTGGCGGATGTCCTCGCGGGAGAAGTTGCGCGACACCCGCATATCCATGAAGGCGCCATAGACCGGATGCGGGTTCTGCCGCTCGCCATCCGAGCGGATCGCCGGCTGGACGTCGCTCTCGCTGTACATGGCGTGATAGGGGGCCGGCGCGATATAGGGCCAGTGCGGCTTGATGTAGGAGAGATGCAGGCACCAGGGCCGGCCGTCGTCCTTGGCCTCGCGGATGAAATCCATCGCGCGCCGGGTCATGTAGGGCGTCTCGGAATGCTCGTCCGGGATCAAGGCCGGCTTGTCGGCATGGGCCAGCAACCAGCCGTTCTGCTTCTCGCCGTCGGCATCGGCGCCGGAATTGGCGAGATCCTCCCAGGGGTTCGGCGCCTCAAAACCCTGCTGTTCGAGATAACGATCATAGGCTGGCCGCTTCGCGCCGGGCCGGCTCGGATGGAGACCGTCATCGCGCTCATAGGGCTCGAAGCCGCATTCGGCGGTCTGCACGCCGATGACGGAATCCCGGTCCATGCCGAGCCGCGCCATGCCCTCGTCATCGGCGGTCATGTGGGTCTTGCCGACCAGCACGGTGCGCACGCCGAGCTTCTTCAGATGATCGCCGAGCGTCGGCTCGCCGACCCGGAGCGGGAAATTGTTCCAGTTGGCGCCGTGCGAGCGCATGTAGCGGCCGGTGTAGTAGCTCATGCGCGACGGGCCGCAGACCGGCGACTGGACATAGGCGCGGTCGAAGCGGACGCCCCTCGCGGCGAGCGCATCGATGTTCGGTGTTTCGAGACGGGCATGGCCGGCGCAGCCGAGGTAGTCGAACCTCAGTTGGTCGCACATGATGAAGAGCACATTCTTGGGCGCGTGGGCCATGCGGATCTGCTTTCGTCAGCTCGGCTTGAAGCCGGAGGCCCGCACGGCCGGCGTCCAGGCGTCGTGATCGGCCTTCTGGATGGTGGCAAGCTCTTCCGGCGTCGATCCGGTCGGCACCATGGAGAGGCCCAGCACCTTCTCGCGCACGGCCGGCGCGCGCATCGCCGCCATGATGGCGCGGCTGACCTTGCCGATCATGTCCGCAGGAGCGCCGGCCTTGGTGTAGCACGCGTACCAGGCGCCGCCGGCAATCGGGATGCCGGCCTCGGTGAAAGTCGGCACATCCGGCAGGAAGGGCGACCGCTCGCGGCCTGAGACTGCCAGCACGCGAATGCGCCCGCCGCGCGCGAGTTCGGTGACATCCGAGGTCGTGGTCATGACCATGGGCACCTGGCCGCCCATCAGATCGGTCAAAGCCGGGGCCGAGCCGCGATAGGGCGCGTGCTGCATGGGTACGCCGATCTTGTCCGCCATCAGCGCGCCGAAGAAGTGCGGCAGGTTGCCGACGCCTGGCGATCCATAGGTGGCGCGGCGACTGTCCTGCTTCATCCAGGTGACAAGCTCGGCCAAGGTCTTCACCGGCGTTTCGGGATTGATCGCAAGGGCGAAGTCGAAGGTGGTCACCAGGCTGATCGGAGCCAGATCCTTGAACGGATCATAGGGCAACTGCGGGAACACGATCGGGTGGATGATGATGGGCGCGACCGGCGTCACCAGGAAGGTGCGGCCGTCGGGCGCGGCGTTGATCACAGCCTGCGTGCCGATCTGTCCGCCGGCACCCGGCCGTGCCTCGACGAGCGTCGTCTCGCCCAGCGCTCGACCGACCTCGTCGGCAACGATGCGGGCGAGCGCGTCCCCGGCCCCGCCAGCTGCGAAGGGGAAGATGAAGCGTAAGGGCCCGGATTGCGCGCGCAGCGCGGGGGCGGCCAGGGCGGAGGCACCGGCGGCGAGAACGGTGCGGCGGGTCAGCATGCGGATGGGCTTGATTGTAGTCACGACACGCCTCCCAAGATGATCCTTCGAGGCTGGCTAGCGCTCACGCCTCGGGATGAGGAGCCTGCAGCATTCCGCTCGCCGGGATCAATCCAACCGCTGGCCTGAGACCCGTCTCGGATCTCGGACTTCATCCCTACCTCATCCTGAGGTGCGAGCGAAGCGAGCCTCGAAGGACCTCTCTCCAATGACAGAGGGGGAGAAAGGAACGGCGCCGTCTCAATAGCTCTTCACCGGGTGGATGAACGGCCAGGGCGAGGCCTCCGATCCGCGTGGCAGCACCACCTCGATCAGCGCCGGCTCCCCCTTGGCCAGAGCTGCGGCCAGCACCGGTTTCAACTCGGCCGGCGCATGGACCCGGTGGCCATCGAGACCGAAGGCTTTCGCCAGCATGAGGAAGTCCGGATTGACCAGATCGGCGCCGATCAGTCGGTTGCCATAGCGGGTTTCCTGGTCGCGGCGGACATTGCCATAGGCCTCGTTGTTGAAGACCACCGTCACCAGCCCGATGCCGTACTGGACGGCGGTCGCCAGTTCCTGCACGCCGAACAGGAATCCGCCATCGCCGGTGATCGAGACGACCGGCTTGTCGGGATGGGCCACCTTGACGCCGAGGGCGGTCTGGAAGCCGAAGCCGAGCGTGCCCTGGAAGCCGGTGGAGACATAGGTTCGCGGCCGCTGCACGGGATAGGCGAAATAGCTGGCAAAACCGACCTGGCAGAGCTCCTCCACCAGCAGGCCGTCCGGCGGCAGCACGTCGCGGATGACATCGAGATAGGCCAGCTGCGGCTGCACGCCTGCCGTCTCGCGGGCGGCCTGCGCCTTGACTGCCGCGATCTTCGCACCGTTCTCGGCTGCCCGATGGCCCGAGATCGTGAGGGCCGCGACCAGCGCTTCGGCGGCGCAGGCTGCATCGGCCACAAGTCCGACATCGGCCTTCAGCCGGTCCATTTCGGCCGGGTCGATGTCGATGCGAATGAGCTTCGCGCTCTCGAGCCGGTCGACCACGCGCATCATGTCGCCCCAGCGCATGGTGGGCATTTCAAGCCTGGTACCGATGCCGATCACCAGGTCGCAATCGGCGTAGTAGCGCGAGGCCGCATAGGACGACATGCCGAGTGCGGACGTCTCATCGACGACGCCGCGCCCACCGCGGAAGGCGGCGACAGGCGCACCGATCATACGGGCGAGTTCGGTCACGGCAGCACTCGCATGCTGGGCACCCGAACCGGTCATGATCATCGGCCGCTCGGCCTTGGCGACCAGTGCCAGCGCTCCGGCCAGCTGCTGACGGTCGATTTGCGGGTGCGGATCGAGAACGGCCGGGAGAGCTTCCGGCACATCGGCGGAGGAGGCCATCACGTCCCAGGCCATTTCCAGCGCGACGGGGCCTGGCCGGCCGGATTGCGCCTGCCGGAAGGCCTCGGCCACAAGCGCTGGCGCATCCTCCACCCGCTCGATCCGCTCGGCCCATTTGACCACCGAGCGGAGCGTGCCGAGCTGGTCGGCGATCTCGTGGAGGTGGCCACGCCGCTTGCCGATGAAGGCCGATGGGATCTGACCAGTGAGGCAGACCACCGGCGTGTTGCAGCCCCAGGCCGTGGCCAACGCTGCCGTGGTGTTCAGCACGCCCGGCCCCGGCACGACCGAATAGACGCCGGTGCGGCCGGTGGAGCGGGCATAGCCGAAAGCCATGTAGCCGCAGGCCTGTTCGTGGCGCGCGCCGATGGTGCGGATCTGGTCGGGCACCTGCGCCAGCGCATCGAACAGCGGATACATCTGGGCGCCCGGCAGGCCGAAGAGGGTGTCCACGCCCTGGGCGAGAAGGCCCGCGACGATCGCCTCGCCTCCGGTCATGCGGCGGGTCCTGGGGCCTGTCATCGGCTGGTTCTCCTGCATGGTCATTGGCCCTCTTCGCCGTTCGGACCGAAGCTGTTCATCTCGCGCTCAAGCTCGCGCAGGAGGTCCTGCAGAACCGCGAGCTTGTCGGCACCGAAGCGGCGGGTGATATCCGCATAGATCGCCTCGGAATGGGGCGCGACGATCTCCATCAAGGCGATCCCCTCCGGGGCGATGGCGATCAGGCTCTTGCGCTGATCCTCCTGCGGCACGCGGCGCCGGATGAGCACGCGCGCCTCGAGGTCGCGCAGGATGCGCGAGAGGCTCGGCGCCAGCAGGAAGGTGGAGCGTGCGAGATCGGCCGCCTCGATCTCGTCGACGGAGGACAGCGCGCGCAGCACGCGCCATTGCTGCTCGGTCAGGTCGTAGCGCCGCAACGCCGACCGGAAGTGACGCATCACCGCCTCGCGCGCCCGCAGCAGACCCATGGGCAGCGAACGCGAGAAATCGCGCAGGCGCACGCGGCTCGTTGGTGCCTGGGCGGGCCTGGCATTCATCCGAGTTCAGCTCGCGACGATGACATTGGCGACGAAGGCGGCATCGCGCTGCGGCTGATCGGCGAAGGCACTGCCCTCCTCGAACCAGGATTTCGGCGCGGGCGAGCCCCAGAGTGTCTGCCGCCGGGGATCGCGCAGCGACCAGCGGATCGGCTCGTGGTCCGGGTCCATGGTCTGGTAGTCGGAGGTGTAGAGTTCCAGGCGATGGCCATCGGGGTCGCGGATATAGAGGAAGAAGGCATTGGAAATGCCGTGGCGGCCGGGACCCCGCTCCATATTGGCGAGATAGCCGGAGGTCGCCATGACATCGCAGAGATGGATGATGTCGAGGGCGGTCGGCACCCAGTAGCAGAAGTGATGCAGGCGAGGGCCGCGGCCATTGGTGAAGGCGAGGTCGTGGACATTGCCCTTGCGATGCATCCAGCCTGCGGCGATGCGGCCGTCCGGCCCGTCCTCCTCGGCATATTCGGTCAGGCGGAAGCCCAGCGTCGCGTAGAAATCGAGGCTTTGCTGCACCTCGGGCGCCAGCACGTTGAAATGATCCAGCCGCTGGGCGCGCACGCCCTGATAGTCGGCATATTTCTGGAGTGATGACGGCCGCTTCTCCATGGACGCCACGAATTCGAGCGGGAAGCCCGAGGGATCGGTCACCTGCAGGGTACGCCCCTGGAACGGCAGATTGACGAAGGTCGCTGGCAGGCCGAGCCTCAAGAAATGCGCCGCGGCCTTGTCGAGGTCGGCCTCCGTTCCGGCTCGAAAGCCGATGCGCCGGCAGGCCGCGCCGGCCGCCTTGCGAAGCACCAGAGAGTGGTGTTGGCGCTCCTCGACGCCGCGCAAATAGACAGCATCTGCATCAGCGTCCGTCACCCGCAGGCCGACCACACCCTCATAGAAGGCGCGGCTCGCTGCGAGGTCGGCGACATCGAGCACGACATGGCTGCAGCGGACGATGTGGAAGGGCGGATCGAAGATGTGGGTGGGTACCGGCATCGGCGTGTCCTCGGGTGGATTTGTTTTTGTTGGTTGGTCGGATTGGTTCGAAGAAGGAGGTCCTTCGAGGCTCGGCTTCGCCTCGCACCTCAGGATGAGGTAAGAAGAGCATCCGCCTTCTGCGAAAATGGCCAACGAGACTTGCTGCACCATCCATCCACACCTCATCCTGAGGTGCGAGCGTCAGCGAGCCTCGAAGGACACTTTTGACTTCACGCCCCCAGTTTCGGCACCTTGTGGCTGCCCTTGGCGAGGCAGATGTTCTTGGTCTCCATGTAGAAATCGAACGAATAATCGCCGCCGTCGCGACCGATTCCGGAGGCCTTCATGCCGCCGAAGGGCGTTGGCAGGTGGCGGACATTTTCCGAGTTCAGCCAGATCATGCCGGCTTCGAGATCGTCGGCGACGCGCAGCGCCCGCTCCATATTGGCGGTCCAGACATAGCCGGTGAGGCCATAATCGACATTGTTTGAGATCGCGACCGCCTCCGCCTCGTCCTTGAACGGAATGACGGTCAGATAGGGGCCAAAGACCTCTTCCTGCGCCACCCGCATGGTCGGGTTGCCGCCCGTCACCAGGGTCGGCTCGACATAAAAGCCGCCGCCCGGCCCGTCGTAAGGCTTGCCGCCCGCCGCGATGACCGCGCCATCGGTGCGGGCAATGTCGAAATAGGAGCAGACCTTCTGGAAATGGCGCTCGTGGATCAGCGGGCCGATTTCGGTCGCCGGATCGAGGGGATGACCGACCTTGAGTTTCTTAACACGTTCAGCAAGTCGGGCCGTGAACTCGGCCGCGATCCCCTCCTGCACCAGCAGGCGCGACGACGAGGTGCAGCGTTCGCCGTTCAGCGAGTAGATCATGAAGACGACGGCATCGAGCGCCCGGTCGAGATCGGCGTCGTCGAAGACGATGACCGGGTTCTTGCCGCCGAGCTCGAAGTGCACGCGCTTCAGGGTCTTTGAGCCCTGGGCCATGATGGCCGAGCCAGTCGAACTCTCGCCGACAAAGCCGATCGCCTTGATCAGCGGGTGCTCGGTGAGCAGGCGGCCCGCCGTCTCGCCGAAACCATGCACGGTGTTGAGCACACCGTCGGGCACGCCGGCCTCGGCCAGAAGGCGGGGCAGAAGGTCGGCGGTGACCGGCGACCATTCGGCCGGCTTGTGGACGACCGTGCAGCCGGCCGCCAGCGCGGGGGCGATCTTCCAGGTCGAGAGCATGAAGGGCGTGTTCCAGGGCGTGATCACGCCAACCGGGCCGATCGGCACGCGCGTCGTGACATTCCAATGATCGGGCGCCGGCAGGTTCAGGCCATCGCGCGCCTCGGCGCATTTGTCGGCATAGAAGCGGAAATTCTCGGCGCCGCGGATGGCCGCCTTGGCCATGAAGCGATGCGCCTGGCCTGTATCGACGCATTCCATGAGCGCGATGTCATCGGCATGGGCCTCGATCACGTCGGCCACCTTGTGCAGGATGGCGCGGCGCTTGTCGGGATTGAGATTGCGCCAGGATTTGAAGGCCTTGTGAGCCGCCTCCGCCGCCTGGTCGATCTCGGCGACGCCGCCCTCCGCCACCACGGCGAGGATCGACTTGTCGATCGGCGACGACGTCTCGAAGGTCTTCGCCGAGGCCACGCGCTTGCCGGCAATGTGATGGCCGATGCCGTCCGCCTTCAGCTTGTCGAGCAGCACGCGGGCACGGGCCTGGTTGGTGGCGAAGGCATTGGCGGGGGCCGGGGCTGCCATGTCAGGCGCTCCTCTTCAGGGCATCGTGGATGGAATTGCGCTTCCAGTTGAGCTCGTCGATCTCGCGGATCTCGAAGGAGAGCGCGACCGTGGTCGCGGCAAAGGCCGGATCGAGCGCGCGAGAGAGGGCCGCGAAAACATGGTCGCCCGCCTTCCGCTTGGTCGCCAGGTCACGACCCTGGCCGATCTTCAGCGTGGCATCGAGGAATGCATGGGCGGGATTGCCATCGGCGATCGCCGCATGATCGCAGCGGTGCGCCCGCACCCTGATGCCACCGACAGGGAAGATGCCGGCCTCGACGGCGGCGGTGCGCGCTGCCTCGCACAGCGCGGCCATGTCGACCAGCGGGTCGAGATTGGCCGAATACTCGATGACAAGATGGGGCATGCGCGCTCCTCCCGAGAGCTGTTCTTGCGTCATTGATTAACGTGTTAAGCGAAAAGATGCAACGTCTCCAACGACGCATCCTTGATCGGCATCACCGCGCCGCATCCGGCGCTCCATTACACTTGTTTAACTCGACAGGATGGCGCCCCGGCTGAGAAGAACCGGGCACCCCCGCGGTCGGCAGCCGCTCTGCCAGACGACAACCAAGGGGACATTCCATGACCCGCGACCGTTATGATCCGATCACCCAGACCCTCCATTGGCTGGTGGCCATCGCCATTGTCGGTACCTATGCGTTGGGCCTGCTGATGGAGGACCTCCAGGGTCCGACCAAGGCCCTGATGCTTGGCAACCACATGTCGCTGGGCGTCGTGGTGCTTGGCCTGACTGCGGTGCGACTCGGCTGGCACGCCGTGGCGCCGAAGGTCGATTCCGTGCCCGCGTCCCAGCCCTTGATCGCCTGGGCTGCGCGCATGGCACACCTCGCGCTCTATGCCGCCATGGTGGCGGTGCCCCTGATCGGGCTCGCCCTGATCTTCGCCAAGGGTCGCGACGTCAGTGTCTTTGGCCTGGTCACCCTGCCCTCGCCGATGGCGGCGAACCGCCCGCTCGGCAAGGGTCTGGAAGAAGTGCACGAGATTGCGGCCCACATGCTGGTGCTGCTCGCCGGCCTGCATGCGGCCGCAGCCATCGGGCACCAGTTCTGGCTGCGCGACGGTACGCTCGGCCGGATGGTGCCGTTCCTGCCGGCCAGCCGCAGCTAGCATCTGCCCTCAGCCGGTGATCCCCGCTTCCCGGAGGTAGCGGACGACACCGGGATGGATGAAGTCAGGCTTCGGCGCGGCGGCGAGCGTGTTGCGCGCAGTCGTCGCCGCGGCCTGAGCCAGGCGACGGCCGAGCCCGCCTTCGGCCTGATGCAGCGCCTTCGCGAAGCGGTAGGCCAGAGCGTCATCAAGGCCAGGACGGGCGAGGATGACGCTCCACGAGCCCACAGACGGCAGGTCCGCCGCAATTCCCGGATAGGCACCGGCAGGCATGGAAAGCCGCTTGAGGAACGCGTGTTTCGTGGTGATCCGGTCGATCTCGGAGGCGTCCGGCACGATGAAGCGCGCGCCCTGCGGCCCCTTGGCGACGGTCTCGAAGCCCGGCCAGCCGATACCGCCACCCCAGAGCGCCGCGGCCGAGCCGTCCAGCACCATGGCCGGACCATCGCCGGCGCGTTCCAGATAGACCGGCGTGAAATCCTTGTCGGGATCGAGCCCCAGGCCGTCGAGGGCATAGCGGGCCAGCACGACGAGCCCCGAGCCCCGCGCGCCGAAGATCACCCGCTTGCCGACGAGATCGCGGATCGTACGGGCGGGATTGTCGCCACGCGCCACGAACATGCCGGCGGTCGGATACATGGCGGCGGCGATGCGCACGCCCGAGGCCGTCCGCCCGATGCCCGCCATCGCCTCATAGGCGACTTCGCCGGTGCAGAGGCCAAGATCGATGCGGCCCGCCTCCAGCAGGGGCACATTTTCGGTGCTGCCCTTGGTGTTGATCGTCTCCAGCGTCAGGGTGGGATCGGCCTCCTGCACGCCGGCCTGGACAGCCGCGCCAAAGAGCGGGAAACCGCCGCCGGGCGTGGCGGTGCCGAGCACCAGCTTTGCCGGCGGCTGCTGGGCCCCGGCTGAGCCAAACGTCACGGCTGCCCCCAGCGAGCCGAGGGTGAAGGAACGGCGGGACGGCGAAGCACTTGGCATGGCAGTCGCTCCTTCATGGCGTCAGAACCCGTAGAGACGGGCGGGATTGTCGACCAGCACGGCGTGGCGGGTGGGTGCATCCGGCACCCATTCGGTCAGCGGATCGAACAGGTCGGTATCGTTGGGCATGGCAATCTTGCACGCTGGGTGCGGCCAGTCGGTGCCCCAGATGATGCGGTCGGCCCGCGCCGCAACGAGATCGCGGGCAAATGGCACGACGTCGGGATAGGGCGCCTGCTTCTCGGCTGTGATCCGATAGGGTCCGGTGAGCTTGACCCAGGTGCGGCCTTCGGCGACCAGATCGACGAAGCGCCGCCAGGCCGGGTTCTGGAGCCCCTCCCCCGTCGCCATATAGCCCATGTGCCCGATGACGCTGTCGACCGGCAGACGCCGGAGCTTCTCGGTCAGGCCCTCGAAGGAATGGACGTGGACCAGGAATTCCACGTGCCAGCCGAGATCGGCGATGCGCTTCGCCACCGCCTCGAAATCGTCCCATGTGTCGAAAGGCATGCCGCCCTTGTCGACAAGATTGATGCGGATGCCGCGGGCGCCCGCCTTGTCGAGCGCTTTCAGCTCGGCATCGGTCACATCGCGGCCGACCGCCACCACCGCTCGATAGCGTTTGGGATCGGTCGCAACGACATCGAGGATCGCGCGGTTGTCGGTGCCATAGACGCTGGGCTGGGTCAGCACTGCCCGCTCGATGCCGAGCACCTGATGGAGGTGCTGATAGGCCGCGAGCCTCGCATCCGGAGGCGTGTAACCCCGCTTCGGCGAATAGGGATAGAGGTCCGCCGGCCCGAAGACATGGGCATGGGTGTCGCAGGATTTCGGCGGCGCCTTGAAGGCCGGCGCGCGGGGCGACGGATCATAGGCGGCGCAGAAGGGAATGCTGGTCTCGGTCATGCGGACATCCGATGCGGTGTTGCGGTCATTGCGGCTCGACGCCGGCAGCCTTGATCACCTGTGCCCAGCGATCGACCTCGGCGCGCACCAGCTGGCGCAGATGGTCCGGCGTCTGCTCCTCGGGCTTTGGCGGCAGCGAGCCGATCTCCTGGATCTTGGCGCGCACGGCTGGATCGGCGAGCGCTGCCTGCAGCGCGCGCGACAGCACCTCGATCGCCGGCTTCGGTGTGTCCTTCGGCGCGAAAATCGCATTCCAGCCGGTGAACAGATAGCGCTCCAGCCCCGCCTCGCGCGAGGTCGGCACATTGGGGGTGACGCTCAGGCGCTCGGGCTGGGCGACCATCAGGCCGCGGATCGTCCCGGCCTGGATCTGCGGGACCACCGTGGGCGCGAGATCGCACATCAGGTCGATGTGGCCGGCGACGAGATCGTTCATCGCCGGACCCGAACCGCGATACGGCGTCTGCAGGGTCTTCTGACCGGTCAGATATTCGAGGAACAGGCAGCCGAGATGCGGCGTCGAGCCGACACCGGCATGGCCGAGCGTCACCTTGCCGGGATTGGCGCGCATATAGGCCATCAGCTCGGCGAAGGTCTGCGCGGGGAATTCCTTGCGCACAACGACATAGCCGGGCGTGCCGGCGATGACACCGACCGGCTCCAGCTCGCGCGGATCGTAGGGCATGGATTTGTACAGCGAGGGCGCCGCCGCATGGCTGCCGAGGCTGCCGACGGTGAGCGTGTAGCCGTCGGGTGCGGCGCGCGCGCCGCGGCCACCGCCGAGCGTCCCGCCGGCACCGGCGGCATTCTCGATCACCACGGGCTGGCCGAGCGTGCGGCTCATGTGGTCGGCGACGATGCGGGCGAGCACATCGGTCGGGCCGCCCGGCGCGAAGACCACGATCATGGTCACGGCGCGCGACGGGAAGGCCTGGGCATGGAGTGGCCCGGCGAGAGCAGACAAGGCAAGGCCGGCGAGCGCGAGTGCGCGGATCATGGACGTCCTCCTGGAATGCGGCGCATTGGCCGCTTGCGCCGGCGGGATGCATGGCCCCGCCGGTCGTTGTTCATGCGTGACGCGTCAGACGATCTTGATCGACAGGTCCGGCAGCTTGTCGAGCTTGCAGAGGATCACGTCGCCCTTGACCACCGGACCGACATTTTCCGGGGTGCCGGAATAGATGATGTCGCCGGCAAACAGCTCGTTGGCGGCGGAGAGCCGGGAAATCTGCTCGGCCACCGACCAGATCATGTGCTTCAGCGTGGCGTTCTGCTTCACCGTGCCATTGACCGCGAGCGAGATCGCTCCATCGGCGAAATGGCCGACCTGTTCCACCCTGTGGAGCGGCCCGATCGGCGCGGAGCGATCGAAGCTCTTGCCGATTTCCCACGGCTTCTTCTCGTTCCCCATGGCGCGCTGCAGGTCGCGGCGGGTCATGTCGAGGCCCAGCGCATAGCCATAGACATGGTCGAGCGCCTTCTCGATCGGAATGTCGCGACCGCCGGATTTCAACGCTGCAACCAGTTCCACCTCGTAATGGTAGTTGCTGGTCAGCGTCGGATAGGGATGGTCGGCGACCGTGCCGGGGGCAACGAACTGGATCGCGTCGGTCGGCTTCTGAAAGAAGAAGGGCGGCTCCCGGGTCGGATCAGACCCCATCTCGCGGGCATGAGCCGCGTAGTTGCGGCCGATGCAATAGATGCGGCGGACCGGAAAGACATCCGTCGTGCCGACGATCGGGATGGTGGTCTGCGCCACCGCGAAGACCGGCTTTGCGGCCTGGGCAGCGGCCGGCGTGGCAAGCGAGCCGGCGGCTGCGGCCGCCGATCCGGCGATGAAATGGCGACGCGAAGCGGCCATGGTGAACCTCCCAGTTTGTTATGCGGCTGAGACAAGCATGGGCATGGAGACATGCCAAGCCCACAGGACCGGACGCAGGCCCCCGCGTGATCACGGTTTCGCAATCAGGGCGCGGGGCCCATGTCCCCGTCCAGATCAGCGAGTTCCTGCTGCACGAGTTCGCCGGTCTTCCGCTCGACCGACCGGTAGGCGAGAATCAGGCGCCGGCCGAAGTCGGTAATATGTGCGCCGCCGCCCTGCGCGCCGCCGGCCGCTGCCGTGGTCACCGGGCTTGCAAACATGGTGTTCATCGCATCGACCAAGAGCCAGGCCCGCCGGTAGGACATGCCGAGAGACCGTCCCGCCGCCGAGATCGAGCCTGTCTTGTCGATCGCCTCCAGCAGTTCGATCTTGCCCGGGCCGAGGCGCAGGCCTTCGCCGAACACGATGCGGATGCGTGGGCGCGCGTCGGCGAGGCGGCGGCGCGGCGGAACCTTCGGGTCGTCGGGAGTCATTGATCGCCTGTCCAACAGCCTTGGAGGGGGCAAGCATACTGCCGTCCACCAGCAAGGTTGAGATGAAAAGCACTGATGCCCAAGAGACAATTGACTCCTGTTTCACACCGGAGCACATCAAGACCATGAACCTCTTTCGCAGCGCCCGATATCGGCATGTGCGCACCCTCGTGGTGGCGGCCATGGCCTATGTCATCGCGGCGACAGGTCTTCTGGGAGCGGTCAGCCATTCCTCGGCGGTTGCGGCCCCCGGCGGCCTTCTCGTGCTCTGCACGATGGAGGGCATGACCACCGTTCGCGACGACGGATCGGTGCCGGCCCACAAGCCGCTGGCGGCCGATCATTGCCTGCTCTGCTCGGGCATCAGCGTTGCACCGGCCGCCGCCGAGGTTACCGCCAGCGTCACGGTCGAGCCGGTCGCCACTGCTACGATCTTCGTCAGGACCTATGACGCGATCCTGCCGCCCTATGCCTTTACTGGCTGGCTCGGGACGCGATCGCCGCGAGCACCACCTTTCACCGCCTGAGTGATGTCCAGCCAGCGGGCTGACCGGCGTGAGCCGGCCCCGCGCATGATCTCATCCAGCGTTGAATGTTCCCCATGTCCAGAATCCTCCGGGCGGCCCTGACGGGTCTTGCCATTCTTTCAGCACCTCAGGCCTTCGCTCAGAGCCTTGAGCTTCCCCAGATCGACGTCGATGGTCGCCCGGCCGGTTCCGGCGCAGGCGGTGGCTCGCTCACCCAGCCCGGGGTCGACCGCCAGCGCGAACAGGTGAACTCCACCGCCGGCGCTGTGTCGTTCATCGACGCGCAGACCTATCGCAACACCTACGCCAGCAACCTGCGCGACGTGCTTCAGGAGAGCCCCGGCGTCTTCGTGCAGAACCGCTACAGCCAGGAGATCCGCCTCTCGATCCGCGGTTCTGGCATCGCGCGCGCCTTCCACACGCGCGGCGTCGAGATCCTGCAGGACGGCATTCCGACCAACCTCGCGGATGGCTCGGGCGACTTCTACCAGATCGACCCGATGGGGCTCAGGGCCATCGAAGTGTTCCGCGGCGGCAATGCCCTGCCCTTCGGCGCTTCCACGCTGGGCGGCGCGGTGAATTTCGTCACGCCGACCGCCTATACGGCGGCGGCCCCCAACATCTTCCGCATCGATGGCGGCTCTTTCGGTACGATCCGCGCCCATGGCGAGGTGTCGCGCGTCATCGGCAACTGGGATTTCCATGTCGGCGGGACGGTGACCCATTCCGACGGCTGGCGAGCCCACGAGCAGCAGAACCTCGGCCATTTCAACGCCAATGCCGGCTATCGCTTCTCCGACCGGGTCGAGACGCGCTTCTATGCGGGCGCCTATTACACCGACGTGAAGCTGCCGGGCACGCTGACCTACAACCAGGCCATGACCAATCCGCGCATGGCCAATGCGGGCGCGGTCTCAGGCGACCAGGCGCGCAACACCTATGTCCAGCGCTTCGCCAATGTGACGAGCTTCAAGCTCGATTCAGGCCAGCTGGATATCACCAGCTTCGTCGTTCACAAGCACCTGAACCACCCGATCTTCCAGGTGCTGGACCAGGATGGCTGGACCTATGGCATCTCGCCCCGGTTCAACGGCTCGTTCAATCTCGGCGGCTTCCGCAACGATGTCGTCATCGGCGCGCGCATCTTCAACGGCACCAATGACGCACTGCAGTACCAGAATCTCGGCAATGCCACGCGCGGCGTGCTGACGACCAATGCCCGCCAGACCTCGCGCAACTACGAAGCCTGGTTCGAGAACCGGTTCTTCGTGCTGCCGACTTTTGCCATCACGGCTGGGGCCAAGCTGTTCCAGTCGGAGCGCAGCTTCAATGGCGGAACCAACCTCAACAACGCCAACATCGCCTTTATCAACCAGACGATCACCTATGGCGGCGTCAATCCGCGCGTCGGCGTGCTGTGGGAGCCGGTGAAGAACATTCAGGTCTTCGCCAACGTCACCCGCAGCGCCGACCTGCCCGACTTCTCCGACCTGGTGCAGAGCAACTCGCTCGGCATCTCCACCTTCCAGTCGAGCCTCAAGGCACAGACTGCGACAACCTTCGAGATCGGCACGCGTGGCCGCTCGGGCCGGTTCGGCTGGGAGGCAGTCGTCTATTCCTCGGATGTCCGCAACCAGTTGCTGCAGTTCGGCGTTAACCCGGCGGCCAGCATTCCCGCCGCCACCTTCAACGCGCCCCACACCCGCCTGCAGGGCGTGGAATTCGCCGGCAGCGTCGACCTGTTCAACAATCTGGCCTCGGCCGACGACAAGCTGACGCTCCGCCAGGTCTGGACGTATTCGGACTTCCGGATGGTCAATGACCCGACCTATGGCAACAACCGCCTGCCGGTCGTCCCGACCCACGTGCTGCGCACGGCGCTGACCTACACGCATCCCCAGTTCAGCGTGACGCCGACCGTCGACATCGTCCCGGAAGGGGCCTTCGTCGACTATCGCAACACGTTCAAGGTCGGCGGCTACTGGCTCTTGGGCCTGCAGGCGAGCGTCAACCTGCCGAACAATGCGACCCTGTTCGTCGACGCCCGCAACCTGCTCGATCGCCGCTACATCAGCGACATCAGCCCGGTGGTGAACAACAACACGACGGCGGCTGGCTATTATCCGGGCACGGGCCGCTCGATCTATGGGGGCGTGCGCTACCAGTTCTAATGTAATAATATCACAATGCCGCCAGTCCTCGCGGGCTGGCGGCTCCCTCCGATGGAGCCCATCCGCAGCATGTTTGCCGACGCCGCAGCAGCAGCAGTGCCCGACGCCACCGCCCCGGTGGACGAGAGCCTGCGCGCGTTGTTTGCCCTGCGGCCGGCCGACCTGATGGGGGAGGGTCAGGGTCCCCTGCCCGTCCTGGTGCCGGGAGCAACCGCCGACGAAAATCTGGCGCCAGCCCTCACGATCAAGCCCGAGTCCTGGCAGATCGCGCCTGCCGCCATGCGCCTCGCCCCCTGGGGCGCTCTCCTCTCCGCTCTGATCCACGCCTCGGTGGCGGCGGCGGCGTTCTACATGTTCGAGCCGAAACCGCCACAGGCGATGGAATTGCCCTCCGTCGATATCGAGCTCGTGGCACCGGCCGAACCGCCGCCCGCGCCTGCCGCCGAGGCCTCGCCGGAACCGGTGGCCGAGCCCCAGGCCGAGGCCCAACCGACGCCGCCCGAGCCGGTCGTCGAGACACCGCCACCGCCCGTCGAGGAGCCGCCGCCCGTCGAGCAGCAGATGGCCGAGGCACCGCCCGTGCCGGAACCGCCGCCCGAGATCGTTCTGGATCCGCCCCCGGTCGCCGAATTGCCGCTGCCGGCCGAGCTCATTCCGCCAACGCCCCCCGAACCCAAACCTCCGGAACCGAAGCCGGTCGTGCAACGACCGCCGCCGGTGGTCCAGCCCCGTCGTGTCGCGACTGTTCCGCCGCGGCGCGAACCGCCCCGCGAAGTGCGCCGCCCTGTCGAGCGGGCCGAGCGCCGCCCGCCGGTGCGTGCTGCCGCTGCGCCTTCCACGGCATCGGCCGGGCGCGGCGTGTCCTCCGAACAGAGCCAGCGCACATCGACGCCGCCGCCAAGCTATCTCGCGCTGGTCATCGCCCAGCTCCACCGCGCCAAACCCGCCGGCTCGGGTGAGCATGGTCGCGCCGTCGTCTCCTTCGCCATCCTGCGCTCGGGCGCCGCGACCGGCGTGTCGCTGGCTCGATCCTCGGGCGTGGCCGCCATCGATCAGGCCGCGACCGCCATGGTCCGGCGCGCTTCCCCCTTCCCGCCGCTGCCGAGCGAGTTCGCTCCCGGCAGCATGTCCCTCACCGTGCCCATCAATTTCCGCTGACAAGGAGATCGCCATGACGATCACTGGCAAGACAGCCTTCTCGCTCGCCCTCGCAGGCCTCGGCCTCGCCGCCACCGCCGCTTCCGCCCATGTGACGCTGGAGCGTCGTGAGGCGCCCGCCGGCAGCTATTACAAGGCCGTGCTCGGCGTGCCCCATGGCTGCGGTCGCGAGCCGACCACATCGGTCCGCGTGACCCTGCCGGAGGGCTTCATCTCGGCCCGGCCGCAGCCGAAGACCGGCTGGACGCTGGCGATCACCAATGGCGCCTATGCCAAGGTCTATTCGTCGCATGGCCGCGAAATCCGCCAGGGCGCGCGCGAGATCACCTGGTCCGGCGGCAACCTGCCGAACGAGCATTACGAGGAATTCGTGCTCGTCGGCCAGATTGATGCCAGCGTCCCGGCCGGCCCGCTCTATTTCCCGGTGGTGCAGACCTGCGCCAATGGCGAGAACCGCTGGGTTGAGGTTCCGGCTCCCGGCGCTACGGCGCATCTGGCAAGCCCGGCTCCGTCGCTGACTGTGCTGGCGGCAGCCCCGAGCGCCCCGCCTGCGGTGCGCGTCGGCAACCTGCGCATCGAGCAGCCCTGGTCACGGGCCACGCCCGGCGGCGCCCGCGTTGCCGGTGGTTACGTCCGCATCACCAATACTGGCACCGAGCCCGACCGGCTGGTGAGCGGCGCAACCAGCGTCTCCGAGCGGGTCGAGATCCACGAGATGGCGACCACCAATGGCGTGATGACCATGCGTCCGCTGGCCAATGGGATCGTGATCGCTCCCGGCCAGACGGTGGAGCTGAAGCCCGGCGGCCTGCACATCATGCTGATGGGCCTGACCCGGCCGCTCGCCCAGGGACAGAGCTTCAAGGCGACGCTGGTGTTCGAGAAGGCCGGTTCGGTCGAGCTCGATTTCGCGATCAATGCGATCGGCGCGGGCGCGCCTGCAGGCGCCGCCGCCGGCGGCCATCACCACCACTGAGGTCACTGCGTCGGCTTGATGCGGAATGGCGGCGGGGTTAGACCCGTCGCCATGAGCCAGACGCCCCGCCCCGATCCCTCGCCCCTGCCGTTCGACCTCGAGGCGCGCAAGGCCGCCTCGAAGGCCTGGTTTGAATCGCTGCGCGATCGCATCTGCGCGGCCTTCGAGGCGCTCGAGGACGACCTGCCCTCGGGCACCGTCCATTCGGACCTGCCGCCGGGCCGCTTCACCCGCAAGCCCTGGTCGCGCACCGACCATTCCGGCGCCAAGGGCGGCGGCGGCGTCATGGGCATGATGACCGGCCGCGTGTTCGAAAAGGTCGGCGTCCACGTCTCGACCGTGCATGGCGAATTCGCACCGGAATTCCGCGGGCAGATCCCCGGCGCCAGCGACAATCCTAGCTTCTGGGCCTCGGGCATCTCGTTGATCGCCCACCCGCGCAATCCGAACGTGCCCGCCGTGCACATGAACACCCGCATGGTCGTCACGACGCGGGCCTGGTTCGGCGGGGGCGCCGATCTCACCCCTGTGCTCGACCGCAGGCGGACCCAGACCGATCCTGATACCATCGCCTTCCATGCGGCAATGGAGAAGGCCTGTGCCGCGCACGAAATAGCCGACTACGCCCGCTACAAGGCCTGGTGCGACGACTATTTCTTCCTCAAGCACCGCAATGAACCGCGCGGCATCGGCGGCATCTTCTTCGACTATCTCGACACCGGCGACCGCAATGCCGATTTCGCCTTCACGCAGAACGTCGGGACGGCCTTCGCGGAGATCTATCCGGCGCTGGTGCGCGGCAATTTCGGCACGGCCTGGACCGAGGCCGACCGCGACGAGCAGCTCATCCGGCGCGGGCGCTATGTCGAGTTCAACCTGCTGCACGACCGCGGCACGATCTTCGGCCTGAAGACCGGCGGCAATGTCGAGAGCATCCTCTCGTCCATGCCACCCGTGGTGAAATGGCCCTGAGGCCGGGGTGGATCGAAACGGAAGGGTGATGCCCGGTTCCGGACTGCACCATCCGCGTCATGGCAGGCCTTGTGCCTGCCATCCACGACTTCCCCTCAGCGAGCGGAACTCAAAGACGTGGATGCCCGCCACAAGGGCGGGCATGACGAAAGTGGCAACCCGCCCGTGGTGAAATGGCCGTGAGGCTGGGGTTCAGAACGCCGCGCAGGCGCGCCGCGTCACGATGCCGACCGCTTGCTGGCTGAACCGCCGCTTGTAAGCCTCGGCGATCTCGGCGAGGCGCGGCAGGTCGCGGGCCGGCTCCTCCAGCACGATCATCAGGACCTTGCTCGGCTCGCGAACGATGACGCCGCGCGCGCTGTCGCAATACTGCCCCCGCGCATCCGTGACCGTGAAACCCGCGGGAAAGCGCGGGGTCACCTCGTGATCGGTGAAGGCGCGGAAATCGCCTTCCGACACACCGAGCCGATCGTTGATGTTGCGGCCGAACAGGAGCTCGGCGACGAGACGCGGGCGGCCGCCCGGCGGGCACTCCGGATCGCTTGTGATGACGCAACCAGCCAGCAGCACGCCCAGCAAGGGCCAGATCCAGAGCCTCATCCTGTCGTTCCCGTGCCGATGCGCGAGAGGCCACGCTCGTCGATCGCGACCGATTTGACCAGAGCCGTCACGCGGTCTCCGACATCGAGGCCGAGATCGGCGAGGGCCAGCCGCGTGGCCGAAGCGACCAGGCGCTCACCGCCAGCGAGCGCGATCGTCACCATGGCAGCGGGCCCCTCGCCCGCATCGACGGCCGCAATGGTGCCGGCGAGCTGGGTGCGCACGCTGACCTGCCCGGGATGGCCGACGGCCAGCGCCACATCGGTTGCGCGGATCGCCACCCGCAGCGTCTGGCCGAGACTGCCGACGAGACCCGGAACAGTCAGGGTGCCGGCGGGATGGGCGATCTCGGTCACGGCGAAATCCGGCCTGTGGCGGGCAATGGTCCCGGTGACCAGCGAGAGCGCCGCCAGCCTCTCGGCCGTGGAGCCCAGGCCCACGGCAGCCAGAACCTCCGACGGCGTTCCTGTTGCAACCACGCGCCCGGCTTCGAACCGGACGACGCGCGACGCAAGCCGCGTCACCTCCTCGACCGCGTGGCTGACATAGAGGATCGGCAGTGCGAACTCGTCGCGCAGGCGCTCGATGAACGGCAGGATCTCGTATTTGCGGGCTTCGTCGAGGGCGGCCAGCGGCTCGTCCATCAGCAGGAGGCGCGGCGATGTGAGCAGCGCACGGCCGATGGCGACGCGCTGGCGCTCGCCGCCGGAAAGAGTGGCCGGACGCCGGTCCAGAAGATGGCCAATCCCCAGCACCTCGATCACCGCATCGAAGCCGATGCGCCGCTCGGCCTTATCGGTGAACCAGCGGCCATAGGTAAGGTTGGCCTTCACCGAGAGATGGGGAAACAGCAGCGCGTCCTGAAAGACCAGGCCGATGCGGCGGGCATGGGGCGGCACGTCGGTGCCAGCAGCCGTATCGAGCAGGACGGTGTCGTCGAGCGTTATGCGGCCGCGATCGGGACGGTCGAGACCGGCGATCAGGCGGATCGCCGTCGACTTTCCCGACCCGGACGGCCCGAACAGCGCGGTGATGCCAGCGCCGGCCTCGAAGGCCGCCTCGAAGCGGAAATCCGGGCGCTGCCAGCAGCAGTCAAAGGAGATCATCGGCCTCGACCGCTCATCACCGCGTCCTATCGCACAAGGGTGAACCCCTCGGCCTCGAAGATCCGGCTTGCCGCAGGCGAACGCAAGTAGGCGAGAAAGGCGGTAGCATCCGGGTAGCTGGAACTGGCCGTCAGCGCGAAGGGATAGGCCACGGCCGGATGGCTCCCCGCCGGAAACGTGCCAACCACCCGCACGCGCGGCTCGACCTTCGCATCGGTTGCATAAACAATGCCGAAGCGCGCTTCCCCGCGCGCGACCAGCGCCAGGGCGGAGCGGACATTGTCGGCGCCCGCAATCCTGGGAGAGACCGCGTCCCAGACGCCGAGTGCGGTGAGTGCCGACTGCGCGTAGCGGCCGACCGGTACGGCGCGCGGATCGCCGGTGGCAAGCCTGGACGAGCCGATGGCGGCGGCGAGCGCGAAGCCGGGGGCGATCACGAGCTGGACCGGGTCGTCCTTGGCGGCGATCAACACCAGGCTGTTGGCGAGCAGCGTGGTGCGCGTCGCCGGCTTGATGAGGGCTCGCTGCTGAACCCAGTCCATCCACTCGAGATCGGCGGAAGCGAAGATGTCGGCTGGCGCGCCCTGCTCGATCTGGCGAGCGAGCGCGGAGGAGGCGGCAAACGAGAACGATACGCGCCTGCCGGTTTCCTTCTGCCATTCAGCGCCAATGGCGTTGAGGGCCGTCTGCAGGCTGGCCGCGGCGAAGACCAGGACGGGGCGCACTTCCTGCGCGATGACAACCCTTGCGTCAGGCAGGCAGGCCAGCCCCGTGATGGCAAGGCCCAGTACCAGCCGGCGTGTTGCCTTTGCCCAAACCATCCTGGCCTCCATCGTTATAGCTGAATGGATATAGCGCATCTGACATCGTGTCCAGCCGGATCGAGGGAGCCCGACACGCAGCCGTGACACCGCGTCGCTTGACATCCTGCCCATTCCGTCATTTCAGTAATTCCTGAAAATTGGAAAGCATCCCCCGATGAACCTTCCCCCTCTGATCCAGGCCTTCGTGCTCCATTTCGGCGAGATGGGCTCGCGCTGGGGCATCAACCGCACCGTCGGCCAGATCTACGCGGTGCTGTTTGCCGCCGACCGTCCGCTTTGCGCCGACGATCTGGTCGAGCGGCTCGGTGTCTCGCGCTCCAATGTCTCGATGGGCCTGAAGGAATTGCAGGCCTGGAACCTCGTGCGCCTCAAGCACGTTCCCGGTGACCGGCGCGACTTCTTCTCCACGCCTGACGATGTGTGGGCGATCGTCCGCACCCTGGTGGCCGAGCGCAAGAAACGCGAGATCGACCCGACGCTGACCGTGCTGCGCGAATTGCTGATGCAGGCGCCGGCCTCTGACGAGGAGCAGCATGCGCAGGGCCGGATGAAGGACATGCATGAGCTGATCGAGCTCCTCACCGGTTGGTATGCCGAGATCGAGAAGCTGGAGACCGAGCGGCTGGTGCAGTTGCTGACCCTCGGCTCGAAGGTGGTGAAGGTCCTCGAGATGAAGGATCGCCTGTTCTCGCTGCCGGGCGGCAAGACGAAAGCGGCTCGCGCCGATGTGCCCACGACCTAGTGCCTGCTCCCCCCGCTAGAGGCCTGTTCCCCCATGTTTACCGCTCTAGACCCCTTCCTGCTGGCGCGCATCCAGTTCGCCGCCAATATCTCGTTCCACATCCTCTTCCCCACGATCTCGATCGCGCTCTCGTGGGTGCTGATCTATTTCAAGTGGCGCTATGTCCGCTCGCGCGACGAGGCATGGATGGACGCCTATCGCCTGTGGGTGAAGGTCTTCGCGCTGACCTTCGCGCTGGGCGTCGTCTCCGGCATCACCATGAGCTTCCAGTTCGGCACCAACTGGCCGGGCTACATGATGAAGGTCGGCAATATCGCCGGGCCGCTCCTCGCCTATGAGGTCCTGACCGCCTTCTTCCTGGAGGCCGGCTTCCTCGGCATCATGCTGTTCGGATTCCGCCGGGTGCCGGGTTGGCTGCACAATCTGGCGACTGGCCTGGTGGCCTTCGGCACCACGCTCTCGGCCTTCTGGATTCTCGCGCTCAATTCCTGGATGCAGACGCCGGCCGGCCACGAGATGCGCAACGGCGTTGCCCATGCGGTGGACTGGTGGGCGATCGTGTTCAATCCCTCCATGCCCTACCGGCTCAGCCATATGCTGCTGGCATCGGGCCTGACGGTTGCCTTCCTGATCGCCGGCCTGTCGGCCTATCAGCGGCTCAGGGGCGACCGGCGCGATGCAGTTGGCGCGACGCTGAAGACCGGAATCGTGCTGGCAGCCATTTTGATCCCGATCCAGATCTTCGCCGGCGACCAGCACGGCCTCAACACGCTGAAGCACCAGCCGCAGAAGGTCGCCGCCATGGAGGCCAATTGGGAGACCCGCGGCAACGTGCCCCTGGTCCTGTTCGCCTGGCCTGACGAGCAGACCCGGAGCAACCGCTTCGAGATCGCCATTCCCTCGGTGGCGAGCCTCATCCTTACCCACAAGCCGGATGGCGTGGTGCCGGGCCTGAACGACTTCAGGGGCGCGCATCCCCCCGTGGCTCCGGTGTTCTTCGCGTTCCGCATCATGGTCGGCGTTGGGCTTCTCATGCTCGCCGTCTCGTGGTTCGCCTCGTGGCAGATGTGGCGGCGCGGCGAGCCCGCTCCCTGGATGCAGCGGGTGCTGGTGGCGATGACCTTCTCGGGCTGGGTCGCGACGCTGTCGGGCTGGTACGTGACCGAGATCGGCCGCCAGCCGTTCCTGGTCTCCGGCGTGCTGCGCACCGCCGATGCGGTCTCGAATGTGTCCGGCGGCATGGTCGCGACCACGCTTGCCGCCTATCTCGCGACCTATCTGTTCCTGCTCGGTGCCTATGTCAGCGTGATTTTCTATCTCGCGCGCAAGGCCGGCAAGCCGCATGCCGCCGAACCGGATCTGAAGGATCCGGTTCTCACCCAGCAACCCGCCTGAGGAGGACGCCATGGAACCCGCATTCTGGCTGCCAGTCGCCTTCGCGGTGCTGATGGGCGTCTCGATCCTCGCCTATGTCATCCTCGATGGCTACGACCTCGGCGTCGGCATCCTGCTGCCCTTCGCCGAGCCCTCCGAGCGCGACCGGATGATCGCGTCCATCGGACCCTTCTGGGACGCCAACGAGACCTGGCTGGTGCTGGCCGTCGGCCTGCTGCTCGTGGCCTTTCCCGAAGCCCATGGCGTCATTCTGACGACGCTGTACCTGCCGGTGACGTTCCTGCTCATCGCACTGGTGGTGCGGGGCGTTGCCTTCGAGTTCCGCGCCAAGGCCGGAACGCCGTTCAAGCGCTGGTGGGATCGTGGCTTCTTCGGCGGCTCGCTGGTGGCCGCGCTGTCGCAGGGCTACATGCTCGGGCTCTATGTCACCGGCTTTGCCGAGGGCGTGTTCGTCCACCTGTTCGGCGCACTGACAGCCGTCTGTCTCGCCGCTGCCTATGCCTTCATCGGCTCGACCTGGCTCCTGTGGAAGACGGAAGATGCGCTGCAGGTGAAGGCCGTGCGCTGGGCGCGCCTGACCCTCGGTTCGGTCGCCATCGGGGTCGCGGCCGTGTCGATCGCAACACCGCTCGCCTCTCCCCGCATCTTCGCCAAATGGTTCTCGTTCCCGGAGATCATCGCGCTGGCGCCGATCCCGCTGATGACCGGCGCGATCGTGCTGGGGATCTGGATCTTCCTGAAGCGCATGCCGCGGGCCGACCATCATCTCGACGGCGTGCCGTTCATGGCGGCGGCGATGCTCAACGTGCTGGGCTTTGCCGGGCTTGCCTATTCCTTCTACCCCTATGTGGTGCCGGAGCGGCTGACGGTCTGGCAGGCGGCGGCTGCGCCGGAAAGCCTGATGCTGATCTTCATCGGCACCTGCGTCGTGCTGCCGATGATCCTCGGCTACACGGCGCTGTCCTATGCGGTGTTCCGCGGCAAGGCGACCGATCTCAGCTACGATTGAGGGGTGCAGCTCGGCTCCCCTCCGGTGAACCCTATCCGTTCCTCATCCTGAGGCGCACCGGAGCGCCAGCGACAGTGCCTCGAAGAACGGCGTTCCGTTGGCGGAGAAGAGGTCCTTCGAGGCTCGCTCGCGCTCGCACCTCAGGATGAGGGCGGAGAGATACCGCTGAGGCGGATGGTCGCGGCGTTCAGACCCTGGCGGTCTCGAACCAGAACCGGTCGATATTCTCGGCCAGCCGGCGATAGCCTTCCGGCGAGTGGGGCTTCACGACATAGGCGTTGGCCCGGTCGCGGTAGCAGCGCTCGATGTCGACAGCGCGCTCGGATGACGAGAAGATCAAGGTTGGCACGGCCAGCGTGGCGCTGTCCGACTTGATGGCACGCAACACATCGAAGCCGTCCATGCCGGGCATGTTCAGGTCGAGGAGCACCAGGTCAGGGTCGAAGGACCGGATCATGTCCAGCGCGTCGGCACCATTGTCGGCGTGGCGGATCTGCACCTTGGATGGGCCATCCCGAAAGCCATGGGTGAGGAACACCGCCTCGTCGGCCTCGTCGTCAACGATCAGCAATCGCCGCTCACGCATGTCCATCGGCATCCCCAACGCGGCCCGACGACCTGCGGACGTCCCTTGCTGGTAATGTAAGCACAATTCGCGCGCCCTGCGAATAGGACGGATCGAGCCCGATCTCGCCATTGTGGCTTTCGACAATGCGCCGGGCGAGCGCGAGGCCGACGCCCATGCCGGGGTAGCGACTCTCGTCGCGGTGCAGGCGCTTGAAGATCTCGAACACCCGCTCGGCATATTGCGGGTCGATGCCGATGCCATTGTCCTCGACGGCGATCTCCCAGAGCTGCCCGGTCCGTCGCGCGCGGATCTTGACCAGGGGCGGCGCCTCGCTGCGGTACTTCAATGCATTGGCGATGAGGTTCTGGAAGAGGTGCACCAACAGGTCGGCATCGCCGGAGATCCGCGGCAGGTTGAACAGGCTGATCGTCGCGCCGCTGTCGCGGATCTCGCCCTCGAGCAGTGCCATCGCGTCAGCCATCACCTGGTTGAGGTCCACGCCGTCGGACTTCACCTCGGCATAGGCGACAGCCGTATAGGCGACGAGACTGCGGATCAGCCGCATCATGCGCTCGACGCTCGCCGAGATGCGCCGGACATATTCGGCACTTTCCGGGCTCGACCCATCGACATGGGCCTGAAGCATCTCGGCAAACATGGCGATGTGGCGCAGCGGCGCCTGCAGGTCGTGGGAGACGATGGCGGAGAACTGCTTGAGCGCCGCATTGCCCTGCTGCAGCTTCGCCTCGCTCAATTGCCGCTCGGTATCGTCGCGGATCACCGCCAGGATCTTTGCCTCGCTCTCCGATGTCGCAGGCAGAAGCGTGTAGGCGTTCTGCACCCAGACCCAGTGGCCGTCGCGATGGCGCATGCGGTGGATGCTCAGCGCATGCGGAGCTTCCGGCGAGACCGTCCGGTTGACGCGCTTCAGTTCCTCAAGATCGTCGGGATGGATCAGGTCAGGCCGCGGGCGGCCGATCAGTTCGGCGGGATCGTAGCCGAGCACGCGCGATACGGCAGGCGAGATATACTCGATCGTCGCCGTCTCCTGCGACCGCAACAGGACGATATCGCTGATGGCCTCGGCGAGCAGGCGATAGCGCGCCTCGCTCAGCGCCAGGGCACGGGTTCGCTCCTCGACGCGCTGTTCCAGTCCGCGATTGGCCGTTTCGAGCGCGGCGGCCTGATCGCTCAGGCGGCGCGAGACTTCGGCGAAGGCGCGCCCGACATGGTTGACCTCGGTGACCGGCGTCTGCGGAACGGCGGTCAGCCCGCCACGGATCACCGCTTCCGCCGCATCGGTGAGGCTCGTCGAGGCACTCTTCAGGCGGCGCACAAGCCCCAGCGCCAGCACCGCCGAGACCAGCAGAAGCGCTGCGCCAACCCCGCCGAGCAGCCAGAGACTGCGCACGAGCGGCGCACGCAGGGCCGTCTGGTCGACGCCCATCGTCACCATCCAGCCGGAGACGGTTGACCGCTGGTAGAAACCGGAGACCAGCACCCCCGACGGATTGAACCCCGACCACGTGCCGGAGGGCCCCGACGCCAGGTCGAAGCCCGGCAGCCGCTGGCCGACCGATTGCTCATGCGCCTCCGACCGCGCGATGATCACGCCGTTGCGGTCGACCAGGGAAGCGAAATAGGGAGCCTCGATGCCGGAACGCGCCAGCATGGCGGCGAAATAGCGGGGGTCGAAAGCGGTGGTGATGAGATAGCGCGGACGGCCCTCGCGCACGGCCGGGGAGATGATGCCGACCCACGGTTTCGCGTCGCGCCGGCTGGTGAAGAGATTGGTGACCACCGGCTCCATCTGGCTCAAGGCCCGGTGGTGCGGCTCGATGAGGGACAACTGACCGAGCGGCACACCAACCGACAGACCGGTATCGACAAGGATGTTGCCCTCGGGGTCGCGCAGGCGGATTGCCATTCCCTGCTCGGACAGGGAGCGGGCCTGCCGATCGAAGCGGGCATAATCAGCACTGTCGATGGCGGGAGAGGTCGCCAGCGCTTCGAGAACACCAATCCGCGCGCTGACGACGGCGTCGATCAGCCTGACAAGTTCGGCATTGCGCTGGATTGCGGCACTTTCCAGCCGCTGGGCCTCGGCGGTCGCAAAACGCCAGGTGGCGATCGCCGCGAACATCATGGGTGGCAGGGCGAGGACAGCCGCGAAAGCCGCGAGATAGACGGCAAGGCTCCACCCGCGCGACGGCCGCTCCCCGGTCATTGGTCGTCCATTCCCTGCCGCCTGGCTTGCGAGCCCATACCGCACCTTTGCAACCTGGCGTAGCTATCACGGGTGCGTCAGTTGCCGCAGAGGACAAAAGCACGCTATCCTTTCACCCGATCGTTGGTACGCGAATGATGAGCGAATCAACTGACACGTGCGGCCCTATCTTCAGCCATGGCATTCGGAGTTGCCACGCACATGATTACCCGTCTGATGATCGTCGATGACGAGCTGCATGACATCGGCTTCATGATGCAGTTCTTCAAGGAAGCGCTGCCGGCTTGCCAGTTCGAGACCTTCTCGTCTGCTGAGGATGCCCTCTCCCGCCTCCATTTCGCCGAGGCGAAGGGCGACAACCCCCAGCTGCACGAAGACCCCGACATCATCATCCTCGATCTGTCTCTCGGCGCGATGAACGGCTTCGAATTCCTCAAGGCATTGCGCAGCGACGAGATGACCCGCCATATTCCGGTTGTGGTCATTTCCGGCGACAGCTCCCGTCAGGCGGTGGATCGGGCCTACGAGCTGGGCGCCAACGCGATGTTCCACAAGCCGCAGTCGCTCGACGGCTACCGGACGATGATCGAATCGATCGTCGCCTACTGGGCCCAGACCGCGCGCCATGGCGGCGCAGCCGCGGATCGTCCCGAAAGGGCTGCCTGAGGTCCTTCGGTACCGCCGCATTTCCAGCCGATACGACGGGATCGCAAGGCTGTCCGGCCTTGTCGCATTGTTGCAACATGACAGAGGCCGGCTCATCCTTTCGGGCGAGGGCGCAGCGGCGGCGGCATGATCAAAGCCCCCGGCAAGACAGCGCCCCCGCTGAGGGGCTCAACAATGTCTTCCATCGATCAAACGAAAAGCCGCAAGGCGGTTTCCGCCGCGGTCGTCGGCAATGTCCTCGAATGGTACGACTTCGCCGTCTATGCCTATGTGGCATCCATCATCGCCCGGAAGTTCTTCCCCGGGCAGGATGAGGTCGCGGCTCTGCTCTCGGCCTTCATGGCCTATGGCCTTGGTTTCCTCGCCCGGCCGCTCGGCGGCATCATCATCGGCCGCATGGGCGATGTCTCGGGACGCAAGAACGCCCTCCTCCTGACCATGTTCCTGATGGCGGCCGGCACCGTCATGATCGGCCTTCTGCCGACCTATGCCTCGATCGGTTTCTGGGCGCCGCTGCTGCTGGTGGTCGCCCGCCTGATGCAGGGCTTCTCGGCCGGCGGCGAATGGGGCGGTTCCACCGCCTATATCGTCGAATGGGCGCCCAAGGACCAGCGCGGCTTCTATGGCTCGTTCCAGCAGATGAGCGTGGTTGCAGGCCTTCTGCTCGGCTCCGGCATGGCCGCCCTGATCACCACCTTCATCACCACCCAGCAGATGGACGATTGGGGCTGGCGCGTGCCGTTCCTGCTCGGCGGCATCCTGGGCCCTGTCGGCCTCTACATGCGCCGCACCATCGACGAAACCCCCGCCTACAAGGCCGTCAGCGAGGGCAAGCCGGTGGCGAAATCGCCCGACGACGACACCTCGCCCTGGCTGCTCGCCGGCCGTGCCTTCGGCTTCACCATCGTCTGGACGGTCTGCTTCTACGTGCTGTTGAACTACATGCCGACCTGGACGCAGCGCTACATGAGCATCTCGGCCTCGGCGGCACTCTGGGCCAACACGGCCGGCCTGCTGGCGCTGATGCTGGCGATCCCGGTCATGGGCCTCTTGTCCGACAAGTTCGGCCGCAAGCCGCTGCTGATCGCCTGCTGTCTGTGCTTCGTCATCGTGCCCTATCCGATCTTCACCTATCTCCTGTCCGGCGGCGTCTCGCTGCCGATGCTGATCCTGGTGCAGGTGGTCTTCGCGCTGATGATCTCGATGTTCTCCGGCGCGGGGCCAGCGGCCATTGCCGAGATGTTCCCCACCCGCAACCGCTCGACCTGGATGACCACTGGCTATGCGCTGGCGGTCGCCCTGTTCGGCGGCTTCGCGCCGTTCATCTCGGTCTGGCTGATCTCGACCTTCGGGTCGCCGATCGCCCATACCTACTATCTGATCGCCGCCGCCATCGTGTCGACCATCGTCATCTGGCAGCTGCGCGAGACGGCCTTCGACGACCTGCAGTGACGACCGCAACCGCGGAGAGAATGCCATGCTGATCCGTTTCGACGGACGCAAAGTCATCGTCGCAGGCGCGGCGCGCGGGATCGGGCAAGCCATCGCCCGGTCGCTGGCCGCCGACGGGGCGGAGGTCTTCGCCTGCGACCTGATGGTGGAGGCGCTCGAGCCGCTCGCCGGCCCGGTCGAGGGCGGTGGCTCGATCCGTCCGCTCGCCGTCGATGTCACCGACGAGGCGTCCATCGCCCGTGTGGTGGAAGCGACCGGCGGCCGCGCTGACATTCTCGTCTATGTCGCCGGCGGCGTGCGCGGACAGAAGCCGAAGCCGCTGGAGGAGGTGTCCGGGGACGATTTCGACGCGATCGTCGACGTCAACCTGAAGGGCGCCTTTCTGTTCGCCAAGGCGGTGGCGCCGGGCATGAAGGCTCGAGGTAAGGGCCGGATCATCACCATTTCCAGCCGCGCCGGCCTGGCCACCTCACTCACCGGCATCCAGAGCTATGCCGCCTCCAAGCACGGCCAGATCGGCCTTGTGAAGCAATTGTCCCAGGAACTTGGGCCCTTCGGCATCACCGTCAATTCGGTGGCGCCGGGCTTCATGGCGACCAGTCCCGACTACGAGCGCCAGTGGAACAACTGGACGCCCGAATATCGCGCCAATTTTGCGAACAACATCGCCATGCGGCGCATGGGCAAGCCGGAGGACATTGCCGATGCGGTGACGTTCCTCGCCTCCGACCATGCGTCCTGGATCACCGGGCAAACGCTCCCGGTGACCGGTAATCCGCTGCTCTGACAGGAGATGACCATGACCGACATGTCCAAGCTTGAACCCTGGCAGTGGCCGGAAGATCACTGGCGCGGCCTGGTCAACCATGTGCGCGCCGGCAAGACCTATCGTCCGGCCAAGTGGAAGGACGGCAAGCGCATGGCCTTCGCGCTGTCGTTCGATTCCGACCACGAGACCAACGAGCTGCGCGACGGCGGCAAGTCGGTCGGGCGCATGGCCTGGGGCCAGTACGGCAACCGCGTCGGCGTACCGAATATCCTGAAATTGCTCGCCAAATATTCGGTGCCGGCAACCTTCTACGTGCCAGCGGTGGCAGCCCTGCTGCACTCCGATGAACAACGCCGGGTGATCGCCGAGGGCCACGAAATCGGGCTCCACTCGTGGATCCACGAGCTGAACTCGGTGCTCTCCTACAAGGACGAGCGCGACATCATGATGCGCTCGGCCGACACGCTGGAAAAGATCACCGGCGTGCGCGTGGTCGGCTCCCGCACGGCGTCGTGGGACTTCTCGCCCCACACGCTGCGGATCACCAAGGAGATGGGCCTCCTCTACGATTCATCCCTGATGGCCGATGTCGACTGCTACGAGCTGCTGCTCGACGGCGAGGAGACCGGCGTGGTCGAGCTGCCGGTGGAATGGATCCGCGACGACGCGCCCTATTTCATGATGCTGCGCTTCCAGGGCCTCAGGCCCTACACACCGCCGGAGGGTGTGTTCGATGTGTTCCGCCGCGAGTTCGAGGCGGCCTACGAGGAAGGCGGCATCTTCCAGCTCACCACCCATCCCCACATCATCGGCTATCGCTCGCGCATCTGGATCATCGAGGAGCTGATCCGGCTCGCCAAGGCGAAGGGCGATGTGTGGTTTGCCACCCATGCGGATGTCGCGCGCTTCGCCAAGGAGAATGCGGCCTGAGACCCGTTCAAACGAACGGTGCGTCTAGATCCAAGCGTCATGGCAGGCCTTGTGCCTGCCATCCACGCCTTCAAGGAGCCATCATGCGGCATCCAAAGGCGTGGATGCCCGCCACAAGGGCGGGCATGACGGCTGAAAGCTGACGTCAACAACGATCTGAAGGAGCCGATATGAGCACGACAGCGATCGTCACTGGCGGCGCACGCGGCATCGGCAAGGCCTGCGCGGAAGCGCTCGCCGCCAAGGGCTGTGACATCGCGCTCATCGACCTGCTCGAGGACGACATGGCGGCGACGGCGAAGGAGATCGCCGCCGCCCATGGCGTGAAGACGCTGACCTTCACTGCCGATGTCACCGACTTCGCGCGCGCCCATGCGATCGTCGATGAGGTGGCGAAAGCCTGGGGCCGGATCGACGTGCTGGTGAACAATGCCGGCGCGCCGAACCCGAAGCCGATCCTGGAGATCACCGAGGACGAGTTCGACCGCACGATCGCGGTCAATCTCAAGAGCTGCTTCAACTACATCCATGCGGCGGCGCCCATCATGCTGGCGCAGGAGGGCGTGGCGCGGATCGTCTCCATGTCGTCGCTCAACGCGCTGTCGGGCGGTGTCACCAGCGCGGTCAGCAAGCATTCCTATGCCGCCGCCAAGGCCGGCATTCTCGGCCTGACCCGCTCGCTCGCCAAGGAGTTCGGGCCGAAGATCGCCATCAACGCCATTTGCCCGGGCGTGATCGCCACGGATCTCCTGAAGCGGATGATCACCAACAGCCACGATTCCCTCGTGCGCGGCATCGCGCTCGGACGCATGGGCGCGCCGGAGGATGTGGCGAGCCTCGTCGCCTATCTCGCCACCGAACCGCACATGTTCATGACCGGCCAGCATTTCGTGGTCGACGGCTTCCAGTGGAGCTGCTGAGGCGCGGGCCAGACGGTGAACAAATCCGTTTTGGCGGGAAGGCGAAAACGTCCACGCTACCGTAAGGGAAGTCTCGACTGGCGTTTCTGCGCGGCGGCCAGTGGATACCCAGGGTTAATCTTTCCGTGTGAAGACCGGAAGGCTGGTGCCCACGTGAATGACGGCGCCCGCAACCTGGGACATCAATGCCGACATCTTTGATCAATTGCTGGTTGTTGCTTGGCGAGGCCCTGCTCTATTTCGGCGTGATGGCCGTCCTTTTCCGCCTTCGGCACCGCACCGGCCTCGGCCTGATGTTCTGCGCGCTCGGCGTCATGCATTTCCTGGAGACTTATCTCGCCAGCGTGTTCTACGTGGCGCTGCCCTTCGGCATCATCTCGCCGGGCTCCACCGTGCTGTTTTCCGGCAAGCTGGTCATGCTGCTGCTGATCTACATGCGCGAGGATGCGGTCACGGTCCGCCAGCCGATCTATGGCCTGCTGGCCGGCAATTTCCTCATGGTTGGCCTGGTATTGATCCTGCGGCTGCACGAGGTGGTCGGCGGCGCAGGCCGGGTCCCCGATATCGGCTTCATCGACGAGATGGGCTGGCTGATGGTCTGGGGCACGACGCTGCTCTATGTCGATGCCATCGCCATCATCCTGCTCTACGAGAAGCTCGGTCAGGTCCTGAAAGGCCATCTGTTCGCCCGGGTGGCACTCGCCTCCTGCGCGGTGCTGACCTTCGACCAGATCGGCTTCTTCGCCGCCCTGCACTGGATCACCGGCGCGCCGGTGGCGGTGCTGTTCGGCGGCTGGTTCGCCAAGATGGCGGCAGCCCTGGTGTTCAGTGCGCTGGTGGTCGGATATCTGCGCTGGTTCGAAACCGTGGGCAGCGACACCGCGCCTGCAATCAACGACGTGTTCGACCTCCTGACCTATCGCGAGCGCTATCATGCCGCCCTCGAACAGGCCAATCGGGACGGCCTGACCGGCCTGCAGCACCGCGGCTCGTTCGAAAAGAGCGGCGAGGCGGCCGTGGCCGAGGCGCAACGCACCGGCCGGCCCCTGAGCCTGATGGTCATCGACGTGGATCACTTCAAGGCGATCAACGACCGCCGCGGTCATGCCAGCGGCGACCAGGTGCTCAAGACACTGGCCGGCCTGCTGACCGATTGCGTCGGCGAGAATGGCCAGGTGTTCCGCATTGGCGGCGAGGAATTCGCCATCCTCGCCCCCCAAGGCGAGACAGTCGCCAGGTTGCAGGCGGAGATGCTGCGCCAGCATGTCGCGATCTGCACCCGCAACGACCCGCAGCCCGTCACGGTCAGCATCGGCGTTGCCAGCGTCTCGGCCGACACGAGCGACCTGCTGGACCTGTTCTCCTGCGCGGATCGCCGGCTCTACCGGGCCAAGGCCGAGGGCCGCGACCGCGTGGTGGCGGCCGATCCGGTCGAGGAGGCCGAACTGCCGGCCCAGGCCCAGCTGCGCCTCGCCTGAACAGGCCGCTCAGCCGCAATCGTCGAGCAGGCCCTCATGCACCCAGCCTGTGCGGCCGCGCGGTGCTCCAACGGCGCGAAGCTCGCCATCCGCCCAGTGCGAGACCTTCACCCATTGCCCCCGGCGTGACGGCTGGCCGGGGCTCGCATGGTGCATGGCGACCGTATGGCCCGCGGCCATCCGGACAAGCAGGCGGCCGCTGGGCGAGGGTTCGGCGCGCAGCGCCACGAAACCGTCGGATGTCGTCTTGATCGCGCAGGCGGCGCTGGTGGCCGCCGCGGGGCCCGAGCCAAGGCCGAGCGAAAGCGTGGTGGCGGCGAGTGCGAGAGCAAAGAAGCGCATGGCGGAATTCCCTTGGGTCCAGGTCTGTTGCGCCGTCAGTGCCATGCCCGCGCTTCCGTGCCATGCCTGGGCCACCCGCCCGGGCTTTCCATCCTGTTTCCTGTGTTTCCGCCCAGGCTTGCCGCGAACCCGCCCGCGGAGCGCAATCGAAACCCTCGCTGCCTATTGCCGGGGTCTCACCGGAGTTGCCCATGTTGCGCCGCCTTGTCCTGCCCGCTTTGTTCGCCTCCGCCCTGTCTGTGCCCACCCTGGCCGGCGAACTCGGGACGCAGCGTGAATTTCGCAACTGGCTCGCCTCCTGCGACAATGTCCGGTCGTGCCAGGCGGTGAGCCTGAAGCCCGACAGCGATGACACGGCCTGGGTTCTGCGCCTCCAGCGCGACGGGACCGCCAGCGCGCCGGTCCAACTGTCGATCCTGCCAACCGACGGCGAGCCTGGCCCCGGGACCCGACTGGTCATTGCCCATGCGGGCCGGCCGATTGCCACCCTGGCGGTCGGCCGCGGCATGGCGATTGTCGACGAGGTGCTGGTGATCCAGGACCGGGCGGCGATCCAGGCGGTTCTTTCAGCGGCCCGCACGGCGGAGAGCCTCGATCTGCGCTTCGACCCCGCCATTCCCGCCGACAAGCCGGTGCAGACCATCTCGCTCGCCGGCATCAGTGCGGCGCTGCTCTGGATCGACGAGCAGCAGCAGCGGGTTGGAACCACCACGGCCCTGGTGCGCCCGGGATCGCGGCCGGCCTCGGCCGTTCCCGCGCCGCCCGCCCTGCCGCCCGCACCGCCCGAACGCTCCCAGCCGGCCGGCTCATCGAAACCCGTTTCGGACGCCGCCCGCCAGGCCATGGAGCAGCATTCGCAGAGCTATTGCGAGCGCGACGACAGGTCGCCCGATACCGAGGGCGCAACGGCGATCCCGCTCGGCGGCACGCTCTTGCTTGCCTCCGTGCGCTGCTTCAGTGGCGCCTACAATTTCTCGCGCGCCTTCTTCCTGCTGGAGGACGGTCCGCAGCCGGTGATCCGTCCTGCCCTGTTTCCGCGCCCCCACCGGGACGCGACGCCCGACGATCCGCAGTCGCCCGACAATGTGCTGACCAATGGCGAGCCAGACGAGGTCTCCGCTGCGGTGTCCTACTATGCCAAGGGCCGGGGCCTCGGCGATTGTGGGGATCTCGGCACCTGGCAATGGGACGGCCGCGCCTTCCAGCCCATTGTCTACCGGCGCATGCCGGTCTGCCGGGGCATTCCCGCCTATCACTGGCCACTGCTCTACCGGACCCGCTGATCGCGCCCGCTCGGGCACAAGAACAGAGTAGGCCCGACACCCGGTTATGCTTCGTCGACGGCTCGCGGGGGTGGATGCGCGTGTCGATCCCGTCGGTATTCCGGGTCCAATGCAGACAGCGCATTGCTGAATCTCGGAATGGGCTGCATACCGGATGGATTGACGACAGCCTCCGCATGGAGGACTGACTCGTCTCTATGACTGAATGTGAGAGTGCCGGACATGCCATCCCCCGACGGCAGCCGCTCCCTTGATGCAGCGGCCCTGATCGGCGCGACACTCGACGTCGCGCTGTTCGTGCTCGATTCAGACGCCCGCATCGCCAGTTGGGGGGCCGGGGCCGAGGCGCTCTATGGTTTCACCGAGGCGGACATCGTCGGGCAGCCGTTCTCTCGCCTGTTCGCCACCGAAGCCCATGCCGACGGCCAGCCCGGCCGCGACATCGAGACCGCCCGTAGCGAGGGCCGGGCGAATGGCCAGCATCGCGGGCAGAACCGCGACGGCAGCACCTTCACCGCCCACACGACGCTCAGGCCCATCGGGCCGGCCGGCCGTGTGGAGGGGTTCGCCTGCCTCGCCTGGGACGCAAGCGACCGGCTCAGCGCGGAGGCCGCCCTGCGGGCGCGCGAGGCGCATCTGACCTCGATCCTGGAGACCGTGCCGGACGCGATGATCGTCATTGACGAGCAGGGCGCGGTCCAGTCGTTCAGCCGCGCCGCAGAGCGCCTGTTTGGCTATGCACCGGCCGAGGTGACCGGGCAGAACATCAACATGCTGATGCCCTCGCCCTATCGCGAACAGCATGACGGCTATCTTCAGCGCTACCACACCACCGGGGAGCGCAAGATCATCGGCATCGGCCGCGTGGTGGTGGGCCAGCGCAAGGACGGCTCGACCTTCCCGATGGAACTGTCGGTCGGCGAGATGCGCTCGGCCGGCGCACGGTTCTTCACCGGCTTCATCCGCGACCTGACCGAGCGCCAGCAGACCGAAACCCGCATGCAGGAGCTGCAGTCGGAGCTCATCCACATGTCGCGCTTCACGGCGCTCGGCGAGATGGCCTCGACGCTGGCCCACGAGATCAACCAGCCGCTGACCGCCATCGCCAATTACCTGAAAGGCTGCAACCGCATCCTGTCGCGCATGGAGGGGGGCGAGGTCCCCATGCTGCAGGAGGGCGTCAACATGGCGGCCGAGCAGGCGCTGCGGGCAGGCAAGGTCATCCGCCACCTCCGCGATTTCGTCTCACGCGGCGAGAGCGAGCACCATATCGAAAGCCTGCCGAAGCTGATCGAGGAAGCAAGCGCGCTGGCGCTTGTCGGCGGCAAGGAAAGGGGCGTGCGCGTGGCGATGCGGCTTGATCTGAAAGCCGCCCTGGTGCTGGCAGACCGCATCCAGGTCCAGCAGGTGCTGCTCAATCTCATCCGCAATGCCATCGAGGCGATGGACGACAGCGCCAGGCGCGAGCTGACCATCGCCACGCGCGCCGACGACGGCGACGGCACGGTCGAGATCAGCATCCGCGACACTGGCGGTGGTATCGCCGATGAGATCCTGGCGCGGCTGTTTCAGCCTTTCGTCACCAGCAAGCAACAGGGTATGGGTGTGGGGCTGTCGATCTGCCGGACCATTGTCGAGGCGCATGGCGGCAAGATATGGGCTGAGGCCAATCCCGGCGGCGGAACGATCTTCCGTTTCACGCTGAGGGCGGTCGAGCCGGAGGAACAGACGAATGCCGGGTGAGAGCATTGTGCACGTTGTCGACGACGACCTCGCGGTCCGTCAGTCGCTGTCGTTCCTGCTCGCATCCGATGGGCTGGCCGTCCGGCTCTACGACAGCGCGCTGGCCTATCTCGACAAGATGCACGACACGATCGGCTGCATCGTCACCGATGTGCGCATGCCGGGCATGGACGGCATCGAGTTCCTGCGCGAGCTGAAAGTACGCGGGTCGACCCTGCCGGTGATCGTCATCACGGGCCATGCCGACGTGCCGCTGGCGATCTCGGCGATGAAGGAGGGCGCGGCCGACTTCATCGAGAAGCCGTTTGCCGACGACGTGTTCCTCGGCTCGGTGCGTGGCGTGCTCGACAAGTTGGCGAAGACGATCCACCACCAGCAGCAGGTCGCCGAGTGCCGCAGCCGCCTGAAGCTCCTCTCGGAACGCGAACGCCAGGTGCTGGACGGCCTGCTTGCCGGCAAGGCCAACAAGGTCATCGCTTTCGATCTCGATATCTCGCCGCGCACGGTGGAGATCTACCGCGCCAATGCGATGAGCAAGATGCAGGCGGGCAGCCTGTCGGAACTGGTGCGCATGGTCCTGCAGGCCGATGAGGACCGCGCGGCCTGAACCACAGTTCCTTAAGGGGAATTGCGGAGTAGCCATCGCGACGCGGGTTGAGCCAAATCAAGCATCGGTGCCCAGGGCTCCGCTAGCTTGATCCTGAGTTCCCCTCAGGCGCCGTTCAGGACATTGCCATGGTTGCCGCCCGGGGCCCTGTTTTCGTCATTGACGATGACGAGGCCGTTCGGAAATCGCTGAAGTTCGTTCTTGAGCTTGAGGGCCTGGACGTCGTCCTGTTCCGCGACGGCGAGGCGTTCCTCGCCCATGTCGACCGGACGACCGATGGTTGCCTGCTGGTCGACCATTTCATGCCGGTGATGACCGGCGTCGAGTTGATGCTTGAACTGAGAACGCGCCAGGTCGTGCTTCCCGCCATCCTGATGACGGTGCAGCCCTCCGACGAGCTGGACCACCGTGCCCGGGCCACCGGCTTCACCCATGTGCTGGAAAAGCCGCTGAACGGCGGCACGCTGATCGAGGCGATCCGCCTGGCGCTTGCCCACCGGGCCTGACAGAGGGCGGCCCGGTGCGGCACCCCTCAGGGATAGTCCTGAGTACACCATCTGAATTTTCGGCATCCCCGCCCGGGTCTATCGGTTGATCAAGCCAACCAACCCGAGCAGGACACCCCCCGATGCTTGCCACCAGCCCCCAGACCTCCGCACGCCTCCCGGTTTCGCCTGCCCTGTTCGGCCAGATGCGGGCCGAGACGCTGCCGGCCCTGCGGCCCCAGGTGGCGCCGCAGAACCGGATGAACTTCACCGACGGGCAGGAAATCTTCGCGGAGGGCGACGATGCCGCCCATGTCTACGAGATCGTGTCGGGTGCCGTGCGCACCTCCAAGCTGCTCAGCGACGGCCGCCGCCAGATCGACGCCTTCCATCTGGCCGGCGACATTTTCGGCATCGAGCTGGGCGCCGAGCACCGCTTCTCGGCCGATGCGCTGGGCGACGTGACATTGATCGTGCGCCGCCGCGTGTCGTTCACGGCAAGGGCCGGCGAGGATCCGGCCGCGGCACGCGACCTCTTGACCTCCACCATGCGGATGCTGGAGCGCGCGCAGGACCATCTGGTGCTGCTCGGCCGCAAGACGGCGATGGAAAAGGTCGGTTCGTTCCTGCTGTCGCTCATGGAGCGCTCGAACGGCGGCGATCATCTCGAGCTGCCGATGTCCAGGCTCGACATTGCCGACCACCTGGGTCTGACCATCGAGACCGTGTCGCGCACGCTGATGGAGCTGCAGCGCAAACAGGCGATCGAATTCGCGCCCTGCAGCCGCGCCATCATCGTGAAGAACAAGGGCATGCTGCGCCGCATGGCGGAATGATGGGGGCTGGCCTCCGTTTCACGACTGGATGACAGCCGAACCTCCGGGTCCGGAAACGATCGGCGCCCTCCCGCGTTGATCGCTTGCACGACGGGCCGGCATCCCCCTTGGCACGGCGGGCGCACATCCAGAACCTCAGCCGGCGTTGTCGACAAGACGACGCCGGTCTTTTTGTGGGGGATCACGACGCCGATCCCTCACAACCGCCTCGGCAACCTTGGTGGCCGAGCGCGTCGCCTCAAGGTGGCAGAGCCGCAATGCCGGAGACGGCAGCACGTCGGTTGGAAACGCCCGTCCTCGCTTATGTCTTGAGTGCCGACATGACTCGATCCGCCGTGAAGGGCGCGTTGGCGAGGCGCTTGCCCGTCATGGCAAGGATCGCATTCGAGACGGCCGGTGTCACGGATGCCAGCCCCAGCTCGCCCACCGGCATCGGAATGTCGCCACTGCGGATGATCCGGATCTCGATCTGCGGTGTCTCGGACATGCGCAGGATCGGATAGTCCGTGTAATTGTGCTGCTCGACGGCGCCGTTCTTGTGCGTGATCCGCTCCTTGATCGCGCTTGAAAGGCCCCAGATCAGCGAACCCTCGACTTGCTGGCGGATGTTGCGCGGCTGTACCGGCAAGCCGACATCGACCGCGCACCAGAGCTTCGAGACGCGGATTGTCCCGCTTGCCCGATCCAGCGTTGTTTCGGCGACGACAGCGGCAAGCGACTCGCCCAGCTGCGGCACGCCAAGCCGCGAGAAGGCAACGCCGAGGCTTGCCCCTTCACGCGCCTTCGGCCAGCCGGACATCGCGGCGACAGCCTGAATCACAGCCTTGGCGCGCGCATCCTTGAGGAAGGCCAGGCGAAACGCGACCGGATCCTGCCCGGCGAGCTTTGCCAGATCGTCGACCATCGCCTCGATGGCGAAGGCGTTCGGCCCCGCGCCAATGCCGCGCCAGGCGGCAGTCCTGACGCCGCTATCCTCGTAGACATGTTCGGCCAGGTGATGAGGCACATCGTAGAGCGGCACGTCGGCATGGGCCATGACGATATGGTCGACGCCCTTCTGGGCATCGAGCCGCGCCTGCCCATAGACCTGCAGCACGACAAGATCGGCAGCGAGCCGGTGCTTCCAGGCGGTCACCTTGCCGCTCGCATCGAGCCCGACATCGATCCGGTGCGCGGTCATCGGGCGGCAATGGGCGTTGATGACATCATCCTCGCGCGTGGCCATGAGCTTCACCGGACGCCCGATGGCCTTGGAGACTTCCACGGCCTCGCTGGCATATTCGGTCTGGGCGCGCCGGCCGTAGCCGCCACCCATCGGCTGCATGTTGACCTTGACCTTCTCGGGCGGAACGCCGGCAATCCTCGCCGCGTCGCCCTGCACTTTCGTCGGCCATTGCGTGCCGGTCCAGACCTCGACGCCATCCGCCGTCACGGAGGCAACGCAGGTCAGCGGCTCCATCTGCGCGTGATAGGCATAATCGGTCGAATATTCCCCGGAGACGACCCGCGCCGCAGACGCAAGCGCAGGCTCGACCTCGCCCGTCTTGCGGCCGACAACGGCTTGCTTCGTGGCGTCCTTTGCATCGGCGACATATTTCGCCAGGGCGGCCGTTGAGTCGTAGCCACTGGCCGGTGCGGCATTCCACTCGACCTTGAGGGCCGCACGCCCAGCCATGGCCTGCTCGACGCGCTCGGCGACCACCACAACGCCCTGCGCGAGGGGAACCACGGCGATGACACCCGGCATTTTCCGGACCTCATCGCCATTATGGCTCTTGGGCCCGCCATCCATGACCGGCGCGCGCGCGATGACGGCATGGGCCATGTTCGGCACGCGCACGTCGATGGCATAGGTCGCCCGGCCGGTCGACTTGGCCGGCACGTCCCAGCGGGCGACATCCTTGCCGATCAGGCGGAAATCCGCGGGCTTCTTGAGTTGCTCGGGCTTGATCTCCGGCAGCGGATTGGGAACCGTCGCGAAGCCGGCGATCTCGCCATAGCTCAGCCGGCGATTGCTTGGCCCATGCACGACCATGCCGGGCTCGGTCGTAAGCTCGGTGGCCGGGACGTTCCAACGCGCGGCGGCAGCGTCGATCAGAACCCGGCGCGCCTGTGCACCCGCTGTGCGAAGCGGCATCCAATAGGCGCGGGTCGTGAGGCTGGCGACGACAAACTGCGCGCGGAAAACGGGATGGTTGTAGGCAGCGGCAACGGGTGCGGTTTCCACGCGCACACGGCTCCAATCGGCATCCAGCTCCTCGGCGATGATGAGCGGCAGCGACGTGTTGGTCGCCTGCCCCATCTCGGGCGCGGGCGCCATGATGGTGATCGTTCCGTCTGGCGCGATCTTCACATAGGCGTTGAGCGTTCCGCCGGACTGAGCCTGCGCGTCCGTGCCGGCAGTCCCGAAGGCAAAGGCAAAGGAGAGGCCCGCGGCACCGGCGAGCAGGTTCCGGCGAGACGGTGCGATCGCGATGGCGTTGAGGGAGCTGGTCATGGTTCAGGCTCCCTGGCTTGCGCGTTCGACGGCGGCGATGATCTGATTGTAGCTGCCACAGCGGCAGAGATTGCCGTCCATGGCGTCGACGATCTGCTGGCGGGTTGGCTTTGGCGTCTGGGCCAGAAGCGCCGCAGCGCTCATGACCTGACCAGACTGGCAATAGCCGCATTGGGGCGCCTGTTCGGTGATCCACGCCTTGATCACGGGATGATCCGCGCCGCCCGGCAGGCCTTCGATGGTCACGATCTTCGCGCCGACAGCCCCCGAAAGGGGCGTGGCACACGCCCTTGCAGCAACGCCATCGATGTGGATCGTACAGGCCCCGCACGCTGCGACGCCACAGCCATATTTTGTGCCGGTGAGCCCGAATTCCTCGCGCAAAACCCAGAGCAGAGGTGTCGAGGGGTCAGCCTTGCTCTCGCGCGACTGCCCGTTCACGTTGATGACGGTCATCAGTCCTCCCCATTTCTTTATTCTTTGATCGAAGCCTATCCCATCCTTTTGAAAAGGAAAGGCGCCGACGGGCAGGCTCAAACAGTCTCACGACGTGCCCCTCGATGACGACCCCTCGCCCCTCGCGACCAATCACCGCATCCAGCGCGCGACAAGGCCGCGAGCGCGCGCCAAGCCGGTGCGTGCGTGCGAGCGCCATCGGGCGACGGTCCGGCCTCGCCGCAACCGCCGCCCCCATCGGGTTTTCGCCGCCTGGCGCCAGTACAGATGGTCGTGGACGGTGGGCGGCGTGCCGGCATGCCAGGGCTTGGCCGGTCCTGAAAAATGGACGATCCAGGGATCGGAGCGCCAGATGTGCTGCAGCGACAGCAGGGCATAAGGCTTGCCCAGAGGCGAGACGGCGGAGGCCTTGGCGGCAAAGCTGTTCCAGCGCGCATCCAGCGGCGCCCAATCCTTGCCGCAGACCATGTTGAGCGCGTCCTGGTCGGCCCAGACGAAGGGCCCCTTCCGGCGGATCAGATCGGTGCAGCGCCGCGCGATGTCCCGTGACCGCCAGGCCTCCAGATCGATGACCATGACGCCCGAATTGAAATAGTCCGACGGCTGCGAATAGGCGATCCCCAGATGATCGCGCAGATAGGTCATGGCGACGCCGCCATAGGGGGCCGGCAGCGGCGACAGCAGCTCGAAATAATAGAGCGGGACATCGGCCATGGCGGCGTGGAGTCGCCCGCCCAGGGCGTGGTCGTGCAACTCGCCGAGGTCGCGCAGCACAAGGGTGTCGGCATCGAGATAGACAACCCGCCCGATGCCGGTCAGCACGTCAGGCAGGCTCAGCCTGAACAGCGCCGCCCGGGACAGCGGGGGCGCAATGTCGATGTCGGCGAAGCGGCTGGCGAGGTCATGAAGCGCGATCGACAATCCCGGCCGTTCGAGCTCGGCAAAAGCGGGAGCGAGGTCGTCCGCCAGCCCGTCATGGAGCAGATGCACCACCATCGGCCGGGTGGCCTTCGCCGTGTCGCGGATGGACGACACGAGGACCAGCCCCGGCAGCAGCATGGCCCGATCGAAGGCGATCGCGACGTGGATCGGTGAGTGGGTCACAGAGGAACACTCGGTCAATGTCTTGCCGCCGGCCAGCTGGCCTGAGGCCCTTGGCTGGGTCGCTAGGATTCGAACCTAGATAGCGGGAATCAAAATCCCGAGTCCTACCATTAGACGACGACCCACCGGCGGACGGGCGCATGTGAAGGGCGCCGGTCGCGAAGCGGGCGGACCATAGCGACCGTCGCGGGAGGGTTCAACGGCCTTCGGTCGAAAGCGGTGAATTGCGCGGCGGCCAAGCCGAAGCTGCGGCGAGAAGCCCGGTTTGCGCCTCGGCCAAGCGCCGGAGTTTACGGGTGCGCACCGGCTCGTCTAGTTTCGCCGCCAATCAGGGTCCGTGCGCAGGCCCACACATACCGGAGGAATGCCATGCTCGGTCTCATGCAGGACTGGCCGCTGCTGATCTCGAAGATCATCGACCATGCCGGCCTCTACCATGGCGGGCGCAAGGTGATCTCCCGCTCGATCGAGGGGCCGATCGTCGAGACCACCTATTCGGCCATCCGGCTGAACGCCAAGCGGGTGGCCAAGCGGCTGGAGATGGACGGCATCAAGCTCGGCGACCGGATCGGCACGGTCGCCTGGAACACCTGGCGCCATCTGGAGGTCTGGTACGGCATCACCGGCATGGGCGCGGTCTATCACACGCTGAACCCGCGCCTGTTCCCCGAGCAGATCGCCTGGATCGCCAATCACGCCGAAGACCGCGTGATGATGATCGATCTCACCTTCGTGCCGCTGATGGAGAAGCTCCAGGACAAGCTGCCGCTGGTCGAGCGCTACATCGTGCTGACCGATGGCGCCCACATGCCGCAGACCTCGCTCAAGAACGCGGTCGCCTATGAGGACTGGATCGGCCAGGTCGACGCCGATTACGAGTGGAAGCAGTTCGACGAACAGACTGCGGCGGGCATGTGCTACACGTCCGGCACCACGGGCAATCCCAAGGGCGTGGTCTATTCCCACCGCTCGAACATCATCCATTCGCTGATGTGCAACGCACCCGACATGCTGGGCCTGTCGTCGCGCGACGTGATGCTGCCGGTGGTGCCGATGTTCCATGCCAATGGCTGGTCGCTCGCCTTCACCGCGCCGATGGCCGGCACCTCGCTGGTCATGCCCGGCGCCAAGATGGACGGCGCCTCGATCGCCGAACTGCTCACCATCTACAAGGTGACGCATTCGGCCGCCGTGCCGACCGTCTGGCTGATGCTGCTGCAGGAGCTGGAAAAGACCGGGCAGATGCTGCCCGACCTCACCAAGGTGATCATCGGCGGCTCGGCCTGCCCGCGCGCCGTGACGGAAAAGTTCCGCGACGTCTATGGCGCCGAGGTCATGCATGCCTGGGGCATGACGGAGATGAGCCCGATCGGCACGCTCTGCTCGCTGAAGCCCGAATATGCCGATCTCACGGGCGACGCCTGGCTCGACATCAAGGAGACGACGGGCCATCCGCCCTTCGGCGTGGAGATGAAGATCGCCGACGACGCGGGCACCGAGCTTGCCCGCGACGGCAAGGTGTTCGGCAGGCTTCTGGTGCGTGGACCGGCGGTGGCGCGGGAATATTTCAAGGGCGAGGGCGGACAGATCCTCGACGCCGACGGGTTCTTCGACACCGGCGACGTCGCGACTATCGATCCGCACGGCTATATGCGCATCGTCGACCGCTCGAAGGACGTCATCAAGTCGGGCGGCGAGTGGATCTCGTCGATCGACATCGAGAACCTCGCCGTCGGCCACCCGGACGTGGCGGAAGCCGCCGTCATCGGCATCGCCCATCCGAAGTGGGACGAGCGGCCGCTGCTGGTGGTAGTCGCCAAGGCCGGGCGTGCGCCGACGAAAGAGAGCGTGATGGCCTATATGGAGGGCAAGATCGCCAAGTGGTGGCTGCCCGACGACGTGGTGGTGGTCGACGAGATCCCGCACACCGCGACCGGCAAGATCCAGAAGACGACGCTGCGCGACCGGTTCAAGGGCTACACGCTGCCGACGGCGTGAGGCTGGGGGGCTGGCTAGCCGAGATGCCGGCCGCACATCGACTGCCTCCTGACCTCATCCTGAGGTGCGAGCGTTAGCGAGCCTCGAAGGACCTTTTGAGGACAGCGCCAGCGCAAGGGATCCTTCGAGGCCCGGGCTTCGCCCGCGCACCTCAGGATGAGGTCCGGAGGGTTGCCGCCAACGAGACTAATGAGCTGAGGCTTCGCCTAACTCGCAGTTCGACTGTTGGCGCTATGTGCCGATAGCGCACTCAAGTCCCCCTCCCCGCTTGCGGGGAGGGCTGGGGTGGGGTGGACTTTTCCCCTCGAAACATCCCCTGCCCTCCCGGGACTTGGCCCGGAAACCCTTGCCGGCCTATGCTCGCGTTCATCCGCCGACGGAGACGCCACGCATGACCGACGCTGCCGCCCAGGCTCCCGTCCCTGGCCCCTGGGGACCGCGCTCGACCGCGGGCGCCATGGCTGCCGCCGAGGCCGCGTCGCGGGCCGCCGCGATGCCCCCCGGCTGGACCGAGGCGGGCGGGCCGCCACCACCCACCGGCTGGGTGAATCCGGCCATCGCCATGCCGCAACCGCCGAACACCGCCGCCATGACCTTCACCGGCCTTGGCGGCAGCCTGTTCGGCCTGCTCACCATGGGTTTCCTGCTGCAATTGGTGACGCTCGGCCTCTACCGTTTCTGGCTGATCACCGATGTCCGCCGGTTCTACTGGTCGCACACCATGGTTGGGGCCGAGGCGATCGGCTATACCGGCCGCGGCCTGGAGCTGTTCAAGGGCTTCCTCATCGCGCTCGCCATCCTGGTGCCGCTGAAGGCCGGCGCCTTCTTCCTGGCGCTCGGCCTGCCCCAGGCCGACATGGTGATCTCGATCGCCCTGTTCCTGATCCTGATCTTCCTCGGCCAGTTCGCCGCCTATGCGGGACGGCGCTACCGCCTGGCCCGCACGGCGTGGCGGGGCCTGAGGCTGCGCATGACCGGCTCGGCCTGGGCCTATGCCGCCAAGGCCTTCGGCCTGTCGCTCATCGTGATCGCCACGCTCGGCCTCGCCCTCCCCTGGACCACGGCCTATCTCGAGCGGATCAAGATGCGCGAGACCTGGTATGGCGACGTCCAGGGCGATTTCACCGGCGAGCCGTTCCAGCTGTTCAAGTCCGGCATCATCATCTGGGCCATCGGCTTCGGCCTGCCCCTGGTGATGGTCTATCAGGCGCTGAGCGGCACGCCCTCCGGCTTCTTCGAGGCCTTGTGGCACGATGCGCGGCAGGGCGATTTCAGCCCGCGCGGCCCGATCGCGGTCGCGTTCATCGCACTGACCGGGGCCATCGTCCTGTCGGGTGTCATCGCCGTCCTGCTGTTTCCGGCCTTCCAGGCTGTCCTGTTCCGCTGGCGGATGAGTGGCACGCGGCTTGGCGGCGCAAGCCTTGTGTCTAACCTCACCATCGGCAGGTCCTACCGGGTCTATGGCCTCGGCATGCTGGCGGCGATGGGCTGCATGATGGTCTTCAGCCTGAGCCTGACGATCGTCCTCGGCGGTCTGGCCTATACGTTCTCGACCTTCGGATCGGCCAGCGGCACTGGCATCGCGGCCATGGTCTTCATCGTGCTGGCCTATCTTCTCAGCTTCGGCGCCTTCTGGATCTTCAAGCAGGTGTTCATCGATCTCCGGTTGCACCGCGCGCGGGTCAATTCGATCGCCGTCCTGGGCATCGCGGCGCTTGACGGCGTCGCCGCCCGCAATGTCGACGCTTCCGCCATGGGCGACAGCCTGGGCGATGCGGTCGATATCGGCATCGGGTTCTGATCATGCCGAGCGTGCCCGCCACCTATTACGACGGCCTGACCTCCACCCGGCAGACGGCGGAAGTGTCGCTTCATCCCGAGGGGCTGGCGCTGTTCGGCCTGGACGGCCGGATGATCACCACCTGGCCCTATCCGAAGATCCGGCGCATCGAGGGCTTTTCCGGCACCGGCCTTGCCATCACCCGCCTGCCCGAACCCGGCTCCACCGCCGAGCCGCGCCTGGAAATCGCCGATCCCGCCTTCGCCTCGCAACTGGCCGCGCGCGCGCCGCTCACGCTGACCCATGGCCTGGCGGCCCGCCGCGAGCGCTGGACGGTGGTCGGCTGGGCGATTGCCGCCGTCGTGTCGCTCCTGGGCCTCGCCTTCATCGGCCTGCCAGCGATCGCGGGACGCCTGGCGCCACTGGTGCCGTCCTCGGCCGAGGTCAGGCTTGGCGCCACGATGGATCCGCAGATCCGCCAGATGTTCGGCGGATCGCGCGGACTGAAGACCTGCACCAACCCGGAGGGCGTCGCCGTGCTCGCCGAACTGGTCGGCCGGTTCGAGCGCGCAGGCGGCCTGCATCTGCCGCTCAAGGTGGTGGTCGTCGACCATCGGCTGGTCAATGCCTTCGCGCTGCCCGGCGGCTATATCTACATTTTCAACGGCCTGCTGCAGAAGGCGCGCTCGGCGGATGAACTGGCCGGCGTGCTGGCCCATGAGACCGGCCATGTGAAGCTGCGCCACGGCCTGCGCTCGGTGATCCAGGCTGGCGGCCTCGGCTTCCTGCTCGGCACGGTGTTCGGCGATTTCGCCGGCGGCACCGCCATCGTCTATGCCTCGCGCAGCCTGATGCAGAGCGCGTTTTCCCGCGATGCCGAACGCGAGGCGGACCATTTCGCCGTCGATCTGATGCTGAAGGCCGGCGGCGATCCGATGGGGCTCGCCCGCTTCTTCATGGGCTTCGGCGTTCCCGACCCGGGCGGCCTTGCCTGGATCTCGTCGCACCCGGCCAATGCCGAGCGCGAACAGGCAATCCGCGACGCCGTCGCCCAAAGGACCGCCGTCGCGGCAGCCCTCACGCCGCAGCAATGGACAGCGCTACGCTCGATCTGCCAGAAGACGGAATAGCCACCCCGGATTGCCCGTCGCATGCGCCGCAGCGCCCTTGTCGAGCCCACCTCCCGCCTCGCCGTCTCCAGCCTCTGGCTGACCGCCATCGGCATCGCCGTTGCGGTCATCGCCGTGCTGGCGACCCGCGCCGACTGGCTGGATGGCGGGCAGGCCGTGCTGGCGCTGGCGATCGGGCTTGGCCTCATCGCCCTGTCGCTTCTGATGGCGCTCATTGCCGGCGCGATGATCTGGGTCACCGGCTATCGCGGCGCGCGCTACGCGGTGGCCGCCGCCCTCATCAGCGTCGCCATCCTCGCCTATCCCGCGGCGCTGGCGGTGATCGGTTCGCGGCTGCCGGCCCTCAACGACATCACCACCGATCCCTCCGATCCCCCGGCCTTCGACATCGTGGCCTCGGCCAGGCCCGCAGGCGCCAATCCATCGGCCTATCGGCCGGCCCTGGCGGAGTTGCAGCGCCGGCTCTATCCGGAGATCCGGCCGGTCGAGATCGACCTGCCGGCCGAGGACGTCAACGAGCTCGTCACCGACATGATCGACGAGAAGAAGTGGCGCATCCTCGACCAGGTCGATTTCCGCGGTCCCCAGCGCGAAGGCCGGTTCGAGCTGGTGACCCGCTCGCTGGTCATGGGCTTTCGCGACGATATCGTCATCCGCATCCGCCAGGTGGGGCCGCGCGCGCGCATCGACATCCGCTCGGCCGCCCGCTACGGCCTGCAGGATTTCGGCGTCAATGCCCGCCGCGTGATCACGGCCATCGACGAATTGAGAACCGCCGCACGGCGTGCGCAGCGTTAGGAAGACCAGACCATGACGATCAAGGCCGCCACCATCCCGCTGCACGAGGACGAGCTGATCGAGGGCATCCGCCGCTGGGTCTCGGTCGAAAGCCCGACCCATGATGCCGGGGGCGTCGAGGCGGTGCTGGACGAGGTGGAGAAGGATTTCGCCGGCCTGCCGGTTACCCTCGACCGCCGTCCCGGCATTGACGGCTATGGCGGCACGCTGAAGGTCTCGACCTCGGAGCCCTCCAACGAGAAGCCGATCCTCGTCCTCACCCATATCGACACCGTGCACCCCAAGGGCACGCTGACGGGCCGCCTGCCGTTCCGCCGCGACGGCGACAAGCTCTACGGTCCCGGCCTCTATGACATGAAGGGCGGCGCCTATCTGGCGGTCGCGGGCTATCGGGCACTGGTGCGCGCCGGCGTGCCGACGGCCCGGCCGGTCACCTTCCTGTTCACGCCGGACGAGGAGGTCGGCAGCCCGACCTCGCGCGCCATCATCGAGGAGGAGGCGAAGAAGGCCGCCTTCGTGCTGGTGACCGAGCCCGCCCGCGACGGCGGCCGTATCGTCACCGCGCGCAAGGGCGTCGCCCGCTTCGTGCTGACCGTCACCGGCCGTCCGGCCCATGCCGGCGCCCGCCACCAGGATGGCCGCAGCGCCATACGCGAACTCGCCCACCAGATCCTCGTGATCGAGGGCATGACGGATTATGCCCGCGGCATCACCACCACGGTCGGCATCATCAAGGGCGGCTCGGCGGCGAATGTCATTCCGGAGAATGCCAGCTGCGAGATCGACCTCAGGGTGCCCGATCCGGTGATCGGCGCGGAGATGCTGGCGAGGCTGCGCGGGCTGACGCCGGTCGGCCCTGACGTGACGCTGCATATCGAGGGCGACCTCAACCGTCCGCCCTATCCGAAGACGGCGCTGACCGCCGACGTGCTGGTGCGGGCACAGGCAGTGGCCAGCGCCATCGGCTTCGACCTGGAGGATTGCCCGATGACGGGTGGCGGCTCGGACGGCAATTTCACCGCGGCGCTGGGCATTCCGACCCTCGACGGCCTCGGCATCGACGGCGCCGGCGCCCACACGCTGGACGAGCACGGCCTCGTCTCGTCGATCGTGCCGCGCGCGCGCCTGCTGGCGGGGCTTATGGAAACCCTTCGCTGATCCGGCAAGGTCCGGGTAACCCAGCCCGGAAAGCCGAAGGTAACCCGTCGCCGCTAGGGTCCCCCCGACAAGCCAAGACGGGAGCAGCCGAAGCATGGCCGACATGTGCGCGAATTGCCGGAACTATTGGGAGCAGCGGGGCACCAGCGCGGGGCTCTGCCGCGCCCATCCGCCAGTGCTCGTTCCATCCGACGGCACCGCGCGCTGGCCTGGCGTGGCACGCAGCGACTGGTGCGGCGAATATCGGATCATTCCGCCGCCGGAAAATCCCGGCATCCGACGAGCGGTCGCACTTTAGAACTTACGAAGACTTTATTGGAAAATATCGTCGCGTCTCGTTGCTTTTCAAACGACAACAAATGCCGCGCTGACGCGAGGTCATATGCTCATTGGTAACGTTCCGTGAAGATTTGACGTGACAGAATCAGCTTCGTTTTCGCTCTATACGCGAATCGGAGCGCGGCATGACACTTCTGGTACCGCAGAACGAGCCCGAACGCCTCCAGGCCCTGCTGGACCAGCGCATCCTCGACACGCCGCGCGAGCCGCAATTCGACGCGCTGGTGGAGCTCGCCGCCGAAATGTTCGACGTGCCCATCAGCATGGTCTCGCTGGTGGCCAGCGACCGCCAATGGTTCAAGGCGGTCTGCGGCGTGCCCTATGAAGGCACCCCGCGCGACATCTCGTTCTGCTCCCATGCGCTGCTTGAGCCCGGGCCCTTCATCATCGAGGACACCCACGCCGATCCCCGCTTCCGCGACAATGATTTCGTCACTGGTGCGCCGTTCATCCGGTTCTATGCGGGCGTGCCGCTGTTCATCGAGCCGGGCATCAGCCTCGGCGGTTTCTGCATCATCGACACCCGTCCGCGGACGATCACGGCCTGGCAGGTCCATCGCCTGGAACAGCTGGGCGAAATCGCCATCAACCTGATCAAGAGCCATCGCGCCAATGCCGAGCTGCGCGATCTCTCCATGGAACTGCAGGCCCGTTCCGACCTGGTGGCCCGGCAGTCGGAGGAGCTTCAGATCCAGAAGCGCATCCTCGATTGCGGTTCCGAGCTCGCCCGCACTGGTGCATGGGAGCGCGACCCCGCAAGCGATGCGATCAGCTGGAGCGCCGGCATGTACGCCCTCCACGAGCTGGAGCCAGGCACCGCCGTCTCGATGAAGAGCCTGCTCGATTTCTACCCGGAGCCCGACCTGTCGCGGCTGCGCGCGATGATCGAGCATTCGGTCGCCACCAATGAGCCCTTCGCCTATGAGGGCCGGATGATCACGGCCAAGGGCAATGAGCGCTGTGTCAAGGTCGCGGCCGGTGTCGAGCTGCGCGACGGTGTGGTGCTCCGCCGCTTCGGCATGATGCAGGACATCACCGAACAGAAGCAGATGCACGACCACATCCTGCGGCTGGCCAGCTACGACACCCTGACGGGGCTCAACAACCGCTCGTCGCTGCAGAGCAAGCTCGAGCAGATTCGCACCGATGCGCGGCCGCCAGGGCAGATCTTCGCGCTGCTGATGCTCGATCTCGACGGTTTCAAGGAGATCAATGACACCCACGGCCACCTCGCCGGCGATGCCTGCCTGAAGCGGATCGCGGCGCGGCTGCGCAACCTGTCGGATGGCCGGCATCTCGCCGCGCGGATCGGCGGCGATGAATTCGTCGTTGTGATGGATTCGGCCGACAGCATGAGCCAGGTGGAGGAGGTCGCCGAGGCGATCCGCGCCGCCATTGCCCGGCCGGTGCGCTGGCGCGGCAATGCCTTTCTGCTTGCCACCTCCATCGGCATTTCGGTGCGCCAGCCGGACCAGGAGATCTGCCCCTCCGCCCTCATGCAGGAGGCCGATCTCGCGCTCTACGCCGCGAAGGCGGCCGGACGGAACCAGCACATCATCTTCGAGCCCAGGCTGCTCGCCGATGCCAATGCCCGTTTCGCGGTGATCCGTGATTTTCGCCAGGCGCTGCAGAACGGCGACCTGTCGCTGCATTACCAGCCGAAGGTCGAGCTGAAACAGGGCCGCGTGGTCGGCTACGAGGCGCTGCTGCGCTGGCCGCAGCCCGACGGTACGGTGCGGATGCCGGCCAGCTTCTGGGCGGCCTTCGAGGATCCCGAACTCTGCCGCGAGATCGGCCGCTTCGTCATCGCCTCGGTGATCGCGCAGGCGGCCCGCTGGACGGCGGAGGGCTTCGCCTTCGGCCGCATCGCCTTCAATCTGAGTGCCGCCGACTTCCGCAACCGGCGGCCGGCGCGCGCCATCCTCGATGCCATCGCGGCCAGCGGGCTCGACCCCTCGATGTTCGAGGTGGAGGTGACCGAGGATGTGTTCCTTGCGCGCAATGCCGGCCCAGTGGCCGAAACCTGCCGCGAGCTGAAACAGGCGGGGCTGACCATCGCCTTCGACGATTTCGGCACCGGCTATGCCTCGCTGACCCATCTCAACGACTTCCCGGTCGACGTCATCAAGATCGACCGGTCCTTCGTCGCCAAGCTCGGTACCCACCAGGGCACCACCGCCATCATCCAGGCGATCGTCGGTCTCGCCAATTCGCTCGGCATGAGCGTGGTGGCCGAGGGCGTGGAAACGGAGGGCCAGGCCCGGTTCCTCGCCGCCATCGGCTGCCCGATGGCGCAGGGCTACCGGTTCGGCCGGCCGCAGCCGGCCGAATGTTTCTTCGACGGACAGGAAGCCGGCGCGAAGCGGGTGGCATGAGGGGCTGAAGGCCTTTCACGGCGACATCAATCGCCAGCCGCCTCACCCGCTCCGGCCATGCCCCGTCTGCTGGGGGCTATGCGCCGCAGCGCCGGAGGTGAGCCTCGCGCTTGTCTGTCTCGCCATAGGCGCGATTGCGATCGACGCGCAGGCACCAATTGTAATGCACGGCCCGATCGGTCGAGAACACACCCGGGTGCAGGTTGATCGAGCATCGCGGTATCGAGCGAGCGCGCCGCGCGTCATGGAGCGCCTTGTCGGAATATTGATTGCAGAAGCCGGGGCTTTCCGCCAAGGCCGCGCCGGACGCGCAGGCGGTGAGACCAAGAACAAGAGCAAGTCGTGGGAACATTCAGGCTTCTCCGTGCAGCCAACCAATCGACCGATGACGTTCGGACGAATGGTGCACTCTAGCCAAGTGCCGCCCCCCCGCGGAAGAGGAAATTGACAGCACGAGCAGTAACTCGGCGCGATACTATTATCACCGCGCGCCACCGTACGGATTAACACTTATCGCTTCTAGGGACATACTTGGGGGAGAGCGTCTTCGTTCGCGGGCCCGACCGCGCCACCCCTTGGGGCCGCTGGTCGGAGTGGCAGGATTTGAACCTGCGACCCCCACGTCCCGAACGTGGTGCGCTACCAGACTGCGCTACACTCCGCCTCGCGAACGAGGCCGCTGTATAGCGAGCGCCTCGGCACGACGCAACCCCTCGCGATGACGAACTGACAGGCTCGACGCCGGGACCGCGGCACGCTCGAAACCGGCATAGCGCGTCAGCCGAAATCACCGGTCTCGAGGTTCACCACAATGCGATTGGACGACCGTGCCGCGCGTTCGGCCAGACGCTCGCACTTGTGCATGCTGGTGAACCGGCCATCCGGACTGCGCCGCTCGATCGTCACCCAGCGGAAGCCCTTGTCGATGAGCATGGCCCGGAACTCGGTATTGCGGAGATCCATCGGCAGAACACGCTCGGCGACCACATCAGGCATCATCTGACTGCTCCTCTCCAAATCACGTCGCACCCAAGCCTATGGGGCGTATAACAGACAGGTTATCTTACGCTGCGTCATTTTTGAGCTGACATCATGCACGTCGTCACATTCGCGTCAGATCGGGCGCTTATAAATTGGGCTACACTGCATCTATGAATGCAGAATGACTTATCGATGACTATCGATCGACGGCATTCATAGACTGAAGTGACTAACATTCAGACAGATGATGTTTTTCCAGACTCATAATCTGGCGAACACTGCCATCTATGGCCCATCTCCAGTGGAGCTTTGCATGAGTATTGCCAAGCGCTATCAGGTCGCGCTGTGCCGCCCCAAGGACGACGAGATCGTCCCCTTCGTGTACGAGCACTTCTATGCCATCGAGGACAGGGCCGCGCGGATCTATGCCCGGCGCTGGGCGCGTCCTCTGTTCAGCCAGGGCATTCGCGGCGCAACCTTGAGCCTGCACGAGGGGGCGCGGGTCATCGCGCTTCGGCCAACGGTCCGGTGGCGCAATCGCGACCCCGATGGCGATCAGGCCTGAGGCGCTTGCGCGGACGACACGGACACTCTCGACGCAGGCGTCGGAACCCCGCTAGACATTGAGGATGACGCAAGCGACTTTCGACGCTGTTGCCTTCGCCGGCGGCGGCAACCGGTGCTATTGGCAGGGCGGCTTCTGGGACGCCTTCACGGCGCGCCATCCCCAGAGCCCGAAGCAGGTGGTGGCCGTGTCGGCCGGCGCCTTCCAGGCCTGTTTCTCGCTGATCGGCCAGGGCGACCGTGTCAGGAAGATCGTGCTCGACGCCTGCGAGGGCTTCGAGCGCGAGGTGGTGTGGAGCGAGATGCTGAAGGGCCGCTCGCCGTTCATCGTGGGCTCGCTCTATCGCCAGCTGATCGCGGAAGTCTTCGGGCCCCTGGAGATCGCCGCGCTGAAGGCGGCGCCCGAGATCCTGATCCAGATCACCCACCCGCCGCGCTTCATGCCGGCCTATCTCGCGGCTTATCTGGCGATCGGCGCCTATCAGGTGGAGAAGGTGTGGATGGGGGCGGCCCATTCGCGCGCCGGCCGGCATGTCGGCCTCACCGCGAGCTGGGTCTCGACCCATCAGATCGAGAGCGCGGACGAGCTGGTGGACGCGCTGATGGGCACGGCCACGGTGCCGCCCTTCATGCCGGTGGGCAAGGTTGGCGGACGGGCGGCGCTGGATGGCGGCCTCGTCGACAATCCGCCGATCGACCGGCTGACCGATGTGGAGAACCAGGGCGGCCGGACACTGGTTCTGTCGACCCGCGCCGGCAAGGCGATGGAGGATACCGACAAGCGGATCGTGGTGCGGCCGAGCGTGCCGATCCTCACCAGCCGCTTCGCCGTGACCGATGCTGGGGCCATCCGTGCGGCCTATGAGCAGGGGCTGGAGGACGGGGCGGTGTTCGCGACGCGGTTCACGTGAGGATGTGAAGGCTTGCTGCAAGGCCCCCCACCCTAACCCTCCCCACCGCAAGCGGGGGGAGGGAACGGTCGTGCCTGCAACGGCGTCCGATCTCGATCGGCCTCAGGCTTGAGCCCCCCTGCTCCCGTGCGCAAGCCTCTCAGAAAGCGCGTCCCGAACTCCCCTCCCCCCACGTGTGGTGGGGAGGGGCATGGGGGTGGGGGGCCAGCGGAAACCTCGCCAGCCTGACGAACACTCGCCTCACCCCCGCCGATCAAGCCAGTCACCAAGCTCCATGATCGAGCCCAGCACCACGTCGGCATGGCTCTCGAACTCATCCGGCACCATCGGCCCGGACGTGACGCCCACCGCGATCACGCCGGCTTTCCTTGCCGCATGCATGTCATGGAGGCTGTCGCCGACCATCGCCACCTCGTGCGGCGCCATGCCGTGGCTATCGAGGAAGGCGTGGATCTGGCCGGCCTCGGGCTTTCGGCCATGGCCGGAATCCCAGCCGACGATGAAATCGAAATGGTGGTCGATGCCGAGCTTGGCCGTCTGCGAGCGGGCGCCGTTCTCGGAATCGTTGGTGACGACGCCGAGGATCAGGCCGCGCCGCTTGAGGTCGATCATGACGGCGTTCGGATCGCCGATCGCCACCAGTCCCGCCAGGCCCTCGGCGACGAACAGCCGATCCATCTCGTCGGTGACGGCGGCCGAGAACGGCACGCCGATGGCGTCGGCCCAGAGCGGCCCATAATCGGCCGAGGAGCCCGCGACCAGCGGTGAGGTCGGGCGGAACGACAGGGACGCCTCGTCGTAATGGCTCACCGCCATCAGCCGCCCGACGCGGCCGCGGTCGCCGCCGGCCATGCGGGTCATCACCCGGAAGGCGGCGGGCCCCCACGTCTGGTGGAAGTCCACAAAGGTGCCATCCTTGTCGAGCAGGATGGCACGAAGCGGGGTTGCTGAGGCGGTTGCGAGATCGGCTGTCATGACGGTCCGGTTAGGCGGCAATTGCGACTGCCCTGTGACATGGGCGGGTGTCTCCGGTCCAGAGGAGCGACACCTCTCTCCTGTTCCAGGTGCTCTCCGTCCCGGTGGCGCAGCCAGGCCCATGCCGGAGGGAGGTCTCCGTCCTGTTCCATGACGATTCCGGCTCGAACGGGGACAAGTCTGTTGCCTCGCGGCGCCCCCCGGCTTAATCGGAGCACCGAAGACAGAGGCCGCCATGCTGTATATCTCGACCCGGGGCGAAGCGCCCAAGCTCTCCTTCTCCGATGCGCTGCTGGCGGGCCTTGCCCGTGACGGCGGCCTCTATGTGCCGGAGAGCTGGCCGGTCCTGGATGAGGATACGATCGCCGGATTCTCGGGCCTCGCTTACGCGGATGTGGCCAAGCAGGTGCTGAAGCCCTTCGTCGACGGCGCGATCGAGGAGAAGGCCTTCCACGCCATGGTGGACGAGGCCTATGCGAGCTTCCGCCATCCCGCCGTGACGCCGCTGGTGCAGCTGTCGTCGTCGGAATGGGTGCTGGAACTGTTCCACGGCCCCACCCTCGCCTTCAAGGACTGCGCAATGCAGCTGCTGGGACGGCTGATGGACCATGTGCTGAAGGCGCGGGGACAGCGGGCGACCATCGTCGGGGCGACCTCGGGCGATACCGGCGGCGCCGCCGTCGAGGCCTTCAAGGGGCTGGAGCAGGTGGACGTGGTGATCCTGTTCCCCGATGGGCGCGTGTCGGATGTGCAGCGGCGGATGATGACGACCGTCAACGCGCCGAACGTCCATGCCTTGTCGATCGATGGCACGTTCGACGATTGTCAGGCGATCGTGAAGGGCCTGTTCAACAACCTCGCCTTCCGCGACCGGGTGAAGCTTTCGGGCGTCAACTCGATCAACTGGGCCAGGATCGTGGCCCAGGTGGTCTATTACTTCGTCGCCGGCGCGGCCCTTGGCGCACCGGGACGGGCCGCGCGCTATGTCGTGCCGACGGGCAATTTCGGCGACATCTTCGCGGGTTATGTGGCGAAGCGCATGGGCTTGCCGATCAGCGAGCTGGTGGTGGCGACGAACGTCAACGACATTCTGGAGCGCACGCTGCGCACCGGCCGCTACGAGGTGACCGGCGTGGTCGCGACCTCGTCGCCGTCGATGGACATCCAGGTCTCGTCCAACTTCGAGCGCCTGCTGTTCGATGCCGTCGGCCGCGATGCCGCGACGCTCCGCGGAATGATGGCGAGCCTCTCGCAATCCGGCAGCTTCTCGATCGGAGACGCCCCGATGGCGGCGATCCGGCGCGAGTTCTCGGCCGCCCGCGCCGACGAGGCCGAGGTCTCAGCCTGCATCCGCGAGACGCTGGAAAAGACCGGCTATCTGCTCGATCCGCACACGGCGGTGGGCGTGGTCTCGGCGCGCAAGGGCGAGGCCGACCCCAAGGTGCCGACCGTTGTGCTGTCGACCGCCCATCCCGCCAAGTTCCCCGATGCGGTGGAAGCCGCCTGCGGCGTCAGGCCCGCCCTGCCCGCCTGGACCGGCGACCTGATGGAACGCGAGGAGCGCATGGTGCATCTCGCCGCCGACCAGAAGGCGGTCGAGACCTATGTGCTGGAGAAGACGCGCGCGGCGCTGCTGGGCGCTGCCTGAGCGAGGCGGCATCCGCCGGTGTGAATAATCTGACGATTCTTCATACCGACCCCTTCCGCCGGTTTTGCTGCGATGCAACCATATCCCCGTTGATCGGGGAATGGGCATGGCAGCAGGCAAACGGCGCGGGCTGATCCGGCTGGCGGCGGGCATCGCCCTGGGCGTCCTGCCGGTGGTCGCCACTGCCCAGACCGCGCTGCCGGAAATCACCGTCTCGGCCGAGCGCAGCAGTGAGGGCAGCACGGGCGGAACTGTCCCCGTCGCCTCGGCATCGCAGGGGGAGGTCTCCGCCCAGGAGGTCCAGGCCCGGCCGATCACAAGGCCCGGCGAAGCGCTGGAAGTGGTGCCGGGGCTGATCGTCACCCAGCATTCCGGCGAGG